>NZ_JBFAKX010000001.1:0-764344 GCF_040655935.1 Promicromonospora sp. NPDC050262 | reverse complement strand
TGTGTTCCTTCCCCCGGCCATCTCTGTGCCCCCCACACACAACCGGGCGCCCTTTAGCGGGTTCCGGCGCTCAGGTCACCCGGGTGACCTGAGCGCCTGACACGTCAGCGGGTCACGGCACCGTGTAGCCCGCCGTGCGGAACATCTCGTACCACTCGGCGCGCGTCAGCGGCACGTCCGACCCGAGGGCGGCGCCCGCCACCCGCTCCGGGTTGGTGGTGCCGAGCACCACCTGCATCTGCGCCGGGTGGCGCGTGATCCAGGCGGTCGCGATCGCGATGGCCGGCACGTCGTACTTCGTGGCCAGCCGGTCGATCACGGCGTTCAGCTCGGGGTAGTCGGGCGAGCCGAGGAACACGCCGTTGAAGAACCCGGCCTGGAACGGCGACCAGGCCTGCACGGTGATGTCGTGCAGGCGGCAGTAGTCGAGCGTGCCGGAGTCGCGGCTGATCGACTGGTCCAGGCCCTGCATGTTCGCGGCCACGCCCTGCGCCACGAGCGGCGCGTGCGTCACCGAGAGCTGGAGCTGGTTGGCCACGAGCGGCTGCGTCACCGACCTGCGCAGCAGCTCGATCTGGCCCGGCGTGTGGTTCGAGACGCCGAACGCGCGCACCTTGCCCGACGTCGACAGGTCGTCGAACGCCCGCGCCACCTCGTCGGGCTCGACGAGGGCGTCGGGGCGGTGCAGGAGCAGGATGTCGATGTAGTCGGTGCCGAGCGCCTCCAGGGAGCCCTCGACCGACTCGACGAGGTGCTCGTACGAGTAGTCGAAGTACGGTCCCTCGCGCACGATGCCGGCCTTGGTCTGCAGCACGATCTGCTCGCGCTCGGACGACGTGAGCTGCATGGCCTCGGCGAACCGGGTCTCGCAGCCGTGCAGGGCCGAGCCGTAGACGTCGGCGTGGTCGAAGAACGAGATGCCGGCGTCCCGGGCCGTCTTGACCAGGGTGCGCACCTCCTCGTCCGTCTTCTCCTGGATCCGCATGAGGCCCAGGACGACGTTCGGGACGGTGAGGTCCGTGCCGGGCAGGGTGAAGGTCTTCACGGGTTTCTCTCCTGTGGTGGGTGCTAGGGGTGGCTCGGGCCGGCTGAGGCCGGCTCAGGCCGCCGACAGGCGGGCGACCTCGTCGGCGGTGAGCGTCAGCTCGGGCGCCTGGGCCGAGTCACGGATGCTCTCCGGGCGCGACGCCCCGGGGATCGGCACGACGACGGGCGCCAGCGCGAGCTCCCAGGCCAGCGTCACGCGGAACGGGGAGACCCCGTGGGCGTCCGCGATCTCCTGGAAGGCCGAGTACTCGGCTCCCAGCTCGCCCGAGCGGGCCAGCGAGATGCCGCCGAGCGGGCTCCACGGCAGGAACGCGATCCCCAGCTCGGCGCACAGCTCGAGCTCCGGCAGCGAGGACCGGAAGCGCGGCGAGAACTGGTTCTGCACGGAGACGAGGCGGCCGCCGAGGATGTCGTTGGCCTCGCGGATCTGGTCGGGGTTCGCGTTCGAGATGCCCGCCAGCTCGATGACGCCCTCGTCGAGCAGGTCGCGGATCGCGCCCACCGAGTCGCCGTAGGGCACGTCCGGGTCCGGCCGGTGGAACTGGTACAGGCCGATGGCCTCGACGCCGAGGCGCTTGGCCGAGGCCTTGGCGGCCTCCTTGAGGTACTCGGGGCGACCGTCCTTGGTCCAGGAACCGTCCCCGGGCCGCAGGTGCCCGCCCTTGGTGGCGACCAGCACGCCGGAGGTGTCGCCGCCGTAGGACCGGAGGGCCTCGGCGATGAGCTCCTCGTTGTGCCCCACCTCGTCGGCGAACTGGTGGTAGGCGTCGGCGGTGTCGATCAGGGTGACGCCGGCGTCGAGGGCGGCGTGGATCGTGGCGATGGAGCGCTCGCGGTCGGGCCGTCCCTCGATGGACATCGGCATGCCGCCGAGGCCGATCGCAGAGACGGAACGGCCGCCGATGGAACGGAGCTGCATGGTTTCTCCTCGTGTCGCAACGGGTTCGGACCAGAGACTAGGAAGCGATAACCTAGAAGTCCAACAACTCCTCATCATCATTCCCAGAACTGGTGTTTCTTAATGGAACTGCGTCAGATGGAATACCTCGTGGCCCTCGCGGACGAGCGCCAGTTCACCCGGGCCGCCGAGCTCACCGGCGTCTCCCAGTCCGGGCTGTCCGCCGCCATCCGTAACCTCGAGGTCGAGCTGGGCACCAGGCTGTTCACCAGGACCACCCGACGGGTCGAGCCCACCGAGGCGGGCCTGGCGCTGCTGCCCTTCGCCCGCTCCATGCTCTCCTCCGCGACGGAAGCTCGCGATGCGGTGGTCCAGGTCTCGCGTGAGCTCGCGGGCACGCTGCGGGTCGGCTCGGAGCAGTGCCTCGGCGTCGTCGACGTGGCTACGCTGCTCGAACGCTTCCACCGGCGCTACCCGCGCGTGGAGATCGCGTTCCAGCAGGCGGGCTCGCACGAGCTCCTCGCGGGGGTGCGCGACGGCGAGCTGGACGCCGCGTTCGTGGCCACCGCCGACCACTTGGGCGTGCTGCCGCGGACCGTCCTGGGGCAGGAGCCGGTCGTGTTCCTCTGCCCGCCGGACCACCCGCTCGCGGCGCGCGCGGCCGTGGACCGGGCCGACCTGGAAGGCGAGAGCTTCATCGACTTCCACCCGTCCTGGGCGGTGCGCCAGATGAACGACGACGCCTTCGCCGCCCGGGGCGTGCGGCGCCGGGTGCGGTTCACCGTCAACGACGTGCACACGCTGCTCGACCTGGTCGACCGCTGCCTCGGCGTCGCGCTCGTGCCGCGGCACGTCGCGGCCAAGCCCCAGGCCGTCCGCCTGGTCGCCGTCCCGGTCGTGCCGGACGGCGCGGCTGACTGGGTCGTCTCGCTGGTCACGACCCCGGACCGTGCGGACTCCCCGGCCCCGCACCTGACGGAGCTCCTCACCGACCCCGATCGTTGAGTGCTGGATATTCGCCCTCTCGAAACGGTTCGAGAGGGCGAATATCCAGCACTCAACGAGGGGTTAGCAGGTGGTGGTCAGGGAGAGCCAGTCGGCTCGGTCGTTGTAGCCGCCGTCGCCCGCGTCGCCGACGCGGAGCGACAGGTCGCGGACACCTGTCACGTCCAGGTCGAACTCGGTCGCCGTGCCGCGCTCCACCGTGCCGCTGCTCCAGAGGGTCTCCCCGTCGCCGACGACGTCGAACGTCGCCGTGCCGCCCTCCGGGCCGACCGTGCCGACGACGTCGTCGATGCCGACGCTCCCGGTCAGCGCGGTACACGCACCGCCGAGGTAGTACCGGACCTGCGACGGCGTGGCGACGCCGATCCCGGTCCCGTGCACGACGCCGGCCACCGTGAGCGGCGAGCCGCCGCCCACGCTCTGGTCGACCGTGGGCTCCATCCAGCCGCTGCTCGCGCTCACCCACGGGTGCCGCGAGAGCACGACGTCTCCGCCGGACGGCACCGCGGGCGCGACCGTCACGCGCGACGGCGGCGTCGTGACCCGCCCGGAGCCGGACGAGACGGACGCCGCGACGTCGTAGCCGCCGGTCCCCGTCCCGGCCGGGACCGACACGGCGAACGCGACCGTCGCCGAGGCGCCGGGTCGCACCACCCGCGGGGCGGCGCCGAGCGCGCGCGCCGTCCACCCCTCGGGGACCGTGAGCGTGACCCGCGGGTCGCGGACGGGCGTGCTGCCGTCGTTGTGCAGGGTCACCTCGGTGGTCAGCCGGTCACCGGCCGCGGCCAGCAGGTCGGTGGTGGGCGCCACGGTGTCGGCCCCCACGGACGTGAAGGCGGGCGGGGCGGCGACCAGGCGCGGGGCGCCGTCGTGCCGGGTGGGCGTGACCCGCAGCAGCGCGGCGCCGTGCGCCGGCACGGCGGCACGGACGGTGCCCGCGGACTGCGTGCGGGCGTCCGTCCACGTGTCCAGCACGGAGAACGACCGGCCCCGCAGGCCCAGGTCACGGGCGGTGGTCGCGACCTCGGCGGGCCGGTCGCCCCGGTTCAGCAGCACGACGGCGACCGAGCCGTCCGCGAGCGGTCGGGCCCACGTCTCGGTGGTCCCGGCCTCGCCGACGCGGGTGCCCTGGACGACGAGCGGGTCCTGGTCGATCGCCAGCACGTCCTCGTCCAGCAGGATGTCCAGCGACTCCTGGTCCAGCGTGCGCGGGTCGCTGCCGATGAGCAGGGGCGCCGCCGAGACGGCCCACAGGGACATCTGGGTGCGGAACTCCTCGGTGGACATGCCCAGGCCGGGGGCGAGGTAGTCGGGGTCGTTGTAGCGACCCGGCCCGGCGACCTCCGGGTGCCGGGCGTTGGCGTCGAAGTTGCGCAGCACGTCCTTGAACCGGATGTCGCCCACGAACCCGACGTCGGTGTACGTGCGCCACGACTCCGCGATCTCCGGGGCGTACGTCCAGGACCAGGTGGACTGCTGCTCCTCCGGGTAGTCGCCCCAGTCGGGCGACGTGACCGGGTTGCAGAGGTTGAAGATCATCTGGCGCCTGGAGCTGTTGTCCCGCAGCGCCTGCGCGAACTCCGTGAACGCCTCCTGCGGGTCCAGGTCCGCGGCGATACCGCAGAGGAAGTCGACCTTGACCGCGTCGTACCCCCACTCGGCGAAGGTGTCGGCGTCGGTCTGGTAGTACCCGCCGCCGCTGCCGAGGCCGCACGACCCGGGGATGTACGGGCCGGCATCGGTGTAGATCCCCGCGCGCAGGCCGCGGTCGTGGATCGCGTCGGCCAGCGCCGCCATCCCGTCGGGGAACCGCTCGGCGTCGCCCTGGAGCTGTCCGTCCTCGCCGCGCGGGACGTCGGCCTGCCAGCCGCCGTCGAGCCACACGATGTCGTAGCCCGCGTCGGCCAGTCCGGACGAGACCAGGTGGTCGGCCACGTCCAGCACCTCCTCGGCGCCGAAGTCGCCGCCGAGGCCGAAGTAGGTGTTCCAGCCCTGGTAGGGCGTGGGGCTGGGGGACGCCTGGGCGCCGGCGGGTGCGGGGCCGGCGCCGGTCGCGGCCGGCGCCGCCGAGGCGCCCGCCGCCAGGCCCGTGGCGGCCAGGGCTGTCGTGATGAGGGCGGCGCCGGTGCGCGCCGCCCAGGAACGTACGGTGAACATCCAGGTCTCCTGACGTCGTCGTCGGTTCGGCAGGGCGCCGAAGGAGTAACCCGCCCAGCAAAGCGCGCGCCGGCGGCCCGGCGGAATGCAGGGGACGACGCACCTGCCTGGACGATCCGACGCCGCGCTCAGCGCTCGCGGTCGTGGATGCCCCGGCGAAAGTCGGTGGGGCTGCAGGAATGCACGCTCCGGAACTGGCGCGAGAAGTAGAACGGGTCCGGGTAGCCGACCGAGCGCGCGATGTCGGCGACCGGCAGCTCCGTGGTGATCAGCAGCTCGCACGCCCGGGCCATCCGCAGCCGCTTGACGTACTCGACCACGCCGCCGCCGGTCGCGGCCCGGAAGCGTGCGGAGAAGTGCGACGTGCTCAGCCCGAACCGGCGGGCGAGCGCCGCCACCTCGACGACGGCGTCCAGGTGGGTGCGCAGGTACTCCTGCGCGGCCCGGACCGGTTCGCCGCGCACCGGGCTGCCCGCGGCGGCGTCGGCCCCGATCTGGGCGAGCACCGACCACGCGGCGCCCGCGCAGCGCAGCAGGCTGGGGTAGGTCTCGTCGGTCTCCAGCGCGTCGACCACGCGTTCCAGGTCGGCGACGACGCGGACCAGGTCGTGCACCTCGACCACGGCGACGTCGTCCGGCCCCGCGTGCCCGGCCAGGTGCCGCTCGAACTCGGCGGCGTCGTCGCCCCGGACGTGCATCCACCAGATCGTCCATGGGTCGTCGTCGTCCGCCCAGTACTCGTGGGGCACGCCCGCGGGGATGACCAGCGCCTGAGCAGCGCCGATACGGTGCAGGCCGCCGGGCGTGCGGCACCAGCCGCGCCCGGCCGAGGACACGATGACGATGGTCCCGACGGCGCCCTGCCGGCGTACCCGCCCGTGGTTCGTGGCGTGCGGAAAATAGCCCGCGTCCGTGACCAGCAGGCGCGAGGTGGGGCCCGCCTTCGACGTCGCGCGGACCACGGTGGTCGGCAGCACGCGCAGGCGCTGCCCGGGGAAGCCGTCACGGATTCGCACCCCTGGAGGGTAGCGCCGTCCGCCCGCCCGCGTCAGCCGGTCGCCCAGCGCCCGGAATCGTCGGATCGTCCAGGCAAGTGCATCGATACGTCGCTTCCCGGGGCACCCGGGAGGTTCGTAGCGTCGGACCCATGCTCGATGTGGAGTCCGTGCTCGACCTTCCCGCCCGGCCCGACGACCTGGCCGGCCGGGCCGTGGCCGCCTGGGCGGCGCCGCTCACCCTGACCACCTACGAACCCCTGCCGCCCGACCGGTTCCCGGCCTACCTGGACCGGCGCGTCTACCAGGGGTCGTCCGGCCGCGTGTACCCCCTGCCGTTCCACCACCAGATCGCCGACGAGCCCCACCCGCGCGACTGGCAGGCGGTGCACCTGGAGAACGAGTGGCTGCGGGTCGTGGTGCTGCCGGAGCTGGGCGGGCGCATCCACGTGGCCCGCGAGCGCGGCAGCGGCCGGGACTTCTTCTGGACCAACCCGGTGATCAAGCCGGCGCTGGTGGGCCTGGCCGGACCGTGGGTGGCGGGCGGCGTGGAGCTCAACTGGCCGCAGCACCACCGCCCGGCCACCTACCTGCCGGTGGACGTCGAGATCGAGGAGGAGCCGGACGGCGCCGTCGTGGTCTGGTGCTCCGACCACGACCCGTTCACCCGGATGAAGGGCATGCACGGCGTGCGGCTGCGCCCCGACAGCGCGGTGCTGGAGCTGACGGTGCGGCTGTACAACCGCAGCGAGCTGCCGCAGTCGTTCCTGTGGTGGGCCAACGTGGCGGCCAAGGTGGACGACCACTACCAGTCCTTCTTCCCGCACGACGTGACCTACGTGGCCGACCACGCGCGGCGCGCGATCACCGCGTTCCCGCACGCCGACCGCCCCTACTACGGCGTCGACTACCCGGCGCTCGCGGACCGGGGCGGCGACCGCCTCGACTGGTACCGCAACATCCCGGTGCCCACGTCGTACATGTGCCTCGCGAGCGACGAGGAGTTCTTCGGCGGGTACGACCACGCGGCGCGGCTCGGGTTCGTGCACGTCGCCGACCGTGCCCTGTCGCCCGGCAAGAAGCAGTGGACCTGGGGCAACGCCCCGTTCGGCCACGCCTGGGACGCCAACCTGGCCGACGACGGCTCGCACTACGTGGAGCTCATGGCCGGCGTGTTCACCGACAACCAGCCCGACTTCGCCTACCTGGCCCCGGGCGAGACCAAGGTCTTCTCCCAGTTCTGGTACCCGTTCCGGGACGTGGGCCCGGTGGACCGGGCGACGCTGGACGCGGCGGTGCGGCTGGAGCGGTCGGGCTCCGGGGACGACGGCGCGGGCCCGACGACGGCGCGCGTCGGCGTCGTCGTACCGCGCCCCCTGGACGATGTGACGGTCGAGCTGTCGGCCGACGGCGCGGTGCTGACCACCGACGTCGTCGCCGCGGACCCGACCCGCCCGGCCCTGCTGACGCACGCCGTCCCCGCCGGAGCGGGCCCCCTCACGGTCACGGTGACCCACGGGGACCGCGTCCTGGTCACGTGGACGGAGGCCCCGGCCGCCGATCCCCGCAACGAGCCCGAGCCCGACCCCGCCGAGGAGCCGCCCGCGCCCGACGAGGTCGGCACCGTCGAGGAGCTGGCCCTCATCGCGGCGCACCTGGACCTGTACCGGCACGCCACGCGCTCGCCCGAGCCGTACTGGCGCGCGGCGCTGGACCGGGACCCGGGGCACGTGGACAGCCTGGTGGGCCTGGCCCGGCGCGCCTATGTGGCGGGCGGCGCGGAGCAGGCGCGCGACCACCTGGAGCGCGCCGTCGAGCGGCTGACCCGACTGCACCGCAGCCCCCGCGACACCACGGCGGTCTACCTGCTCGGCCTGGTCCGCGAGGAGCTGGGCGACGACACGGGCGCCTACGACGCCTACGCGCAGGCCGCGTGGTCGCGGGCGTGGCGCGCCCCCGCGGGCTACCGGATGGCGCGGCTCGACGCGCGGGCCGGACGCTACGCGAGCGCCCTGGCCCGGCTCGACGACGTGCGCCGCACCGAGCCGGACCACCTGCAGGCGCTCGCGCTGACCGTGGTGTGCCACGGGCGGCTGCGCCGGCACGCCGACGCCGCGGCCACCCTCACCGCCGCCCGCGCTCTCGACCCGCTCGACGCCTGGCTGCGCCACCTGGACGGGCAGCCCGCGAGCGGCGACGCCCAGACCCTGCTCGACGTCGCGATCGAGCTCACGGGGGTGGGGGAGCACGACGCCGCCCTCGCCTGCCTGGACGAGGCCGAGGCGCGTGAGGACCACCGGGCGGCCGGGCAGACCGCCGTCCGGCCGCTGCTCGCCTACCACCGCGCGCACGTGCTGCGCCTGGCCGGCCGCGCCGACGAGGCCGCCGCCGAGCGGGCCCGGGCCCGCGGTCTGGACGCCACGTGGTGCTTCCCGGGCCGGCTCGCGGACGCCGCCGTGCTGCGCGAGGCGGCCGACGCCGACCCGGGCGACGCCCGCTCCCGGTCGCTGCTGGGCCACTGGACCTACGCCGCCGGACGCCGCGCGGACGCCCTGGCCCTGTGGCGGGCGGCCGTCGCCCTCGACCCGTCCGACGCCGTGGCCTGGCGCAACATCGGCCTGGCCGCCGTCAACCACGAGCGCGACCTGGCCGCCGCGGCCGACGCCTACGGGCGGGCGTGCGCCGTCGCGCCGGACGACGCCCGGCTGCGGTACGAGCGCGACCAGCTCGCCGCGCTGACGGGCGAGACCCCGGCGGCCCGCCTCGCCCTGCTGCTGGGTGATGACCATGCACCGTCGAGCCTGGACCGCGACGACCTCGCCGTCGAGGCGCTGCACCTCATGGTCACCGAGGGCCGGGCCGCCGAGGCCCAGGCGATCCTCGGCGGCCGCCGCCTGCACCCCTGGGAGGGCGGCGAGGGCCAGGCGCTCCTGGCCTGGGACCGCGCGCACACCCACCGCGCGCTGGACGCGCTCGCGGAGGGGAGGGCCGCGGACGCCGTCGGCCACGTGCGGGCCGCTCTCGCACCGCCGCCGACCCTGGGGGAGGCCCGCCACCCCCTGGCCAGCACGGCGAACCTGCACCTGCTCCTGGGCGACGCGCTCGCGGCGGCCGGCGACGGAACAGGCGCAGACGACGCCTGGCGCACCGCCGCCGCCCAGCGCGGCGACTTCGTGGAGATGAGCACGCAGGAGCACGGTGAGCAGACCTTCTGGACGGTCCTCGCCCTGCGTCGTACGGGCGACCGCCTTGGCGCCGACGAGCTGACGGCGTCGCTGCGCGCCTACCGCGACACGTACGCCGTCGAGGTGCCGCGCGTGGACTACTTCGCCACCTCGCTGCCGGACCTGCTGCTGTTCGAGGAGGACCCGCTGCGGGCGCGCGACCGGCGCGTGCTCGTCCTGGACGCGCAGCTCGCCCTCCTGGCCGGCGACACCGCCACGGCGGAGGCCCTGCTGCGCCGCCCGGAGCTGGCGGCGTCGCGGCACGCGGCCGACCTGCGGCACGCCGTCGCGCGCCGCGGCGACACGCTGCTGCACGCCACCGCCGACCCGAAGGAGCACTCGGCATGACCACCCCGCTCACGACCCCGGACCGCCCGCGCGTGGTGACCCTGTGGGACTTCACCTGGTACACGCGCACCGGCCCCGGCGAGCCGTTCGAGGACCTGGACCGGGCGTTCGCGGAGGCGCGGGAGCGCGGCTACGACACCATCCGGATCTGCGCCATGCCGTTCCTGCTGTTCCGGTCGGGCCTGGACACGTCCGCGCTGGGCCTGGGACCGCTCGGCGGCGAGTTCGGGCAGCGCACGCGCTGGTACGACGTGCGCCGCGAGACGACGATCGACGCCCGGGCGCACCTGCTGGAGCTGTTCCGCGCGGCCGATCGGCACGGAGTCGGCGTCATCGCGTCGTCGTGGGAGTACCAGCAGTCGCCGTCGTTCGCCGCGACGCCGGACTGGTACGAGGCGCTGCACGCGGTCGATCCCGAGGAGCGGGCGGAGGTGCTGGCCGACGCCCACGCGGACCTCGTGGACCTGCTGGAGGCGGAGGGCCTGGCCCACCGCCTGCTGCTCACCGAGCTCCACAACGAGGTGCAGATCGGCTACCTCGCCGACGGTCTGGGCGTGGGCCGCGGCGACGACGCCGTCCGCGCGCTGACGCCCCGGCTGGAGCGCGGCATCGCCAGGTTCCGCGAGCGGCACCCCGGCCGGCCGGTCACCGTGAACTACGCGGGTGTGCCCGTCGGCGCGCTGACCGCCCTGCCCGCCGACCTCGACGCCCTCGTGGTGCACCCGTACGTGTACGGCGTGCTGCAGGAGCTGGTGGACACGTTCGGGCTGCGCGGCCCGGTCGAGGCGTTCGACGAGGAGAGGGCCCGCGAGCTGCTGCGCCCCGACGCGCCCGGCCTGGCCGCCTGGACGGTGCCGCCGGGCCAGGAGTGGCGCACGCGGGCCACGATCATGTCCCTGCCCGAGCTGTACGTGCACGACTGGTGCGACCCGCAGGCGTGGGACCGCTGGCTGTACGACCGGTGGGGCACGCACCGCCTGGCGATGCTCCAGAAGCTGACCCTGTGGCTGGAGGTGGCGGCGGACGTCGCCGCGAGCCGCGGCATCCCGCTGATCCTCGGCGAGGGCTACGTGGGCTACACCCCGCTGCACGGCCGGTTCGAGGAGGACCCGGTCGGGGCGGAGGTCTGCCGGCACGCGCTGCGGGAGGCGCGCCGGCTCGGCGCCTGGGGCGCCGTCGTCTGCTCGAATGCCGCACCACAGCACCCGATGTGGTCCGATGTCGCGCTGCAGCGGGAGTGTGCGGCGATCCTTTCGGGCGCGGACCTACCCGCGCCCGTGATCTGAGCGGTACCAGGTGCGCCAACGAGGGCGCACGGAGGAGGAACAAGGATGTCCAAGCGAACGATCACGCGCCGCGAGCTGCTCGCGGGCGGTATGACACTGGGTGCGGCGAGCCTGCTGGCCGCGTGCGTGGGGACGACGCCGGGCGGCGGCGGGGGCGGCGGTGCGAGCACCGGCGCGATCACCCTGCAGAACTCGATCCAGGACGCCGACCCGAAGGCCGCCCTGGAGGCACTGGTCAAGGCGTTCCCCGACGGTGAGGTCACGCTGAACTCGGTGGCCACCGAGCAGTTCCGGGCCCAGCTCACCAACTACCTGCGCTCCGGCGACTCGCCCGAGGTGCTGAGCTGGTACGCCGGGTCCGTGGCCCGGTCCTACGCCGAGGAGGGGCTGCTGCTCGACGTGTCGTCCCTGTGGCAGGGCGACGGCCCGTGCGCCGGCTACTCCGACGCGCTGCGCGCCCTGTCCAGCGACGCGTCGGGCAAGCAGATCTTCGTGCCCACGAGCTACTACTGGTGGGGCGTCTTCTACAAGAAGTCGGCGTTCGAGAAGTGGGGCGTCGAGGCCCCGACGTCGTGGGACGAGTTCCACGCGCTGTGCGAGAACCTCAGCGGCCAGGGCATCGTGCCGCTCACCAACGGCCTGTCGTCCACGCCGTGGATGGCGTCCGGCTGGTTCGACTACCTCAACCTGCGGGTCAACGGGGCGCAGTACCACCGCGAGCTGCTGGCGGGCGAGCACGCCTTCAACGACCCCGAGGTCGTGGCCGTCATGGAGGAGTACAAGCGGCTGATCCCCTACTTCGACAAGAACGCGGCCTCCTACACCGCCCAGGACGCCGCGACCCCCGTGGCGCAGGACAAGTCGGCGATGTACCTCAGCGGCACGTTCGTCACCACGTACTTCCCCGAGGACCAGCGCGACGACATCGACTTCTTCTCCGTGCCGGTCATCAACGACTCCGTGCCCACGGCGGAGGAGGCACCGACCGACGGGTTCTTCGCGTCCGCCAACAGCGACAACCACGAGGGCGCCCTCGACCTGCTGGCCTACCTCGCCTCGACGACGTCGCAGCAGCAGTTCATCGAGCAGTCGAAGTCGGCCAACCTGCCCACCTCGCCCGACGTCGACACGTCGTCCTTCAGCCCGCTGGTGCAGAAGGGCATCGAGCTGCTGAACACGACCGAGGAGATCACGCAGTTCTTCAACCGCGACTCCTCGGACGCCCTCCAGGCCACCGCCGACACCGCCCTGACCAAGTTCCTCGCCGACCCGGGCTCCATGAAGAAGACCCTCGACGAGTGGCAGAAGGCGGCCGAGGGGGTCTTCGCGTCGTGAGCGCCCAGCCGTCCACCACGCCGACCCGCCGCCGGAACCGGTTCGCGCGCGTCCCGCTGCTCGTCTGGGTGTTCCTGCTGGTCCCGTTCGTGGTCGAGCTGTTCTGGGTGTTCTGGCCGGCGGCCAACTCGTTCTCGCTCGCCCTGACCCGCTGGGACGGGATCGGCCTGGCCGAGCCCGTGGGCCTGCAGAACTTCCGCGACCTGGCCGCCGACCCGATCTTCCTGACCGCCCTGCGCAACAACGTGATCTGGGTGCTCGGGTTCGGCGGGCTGTCCGTGGTGGGCGGCCTGGTGCTCGCGGTCACCCTGAACAAGCCCGGCCCCCTGGTCGGGCTGTACCGCAGCGCCATCTACCTGCCCATGGTCGTCTCGCTCGCCGTCAGCGGCCTCTTCTGGCGCGTCATGTACGCGCCGGAGGGGCCCATCAACGGCACGCTCGGCCTGCTCGGGCTGGAGTCCCTGGAGCGCCAGTGGCTCGCCGACCCCGCCGTCGCGCTCTGGGCCGTGCTCATCGCCGCCGTCTGGCGCCAGGTCGGCTACATCATGGTGCTCTACCTGGCCGGCCTCAAGGGCACCGACGGCACGCTGGAGGAGGCCGCCGCCGTGGACGGCGCCAACGCCTGGCAGCGGTTCTGGCGCATCGTCATGCCGCAGCTGCGCGGCGTGAACACCGTCGTCTTCGCCGTGACCGTCATCGACTCGCTGCGCACCTTCGACATCGTCTGGGCGATGACCCGCGGCGGCCCCTACAACGAGACCCAGCTGCTGAGCACCTACATGTTCCAGCAGGCCTTCACCACGGGGAACCTCGGCTACGCCTCGGCCATCGCCGTGGTCATCTTCGCCCTGGCGATCGGCTTCATCATCACCTACCTCGCCCGCCAGGCCCGGACGGAGGACTGACATGTCAGCACTCGCCCCACCCGCCACGACCGGCGCTCCCACGGCGGCCGGCACCCGGCCCGCCGCCCGGCGCCGCCGGCCGCGCCCCGCCCGCTCGCCGTGGCTGCACGTCGCGATGGTCCCGGTCACGCTGCTGTGGCTGAGCCCCATCGTGTTCGTGCTGTTCGTCGCGGTGCGTTCCTACGACGACATCGCCGGCCGCGGCCTCGGCGCCCTCCCGGCGTCGTTCAGCCTCGACGGCTTCGCCACCGCCCTGACCGAGGGCGGCGTGCTCCGCTCGCTCGGCAACAGCGCGCTGGTCACCGCGTGCGCGGTGGTCCTCTCCCTGGCGCTGTCGTCCTTCGCCGCGTACGCCCTGAGCCGGTTCGACATCCCCGGACGCCGCACCATCCTGCTCACCATGCTCGCCGGCAACCTCCTGCCGCCGCAGATCCTGCTCGTGCCGGTCGCGTCCATCACCGACGCCGTCGGCATCGCCGACACCCTCACCGCGCTCGTCATCGTGCAGGTCGGGTTCGGCATCGGCTTCTACACGTTCGTGCTGCACGGGTTCATGCGTGGCCTGCCGGGCGAGGTCTTCGAGGCCGCGCGGCTCGACGGCGCCGGCCCCGGCGGCATCTTCTGGCGCATCGTGCTGCCCCTGTCGCGGCCGTCGCTGGCGGCGCTCGCGGCCCTGGCAACGACCTGGATCTTCAACGACCTGATCTGGGCGATGACGGTGCTGCGCAGCGAGGCCAAGTTCCCGATCACCGCCGCCCTGCTCAACCTGCAGGGCGGGTTCGCGAGCGCCTGGAACGTGGTCGCGGCAGGCTCGTTGATAGCGGCCGTGCCGACGGCGATCGTGTTCTTCCTCTTCCAGAAGCAGTTCGTGTCCGGACTTCTCGTAGGAGCCAACAAGTGACCTGGATTCTTCCGACCCGGTCGGGTCAGTACGTCGTGGGGCTCGCGCCGCGCGGGGCGGGGCTGGTCGCCGTCGGCTGGGGGCCGGACGCCGACGGGGCGGTGCCGCCCGTGGCGGCGACGTCGTCCTTCGAGGCGGACCTCGACCTGCTCCCGCTGGAGGCCACGGCGCTGGGCACCCGCAACGTGCACGGCGCCGAGCTGGTGGTGCGGCGCGCGGACGGCGTCCGCGGGGCGCGCCTGGCCGTCTCCGGCGAGGTCACGCTCACGCGGGACGACGACGGCGGCACGCACCTGGAGTGTCCGCTCGCCGACGACGTGCTCGGCCTGGGCGTGACCCTGCACATCCGGACCCACCCGGACCACGACGTCGTGGAGAAGTGGGCTCGGCTGGACAACCGCTCGGCGCAGACCGTCGAGGTGCTGCGCGGTTGGGGCGGGGCCTTCGCCGTCCCCGCTCCCGGCGGCGCGCGTGTGGACCTGCTGGGCGGTGCGTGGTCGCGGGAGTTCACGCCGTTCGAGGCGTCGCTCGGGGCGGGCACGCTGAGCATCGGCAGCCGGCAGGGCATCACGTCGCACACGTACGCGCCGGTCGTGATGGTGGTGCCCGCCGGAACGGGCGGGGTGGTCCGCTCCGCCGGAACGGACGGGGGCGTCCACCCGGCCGGAACGGACGGGGCCGTCCGCTTCGGCGTCGCGCTCGCGTACAGCGGCTCGTGGCGCATGGCGCTCGACGCCGTCCCCTTCGCCGACCACGTCCGCGTCTCCGCCGGCCCGGACGACGAGTCGGGCATCCTCACGCTGACGCCGGGCACCGGGCTGACCACGCCCGTGCTGGCCGGGGTGCGGGTCGAGGGCGACGCCGACGACCTGGCGCAGGCCTGGCACGACTACGAGGCGACCCTGGCCCGCACGCGCGGCCCCGAGCACCGGCCCGTGGTCTACAACTCGTGGTTCGCGACGACGTTCGACGTCCGCGTGGAGCACCAGCTCCGCCTCGCCGAGGCCGCGGCGCAGGTGGGCGCAGAGGTCTTCGTGGTCGACGACGGCTGGTTCCGCGGGCGCACCACCGACCGGGCCGCGCTGGGCGACTGGGAGGTCGACACCGACCGGATCCCGGGCGGTCTCGGGCCGCTGGCCGAGGGCGTGAAGCGGCTCGGCATGCGGTTCGGCCTGTGGGTCGAGCCGGAGGCCGTGAGCCCGGACAGCGACCTGTACCGCGCGCACCCGGAGTGGGCGCACCACGTGGACGGGCGTCCCCTGGAGACGCTGCGCCACCAGTACATGCTCGACCTGGGCCGGCCCGAGGTGGAGGAGTGGGTGCTCGGCACGCTGCGCCGGCTGCTGACCGACACCGACATCAGCTACCTCAAGTGGGACATGAACCGCTCCATCGCCGACGGTGGGCGCACCGCCCCGGGCGGGGACGACTGGTCCTGGCGGCACACCCAGGCCTACTACCGCGTGCTCGACGCCCTGCGCGCCGAGTTCCCGCACGTCACCGTCGAGGCGTGCGCGGGCGGCGGCGGCCGGATCGACCACGCGGTGCTCGCGCGCACCGACGTGGTCTGGCCCAGCGACGAGACGGGGCCGCGCGACCGGCTGGCGATCCAGCACGGGTTCCTGGGCGTGCTGCCCGCATGGACCATGAGCTCGTGGGTGACCGACCTGCCCGACCAGCTCGACCCCGACCGGGAGGACGGCCCGGCGAGCCTGGAGTTCCGGTTCGTGGTCGCGATGGCCGGGGTGCTCGGCATCGGCGCGGACCTGCTGGCCTGGGACGACGCGACCCGGGAGCGGGTGGCGTCGTTCGTGGACCTGTACCGGACCGTGCGTCCGGTGGTGCACACCGGGCGGGTCCGGCGGCACGGCGCCCCGGCCGGCCCGGCGTGCGCGGTGCAGTACACGGGCCCGGACACCGTGGTGGTGCTGGCCTGGCGTCGTCCGGGCGCGGGTCTCACCGTGCGCCTGCGCGACCTGGACCCGGACGCGCGGTACCGGGTGCGGGGCGAGGACGAGCTGCGGACGGGCGCGGCGCTCGCGACCGACGGCCTGGACGTGGCGTGGACCTGGCAGGACTGCGACGTCGTGCTGCTGGACCGGGTGTGAGCGCCCGGCCGCTCACCGTCCGCACCGACCCGGCCCTGGGCGGCCGCTGGACCTCGCTGGCGACGCCGGAGCGCGAATGGCTCTGGCGCAACCCGCGGGTGCCGGCGGCAGCCCGGGCGGGAGTCGCCCCCGGCGACCCGTTCGTCGACGCGGGCGGCGGCGAGGAGTGCCTCCCGACGATCGGCGGCCCGAGCGACCACGGCGAGGTGTGGTCCAAGCCCTGGACCAGTCAGGCGCCGGGCGTGGCCCGGGTCCGAGCCGGCGACCTCACCCTGAGCCGCCGCCTCGCCACGCACGACGGCGCCGTCCGCGCCGACTACACGATCGACGGCCCGCCCGGCGCGGTCCTGCTGCACGCGGTGCACCTGCTGCTCGACCTCGCTCCGGACGCGCGCCTCGAGGTACCCGGCCGCCCGGACACCCTCGTGGTCGAGTGGCCGGAGCCGGGCGCGACGACGGCCAGCACCTGGCCCGACGGCAGGGGCGTGCCGCTCGACGTCCTGGGCCCGGACGACGGGACGGCCCGGTGCGCGGTGGTGGCGACCGACCGGCTCGACGTCGTGGACGGCGCCGACCGGCTGTCGCTGCGCTGGGGCGTCGGGCCGGGGTACGCCGCCCCGGTGTCGCTGGTCGTGTGGCGCAACCTCGGCGGCTGGCCGGACGACGGCCCGTACCGGTCGGTCGGCGTCGAACCGATGCTGGGGGCGGAGACGAACCTCGACCGCGCCGCCCCGGACCGGCTGGCCCGCCTGGGCGATGCCGGGCGGATCGCCTGGTGGCTGGAGGTACACGTCCCCTAGGCTGACGGGGTGGCCCTCCTGGGCACGAAGCTGCACATACCGACGGCGCGGCGGCACCTTGTCCCTCGCCCGCGGCTCACTGCCCGGATGCCGCTGGGAGCGGACCCGCTGCCCCGTCTGATCCTCGTGTCCGCGCCCCCTGGCTTCGGCAAGACGACCCTGTTGAGCCAGTGGCTCGACCAGTGGCGAACCGTCCGGCGTGCCGAGACCCGTCGGGTCGCCTGGCTCTCGCTCGACGCCGAGGACAGCGCCCTGCAGCGCTTCCTGGCCCTCTTGATCGGCGCGATCCAGGTCGTCGAACCTCGTGCGGGTGTCGATGCGGCCGCACTCCTGCGGGCCGGCGGCGCCACCGTCTCTCCAGGTGTTCTGGTGAGCCTGATCAACGACCTCGACGGCGTCGACGGAACTCTCGTGCTCGCGCTCGACGACTACCACCTGATCGAGTCCCGGGAGGTTCACGAGGCGGTGACATTCCTGCTCGACCACCTTCCGGACCATCTGCCGGTGGCGATGGCGACCCGCTCCGACCCGCCCCTGCCCCTGGCCCGGCTGCGCAGTCGCGGGCAGCTGACCGAGGTCCGTGCCGCCGACCTGCGCTTCACCGCAGCCGAGGCGCGGGACTTCCTCAACCGGGTGATGGGGCTGGACCTCGCCGAGGCCGACGTGGACGCGCTGGAGGAACGCACCGAAGGCTGGATCGTCGGGCTCCAGCTCGCCGCGCTCTCCTTGCGCGACATACCCGAGCGCGGTGACGTCGCGGGGTTCATCGAGGCGTTCACCGGCAGCAACCGATTCGTCATCGACTATCTCGCCGACGAGGTGCTGGCCCGCCAACCCGTCCAGGTCCGCGACTTCCTGCTCGGCACCGCCGTGCTCGACCGGCTCACCGGGGCCCTGTGCGACGCCGTCACCTGCGGCACCGACGGCGCGAGGATGCTGGAGGACCTGGAGCGCGGCAACCTGTTCCTGGTACCGCTCGACGCCGAGCGTTCCTGGTACCGCTACCACCATCTCTTCGCCGACATGCTGCGCGCACGCCTGCGCGCCGAGGCCCCGGACGAGGTGCCGATCCTGCACCGGCGGGCCGGTGAGTGGTTCGCCGCCCACGGCCTCGTGGAAGACGCGGTCCGGCACGCGCTCGCCGCTGCGGACTTCGACCGTGCCGCCCACCTGATGGAGGAGGCGCTGCCGGAGCTGCGCCGCACCCGTCAGGACGGCCTGCTGCTGGGCTGGGTCCGGGCGCTGCCGGAGTCCGTGGTCCGGCGCAGCCCCGCCCTGAGCATCCTCGCGGGTTGGTCGCTGATGATATCGGGAGACCTCGGCTCGGCCGAGCGCCGGCTCGACGACGCCGAGGAGGCGCTGGCGGCCGGCGCCGCGGACGAGGGTCTCGCTGCGACGTGGGCGGACACGGATGATCTGCGGACCGCCCCGGCGACGGTCGCGGTCTACCGCGCATCGTTGGCCCAGGCGCGTGGCGATGTCGCGGGCACCGTGCGCCATGCCCGGCGCGCGGCGGATCTCGCTCGACCCGAGGACCACTTCGTCCGGGGAGCCGCCGGCGGGTTTCTCGGTCTGGCCGCCTGGGCGGCCGGCGACGTCGGGGAGGCGCTGTCCACGTTCTCCGACGCGGTCCGCAGCCTGCACGCAGCGGGAAACCTCGTGGACGAGCTGGACAGCACGGTGGTGCTCGCCGACATGTGGGTCGCCTCGGGCAGGCCCGGTCGTGCCCGCCGCCTGTGCGAGCAGGCCCTGCGGACGGCCACCAGGAGTGGGCAACCGTATCTGCGGGCCACCGCCGACCTGCATGTCGCCCTGGCCGAGCTCGACCGCGAGGCCGACGAGCTGGCCAGCGCGAGGGAGCATCTCGAGACCGCGCGGATCCTGGGCGAGCGGACGTCGATCACCGAGAACCGGCACCGGTGGTTCGTCGCGATGTCGCAGGTGCGCGCCGCTGGCGGTGACTTCGACGCCGCGCTGCGCCTGCTCGACCAGGCCGAGGCGCTCTACCGGCCCGGCTTCTACCCTGACGTGCGCCCGATCGCCGCGATGAAGACCCGCGTCGAGATCGCGGCAGGGGACCTGGCGTCAGCCGCCCGCTGGGCCGAGGACCGGGGAGTTGGCGTCGGTGACGACGTGGACCACCTGCGGGAGTACGAGCACCTGACCCTGGTGCGGCTCCTGCTCGCCCAGCAGGGCGACGACCAGCACGACGCCCGCCCCGGCGCGGTGTCCCCGACGGTGGTGCTGGGGTTGCTCGACCGGCTGCAGGCCGCGGCCACGGACGCCGCGCGCGACGGCAGCGTGCTCGAGATCCGGGTGCTGCAGGCCCTCGCCCACCGCGCCGACCGAAACCTGCCCGCGGCACTGGCCGCACTGGGCCGCGCCCTGGGCGCGGCGCCCGAACCGGACAGCTACGTGCGGCTGTACCTGGACGAGGGCGCGCCGATGAGAGCCCTGCTGGACAGGAGGGCGACCGCTACCGGTCCCGTCGCGGGCGCGGAGCACGGGGAAGCGGTGCGAGGACGGGCCCGGCGGCTACTCCGGCGGACCCAGCCCGCCCGGACGACCGGATCGGCCGGGTCTCCCCAGGATCCGGTGGATCCGTTGAGCCGGCGCGAGCGCGAGGTGCTCCGGCTGCTCGACAGCGAGCTGACCGGACCGGAGATCGCCCGCGAGCTCTACATCACGCTCAACACCCTGCGAACCCACACCAGGCGCATCTTCACCAAGCTCGACGCGCGGACCCGGGCGGTCGCCGTACTCCGCGCGCGCGAACGCGGGCTGCTGTGAGATCGCTCGATGTCCCGGTGTCACCACGTGGGTCACATCATGTGGTGACGCCCGGTCACCCTCTCGGCTCCTAGGTTCGAGTCATCCCCGCGGCACACTCCGCGGACCGACTCGAACAGGAACCGGACATGACCATCACCCACTCCACCCTCATCCGGTCAGCCGCCGTCGCCGCCGTCGCCGCCGGGCTGATCTTCATCGGCGTGCAGATCGACCACCCCCACTCGGACGTCGACGCGGTCGCCACCACCGAGTGGGTCATACGCAACTCGCTGAAGGTGCTGATGGCCGCCCTGGCCCTGGCCGGCATCACCGGCATGTACCTGCGCCAGGTGAAGCAGATCGGTCTCCTGGGCCTGCTCGGGTACCTCGTCTTCGGCGCCGGCTACCTCACCGTCATGAGCGTCGCCTTCGTCAGCGCGT
Source organism: Promicromonospora sp. NPDC050262 (assembly GCF_040655935.1). NCBI lineage: Bacteria > Bacillati > Actinomycetota > Actinomycetes > Micrococcales > Promicromonosporaceae > Promicromonospora > Promicromonospora sp. NPDC050262. Next base: position 744,122 of record NZ_JBFAKX010000001.1, on the reverse strand, counting down.
ACGTCCTGCCCTCCATCGCCGAGACCGACCCCGGCTACGTCAACGACGTCCTCGCCGCAGCCACCAACGGCAGCGCCACCGGTGACATCGGCCTGATGCAGACCGTGCTCACCGTCTCAGGCATCACCTTCCTGGGTGGCGGCCTCATCTTCGGCATCGCGCTGTACCGGGCACGCGTCCTCGCCCGATGGGCGGCCGCGCTCCTCGCCGTCGCCAGCGTCCTCACCGTCACGCTCGCCTTCCTGCCCGACGCCCTCTACCGGTTCCTGGCCTTTCCCAACTCTGTCGCCATGATCGGCCTCGGCTGCTCGCTCTGGCTCACCACGCGCACCAGGATCACCACGCTGCCGGCCGGTGCCGACGATCCGCCCCTCACCGCGGCGGGTTCGCGATGAGTCGACCACCCGTCCCGCCCGTCCGCTACGAGCTCCGCGTCGAGGGCCACCTCGACGAGCACTGGTCAGCCTGGTTCGACGGGATGGCCCTCGTCCACGAGGACGACGGCACGACCTCCCTGCGCGGGTCGGTGGCCGACCAGGCCGCGCTGCACGGCCACCTCGCGAGGGTGCGCGACCTCGGCGCCACGTTGATCTCGGTGAAATCTTCCACTGTAAGAATTTCTTCACTACGATCGACCGCGGTGCTCAGCGAGCCGGCCGCAACGGGGTGGCCGGGGAGAGGCCGTGCCGAACGAAGGAGTTCCATGCCGACTACGACGCCGACGACCTCCGTACAGCTCTACTCGGTCCGGGAGGCGGTAGCTGACGACCTGGACGGCGCCGTGGCGCGCCTGGCCGAGATTGGCCTGAAGCACGTGGAGCCGTATGCCTTCCACGAGCGCACCGACGACTACCTGCGGGCGTTCGCGGCGACTGGCGTGACCGCGCCGTCGGGCCACGCGCCCGTGCTCGCGGCCGAGACCCCCGAGGCGATCCTCGACGCGGCCGTCGCCCTGGGGATGGCGACCGTGATCGACCCGTTCCTGCCCGCCGAGGGGTGGCAGACCGCCGACCAGGTGGCCCGGCTCGCGGAGCGCGTGAACGGGCTGGCGGAGCTCGCCGCCGAGCGAGGGCTGGAGTTCGGGTACCACAACCACGCCTGGGAGCTGGGCACCCGCCTCGGCGAGCAGCATGCGCTGGAGGTGTTCGTCGAGCACCTGGCGCCCGACGTGGTGCTGGAGGTCGACACGTACTGGGCGGCCGTCGGGGGAGCGGACGTCCCGGCGCTGCTCGCGGCCCTGGGGGACCGGGTGCGCCTGATCCACGTCAAGGACGGCACGCTGGACGGCGACGTGGACCGGCAGCAGCCGGCCGGCTCGGGCGAGGTGGACGTGCCCGCGATCCTGGCGGCCGCCCCGGGAGCGACCCGCGTGATCGAGTTCGACGCGTACGGCGGGGACGTGTTCGAGGGCATCGCGCAGTCGCTGGCGTGGCTGTCGGAGCACGACCGATGAGTGCGGCGGGCGTCGGCATCATCGGTGCCGGCAACATCTCGACCCAGTACCTGGAGAACCTGACCCGGTTCCCCGACGTCGAGGTGCGGTTCGTCGCGGACCTCGACCTCGACCGCGCCGCGGAGCGGGCGCGGGAGTACGGAGTGCCGGCGTCGGGCAGCGTGGACGGGCTGCTGGCCCGGGACGACGTGGACGTGGTCGTGAACCTCACCGTCCCGGCGGTGCACACCGAGGTGGGGCACCGGATCCTGGCCGCCGGCAAGCACGTGTGGAGCGAGAAGCCGGTCGCCCTCGACGCGGACGCCGCGGCCGCGCTGCTCGCGGACGCCGAGGCACGCGGCCTGCGTGTCGCGTGCGCCCCGGACACGGTGCTGGGCGCGGGCATCCAGACGGCGCTGCGGGCGATCGCGCGCGGCGACATCGGGGAGCCGCTGACGGCCACCACGATGTTCCACGTGCCCGGGCCGGAGTCGTGGCACCCGAGCCCCGACTTCCTGTTCGCGCTCGGCGGCGGCCCGCTGTTCGACATGGGGCCCTACTACGTGACCACGCTGGTGCACGTGCTCGGCTCCGCGACCCGGGTCCAGGCGGTGGCCTCCACCTCCCGCCGGACCCGCACCATCGGGAGCGGCCCCCGGGCGGGCGAGGTGTTCGACGTCGAGGTGCCGACCCACCACGCCGCGATCATCGAGTTCGGCGAGGGCCGGTCGGCGCAGTCGACGTTCTCGTTCCAGCACGCCCTGCCCCGCAGCGGGTTCGTCGAGGTCAACGGCACCGAGGGCACGATCGTGCTGCCCGACCCGAACGGGTTCGACGGCGGCTCGTCCCTGTGGCGCTACGGCTCCGACGAGCCGACGGCGCTCCCGGCGTCCGGCCCAACGTTCGGGCGCGGGGCCGGCGTCGTCGACCTGGTGCGCTCGATCCGCGACGGCGGCACCGAACGCGCCTCAGGGGCGGTGGCGGCGCACGTCCTGGACATCCTGCTCGGGATCCGCGACGCGGCCGAGGCCGGGCAGCCCGTGAAGATCACGTCGGCCGTGTCACCGGTCGCCCCGCTGCCGGAGGGCTGGGACCCGGCGGAGGCGACGGCGTAGGGGCCGGCAGTCACCCCTGGTCGCCCGGCAGCAGCCGTTCCAGCAGCTCCAGCGACCGCCGCACGTCCACGGCCTCCGGGTCCAGCAACCACTGGAGCTGGAGGCCGTCGGACGCGGCCGCGACCAGCGCGGCGGCGTCGTCCGGGTCGATGTCGGCGGCGATCGCGCCGGAGGCCTGACCGGCGCGGACGCGTTCGGCCAGGTCGGCGCGGACTCCCCGGAACCGCGCCCGCACGAACTCGCGGGTCTCGGGATGCTGCTGCGCCTGCAGCGCGTCGGTGGTGAGTGTCGCGTACAGCTCGACCAGGCCGGGGATCGAGCGGTTCCGCACGGCGCTGCGCTCCATGAGGGCGACCGCCGAGACCTCCTCGGTCGGGGACGGCTCCGCGGCCCGGGCCTCGTGCGCCCGGTAGACCTCGACGAGCAGCTCGTCGCGGTGGGCGAAGTAGTAGCGCAGCGCGGCGTGCGAGACGCCGATCGCCTCGCCGATGGCCCGCAGCGACGCGCCCACGCCGCGCTCGGCGAAGACGGCGATCGCGCTCGTGAGGATCTGGGCGCGCCGTTCCGGGGCCCTCCGGTACGACCGTGCCTGGGCTCCCGCGTCGCCGTTCACCATGGGGGTCATCGTACGAACGGCCGCCAGGAAATCCCTGGGCGGGAGCGGGTGGAATGCGGCGCCGGGTCCCGGAGTTGCCGACCGTATGACTACCTTCGGCATCATCGGAGCAGGACACATCGGCAGCCAGGTCGCCCGCCTGGCGATCGCGCAGGGCAACGAGGTGGTGATCGCCAACTCGCGCGGTCCCGAGACCCTCGCGGACCTGGTCGCGGAGCTGGGCCCGAAGGCCCGGGCGGCCACGGCGAAGGAGGCGGCCGAGGCCGCCGACGTCGCCGTCGTCTCCGTGCCGCTGAAGGCCTACCGCGACCTCCCGGTGGAGCCGCTGGCCGGGAAGATCGTGCTCGACACCAACAACTACTACTGGGAGCGCGACGGCCACGTCGAGGCGCTCGACCGTGGTGAGGCGACCGTCTCGGGCCTGCTCCAGGAGCACCTGCCGACCTCGAAGGTCGCCAAGGCGTTCAACCACATCGTGGCCGCCACGATCACCACCGACGGCACTCCGGCCGGCACGGAGAACCGCCGGGCACTGGCCACGGCGAGCGACTACCCGGAGGCCGTCGAGCTGGTCACCGCCTTCTACGACGCGGCGGGCTTCGACACCGTCAGCGCCGGCCCGCTCAGCGAGTCCTGGCGCGTGGAGCGCGACCGGCCCGCCTACGGCCCCCGCCAGAACGCCGAGGAGCTCAAGGAGAACCTGGCCAAGGCGCAGCGCGTCCTCTGACCTCGTTCCGCCCGCACCGCCCGGAGGCGTTCGGGGCTCAGGCCCCGAACGCCCCCAGCGCGACCGGCTCCCACTCGCGCCAGGTGCGCAGGCGCTCGGCGTAGATCTGCTCGACGTCGGCGAGCGGCTTGCCGAGGAAGACGTGCAGCGGCGGCCGCTCGGCGTCGACGATCCGCAGCAGCGCGGCGCGCGTGGCGCGCGGGTCCCCGAGCTCGAACTCGGGCGCCGTGGCGACCCGCGCCTCGGCGTAGTCCGGGTGCTCGGCGCTGGCGCGCAGCCCGGCGCCGAACCCCGTCGCGTACGGGCCCGGCTCGACGTTCGTGACATGGATGCCGAACGGCGCCACCTCCTGCGCCAGGGCCTCGGACAGGCCCTCCACCGCCCACTTGGACGCGTGGTAGGCGCCGAACCCCGGGAAGGCGCGCACGCCGCCCTCGCTGGTGACCTGGAGGATGCGGCCGGACCCCTGCGCGCGCAGGACCGGCAGGACCGCCTGGGTGACCCAGACCGTGCCGAAGAAGTTGGTCTCCAGCTGGGCGCGCAGCTCCTGCTCGGTCACCTCCTCGACCATGCCGACCTGGCCGTAGCCCGCGTTGTTGACGACCACGTCGAGCCGTCCGAAGCGCTCGACGGCGCGGTCGACGGCGGCCAGCACGGCCGACCGGTCGGTGACGTCGAGGGGGACGGTCAGCACGGCCTCGCCGTACTTGCTCGTGAGCGGCTCCAGCGCGGTGACGTCCCGCGCGGTGGCGGTGACGTGGTCGCCGCGTTCGAGGGCGGCCTCGGCCCACACGCGACCGAGACCCTTGGCTGCTCCGGTGATGAACCATGTGGTGTGCATGCCTCCATCGTGCGGCGAGCCAAGCCATTCCACCAGCGACTCTTCGGCACACAAGACATGCGCTCACCGCATGGCTCATGATGGGCGCATGGCCGAGCTCACCGTCACCGCGCTCCGGGTGGTCCACGCCGTCGTCGGCACCGGGTCCTTCACCGCGACCGCCGACCTGCTCGGGTACACCCAGTCCGCGGTGTCCCGCCAGGTCGCCGCTGCCGAGGCGGCCGCGGGCGTGCCCCTGTTCGTGCGCGGCGCGCGCGGCGTGGCGCCCACCCCGGCGGGCACGCTCGTGGCGCGCCGGGCCGCGGTGGTCCTCGCCGAGCTGGACGCCGTCGGCAAGGACCTCGCGGGGCTGAGCGACACCCTGGGCGGCCGGGTGGTGCTCGGCGCCTTCCCGACGGCGACGTGGGTGCTCGCGCCGCGCGCCGTCGCCGTCGTACGGGAGCGGCACCCGGGCCTGGCGGTCGACCTGCACGAGGCGTCGACCCCCACCCAGCTGCAACAGCTCCGCGCGGGGCGCATCGACGTGGCGGTCATCGGCATGGGCGCCGACCTGCCCGCCTACGACCTCGACGGGCTGCGCCGCGACCACCTCGCGGACGGCCGCTCCCTGGTCGCGGTGTCGAGCGACCACCGGTTCGCCGGCCGGGACCAGGTTCCGGTCGCGGAGCTGGCCGAGGAGGAGTGGATCGTGGGCACGGGCCTGCGCGGCGACCCGCAGTTCGGCGCCTGGCCCACGCTGCCCGCGCCCCGGGTCGTGCACGCGGTGCGCGAGTGGCCCGCCCGCCTCGGCCTGGTCGCCGCCGGGCTGGGCGTCACCACGGTGCCCGAGCTCGTCGTCCCCGGGATCCCGGCCGACGTCGTGACGGTCCGGGTCGACGACCCGGCGTGGCTCGGCCGCGCGGCGGTCGCCGTCACCCGCCCGGACCGCCCGGCGGGCGTGGACGCCGTGGTGAGGGCGCTCCGGGAGGTCGCCGGCGGGCTGGGCTAGTCTCGCGGCATGCCCGCCGCGCCCGACGACCCCTGGTCCGCCGTCGCCGACGACTGGGGCCGGTACTGGGGCACCTTCGCGCGCCCGGTCTGGGCTCCGCTCCTGGACGCGGCGGGGATCGGGCCGGGCAGCCGGGTGCTCGACGTCGGCTGCGGCAGCGGTGAGCTGCTCGAACACCTCCAGGACCAGGGCGCGCGGGCCGGCGGCGCCGACCCGGCGACCCGGATGGTCGAGCTCGCGCGGGCCCGCGCCGTGGGCGCGGACGTACGCCTCGGCGAGGCCGAGCACCTCCCGTTCGACGACGGCGCCTTCGACGCCGTGCTCGCCGTGAACGCGGTCCAGTTCGCCGACGACGTCGCCGACGCCCTGGCCGAGATCGCCCGCGTGCTGACGCCGGACGGCGTCGTCGGGCTGGCCGGCTGGGCCGACCGGACCCGGAACGACCTGGACGTGATCAACGTGGCGCTCGCGGAGGCCGACGACGAGGAACCGCCCGAGGACGGCCCGCTGCGCCTGCCGGGCGGGCTCGCCGCCGTGCTCGCAGACGCGGGCTGGGCGGTGCTCGACCACGGTGTGGTGCCGGTCCCGTGGACCGCCCGGGACGCGAACGACCTGGTGCGCGGCATCCTGTTCGGTGAGGGCGACGCGACGGTCGCGGAGCTCGCGCCGGTGGTGGTCGAGGCCGCGACTCCGTTCCGCCGTCCGGACGGCAGCTACCGCCTGCTGAACGCCTTCCGCTGGGCGGTGGCCCGGTGCCCGAGGTCCACGTGAGCGCCCCGACCGACCCGGACCAGCCCGTCCTGCGGGTGCCCGGGGTCCGGGCCCTGGTGTGGATGTCGCTGTTCGGCTTCGCCGGGTACGCGCTCCTGCTGCCGACGGCGCCCCTGTGGGCCACCCACGGCGGCGCCGACGAGGGCGGCGCGGGGCTGGTGAACGCCGTCCTCATGCTCGCCACCGTCGCGTTCCAGACGACGGTGCCCTGGGCGCTGCGCCGGCTCGGCTGGCGCACCACGCTGGTGGCCGGGGTGCTGCTGCTCGGGCTCCCGTCCCTGGCGTTCCTGCTCACCGACCAGCTCGGGTGGATCCTCGCGGCGTCGGCCGTGCGCGGCGCCGGGTTCGCGGTGGTGACGGTCTGCGGCGCGACGGCGATCGCCGAGCTAGTCGACGTCTCCCGGCGCGGCCGCGCGATCGGCGTCTACGGCCTCGCGGTCGCGGCGCCCCAGGTGTTCCTCACGCCGAGCGCCGCCTGGGTCGCCGAGTCCGTCGGCTTCCGGGTGGTGTTCGTCCTCGGGGCCCTGCCCGCGCTCGCCGTGCCGTTCGCGGTGGCCCTCGGGCGGCGGCTGGACGACCTGACCGGGGCCGGTACCCCCGGCGTCGTCGGCGCGCCCCACCCCAGCCGCGCCCGCATGCTCCTCGCGCTGGCGCTGCCCTCGCTCGTGCTGCTGGCCGTCACCACGCCCGGGGGAGCGCTGCTCACGTTCGCCCCGCAGCTCGGGTACGGCGCGCTCGTGGCGATGGCCGGGCTGTTCGGCCTCACCGTCGCGGCGGCCCTGTCCCGCTGGCTGGTGGGCGGCCTGGCCGACCGGCACGGGCCGCGCCGGTTCGTCCCGCCGCTGCTGGCGCTCTGCGCCGCGGGCCTCGTGCTGTGCGCCTGGTCGATCACCGGCTCGGGCCCCGGCGCCGTGGGGCTGATCGTGGGTATGACCGTCGTCGGCATCTCCTACGGCAGCCTGCAGAACCTCACGCTGGTCAGCGCGTTCGCGGCCGTGCCCGACCGGGAGCGCAGCGTCGCCAGCGCCGTCTGGAACATCGGCTTCGACACCGGCACCGGGCTCGGCTCGCTCGTGGTCGGCTTCATCGCGGCCGGCACGAGCTTCGCGGTCGGGCTGCTGACGACCGCGGTGCTGTGCGCCGTCGTCGCCGTCGTCACCCTGGTGGGCGCGGGCCGGCGGACCGTCTAGGCGCGGCCGCCCGCACCAGGGTGCGGACCAGTGCCGCACCCTGGTCCGCCGCCCGGCCCGGCCGGGCGAGGGTGGGCGGCATGATCGACAAAGGACTGCCCGGCGACGCCGTCGGGCCCGGGCGGCCGGTGGGCCGCCGGATCGTGCTGGCGATGCTCGGCCTGGGAGCCGCGGGCGTCGCCGTGGGACCCGCGGTGCGGGACGGGGTGAGTCAGGCCCTGTCCCGGGTCGCGCCGGCGGCGGTGCCGGACGACCGCGGGTTCCGCTACTTCAGCGTCGTCGGCTCCGTGCCGCGCCAGGACGCGACGAGCTACCGGCTCACCGTCGGCGGGCTGGTGGACCGGCCCGCCACGTACACGCTCGACCAGCTCGCGGCGCTGCCCCAGCACACGGTGGTGCACGACGCCGTCTGCACGGACGGCTGGCAGGTCGACGACGTACCGTTCACCGGCGTCCTGCTGAGGGACCTGCTCGACGCGGCCGGGGTGCGGGACGAGGGCGCCGCGGTGCGGTTCACCTGCTTCGACGGCGCCTACTCCGAGAGCCTCACGCTGGAGCAGGCGCGCCGGGCGGACGTGCTGGTCGCGCTGCGCATGTTCGACGAGCCCGTGCCGCACGACAGCGGCGGCCCGGTGCGGCTCTTCGTGGCGCCGATGTACTTCTACAAGTCGGCCAAGTGGCTCTCCGGGATCGAGGTCACCAGCCAGGTCCAACAGGGTTACTGGGAGGACTACGGCTATCCCGTGGACGGCTGGCTGCCCGGCGAGGAGCCCGTCGGTGCCTGAGCGCGTGCTCCGCTTCAGCCCCGCCGAGCGGGCCGTGCACCGGGCGACCGGGCTGCTGTTCCTGGTCTGCCTGCTCACCGCGGTCGCGCTCTACGTGGCGCCGGTCGCGCAGCTCGTGGGCCGGCGGCTCCTCGTCGAGACCGTCCACGAGTGGTCCGGGCTCCTGCTGCCCGTGCCGGCCCTGCTCGGCCTGTGGTCGGGCCCGTTCCGGGCCGACCTGCGCAGCCTCGACCACTTCGCTGAGCACGACCGCCGGTGGCTCGCGAGCCTCCGCTCGTCCGACGCGCACCGTGGCCGGTTCGCGGGCAAGTTCAACGCCGGCCAGAAGGTCTGGGCCTCCTGGCTCGCCGGCGCCGTCCTGGTCATGCTCGGCACCGGCCTGCTGCTGTGGTTCAAGTTCGCGTTCGACGTCGTGCTGCGGGCCGGCGTCGTGCTCGTGCACGACGTCGTCGCCTACGCCCTCGTGGTCGTCGTCGCCGGCCACATCCTCAAGGCGATCGCCGACCCGGAGGCCCGGCGCGGAATGCGCACCGGGGCCGTCCGGCGGTCATGGGCGGCGCGGGAGCACGCGCTCTGGCTCGGTCAGAGCTCGTCACCCTCGGCGCTCCAGGCCTCCCAGGCCGCGGACGACGCCGCGTAGGCGGCCACCGCGCCGAGGATCGCGGCGCTCACGGCGCTGCTCAGGGCCGCTCCCGCCGCGTCCGTGCCGAGTGCCTGGGCCAGTGCGCCGCGCCGCCCGCCCTCGGCCCGCGCCGCCGCCCGGCCCAGGGCGGCGGCGGACGGGTCGGCGGGCGGCTCGGCGGTGCGGGAGAGCCGGTCGAACACGGCCTCCCGCTCCGCCGGGGTGAGCCGCTCGAAGGCGGCGACGTGGACCTGCTCGACGGTGTGCGGCGGGGCGGAGCTCAGCAGCCGCTCGGAGCGGTCGAGCGCCCCGGGGTCGTCAGACCGGGCCATCGTCGGCTCCTTCGGCCGGGTCGGCTACCGCGTCGGCCGGGACGATGCGGTAGCCCTGCTCCGCGAGGGTCCGGGTCATGTGCTCGGCGTACCACTCGGGCCAGCCCTCGTCGTACACGCCGCCCAGCTCCTCCTGCTCGTGGACGCCGTGCGCCGTCGCCGCCTGCCTGAGCAGGTCGAGCAGGATCTCGTTGGACCTCGGGTCGCCGGTGGTGCTCATCGGCCCGGGAGGCGGTCGATGATCTGCTGGAGCACCCACTCGTTGCCGTCGGGGTCGGCGAACGACGCGAACGACGCGTAGCTGTCGTGGTCCGGGTGCGGCCCCGGCACGCGGTTCGCGGTGCCGGCCCAGTGGAAGACGCCGTCCTGGTCGTGCCAGACCTCGCTGACGTCGGCGCCATGCCCGACGAGCTCGGCGCGCGCCGCGGCGAGGTCCGTGACCACGAGGTGCAGGCCCCGCACGGAGCCCGGCGCCGCGTCGGTCAGGTGCTCGCCGAAGATGATCGACGCGGCGGACCCGGGCGGCGTGAGCTGCACGACGCGCAGGCCGCGCTCGGTGGCGAAGTCGGCGTCGAGACGCCAGCCGAGCCCCGCGTAGAAAGCCTTGGCGCGGTCCACGTCGGCGACGGGCAGGACGACGACCTCGAGCTTGAGTTCCATGGTGTTCTCCGATTCCAGGTGGGTGGTGCGGCGGTAGGGGTCTTCGGGGGTCACTTGGCCGACAGCGGACCGGCGAAGGACTTGCTGAGGGAGGCGGGGCCCACGAGGGGCAGCAGGGCGGCGAGCAGCTTGCGCTGGAAGGTCTGGGGCCGGCGGGTCAGCTCGACGTCGATGCGGCTGCCGTCCCCGGCGGGGGAGACCTGGAAGACCCAGCCACCGCCGGGTCCGAACACCTTCGAGTCCAGTGTCGTGATGTCGACGCGGCCGCGCTCGTCGTCCCACTCGTAGCGGGCCCTCTCCCAGGCGGCCGCGGTGCCCTCGGTGACCTCCGCCCAGTTGTCGCCCTGGGCGTGGACCGTGAGGTGGTCGGCGTCGATCGTGGGCCAGGCCTCGGCGCGGGCGGGGCTGAAGTCGGTCAGCACCCGCATGGCGGCCTCGGGGGCGAGCGTGGAGTCGAGGTGAAAACGAACGGCGGTCATGGTCAGGCTCCTCGGTTGTGTAACCACTTTGAGCGGTTACTGCGATGATCAGAACTGTGGCACAGGTTGCGTAACCCGTCAAACTGGTTACGCGGACTTGTGCGTCACCCGGTCACCGGCCAGAATGGTTACGTGAACCACGCCTTCCCCTGCGGAACGCTCGCGCTCGACTTCCTCGGCACGCTGCGCGCCCGCCGCAACCCGGTCCCCGCGGAGAAGCTCGGCACGCCCGAGCTCCTCGACGACTGGTTCGTCGAGTCGGGGATGTTCGACGCCGCCCCGCACGCCGACGAGGCCGACCTGGCGGCGGCCCTGGAGCTGCGCGAGTCGCTGTACGCGCTCGTCGAGGAACGACTCGGCGGACGCGCGGCGCTCGCGGCCGCGGCTTCCGCCGCGGCGTCGGACCTGGCCGGGCAGTCTGGTCCGGTCGGGCACGCCGAGGTGGCTCCCACGGGCCCGGCAGCGCTCGCCGCGGCCGTCGAGGTTCTCAACCGGTACGCCGCGGAGCCGCCGGTCACGGTGCGGCTGGATGTCGGCGACGGAGGCGTCGGCGACGCGGCCGCGGTCGGCAACGGCGCCGCGAGCATCCGTCGCACCGGCACGGCCGCACAGGGCCTGGCCGCCGTCGCCCGCGAGGCCGTCGAGATCCTGGGCGGCCCGGACGCCGCACTCCTGCGCGAGTGCGGCCGCCCTGAGTGCACCCAGGTCTACCTCGACCGTTCGCGCGGGCACCGTCGCGAGTGGTGCGCCATGCGCACGTGCGGCAACCGGGTCAAGGTCTCGGCCTACCGCTCCCGCCACCGCACCGCCCCGGCGTCGTCGGCGCCGTCGACGACCCACGCCTGACCCCGCCCGACCCCGCTCCGTCCGAAGTGCGCTTCTACCCAGTCATCTGGCCCGAAAGCGACCGTATTCCGGGCCGAATGACTGGGTAGAAGCGCACCTCTGACCTGGGCCGTCGGGGGCCGCTTGACGGCCCGCCCGCGCCGGTGCAACACTGGCGCCCATCACCGGAAACGTTTCCAGTGTGCATCCGGCTGGAAACTGGAAACGTTTCCAAATCTGCTGGGTCAGGCACAGGGCAGGACCTCACGACGAAGTGGAGTGACAGTGTCGTCATCACGCGCCACCCTCATCCAGGTGGCCGAGCGCGCCGGGGTGTCGCTGGCGTCGACCTCGCGGGCGCTGCACGGCACGGGCGCCAGCCAGAAGATGGTGGACCGCGTCCGCGCCGCCGCCGCCGAGCTCGGCTACAGCCCGGACGCGATCGGCCGGTCGCTGCGGATGAAGCGGACCTTCCAGGTCGCGTTCGCCGTCGCCGACATCGGCAACCCCGTCTACGTCGAGATGCTCACCGCGATCCACGAGGTCCTCGCCCCGCACGGGTACCGCGTGGTCGTCATGTCCACGGGGCACACGGTCGCCTCCACGGTCGACCTGGTCCGCAGCCTCGGCAGCGGGTTCGTCGACGGCCTGATCGTCAGCCCGCTGCGCACCGACGACGCGCTCGTCGACGCGATCCGGGAGGCGCCCGTCCCCGTCGTCGTCATCGGCCGCTCGCTCGAGCAGCAGGGCATCGACTCCGTCTCCACGGACTCGGCCGCGGGCCTCGGCCAGGCCGTCGCCCACCTCCTGGAGATCGGCCGCCGCCGGATCGGGTTCGTCAACGGACCGCTCGACACCACCCCGGGCGCCGCCCGCCAGCGCGGGTTCGACGCCGCCACGAGCGGCCCGGCGTTCACCGGGGACCACGCCGAGACCGAGCGGGCCGACGACTTCACGGTCGCCGCCGGGCTCGCCGCCGCGCGCCGGCTGCTGTCCCGCACCCCCGCGGCGGGGCCGTTCGACGCCGTCGTCGCGGCCAACGACCTGCTCGCCATCGGCGTCGTCCGCGCCGCCCGGGAGCTGGGGCTCTCGGTGCCCGGCGCGCTCGCCGTCACCGGGATGGACGACACGGAGATCGGCCGCGTCTTCCAGCCGAGCCTGACCAGCGTCTCGCTCGGGTCCGCGGAGCGTGGCGCCGCCGCCGCCCGGCTGGTCCTGGACCGGGTGGACGACGGCGCCGAGCCCGCCCAGCAGATCGCCATCGGGCCGCGCCTGTTCGTGCGCGAGTCCACAGCCCAGGAAGAGAGTGCCCGATGACCGTCCTCGCCTCGCCCCGGCCGCCGTCGACGCCCCGGTCCGGGCGCCGCCGCGGCCCCACGGGCATGGACCGCGCCCGACGCCGCGAGGCCGCCGCACTGGTGATGCCGTCGCTGCTGCCGATCCTCGTGCTGTCCGTCGCGCCGCTGCTCATGGGCGTGCTGCTCGCGTTCACCGACGCGGAGCTCGTGCGGCGGCCCGACTACCAGTTCGTCGGCGTCGACAACTTCGTGCGGCTGGCCGGCAACTCGTTCTTCTGGGACTCGTTCCGCATCGGCATGGTGTGGGCCGTCTCGGTGACGCTGCTCCAGCTCGTCGCCGCCCTGGGCCTGGCCCTGCTGCTCAACTCCGGTCTGCGGCTGCAGGGGCTCACCCGGGTGCTCGCCCTGATCCCGTGGGCGATGCCGCCCGTGGTCGTGGCGATCATGTGGAAGATGATCTACTCGCCGAACGCGGGGCCGCTCAACGCGTTCCTCGGCTCGGTGGGTCTGCCGGACGACATCAACTGGCTCGCCGACTTCTCGACCGCGCTGCCCGCCGTCATCGTCGTCGGCGTGTGGGTGGGCATGCCCCAGACCACGGTGACGCTGCTCGCCGGGCTGCAGCAGATCCCGCAGGAGCTGCACGAGGCCGCCGCGATGGACGGCGCCGGGGCCTGGCGCCGGTTCTGGGCGGTCACGCTGCCGAGCCTGCGGCCGATCGTCACGTCGATCACGTCGCTCAACTTCATCTGGAACTTCAACTCGTTCTCGCTGGTCTACGTGCTGACCGAGGGCGGGCCCGGCGGCCGCACCATGCTGCCGATGCTGTTCACCTACCTGGAGGCGTTCAAGAACCGGAACATCGGTTACGCCGCCGCGATGGGCGTGGTGCTCGTCGTGGTGGTCGTGCTCCTCCTCGCGCTCTACCTGCGGTCGCAGTTCCGTGACGACCGCGCCGAGAAGACGAAGAAGGAGGGCTGAGTCGATGCGCGTCATTGCCCGGCAGATGGTCCGCCCCGCCCAGTACGTGGCGCTGGCCGGTTACATCATCTTCCTGGGGTTCCCGCTGCTGTGGCTGCTGTCGGCCTCGGTGAAGTCGTCCGGGGAGCTCAACTCCCTGGTCGTGAACCTGCTTCCGCAGGAGTGGCACTGGGAGAACTACTCGGAGGCCCTGGCCCGGCAGGGCCTCGTGCGGTCCTCGGCCAACAGCGCGATCGTCGCGCTCGCGTCCACCGCGCTCGTCATCCTCGTCGCGCTGCCCGCGTCGTACGTGCTCGCGCGGCTCAAGGGGGCGATCCGCGCGGCCGGCGTCGGCTGGATCCTGGTGAGCCAGGTGTTCCCCGTGATCCTCGTGATCCTGCCGCTGTTCCTCATCCTGCGGACCATCGGCCTGACGGACAGCCTGGTGGGGCTCACGCTCGTGCACACCACGTACACGCTGCCGTTCGCGCTGTGGATGCTGCAGGGGTACGTCGCCGCGATCCCGGTGGAGCTGGAGGAGGCCGGGTCGCTGGACGGCGGCAGCCGCCTGGTGGTGCTGCGCCGGATCGTCTTCCCGCTGCTCGCCCCCGGCGTCGTCGCCACCGCGATGTTCAGCTTCGTCTCGTCCTGGAACGAGTTCTTCTTCGCTCTCGTGCTGCTCCAGTCGCCCGAGAACTACACCCTGCCGATCACCCTGTCGACGTTCATCGGCGGCGAGGGCAAGGTCGCGCTCGGCCCCCTGGCGGCGGGCTCCGTGCTCGCCGCGATACCCAGCATCGTCTTCTTCTCGATCATGCAGAAGAAGCTCACCGGCGGCCTCATGGCCGGGGCGGTCAAGGGATGACCAGCCCCCACGGCCACACCAGCACCACCTATCCGAAAGGCAGACCCATGAAGTCTCGTGGAGTGTTCATCGCTGCATGCCTCACGACCACCACCCTCCTGCTCGCCGCCTGCGGCAGCGGGGACGCCGGCGACGACGGCCCGGTCACGCTGAAGTTCCAGGCGCTGTCCGACCAGCCGGCCGCGATCGCCGCGACCGAGTCGATCGTCGAGGACTGGAACACGGCCAACCCCGACGTCCAGGTCGAGATCGTCCCGGCGGGCTGGGACGGCGTCTACGACAAGCTCATCACCCAGTTCAACGGCGGCGCCGCGCCCGACATCATCCACTACGAGGCGGCGAGCATCGTCTCGTTCGCCCGCGACGGCTACCTGGCCGACCTCACCGACCTCATGTCGGACGAGCGCCGTGCGGACATCCCCGAGGGCGTGCTCGACTCCGTGACCGTCGACGACCAGGTGATCGCCTACCCGACCGAGCTGCAGTCGTACGTGGTGTTCGCCAACCGCACGCTGCTGGAGGACGCCGGGGTGGAGATCCCGACCGGCGAGACGATGACGTGGGACGAGCTGCGCGAGATCGCGAAGGCGACCACGAAGGGCGACGTCTACGGCCTCGGCTGGGGCCTGTCGAGCCCCACGGCGGCGTTCATGGCGCTGGCCCCCGGGTTCGGCGGCACCTACATCACCGGCACGGGCGAGGACGCCGACCTGACCGTCGGCGAGGGCGAGATGGCGCTGCCCGAGCTGGTGCACGGCATGGCCTACGACGACAAGTCGATCCTGCCGGTCACCCTGACGCAGTCGGGTTCGGAGGCCATCGCCTCGTTCTACGCCGGGCAGACGGCGATGACCGTGCAGGGTTCCTACCAGGCCGCGAACATCGCCAAGGACGCGCCGGAGGACCTCGACTGGGTGGCGCTGCCCCCGCTGGCCGGCCCCGAGGGCCCGCAGCAGGCGGCCAACCCGCAGACGCTGTCGGTCAACATCGACTCCGAGCACGTCGAGGAGTCCGCGGAGTTCATCGAGTTCTTCACGCAGACGGAGCACCTCGCCGCGCTGAACGAGGCGGACGCCCTGATCCCGGCGACGACGTCGGCCCAGGAGGCCCTGACGGAGAAGCTCGGCGACGAGAACGGCTGGAGCACGATCCTGGCCTCCGGCCAGAACTTCACGGCCGCCCCGTACCTCTTCGCGGACTCGTACGCGCAGTGGAAGGACACCGTGGCGACGCCCGCCTACCAGCGCTACCTGGCGCAGGAGACGGACGAGACGGAGCTCGCCGACCAGCTCACGAGCGGCTGGGACGAGATCACGCAGTAACTGACGCAAGCGACGTAGGAACGAACAAGGAGCGTAGCCGTGAGCTGGTTAGAGGACCGGTCGGTGGCCGTGATCACCGGTGCCGCAGTGGGGGACGCCCTCGGTGGAGCGACCGAGGGCTGGACACCGGAACAGATCGAGGAGCGGCACGGGGGCCGCGTGCGCGGCATCGTCGGGCCCTGGTACCCCAACTGGCGCGACGCGCGCCCCATCGCCCCGTACCACAAGGGCGACGGGCACATCACGGACGACACCCTCATGACCAGGGCGCTGGTGGAGGTGTACGCCAAGCGGCGTGCGCACCTCGACGCCTACGCGATGGCCGAGGACCTGGTGCCGCTGATGATCGGGGAGCCGCGGTGGATCCCCGAGCTCGAGTCGACGGCGCTGCTGCTCCAGCGGGTGTTCCTCGCCGAGAAGTGGCTCGTGGCCCGGCTGCACTACGGACACGTGGACCCGCGCGAGGCGGGCGTGGGCAACGTGGTCAACTGCGGGGCGGCCATGTACGCCGCGCCCGTGGGGCTGGTGAACGCGGGCGACCCCCGCGCCGCCTACGCCGAGGCGATCGACCTCACGGGCGCCCACCAGTCCAGCTACGGCCGCGAGGCGGCCGGGGTCTTCGCGGCGATGGTCGCGGCCTCGGTCGCCCCGGGCGCCACGCTGGACGACGTCGTGGCCACCGCGCTGGACGTGGCGCACGACGGGACGGCGGCCGCGCTCCGGGCCGTCGTGGACGCCCTGTCCGGCTGGCCTGAGCCGCCCACGACCGACGACGAGGAGCGCAAGCTCGCGCGCCTCGTGCGGGAGGTCGTGGCCCCGTACGACTCGGTCGGCGCGGAGTACCGGCAGATGTCGATGGACGCCCGCCGGCCCTCGCGCACCAAGTCGATCGAGGAGCTGCCGGTGGCGCTCGGGCTCCTGCTCGGGCACCGCGGCGACTACCGCGGCTCCGTGCTGGCCGCCGTGAACTACGGCCGGGACGCCGACTCGATCGCCGTCATGGCGGGCGCCGTGGCCGCCGGGCTGGGCGGGAGCGGCGTGGTGCCCGCCGAGTGGCTCGACCAGATCGAGACCGCCAGCCAGATGGACGTCCGCGAGACGGGCCGCCTCATGGCGTCCGCGGCGGGCGACATCCTGCGGGCGGACCGCGAGCGGGCGCTGGCCCGGCTGACGTCGCTCGACGCCGTCGGGGCGGGTGAGCCCGCGTGAGGCTGACCTGGGCCCAGCCCGAGGACCTGCTGGCGCACGAGCTCGTGCAGTCGGCGGCCGAGGGCAAGGACGTCGCCGACGTCCGCGGCCGCTGGGTCGCGGCGGGCGGCGACCCGACGCCGGCCGTGAGCGGCGCCGGCCCGGTGCCGGCGCCGCCGGCGCTGCGCGCACTGGCGCGCGACCTGCTGGACGAGCTGGACGCCCTGCCTGCGCCGTCCTTGGCCCCGGCCACGTGGGACGACGTCGAGGCCCTGCTCCCGCCCGCCCCGTCGCTGCCGAGCCGCCCGGCCGGAGGGGACGCCGCCTACGCCGCCCGGGTCCAGGGCGCCTGGACCGGCCGGGCCGCGGGCTGCCTGCTCGGCAAGCCCGTGGAGAAGATCCCGCGGGCGGGCATCGAGGAGATCCTGCGGTCCACCGGCCGCTGGCCGCTGGACCGCTGGTTCACGGCCGTCGGCCTGCCCGACGACGTCGCGGCGCGCTGGCCGTGGAACCGCCGGTCGGCACCGACGTCGCTCGAGGAGAACATCCACGGCATGCCGGAGGACGACGACCTCAACTACCCGATCCTGGCCCTGGCGCTCCTGGAGCGGCACGGCCGCGGGTTCACCACGGACGACGTGGCGCAGCTCTGGCTGGACAACCTGCCCGCCGGGCGCACCTTCACCGCCGAGCGCGCTGCCTACCGCAACATCCTCGACGCGGTGCCCGTGCCGGAGACGGCCACGCACCACAACCCGTTCCGCGAGTGGATCGGCGCGCTCATCCGCACCGACCTGCTCGGCTGGGTCTCGCCCGGCGACGTGCGCGGGGCGGCCCGGCTGGCCTGGGCCGACGCCCGGCTCAGCCACACCCGCGACGGGGTCTACGGGGCGATGTGGGCGGCCGGGCTGGCCGCCGCCGCGATGGTCGCCGAGAGCGTCGAGGACGTGCTCGACGCCGCGGACGCCGTCGTACCGCCAGGCAGCGGGCTGGCCGCCGCCGTGGCGCTCGGCCGGTCGCTCGGGCGCGACAACGACGGGAGCGAGGCGGGCGTGCGTGCCGGGCTCGACCGCATCCACACCGAGTACGGGCACCTGCACTGGGTGCACACGCTGAACAACGCTGCCGTCATCGCGTTCGCGCTGTCCGCGGGCCGGGGCGACTTCGGGGCGAGCGTCTCGATCGCCGTCACGGCGGGCTGGGACACGGACTCGGCGGCGGCGACCGTGGGCGGCGTGGCCGGGGCTCTTCTGGGCGTCGACGGGATCGGCGAGCGGTGGACCGCGCCCCTGGACGGGCGCATCGCGACCTCCCTGCCGGGCGGGGAGCAGCGCATCGCCGACCTCGCGGCGCGTACCGTGGCGCTGGTGGAGCCCGCCGGAGGTGCCGCATGACCGGGCAGGTCGTGGTGGTCGGGTCGGCGAACGTCGACCTGGTGGTCGACGTGCCCCGGCACCCCGCCGGCGGCGAGACCATCCTGGGCGGCGACCTGCGCCGCACACCGGGCGGCAAGGGCGCCAACCAGGCCGTCGCCGCGGCGCGGGCCGGGGGAGCCGACACCACGTTCGTGGGGGCGCTGGGCCGGGACGAGTCCGGGGAGCTGCTGCTCGCCTCGCTCGCCGGTGCGGGCGTGCGGACCGACACGGTCGAACGCGTCGATGCCCCCACCGGCACGGCCCTGATCACCGTGTCGCCCGACGGCGAGAACGCCATCGTCGTGGCGCCCGGCGCCAACTCGCGGGTGCGGGTCGGCGCGGCGCAGGCCCGCCGGATCGCGGCCGCCGACGTCGTCCTGGCGCAGCTCGAGATCCCGCTCGACACCGTGATCGCGGCCGCCCGGGAACGCCGCGCGGGCGCGCTGTTCGTGCTCAACGCGGCGCCGTCGCGCGACCTGCCCGACGCCCTGTGGGACCAGCTCGACGTGCTCGTGGTCAACGAGCACGAGGCGGCGGACCTGGCGGGGGCGGGCTCCGGCGCCGCCACCCCCGAGGAGCTCGCGGCCGCGCTGCTGGCCCGCGTGCCGGCGGTCGTCGTGACCCTCGGCGTGGCCGGAAGCCTGGTGGCCGAGCGCGGTGCGGACGCCGTCCGCGTCCCGGCCGCGAAGGTCGCGGCGGTGGACACGACGGGCGCCGGTGACACGTACTGCGGCGTGCTCGCGGCGTCCCTGGCCGGCTCAGGTCGGGCCGGCTCCGGCCTCCTGCGGGCGGCACACCTGGCCGGGTCCGCCGGGGCGCTCGCCGTCACGCGGCCGGGGGCGCAGGACGCCGTGCCCGACGCGGCCGACGTCGTCGCGCTGGCAGAGACTCTCGGAAAGGCATCATGAGCTACACGTTCGACCCCCTGGTCCCGCGGCCGATCGACCGGCCCACCGAGGTCGCGACCGGGGCCCTGACTCCGGAGGCGAGCGAGGCGCTCGACCAGGCCAAGATCTTCTCCGGGCCCGCCGACCCGGCCGACCGCCCGGCGTGGCGCGAGACGCTGCGGGCCTGGCGGTCCGACGCCCGCGACCGGCACGGCTACACCGGCGCCGCGTACGCGCGCCCGGAGGCCGCGTGGGCGGCGCGGTGCAGCACGGTGGCCCAGGTCTGGCTGTGGGACGAGCTGCTCTACTCGTTCGAGGAGGAGCGTTTCACGCCGGAGCGGTTCCTCGCCGACGCCCGGGAGCGGTTCGGAGGGCTGGACGCCGTCGTGCTGTGGCACGCCTACCCGGTGATCGGGCTGGACGACCGCAACCAGTGGGACTTCTACCGCGACGTGCCCGGCCTGGCCTCGCTCGTGGCGACGTTCCACGACGCCGGCCTGCACGTCTTCGTCGACTACAACCCGTGGGACGTCGGCACGCGGCGCGGGGCGGACGACCTCACGGAGCTCGCCGCGGTCGTGCGCGAGCTCGGGGCGGACGGCGTCTTCCTGGACACCCTGAAGAAGGCCGAGCCCGAGCTGGTCGCGCGCCTGGAGGGGGCGCGGCCCGGGATCGTGCTGGAGGGCGAGTCCAAGCTGCCCGTCGAGCGCATCGAGGACCACTCCTCCTCGTGGGCGCAGTTCTTCGCCGACTCCCCGGTGCCCGGCGTGCTCCGGGCGCACTGGTACGAGCGCCGGCACATGCAGCATCACGTCCGGCGCTGGCACCGTGACCACTCCGAGGAGCTCCAGTCCGCGTGGCTGAACGGCGTGGGCGTGATGGTGTGGGAGGTCGTCTTCGGCGTCTGGGTCGGGTGGTCCCGGCGGGACGCCGCGACCGCGCGCCGCCTCGTCACGGTCCAGCGGGCCGCCGGCGACCTGCTGCTCGACGGCGAGTGGACGCCGCTGGCGCCGCTCTCCGACGAGGCCGAGGCCGCGGGCGTGTACGCGTCGCGGTGGTCGCTGGACGGCGTCACGCTGTGGACGCTGGTGAACCGGGGTGAGGCCGACTACGCGGGGCCGGTACTGGCCGCGGACGCCGCGGAGCGGGCGGCCGGCCGGCTGGTGCAGCTCACGGAGCCGTCGGCCGCCGCAGGCGTCGTCGTCCCCGGCCGCGGCATCGCGGCCCTGCTGCACTTTTCTCCGGGCGCCGCCGAGCCGGCCTGGCTGCCGGACCTGCTCGATGCGCTGCGCGGGATGCCGCACGACGCCGACTCCCGGTTCCCGCACCGGCTGGCGCGTCGCGTCGGCGTGTCGGACGCACAGGTCACCCCGGTGAGTTACACGTCTGTCAGGGCGGCTCCGCCGAAGAGCACCCCGGAGCCGGACGCCGTCGTCGTCCCCGCAGGCGACTACGTGCTCACCGTGCGCTACCGCGCGCGGGAGACCGGGATGTACCAGGGCGCGCCGTACGTGGACGAGTGGAAACCGCTGCCGCCGCGTCTGCATGACGCGCGCACGCTGCAGCGCGACGGCGTCCTCGCGACGCCGGTCGCGGTCGCGGAGACCGAGGTGACGAACGCGCAGTTCGCGGCGTTCCTCGACGCGACGGGCTATGCGCCCGCCGAGCCGCACCGGTTCCTCGCGCACTGGTCCGACGGGAGCCCGGCCGCGGGTACCGAGGACGAGCCGGTGACGTACGTCGACCTCGACGACGCCCGCGCCTACTGCGCCTGGCGCGGCGGGCGGCTGCCCACGGAGGACGAGTGGCAGCTCGCGGGCGAGGCCCGGCCGTCGTCCTTCGGGGTGGAGCGGCCCGGCGTCGCCGTCTGGAGCTGGACCGAGAGCGAGCACAGCGACGGCCGCACCCGGTTCGTCATGCTCAAGGGCGGCAGCGACTACCGCGCCGCGGACTCCGACTGGTACGTCGAGGGCGGGCGGCACGCGCCGGACTACTCGGTGAAGCTGCTGCTCCCGGGCCTCGGGCTCGCCCGGAGCGCCACGGTGGGGTTTCGGTGCGCGTGGGAGGTGTCGGCATGAGCGTGTCGCGCGATCCCGCGGTCGGCGCCCTGGCCGGCCTGCGCGTCGTGGACGCGTCCACGCTGTTCGCGGGGCCGATGGCGGCGATGCACCTCGGTGACCTGGGCGCGTCCGTGATCAAGGTGGAGCACCCGGTCAAGGCCGACCCGTCGCGCACGCACGGGGCCGCGAAGGACGGCGTCAACCTCTGGTGGAAGACGCTGGGGCGCAACAAGCGCACCGTCACGGCGAACCTCGGTTCGGACGGCGGGCGCGAGGTGTTCCTCGCGCTGGCCGAGCGGGCCGACGTGGTGATCGAGAACTTCCGGCCCGGCACGCTCGAACGCTGGGGCCTGGGCTACGAGGAGCTGTCGGCGCGCAACCCGCGCCTCGTGCTCGCGCGGGTCTCGGGCTTCGGGCAGACCGGCCCGTACCGCACGCGCCCGGGGTTCGGCACGCTCGCGGAGGCGATGAGCGGGTTCGCGGCGATGACCGGCGAGGCCGACGGCCCGCCCACGCTGCCGCCCTTCGGCCTGGCCGACGGCGTCGCGTCGCTCGCCACGGCGTTCGCGATCATGACGGCACTCTCGGCGCGCGACCGGACCGGCCGGGGGCAGGTCGTGGACACCGCGATCGTCGAGCCGATCCTCGCGATGCTCGGGCCGCAGATCACGCGCTGGGACCAGCTCGGGACCGTGCAGGCGCGGACCGGCAACCGGTCGAGCAACAACGCGCCGCGCAACACCTACCGCACCAGCGACGGGCACTGGGTGGCCGTCTCCACGTCGGCGCAGTCGATCGCGGAGCGGGTGATGCGGCTGGTCGGGCGGCCGGAGCTGGTGGACGAGCCCTGGTTCGCGCGTGGCGTGGACCGGGCGCGGCACGCGGACGAGCTCGACGCCGCCGTCGGCGGCTGGATCGCGGAGCGCACCCGGGACGAGGTGGTGAAGGCGTTCGAGGAGGCCCAGGCCGCCGTCGCCCCCGTGTACGACGCGCGGGACATCGTGGCCGACCCCCAGTTCCAGGCCCTCGGGACGATCCACGAGATCGAGGACCCCGAGCTGGGGCCGATGCTCATGCAGGGGCCGCTCTTCCGGCTCTCGGAGAACGACGGCGTCATCCAGTTCACGGGCCGGCCGCACGGCGCGGACACGGACGAGGTGCTGGGGGAGCTGGGCTTTTCCGCCGAGCGCGTGGCGGAGCTGCGGGAGGAGGGGGCGGTATGACGCCGCTGACCCTGCTCTACGTGCCCGGCGACCGGCCCGACCGGGTGGCCAAGGCACTGGCCTCGGCCGCCGACGTGGTGCTGGTCGACCTGGAGGACGCTGTCGCGCCGTCGCACAAGGCGGAGGCACGGGACAACGCGGCCCGGCTGCTGGCGGGCCTGCCGGACGGTCTGGTCCAGGTGCGGATCAACCACGGCAGCAGCCGGTGGCACGCCGACGACGTCGCGATGCTCGCGGCCCTGCCGCTCGCCGTCGGCGCCCGTGCGCCCAAGGTGGAGTCCGCCGCGGAGGTGCGGGACCTCGCGGCCGCGCTGCCCGGCCGGGCGCTGCACCTGCTGGTCGAGTCGGCGCTCGGCGTCGAGCGGGCCTTCGAGCTGGCGACGGCGTCGCCGCAGGTGCGGTCGATCGGGCTGGGGGAGGCGGACCTGCGCTCCGACCTGCGGGTCGACGGCGAGGAGGGACTGCTCTGGGCGCGGAGCCGGGTGGTGGTCGCGGCCCGGGCGGCGGGGCTGGTGCCGCCGGTGATGTCGGCGTTCACGAACGTGCGGGACCTGGACGGGCTGGCGGCGTCGTGCCGGGCCGGGCGGGCGCTCGGCTTCTGCGGCCGGACGGCGATCCACCCGGGGCAGCTCGACACGATCCGGGCGGCCTTCCTGCCCTCGGCCGAGGAGGTCACCGCGGCGCGCGAGGTGCTGGCGCGGGTCGGTGCGGCCGCCACCGAGGGTGTGGGTGCCGTGGCCCTGACGGACGGGACGTTCCTCGACGTGGCGATGGTGGAACGGGCGCGGTGGGTGGTGCAGCTGGGGGAGAAGCGATAGATTTCTATCGTTTTTCGATAGGAGGGCCATGAATCCGCTCGCCACGAGGCTCCTGCGCCTCGTCATCGTGCTTCTCTTCCTGGGCGTCGCGCTGGTGCAGCTCGTGGTGCTCCCGGAGCTCTCGGCCGGCGTCGCGTCGTCCTATCCCGAGGCCGCTCGCCTTCGGGTGCCCACTCTCGCCTGGTCGATCGCCGTCCTGGTGCCGGCTCAGGTGGTCCTCGTCGGTATCTGGCGGCTGCTCGCCCTGGTCCGTCGCGATGCGGTGTTCTCGCCCGACGCGTTCCGGTGGGTCGACCTGATCATCTGGGCATCCGTCGGCGCCTGCGTGCTCGCGCTCGGCCTCCTGAGCTGGCTGACGGTGCGGACCCTGGACTTCGGGATGCAGCCGGGCATCGGGCTCGCGCTCATCGGGTGCGCCGTGCTCGCGGGCGGGATCGCCCTGCTGGTCGTCGTCCTGCGCGGCCTGCTGGTCAAGGCCGTCGGGTGGAAGGGCGAGGCGGCGGCGCTCCGGATCGAGCTCGACGAGGTGATCTGATGCCGATCGTCGTGGACATCGACGTCATGCTCGCGCGCCGCAAGATGTCCGTGGGGGAGCTTGCCGAGCGGGTCGGGATCACCCCGGCGAACCTCGCGGTCCTGAAGAACGGCCGCGCCAAGGCGGTCCGGTTCACGACGCTCGACGCGCTCTGCGCGGCCCTCGAGTGCCAGCCGGGCGACCTGATCAGGTATGTCCCGGGTGGCGACACGGTGTTGCCGGAGGGCTGACGGGGGCTTGGCGGGGGCTGACGAGGGCTTGCCGGAGGGCTGTCGGAGGGCTGGAGGGGCGTCACGGAGGGCTGACGGGAGCCTGACAGAGGGCCGGGCCCGGGGGTGAATTCTGCTGTGGGCGGATGGGGCCTGTTCGGCGAGCGATGCGAACGTGTGTGTCATAGGTTGATGGCATGACGCGAACGGGTGAGGTGTTGACACGGACGGGCGATAGGCGGCCCGTCGGGTCGGTGCTGCCCGGGGGTGGTGTGCTTTCCGGGATCGCTGGTGCCGCGGTGGTTGATGCTGCCGGTGTGCGGGAGGTGCGTCGGATGTTGGCGGGCATGATCCTGCCAAGGACCACTGACAGCGGTGCGGGTACCGAGGCTGGCCCAGGTGGAAGCGGGCCACGGGCACAGGCGGAGTGGGTGGATCTGCTCGGTGAGCTGGAGGCGTTGAAGAACGCGGTCACGGCGACGCAGGCCCGGTTGGCCGTGGTGTTGGACGAGGCGACCAAGGCCGGCGAGGCCCGGCAGGGTGTCCGGGCGGAGCGGCAGGGTCGTGGTGTGCCGAACCAGGTCGGTGCTGCGTTGCGGGTGAGCCCCCACGCCGGTGCCGGGTTCGTGAGCACCGCCCGGGTCTGGGTCACGCAGATGCCCCACACCTTCAACGCCCTGCAGGCGGGGGTCCTGTCGCCGTGGCGGGCCACCCTGCTCGTGCGCGAGACGTCCCACCTGACGTTGGAGCACCGCGCCCTGGTCGACGAGGAGATCTGCGGCCCGCAGCACCTGGCGGACCTGGCCCGGATGGGCACCCGCCGTCTGGTCGCCCGGATCAAGGAACAGGCCGCCCGGCTGGACGTGCACGCGTGTGTCAAGCGCAACGCGAGGGCGGTCACTGAGCGGCGGGTGTCGGTGCGTCCGGCACCGGACCTGATGGTCTACCTCACGGCCCTGGTGCCCATGGCTGAGGGCGTGCAGGCGTACGCCCAGCTCAAGTCTCACGCCGAGATGGTCAAAGCGGCCGGTGATGGGCGGGGTGCGGGGCAGATCATGGCCGACACCCTGATCGAACGCGTCACCGCCCGCGAGCCTGGGCACGCGGGTGATGTTCCGGTCACGATCAACCTCCTGGTCTCGGACGAGACCCTGTTGGCCGGTGGTAACGAGCCCTCGGTGGTGCTGGAGGGCGCCCCGGCGGGTGTGGGCACGGTCCCGGCGCCGGTGGCCCGGCATCTGGCGGCGCATGCGATCGAGACCGACACCGCGTGGCTGCGCAGCATCTACGTCAACCCGCACGGCCGGATGTTGGCGACGACGTCGACGTCAAGGTTCCATCCGACGGGTCTGGCCGCGCTCCTGCGTGCCCGGGAGCAGGGGATCTGCGCCACGACGTGGTGTGACGCCCCGGTCCGTCACCTGGACCACGTCACCCCATTCATCGAGGGCGGACCAACGAGCCTCGACAACGGGCAGGGCCTGTGCGCCCGTTGCAACCACGCCAAGCAGGCACACGGCTGGTCACAGAAGACCACCCAGGTCAACGGCCGCGATGCTGTGGAGACGGTCACGCCGACGGGGCACACGTATGTCTCGGTCGCCCCCACACCACCCGCACCGGTCAGGACCGGCGGCACCGCACCAGGTCACGACACTGCACCGGTGGGAGGCGGGGTACCTGTCCGTGACACGGTCGCGGTTCGTCATGCTGCTGTGCGTCCTGAAGCGGCGGCGACCGGTCCCACGGGACCCGCCCACGGCCAGGCACCAGCCCCCGAGCGATCCACCACCCCGGCCTGGACCCCGGCCGTCGGCATGACGGGACCGAGCAAGGGCCGTACACCCCGCAGCCGCTACCAGATCGGCTGCCACACCAACCCCCGCAACAGCCCGATCCCGTACCAGCCGAGACCGCGGCCAAGACCGGGACCACGAACGCGGCCACAACCACGATCACCCCGCCGAGCCCACACCGCCGACCTGTCCTGGGCGCACCGCCCCGGCACCGCCGTCGCGACGTGAACGGGATCGACGGGGCCGGCACGACGGCTACATGACCGAGGGTGCGGCCACGGCCTACCGCCGCGACCACCCGGACGCCGAGCTGCACCTGCTCGGGGGCGGCCACTGGCTGTTCGAGACCCATCTCGACGAGGCGCTCCCGCTCGTCCGCGACTTCCTCGCCCGGCTCGGCGCCCCCACCTGAGTCACGGCACCAGCACGATCCGCCCGAACACCGTGCCCGCGTCCATCTGGCGGTGGGCCTCGGCGGCCTGGTCCAGGGGCAGCACATCGTGGACGACGGCGTGCAGCTCGCCGCGTCCCGCGGCGTCGAACTGCTCCGCGCGGACGACGGCGAGGTCGGCTGCAGGGACGGTGTCGAGACTGAACGTCGCGAACGAGCGGGACTGCTGGAACGCGCCCAGGAGGCGCGCACCGAAGTCGGCGGGCGGCATCCCCGCGATCGCGCCGACCACGACCATGCGCCCGTTCGGCGCGAGCCGGTCGATGAAGTCGGGAGTGCCGGGCCCGCCCACGATGTCGACGATCACGTCGTAGGACGCCGGGGCGTCCGGGTCGCCCTCCCCGGCGCGGTCGAGCACGTGCGTCGCCCCGAGGGCGCGCAGGCGCTCGCCGCGTCCGGCCGACGACGTCGTCACCGCGACGGCGCTCGCCCCGCCCCGGGCCGCCAGCTCCACGGCCGCGATGCCGATGCTCCCGGCCGCGCCGCGCACCAGCACGGACTCCCCGGCCGCGAGGTGCGCGTGCGCCAGCGCGAAGTGCGCCACGGGCGCCGAGCTCCCGAGGGCGACCGCGTCGGCCGACGAGAGCTCGCCCGTCAGCGCTACGACGTCGTCCACCCGGGCGACCGCGTGCTCGACGTAACCGCCGCTCGTGCCGGTGAACGCCCAGACCCGGCGCCCCACCCACGCCGCGTCGACGCCTGCGCCGACCGCCGTCACCCGGCCGGCGACCTCGCTGCCGGGTATGAGCCCCGTGCTGAAGCCGAACCCGCTGAGCGTCCCGCGCCGGATGACGGCGTCGACCCCGCCCACGCCGATCGCCTCGGTCTCGATCACGACCTGCCCGGGTCCGGGGGCCGGAACGGGGGCCTCGCCCACCACCATGCCGCTCGGGTCGCCGAACCGCTCGATCGTCACTGCTCGCATCGTTGTCGTCACGCCGGCGACGCTAACGGACGCCTGCGTCCACTTCGGGAAAGTGAGAGCGGCAGCCGCACGTTTGCCTCACATGACGTGCGAGTGAGCGCGCCCCGCCGCACGCTGGACAGAGGCCGGCCACCCACCGGCCGCACCCAGGAAGGAACGCGACAAGGTCCAGCAGACCGTCGCCGATGTCATGACACCGGCGCCGACCACGATCGGGATGTCCGAGACGTTCCAGTCTGCAGCGCGGGCGATGGCCGACCACGACGTCGACGCCCTGGTGGTCCGGGCCGGACCCACCGTCATCGGGATCGTCACCGACCGCGACCTGGTGGTCCGCGGCCTCGCCGAGGGGCTCGGCCTCGAGGCGATGGTGGGCGAGGTGGCCAGCGAGGAGCTCGTCACGGTCGGCCCCGACGTCCCCGTGGAGGCGGCCGCCGAGATGATGCGCAGCGCTGCCGTCCGCCGCATCCCCGTGGTCGACGGCGACGTCGCCGTCGGGATCCTCTTGCTCGCTGACCTCGCCGTCGAACGGGACCCGACGTCGGCCCTGGCCCGGGGTCAGGACCTCCCGTAGCTCGTCACGAAGTGCTCGACCGCGCACGCCGCCGCGCCCCGCGCCCAGTCCACGAACCGCAGCGGCCGCAGCTCGATGGCCGAGCGCGCGGCGGAGCCGAAGGCCCGCTGCTCGAACGCGCTGCGCACGTGGGGGTCCATGACGTCGTAGTCCTGCTCGTCGACCGGCCGGTCCGGCCCCGACCCGCTGCCGATCGCCTCGCCCGTGATCACGATGTGCTGGGCGCCCAGCAGGTTGGCGATGGTGGCGATGCCGATCCCGACGGCGCGGCCCGCGTCGGCGAGCACCCGCACGGCGTCGGGCTGACCTGAGCGGGCGAGGTCCGCGACATCGCCGATGCCGAGCCCGTCGAACCCGGCCTCCGCCATGCGCCCCAGGATCCCGGCGGACCCCGCGATCGCCTCGACGCAGCCCCGGTTGCCGCAGTGGCACAGGGGTCCGTCGGGGTCGACGAGCACGTGCCCCACCTCGCCGGCCACGCCGAACTCGCCGTGCACCACCTGCCCGTTGACCAGCAGCGCGCACCCGATGCCGGTCCCGACCGTGACGAGGGCCAGAGACGAGATGCCGCGGCCCACCCCGTACCAGCGCTCGCCGGTGAGCAGGGCGCGCACGTCGTTCTCGACCGTCGTCGTGAGGCCGGTGCGGCGGGCGATCTCGTCGCCGAGCGGTACGTCCCGCCAGGCGAGGAAGGGCGAGTAGGCCACGTGCCCGGAGGCGGCGTCGACGTCGCCCGAGACGGCCACGCCGACGCTGCCGACCGCGGGCCGGCCCGCCCGCAGGCCGTTCACGAGCTCCACGATCTGCTCGACGATCGCCTCCGGGCCGTGGTCGCGCACCGGCACCGTGACCTCGTCCAACACCTGGCAGCGCAGGTCGCAGACCACGCCGAAGAGCTGGTCGGCGGTGACCTTCACGCCGATCGACTGGTGCGCCTCCGCCTGCAGGGTCACCATCGTGGCGGGCCGCCCCAGGGCGCCGTCGGTGGACGCCCGGTCGCCGGTCTCCAGCAGGAGCCCCGCCTCCAGCAGCGGGCGTACCGCGCGCGTGATCGCGCCCGGTGTCAGGCCGGTGTCACGGGCCAGGGCGGTCCGTGAGGCGTCGCCGCTCCTGACCAGCTCCTGGAAGACGCGCGTCCCCGCCGGGCTGAGGGCAGGTGCGGCTGATCTCGCGGACATGCCACGACTCTATCTATGTGGCACGGCGCCGCAGCACCCCGGACAGGGCCACGACCAGGACGCCCGCGATCGGCACCACCAGCAGGCCGGTGCGCAGGCCCACGTCGTCGGCGACCAGGCCGACCAGCGGCGGCGAGCAGAGGAAGCCGAGCCGCAGCAGCCAGGACACGATGGTCAGGCCCGTGCCGGGGCGCAGGCCGGGCAGCTCGTCGGCCTCGTGCATGGCGGCCGGGATGAGCGTCGCGCTGCCGAAGCCCGCGGCGGCGAACCCGGCGATCGTGCCGGGCACGGTGGGCCACGCCAGCGCCAGCCCCATGCCGAGCGCGATGATCACGCCGCCCGCGCAGGCGACCGTGCGCTGGCCGAACCGGTCCACCAGGCGGTCACCCAGCAGGCGGCCCACGGTCTGGGCGTCGACGAGCGACACGTAGGCGGTGGCGGCCAGCGCGGCCGGGGCGCCGAGGTCGGTCGAGAGGTAGAGGGTCGCCCACGAGCTCCCGGCGTCCTCCACCAGGGCGCCGCCGATACCGATGAGCACGAGCGCGGCGACGATCGCCACGGTGCGGACGCTCAGGCGCGGCCCGCGGAGGCGGGCGGGAGCCGCTGCGGCGGAACCCCCGTCGTCGGCCGTCTCGTCGTCCCGGCCCGGCAGGAGGAACCGCAGAGCCACGACCGCCACGACGGCGAAGATCCCCAGCGAGATGCCCAGGTGCACGTCCAGCGGCAGGCCGAGCGCGATGGCGGCCGCGGCCATCGACCCGCCCAGCACGGCGCCGATGGACCACACGGCGTGGAAGCCGTTGATGATGGACCGTCCGTACCGGCGCTGCACGCGCAGGCCATGGGTGTTCTGCCCCACGTCGGTGATCGAGTCGGACGCGCCGCCGAGGAACAGGGCCGCCACGAGCAGGGCGAACGACGGCGCGAGGCCGGCCGCCAGCGTGCCCAGCCCCGTCAGGACGGTGCCGACGACGGCGACGCGCGCCGACCCGAAACGGCGCACCATGTACCCGGCCCCGAGGCCCGAGACGATCGCGCCGGTCGGGAACGCGGCGATGGCCAGGCCGTAGGCCGCGTTGTCGAGGTCGAGCGCGGTCTTGATCTCCGGCAGGCGGGGCACCAGGTTGGCGTACAGGGCGCCGTTGGTCAGGAACAGTGCGCCGACGGCGGCGCGGGCACGCCGGACGGCGAGCGGCGGACGGTTGTCCTGGGGAAGCGACATGCGCACGAGCGTACCCGCGTTACGTACGGTCGTACACATCGCCCGCTACGCTGTGCCCATGGCTCACGACTACTTCGCCGGCGACCCGCGCACCCACCACGAGCGCATGCTCGCCGGCGACCTGTACATCGGCGGACAGGACCCGGAGAGCGTCCGGCTCGCCCAGCGCGGCCTCGCCCTCGCCGACGCCTACCACCGCGCGGTCGTGGCCGACGACGACGGCGCCCGCGCGCTCCTGGACGACCTGCTCGGCACGCTGGGCGACGACGCGTTCATCAAGCCGCCGCTCTACGTCGACTACGGCGGGAACATCCACGTCGGCCCGCGCACCTTCGCCAACTACAACCTCACGGCCCTGGACGTCGCGACCATCACGATCGGCGCGGACTGCCAGATCGGGCCGAACGTGCAGCTCCTCACGCCGACCCACCCCGTGGAGCCCACCCCGCGCCGGGACAAGCTGGAGGCCGCGCTGCCCATCACGATCGGCGACAACGTCTGGCTCGGCGGCGGCGTGATCGTCTGCCCCGGGGTCACCATCGGGGACAACACGGTGGTCGGCGCAGGTGCCGTCGTCACGCGCGACCTGCCGGCGAACGTGGTCGCCGTCGGCAACCCCGCCCGCGTGGTCCGCGAGATCGCCGAGAGCTGACCGTGACCGGACGCCGGCACGACCCCGACCGCAGGAGCCGGATCATCGACGTCTGCCTCGACCTGATCGCCGAGGTGGGGGTGGCCGGCGTCTCGCACCGCAAGGTCGCGGCGGCCGCCGATGTGCCGCTCGGCTCCATGACCTACCACTTCGCCGGGATGGACGACCTGCTGCGCGAGGCGTTCGGCCGGTTCGCGCGGGCCGGCAGCGACGGGTTCGAGCAGCGGATGAGCGCGGCGACCGACCTGGAGAGCGCGCGCGAGGCGGTGGTGGCGATCATCACGGAGGACGTCTTCGACACGCAGCGCGACCTGGTGCTGACCCACGAGCTCTACACGCTCGCGGCGCGCGAGCCCGCCTACCGCGAGCTGACCAACGCGTGGATGGCGCGCTCCCGGGCGGCGCTGGAGCGGCACTTCGACCCGGTCACGGCGCGGATGCTGGACGCTCTGATCGAGGGGCTGACGATCCATCGGGCCCTGGACACCGAGGCGCCGCGGCCCGACACGGTCACCGAGGCCGTGCGACGCATCACGTCGGGCTGACCGGCGGAACATCTGCCGCCCGGGGCTGTTGTGGCTGGTGTGAGCGACATGAGGCGGGCGACCGTCGTGGTGATCGGGGCCGGCCAGGCCGGCCTCTCGGCGGCGTACCACCTGCAGCGCCGCGGCTTCGTGAGCGCCGTGGACCAGCCGGAGGCGGAGCGCACCTACGTGGTGCTGGACGCGAACCCCGCGCCCGGCGGCGCCTGGCAGCACCGGTGGGAGTCGCTGCGGATGGCCACCGTCAACGGGATCTTCGACCTGCCGGGGCTCGCCCAGCCCGCCGTCGACCAGGAGGAGGCCAGCCGCGTGGCCGTCCCGCGCTACTTCGCGGGCTTCGAGCAGGCCTTCGGCTTCCCGATCCTGCGCCCGGTCCAGGTGGTCGCGGTGCGGCGCGCCGACGACGACCCGGACGGCGACCTCGTGGTGACCGGCGACCGCGGCTCGTGGACCACCCGCGCCGTCATCAACGCCACCGGCACCTGGACCAACCCGGTGCTGCCGCGCTATCCCGGGCAGGACACGTTCCGCGGGCGACAGCTCCACACCCGCGACTACGTGCGGGCCGAGGACTTCGCCGGGCAGCGGGTCGCCGTCGTGGGCGGCGGCATCTCGGCGCTCCAGCTCCTGGAGGAGATCTCGCGCGTGGCGACCACCCGCTGGTACACCCGGCGTGAGCCGGTCTTCCACGACGAGTTCCGCAGCGAGACCCTCGGGCGCGAGACCATCGCCAAGGTCATGGCCGACGTCGCGGCGGGCCGGCCCACCGGCAGCGTCGTCTCCTACACCGGGCTCATCTGGACGCCGTACGCGCTCGCCGCCAAGGCCCGTGGCGCCCTGGAGCGGCGGCCCATGTTCACCGCGATCGAGCCGGACGGCGTGCGCGAGGCCGACGGGAGCCTGACGCCGCTCGACGCGATCCTCTGGGCCACCGGGTTCAAGGCCGACCTCGCCCACCTCGGCCCGCTGGGGCTGCGCAACGAGCTGGGCGGCATCGCCATGGCCGGCACGCAGGTCGCGTCCGAACCACGGGTGCACCTCATCGGGTTCGGGCCGTCGCAGTCGACGGTCGGCGCCAACCGGGCGGGCCGCGAGGCGGTCACGGCGGTGGTTCGGCGGCTCCCGGCCGGGCAACCAGCTCGATCAGCAGGATGAGCACCACGGCCCCGGCCGCGACGCCGACGATCAGCGCCGGCGTCGGGCTGGACGCGAGCAGGAGCACGAGGGCGGCGAGGGCGATGACGGCGGCGCGGGCGACGCCGCGGTAGCGCGCGAGCCAGACGCCCGTGGCGCCGGTGGACACGCCCCGGCCCTCGGCCCACCTGCGGGTGCGGCTCATCCCCGTGCCGATCCCGGACCGCAGGCCGCGCGCCGACGCGCTCGACCCGCCGAGGTAGGCCGCCAGCGCGACGACCAGGCCGAGCACCCCCACGGTGCGCAGCGTGACGCGCAGGAACGAGACGAGCTGGTCGAACACGACCTGCGCGGCGTCGAGCCGCATCACCTTCCCGCTGAGCGCGTCGAGATACAGCCCCCGCCCGATCGCGAGGCCGATCCCCAGGACCACCATCGCGGCGGCCAGCGCGAGGCCCGCGACGACCAGGGCGCGCAGGTGGTGCGTCGCGGCGGCGACGCCGGCGCCCAGCAGGATCAGGACGATCCACGGGAGCCATGTGCCGAGCGCGACGACCTGGGCGTACCGGTTCCGGATCTCGGTGAGCTGGCTGCTCTCCATGACGGTGAACGACGCGTTGATCGTGGGCAGGTTCCCCGCCAGCGTGAGGCCCCGGTCGACCAGGCGCTGCTTGAGCATGTCGATCAACCCGCTGAGCTGGATGGTGAGCTGGCCGTTCTGACCCACCTGGGCGACGTCGCCCCCGGAGCCCTGCATGACCTGCACGAGCTGCTCGTGCGCCACCCGGTTGGCCTGGTCCCAGGCGGACTCGAACCGGTCGCTCTCGACCAGCCGGTCCGCGGCGTTGCGGACGAAGGACTCCACCCCGCTGGTCAGCGGGCCCTCCAGCGCGGTGATCGCCCGCGCGGCCCGCGGGGCGACGCCCCGCTCGTCCAGCCCCTGCTGGACGTCGCCGAGCAGGGCTCCGACGTCGATCCGGTCCATGACGGCCGTGGTCAGCCGGCCGGCCACCGCCGACTGCACGACCGGGTCCTGGGCCAGGGGCGCGACCGTCGCGACATAGCGGTCGGTGTCGGTGAGGGTGCGCTCCGCCCAGGCGGCGACCACGCCCACCGGGGCCAGCAGGGCACCCAGCAGGATCAGCACGACGGCGGTCGCGCTCCTGGCTCGGTTGCGGCGCGGGCCCGGCGGCGCGGCGGGGGCCGCACCGGCGTGTGGCGCCGCGTCCAGCCGCCGCCGGAGCTCGGCGTTCTCGCGCTCCAGGGCGGCCAGACGGGCGGTCACGTCGGGCGGTTCGGCACCTTCTGCCGTGGCCTCGTTCACGGGTCAGACCAATGCCTTGGCCTTCAGCCGCTCGAACTCCGCCGGCGAGATGGTGCCGGCGTCGAGGAGCGCCTTGGCGCTCGTGATCTGCTCGGACGGCGAGGGCCCGGAGGCGACCTCGCGGATGTAGCTCTCGGTCGCCTGCTGTGCCTGCGCCATCCCGGCGGCGTGCCGTTCGGCCATCCCGCGGCCGCGGGCGATGAGGTACACGAGCGCGGTGAGGACCGGGAGGAAGATCAGGAAGATGATCCACAGGGCCTTCCACCAGCCCGAGAGCTCGCGGTCACGGAAGAGGTCCGCGACGATCTGGAACAGCACCATGAGGTACGCCACGAAGAAGAAGCTGTAGACCATCAGCCAGAAGAAATCCCAGAAATCCATGACTCGCCCCGTTCTCGACGGCAATCCGATGGGTTCGGAGCGCACCGGTGGTTTGCCCGATCCGCAGTTTCAAAGTAACCGCGAGGGGTGGGTTCCGCCCGCGCTGAGCGGGGGGTTTTGGTCGCGAGGGAACGAAAGTCGGGTTCTGCCGGAGAAATCACCTGATTCGGGTGAACCTTTCGCCCGGTGTTCCCGTCGTACGGGTGACCGCCCGTGTGCGGTCGCGTTCATGACTCCGACCTTCTCGAAGGAGAACACCATGATCCGTGCCTCGAAGTGTCTCGCCGCCGCCGCCCTTGCGGTGGGCGGGCTGCTGGCCGTCGCCGTCCCGACGTCGGCCTCCGCCGCCGACGGGGACCTCACGTTCTGGTCCGGCGCCTTCACCGGGCAGACCGTGACCTACCAGGACGCCGGCACCGGCTGCACGACCCTGCCGTTCGTCGTCCACGCCGAGCTCAACGAGACCGCCACGGGCATCCGGGTCTACGAGAGCACCGACTGCACCGGCCGGGCGCTCACCTTCCCGGCCACCGACGTGCACAGCTTCATCGGGTTCGACGGGCGCAGCTTCGAGCCGGTCGGCTGAGGCGTGCGAGAATAGGGGCAGAGCCCACAGAGGTTCCCGGACGAGGGTTGCCGTACCCGGTGTGCGACAAGACGGCATCTGAGGAGCACACCATGTCCTGGATCGTCCTTGTCGTCTCCGGCCTTCTCGAGGCCGTCTGGGCCACCGCGCTGAGCCGTTCGGAGGGCTTCAGCAACGTCGTCCCGAGCATCGTCTTCGGCGTGGCCCTCGTGGCCAGCATGGGCGGGCTCGCGTACGCCCTGCGGGACCTGCCCGTGGGTACCGCCTACGCCGTCTGGGTGGGTATCGGCGCCGCGACCACCGTCGTCTGGGCCATGGTCACCGGCGCCGAGCCGGTCTCCGTGGTCCGCGTGCTGCTGATCGCGGGCCTGATCGGCTGCGTGATCGGGCTCAAGCTGACCCACTGAGCACGGGAGCGGCGGCCCCGTCCGGGGCCGCCGCTCGTCGACAAGGGTCAGGACGCCGCGACGCAGCGGTAGGCGGCGCCGTCGGCCGGGTCGCCCTCGTAGCGGGTCACCAGCGGGTAGCGGCAGACCTCACGCGTGACGGTCCGGCCGTCACGCTCGGTGACGACGGCGGGCAGCGTCGCTGGGGCCTTCCCCTTCTCGACCCAGTCCACAAGGGTCACCAGCGGGTCCGTGCCGATGCCGCAGTGGTTCACGCCCGGGGGCAGGAACAGCCGGTAGAAGCTGTCGACCCGGGCGTTGCCGCCCATGGCCCGGTTGACGCGCTCGCGGTAGTCGACGGTGCCCTGGGTGGGCACGAGCTGGTCGGCCTGGCCGTGCCAGCTCAGCAGCTTGCCGCCGGAGCGGGCGAACGCGGACAGGTCCGGGTCGTCGCTGCCGATCACGGAGTGGAAGTCGCGCTGCGACGTCGCGAAGAGCTGTTCGAACTGCCGGTAGGTCAGGTGGGCGGTGTCGAGCTGCGGGTCCTGCGCGACGAAGTACTTGACCCACTGGTCGGCCACCACGAACGGCTGGCCGGGCGTGGCGAGCCAGTTGAACGCGGCGCCCTTGTTCGGCCCGTACCACAGCGGGTGACCGGACCGGCTGACCGGACCCTGCCAGATCTTGCGGACGGCGTCCGCGAGGTCCGAGCTGATGGTGTACGTAGCACCGTCGCAGTCCACCTGGGTGCCGACCAGCGCCCGCGGGTCCCACGTGCAGTCCTGCGGGTCGTCGATGATGCCGTCCCGCACGCCGTCGACCGTGTCGCAGGCCTCGACGGCCGCGGTGTTGAACGCCTCGATCTCGCACGGTGCGGGGGCGACGTCCTCCTCGTCGAACACGACCTGCGGCCACAGCGTGGCCACGGCGAACCGGTCCCAGCTCACCGCGGGAGCGCCGGCCAGGATGCCCTGGAAGTCCTTCGGGTACTCCTGCGCCGCCACGTACCCCTGGCGGCCGCCCGTGGAGCAGCCGTTCCAGTAGGAGTAGGTGGCCTTGCTCCCATAGAACTCCTTGGTCACGGACTTGCCGACCACCGCGAGGTCGTGCACCGACCGGGACGCGAAGTTCTCCAGGAGAGGCCCGTTCACCCGCCCGTCCGACGTCAGCGCCCAGCCGCTGACGTCGGCCGGGGACTGGCCGATACCCGCGTCGGTGGCCGCCGCGGCGTAGCCGTTCTTCACGGCCGCCACCAGGGTGGCGCCCAGGTCGCCGGCCAGGTACGCGCTCCCGCCGGTGGCTTGGAAGCGGCCCGACCAGTCGGCCCGGTCCTGCGGCAACGACACCTTGACGGTCTCGTGGTCGCCGGCCCGGCCGTGCGTGAGGGTCACCGTGATGTCGCACCGGGCGGGCACGTCGGGGATCGGGGCGGGCGTCTGGAGCGGCGGCGTCGCCTCGGGGAAGGTGACGGTCCCGGCGGGGAAGGCCTGGGCGGTCACGGACTCGACCTGGGCACCGCGCGGCGCGGAGACGGGTACGGGGGCGCACGACGACGCGGGGTGGGCGTCCTCGGCAGGGCTGCTCGCCGGTGCCGCGAGCGGGAGGAGCCCCGCCGCAGACACCGACAGCGCCGCCGTGACCAGCATGACTAGCTTGTTCATGGTGCACAGCCTGGCCGGGCGGCAGCCGGGGCCGCCCCAGGGAGACACCCTGGTGCGCCCCCGGGTGCCGGTCCCGCCCGGTGTAACCTCCGCGGGGAGGTGCGTGTGCGGAGCGAGACGGTGCTGCGTGGCCGGCGGCGTGAGACGGACGCGCTCGACGAGCTGCTGCGTGAGGTCCGGGCCGGGCACAGCCGGGTCCTGGTGCTGCGGGGCGAGGCGGGGATCGGCAAGACGGCGCTGCTGGACCACCTGTCCACGCGGGCGGGGAGTGCCCGGGTGGTTCGCACGGTCGGCGTGGAGCCGGAGTCCGAGATCGCCTACTCGGCGCTGCAGCAGCTCTGCGCCCCGCTCCTGGACCACCTCGACCGGCTGCCCGCACCGCAGCGGGACACCCTTGCCACGGCCTTCGGCCTGAGCCCCGGCCGCCCGCCCGAGGCGCTCCTGGTCGGCCTCGCGGTGCTCGGGCTGTTCGCCGAGGCCGCGGCCGAGCAGCCGCTGGTCTGCCTGGTGGACGACGTCCAGTGGGTCGACCGGATGTCGGAGGTGATCCTGACCTTCGTGGCCCGTCGCCTGCAGGCCGAGTCGGTCGCCCTGGTGCTCGCCGTGCGCAGCCCCGGCGACGAGCAGGTGCTCCCGGGCCTGCCCGAGCTCCGGGTCGTCGGCCTCCCGGACGCCGACGCCGCCGCGCTGCTCGACTCGGCGCTGCCGGGGCCGGTCGACGACCACGTCCGGGCGCGGATCCTCGCCGAGACGCGCGGCAACCCGCTCGCGCTCCTGGAGCTGCCCCGCGGGCTGACGCCGGCGGAGCTCGCGTTCGGGTTCGGCGCCCCGAGCCCGACGCCCGTCACCGACCAGGTCGAGGACGGGTTCCAGCGGCGCGTCGCCGACCTCCCGGCGGACACCCGGACGCTCCTGCTCACCGCCGCCGTCGAACCCGTGGGCGACGTGCCGCTGCTCTGGCGGGCGCTCGACCGGCTCGGCGTCGCCCCGGACGCCGCCGCGGCGGCCGAGGCGGCGGGGCTGGTCCGGATCGGCGCCCGCGTGCGGTTCCACCACCCCCTGGTGCGCTCCGCCTGCTGGCGCTCGGCCACGCCGGCCGAGCTGCGCGCGGCGCACCGGGCGCTCGCCGACGTGACCGACCCGGGCCAGGACCCCGACCGCCGCGCCTGGCACCGGGCGCACGCCGCGCTCGGGCCGGACGACGAGGTGGCCGGCGAGCTGGAGCGCACCGCCGACCGGGCGCTCGCGCGCGGCGGGCGGTCCGCCGCGGCGGCGTTCCTGGAGCGCGCCGCCGAGCTGACCCAGGACCCGAAGCTGCGGGCCGAGCGTGTCCTGGCCGCCGCGCGCGCACGGTTCGCCTCCGGCGCCCTCGACGGGATACCCGGCCTGCTGTCGGCCGCGGAGCTGGGCCCGCTCGAACCGCTGCAGAGGGCCGGGGCGGAGCGGCTGCGGGCCCAGGTCGCGTTCGCGCTCGACCGCGGCCGGGGCGCCGTCGGACCGCTCCTCGAGGCCGCGCGGCGGCTGGACCAGCTCGACCCGGCGGCGGCCCGCGAGGCATACCTCTGGGCGCTCGGCGCCGCCGTGCACGCGGGCCGGCTCGGCGACGACGACCTGCGGCGCGCGGCCGAGGCCGCGCGCGCAGTGCCGTCCGGACCGGAGGTGACCGGTCTGTTCCTCACCGGGCTCGCCGTGCGGTACACCGCCGGGTACGGCCCCGCCGTGCCGCACCTGCGCGGCGCGCTCGCCGCGCCGGCCGACGACGACGCGGCGCTGCTGTGGCTGTCCGCCCCGGTGGCGCACGAGCTGTGGGACGACGCCGCCTGGTTCCGGCTCACCGAGCAGGCCCTCGCCTCCGCGCGCTCGGCCGGGGCCCGAACGGTGCTGCCCACGGCCCTGACCTTCCGTGCCGGCGCCCTGGTGGCGGAGGGCCGGTTCGGCGAGGCGTCCGACCTGCTGCGCGAGGCCGAGTCCTTCGCGAACCTGCCCCCGCACCCGTCCGCCGCGCTCACCCTCGCCGCGCACCGGGGCGTCGAGGAGCCCGCGATGCGCCTGGTCGACGCCACCGTCCGCGAGGCCGAGGCGCGCGGCGAGGGCCGCTGGCTCGGCCTGGCGGGCTACGCCGAGGCCGTGCTGCACAACGGGCTCGGCCGGTACCCGGCCGCCCTGGAGGCCGCACGCCGCGCCGTGGCGTACGACGACCTCGCCCTGACGGGCTGGAGCCTCGGCGAGCTGGTCGAGGCCGCGGCGCGCGCCGGGGAGGCCGGGGCAGCCGCCGAGGCGCGTGAGCGTCTCGTGGAGCGCGCCGCCGCCGCGGGAACGTCGTGGGCGCTGGGCGCGCAGGCGCTCGCGGACGCGCTGGCGGGTCCGCCGGCCGCGGCCGAGGACCGGTACCGCGAGGCGATCGACCTCCTGGGCGGTACGCGGCTGACCCTGCTGACGGCCCGGGCCCGCCTGGTCTACGGCGAGTGGTTGCGCCGGGAGAACCGGCGCGCCGCGGCGCGGGAGCACCTGCGCGCCGCGCACGAGGTGTTCGCCGCGGCGGGCGCCGAGGGTTTCGCGGGGCGGGCGAGCCGGGAGCTCGCGGCCACGGGGGAGACGGTCCGCAGGCGCAGCGCCGGGCCGGCGGACGGGCTCACGGCACAGGAGGCGCAGATCGCGCGCCTCGCGGTGACGGGCCGGACCAACCCGGAGATCGGCGCGGAGCTGTTCCTCAGCCCGCGCACCGTGGAGTGGCACCTGCGCAAGGTGTTCGGCAAGCTCGGGATCGGTTCGCGGCGCGAGCTGGCGGCGGCGCTGCGGGAGCGCTGAACGGCGCCGCCCGGTAGGACGAGCTTTTCGCATCCCCGCGCCGAGTGCAGGCGGCTGAGCGAGAATCGTTGGGGTGATCGGCCATGACACCTGGTCGCCGACCCGCTTTGCGCGCAACGGCGACGTCCAGCTCGCGTACGACCGCTTCGGACGGGGCGAGGGCACCCCTCTGCTGCTCCTGATGGGGCTGGCCATGTCGCGGTTCTGGTGGCCCGACGGTCTGTGCCGCGCGCTGGCCGACGAGGGCTTCGACGTGGTCCGGTTCGACCAGCGTGACACCGGGGACTCCACCCGGTTCGGCGTGAGCGAGCGGCGTGTCTCGTGGGCGGCCCTGTTCGGCGGGGGCTCGGTGCCCTATACGGCCGAGGACGTCGTGGACGACGCCGCCGCGGTGCTCGACGCCGTCGGCTGGGGCCGCGCGGTGGCGCTGGGGCACTCCCAGGGCGGCGTCGTGGCGCAGCGGTTCGCGCTGCGCCACCCGGAGCGGACGCTCGGACTCGTCTCGTGCGACGCCCCGCCGAGCGACGCCGCCGGAATCGCGGCGCTGCGGCACCTGCGGTACGGGCTGATCGCACGGCAGGTCTTGGCGCGGCACCCGCGGACCCGGGAGGGCGACATCGCGTCCGCGCTCGCCGTCGCCAGGGCCATGGCGTCGCCGGCCTACCCCGTCGACGAGGAGGCGGCCCGCGCCCGGATCGTGCGCGGCCTCGACTGCGGCCCGCGCGACATGCGGGCCATGGGCCGGCAGCTCCGCGCGACCTGGCACGGGCCCCGGCTGAGCGAGGTGCGCACCCCGACGCTCGTCGTGCACGGCGCGGACGACCCCCTGGTGCGGACGACGGCGGCCCGTGCCACGGCTCGCGCGATCCCCGGCGCCAGGCTCATGGTGCTCGACGACGTCGGGCACGACCTGCCGCCCGTCGTCTGGCCCACGCTGGCGCGGCAGGTCCGGGGGCTGGTCCCCGTCTAGCGCCGCTCCGGCATCGGGATCCAGGTGTGCCAGGGCGTGACCCGGTCCACGTGGACGACGGCGTCGAAGGCCCGGCGGGCGTCCACGAGCTGCAGCTCGGTCCCGTTGTGCGTGCCGCGCGTCGCGTCGAGGGCGCGCGCGGCGCCGCCGTCGGCCGTGCGCAGGTCCACGTAGTACGAGCCCAGCCCGGGCGCGGCGAGCGCCGCGTCGAGGCTCCGCGGGTCCAGCGCACCGAGGTCCTGGGTGAACGGTGTGGAGTGGCCGGGGGCGTCGTCCGGCCCCGGCTGGTGCAGCCAGGCGGTGCCGCCGCCGAACGTGGTGCCCAGCACCACCAGGTCGTCGCCGAGCCGGTCGGCGAGCTCGCGGCCCATCGTCGTCATCGGCTCCGGCACGAACGGCGGCGCGTGGAACGGTGTGCGCTGCACGTGGCCGTTCGCCGCCGCGACCACCACGCGCGGCTCGCGCTCCAGCACCCACCGCACCGTGTCGGCCATGGTCACGTCCCGGACGTTGCCCGGCGGGTAGGTGCGCGTCGCGCCCGCGGGCATCGCCGCGAGGAACGCGTCCGTCTGCCGCGCGACCCGCGCCGCGTGCTCCGCGAACGCCACCTCCCGCGGGTCGGCCCCGGCCTCCAGGTAGTCGATCCGGCGGGCCCGCACCCGCTCGGCCAGCTCACCGACCAGCGCCGTCAGGGCCGCTCGCTCCGCAGCCGGCAGCGCGATGTACGCGTGCAGCGCGGGCGCCGCCTGGGCGATCCCGGTCCGGTCGGCCGGGAGGTAGTCGAACAACGGCAGCAGTTCCGTGCGCACGTGCGCCGCGAAGCCCGGGTCGACGTCGTCCAGGAAACCCGCCACCGCCTCGACCGCCGGCCGGGCGCTCGCGGCCGAGTCCGGCACGTCCGCGCCGTGGAACCGCACGCCACCGTCGGTGCGCAGCCAGGTCAGCAGGTCGAGCATCTCCTGGCACCGGCCCATGCTGTAGGTGACGCCGCCCTCCAGCACCTCGCGGACCGGGAGCGCGCTGCGGCCCGCGACCCAGTCGTCCACGAGCCGGCCCTCCGGGAAGCCGGACTCCATCACGTACGCCGTGAACCCGTGCCGCGCCAGGAACCGCAGGATCCGGTGCCGCACCAGGTACATCTCGTGGATGCGGTGCATCGACTCGCCGATCGCCACCACCCGCGCGTCGCCGACGATCTCCAGCAGCGGCAGCAGGTCGGCGTCGTCGTCGGCATCCGGGTCCAGGGTGGCCAGGCGGCGCGCGTTCGCGCGCAGCCAGGCGGTCAGGTCGTCGCTCACCCCCGGAACGTAGCGCCCGCCCGACGCCGCACGGCGGGCTGTGCGCTCAGGGCGCAACCCGGCCCGCGCGCCGTCGTCGCGACGCGCGGTCCCTGGTGCCCGAGGGTCAGCCGCGCGCGCGGGGGTCCCGGCCGAGCAGGTGACGCAGCACCGGCTCCAGCGTGGGGTGCCGGAACCGGTGGCCGAGCGCGAGCAGGGCCTCCGGCGAGACCCGCTGGCTGGCCTGCGCGAGCTCGTCCGCGCCTTCCTGGCCCAGCAGCAGCCGCGGCCCGAGGTCGGGCACCGGCAGGAGGGCCGGACGGCGCAGCACCGTGGCCAGCGTCGCGGTGTAGGCGGCGTTGCGCACGGGCGTGGGCGCGACGGCGTTGACCGGGCCGGACAGGCGCTCGTCGTACAGCGCGCGGTGGTAGACGTCCACCAGGTCGTCGATGCCGATCCAGGACTGCCACATCCGCCCGTCGCCCAGCCGGCCGCCCAGGCCCGCGGCGAACAGGGGGTAGAACAGCCGCAGGGTGCCGCCGCGCGGTGACTGCACCAGCCCGGTGCGCACGGTGACCACGCGCAGGCCCGCCTCGGCGGCGACCGCGGTCGCCCGCTCCCAGTCGCGGACGACGTCCGCGAGGAACCCGTCCCCGGGCGCGCTCGTCTCGGTCAGCACCTCGTCGCCCCGGTCCGGGCCGTAGTACCCGATCGCCGACGCGCTGACGAACACCCGCGGCCCGTCGGCG
Source organism: Promicromonospora sp. NPDC050262 (assembly GCF_040655935.1). Taxonomy (NCBI): domain Bacteria; kingdom Bacillati; phylum Actinomycetota; class Actinomycetes; order Micrococcales; family Promicromonosporaceae; genus Promicromonospora; species Promicromonospora sp. NPDC050262. The sequence goes on along the minus strand of NZ_JBFAKX010000001.1, from coordinate 701,343 downwards.
GTGCGCCCGGCGAGCGCGGCGAGCGCCGTCGTCGGCCCGGTGCGGGTGCCGCGCACCGCGGCGCGGTGCGCGTCGGTGAACCGGCCCGCGATCGACGCCCCGGCGAGGTGGATCACGGCGTCGACGCCCCGCAGCAGGTCGTCGGCGGGGGACCGCGGGTCCCAGCGCCGTTCGTCGGGGCCGTGCGGCGCGCCCCGCACGAGCCGGATCACGCGGTGGCCCGCCGTGGTCAGGAACGGCACCAGGGCGCTGCCGACCAGTCCCCGGCTGCCGGTGACCGCGACGACCTTGGGCCAGTCGCCGGCGTTGCGGGCGGTAGCCTGCGCCGCGAGGTCCAGACCGAGCTGGCGGTGCCGGTAGGTGAACATCGGCCGCAGCAGGGCCTCGGGCACGCGGGTGGCGACGGTGTCGGTGACCCGGGTGCCGCCGCCCTCCTCGTGGAACTCGTGGGTGTGCCGCCACGGCACCACCCAGCGCAGCGGCGCGGAGACCAGCTCGTCCACGAACCGCTCCGGCGGCTCGTAGCCGGTGTGCCGGGCCACCCACCGCAGGCCCAGCGGCAGCCGCAGCACGGCCGCCCCGCCCGCGAGCGTGGACGCCTCGCGGACCACGCGCAGGGGCGTCCAGGGTGGGGTGAGCCGCAGGACCGCGCCGGGCCGTTCGTGCCAGGCGAACACCTCGGGGCGCGGGTGCCCCACGACGCTCGAGTACGTCAGACCCATGGTTCCTCCCTACAGGTAGCCGGCCGCCGTCGCGATCAGGAGGATCGTCACCGCCGCGCCCGCGGCGTAGTTGACCCACAGGAAGTGCCGCCAGCCGCCGTTCGCGCGCGCGGAGTCCTCGTCGCTCACGGTGGCGTACGGCGCCGCGAGCACGAGGTAGGGGACGGCGAGCAGGCCCAGGAGTGCGGTGGGCCACCCGGTCGTGACCATCAGCAGGCCCGCGACGACCCACGCGCCCAGCGCGAGCCGCACGGTGGTGGCCGCGCCGAACGCCGTCGCGATCGAGGAGATGCGGCCCTCGCGGTCGGGCACGACGTCCTGCACCGCGCCGAAGGCGTGGCTGGCCATGCCCCACAGCAGGAACGCGCCGAGCACCGCGAACGTCTGCGGCGTCGGGTCCGCCTGGGCCAGTGCCAGCCCGTAGACCGCCGGGCTCACGAAGTGCACGCTGGACGTCAGGGAGTCCAGCACGGGCACCTCCTTGAACCGGAACGGCGGCGCGGAGTAGGCGACCAGCGCGAACAGGCTGACCGCGAGGACCGCCCACGACGCCGGCGGGCCCAGCAGCACCAGGGCGGCGACGAACGGCACGCAGGTCGCCACGGACGCGACGAGGACCGGGCGGTGCCGGCGCGGCGACAGCAGAGCGCCCTCGACGCCGCCCTTGCGGGGGTTGGTCAGGTCGGACGCGTAGTCGAACACGTCGTTGATCCCGTACAGCGCCAGGTTGTAGGGCACGAGGAAGAACAGCGTGCCCACGACGAGCGCGACGTCGACCGTCCCCGTGGTCAGCAGGTACGCGGCGGCGAACGGGTAGGCCGTGTTGATCCAGCTCAGGGGGCGCGACGCGCGCACCAGGTCAGCGAGCACGACGACTCCCGAACAGGGTCCAGAGGGCGGGCAGCAGGATCACGCCCGCCAGCGGGTAGGCGAAGTCCTCGACCGGCGCGAGCCCGATCCGGAGCCCCGAGATGTGCGCGTCGGCGTACGTGAACAACCCGCTCGCGATCATCAGGTTGTCGAAGGCGGCGGTGAGCACGAGCAGGGCGACGGCGGCCAGGACGGCCGGGCGCCAGCCGATCGGGCGGGTCCCGGGCGGCCCGGCGCGGCGGGCCGCGATCCGGTGCGCGACGGCGGCGACCACCGCCGCGACCACGAGGAAGAGCGCCGCGAGCAGCAGGTAGGTCATCGCGGCACGTCCTCTCGGACGGCGGTCCGGCCCAGCAGCCGCTGCGCGCCCAGGACCAGGACCATCGTGAGCTCGCAGAGGAACGCCAGGAAGACGATCTCCTCGACCGGCAGCTCGGGGGCGAGCATGAGCCCGGTCATGTACGGGCCGGCGCCGTGCAGGAACACGCCGAGCCCGATGCCCGCCAGGTCCCAGGCCAGGAAGAACGCGGTGCCCGCGACCAGCACGGCCGCCGCGCGGCCCGGGGCGTCCCAGACGAAGAGCCGGAACCGCCGGTCCACCACGAGCACGCCCGCCGCCGAGACCAGCAGCGCGGCGAGGTAGACGAAGCTCATGACTCCTCCCGCACCGGCCCGGCGCTGGTGTCGCCCCGCAGCCGCTTGAGCACCAGCTCCGCGCTGATGAGGCACATGGGCAGGCCGATCCCGGGGATCGTCGTCGCCCCCGCGTACAGCAGGCCCGAGACGCGGGACGACGCGTTGGACCCGCGGAACATCGCGCTCTGCCGCAGGGTGTGGCCCGGGCCGAGGGCGCCGCCGCGCCAGGCGCCGAGGTCCCGCTCGAAGTCTGCGGGCCCGATCGTGCGCCGCACGACCACGCGTTCGGCGAGGTCCGGGGTGTCGGTCCACTTGGCGATCTGCGCGATCGCGTCGTCGACGACGCCCTCCACGCCGGGGTCCCCGGCGCCGTCGACCCCGCCCGCGCCGATCGACGTGTCGGCCGGCACGGGGACGAGCACGAACAGGTTCTCGTGCCCGGGCGGTGCGACGTCGTCCGTGGCGCTCGGCTTGCAGACGTAGAGCGACGTCGGCGTCCGCACGGACGGGTTCGGGCCGTAGATGGCGTCGAACCCCTCCTGCCAGTCGCGGGCGAACAGCAGCGAGTGGTGGGCCAGCCGGGGGAGCTCGCCGCGCACGCCCAGCAGCGCCAGCACGGCCCCGGGCCCCGGGTCGCGGCGCGTCCACCACCGGTCGCTCCGGCTGCGGTGCCGCGGCCCGAGCAGCTCGTGCTCGGTGACGCGCAGGTCCGCGGTCGAGACCACGACGTCGGCGGCCAGGTGGCGGGTACGGCCGTCCGGGCCGGTGACGTCGACGCCGCTCGCGGCGCCGTCGGCCACCGTGATGCGGCGCACCCGCTGGCCGGTCAGGAGCCGGGCGCCCTGGCGCTCGGCGAGGCGGGCGACCGCGTTGATCACCGCGCCGAACCCGCCACGCGGGTACAGCACGCCCTGGGTCACGTCGAGGTGGCTCATCAGGTGGTACATGCTCGGCGCGGCGCTGGGCGACGTGCCCAGGAAGACCGCGGGGTAGCCGAGGATCCGGCGTACCCGCTCGTCCGTGGTGTGGCGCGCGATGAAGTGGTCCAGCGACTCGCCGAGCAGGCGCAGCAGCCGCGGGGCGCGCCGCACGACGTCCGGCGCGAGCAGCGGCGCGGGCGAGGCGAACGTGGCGTAGAGGAACCGCTCGGTGGCGATCCGGTAGGTCTCGGCGGCCGAGTCCAGGTACGCGCGCAGCCGCGGGGCCGACGCCGGGTCGAGCGCGAGCAGGGCCTCGCGTGCGCCGTCGGCGGGCAGGTCGAAGGGCTCGGCGTCGTCCTCGAAGAACACCCGGTAGGACGGGTCGAGGCGGATCAGGTCCAGCTCGTCGGCGGCGCTCGTGCCCAGGAGGCGGAAGAAGTGCTCGAAGACCTCGGGCATGAGGTACCAGGACGGGCCGGTGTCGAAGACGAAACCGTCGCGGTGCCAGCGCCCCGCGCGCCCGCCCAGCTCGTACCGGGCCTCCAGCAGGGTGACCGACGCGCCCTCCCGGGCCAGCAGGGCAGCCGTCGCCAGGCCCGAGATGCCGCCGCCGATCACGACCACGCGCCGTCCGGGCTGCCCGACGCTCATGCCGCCCATCGCCGGCCCGCCTGGGCGCCCGCGAGCGTGGCGACGACGATGCGCATCTTGACGGTGGTGGGCACCGAGACCCGCCGGACGTGCATCTGCGCCGCCGGCGTGCTGCGCAGCCGGTCGTTGAGCTCGGAGAACAGGCCCGCCGCCAGCGCCGTCGCCCGCCGGGGCCCGGCCGGCAGCAGCGGGAGCACGGCGCGTGCGGCGGCCAGGTCCGCGTCGACGTCGGCCACGACGGCGGCCTTGCGGTCCTCGTCGAGCTGCTCGGGGCGGGCGCCCGGGAAGTAGGTGCGGCCCAGCCGCTCCTGGTCGTCGCCGAGGTCGCGCAGGAAGTTGATCTTCTGGAACGCCGCGCCGAGCCGGCGGGCGCCCTCCTCCAGCCGGGCGCGGACGCCCAGCGGTACGGGATGGCCGTCCAGGAACGCCCGCAGGCACATGAGGCCCACCACCTCGGCGGAGCCATGCACGTAGGTGCGGTACTCGTCGTCGTCCAGCGCGACCACCGGGTCGAGGTCGCGGCGCATGGACGCGAAGAACGGGCGTACCAGTGTCTCGTCGATGCCGACGGAGCGCGCCGTCGTGCCGAAGGCGTGCACCACCATGTTGGTGCTGAACCCGCGGTCGAGCGTCAGGTAGGTCTCCTCCTCGAGCGCGTCCAGGGCCGCGCGGCGCTCGTCGTGCGCGAGCCCGGCCTCCTGCGCCGGCCCGTCGACGATCTCGTCGGCCACGCGCACCAGCGCGTAGATGTCCTCGATCATGCCGCGCGTGCTCGGCGGCAGCAGTCGCGTGGCCAGGCTGAACGACGTCGAGTAGGCGCCGATCACCTGGGCCGCGGCCGCGTGGGCGGTGTGCGAGTACAGGGCCAGCGAGGACGACGGGATCACGACTCACGCTCCGCGAGCCGCACGGCGAGCCCGGTCAGCTCCCGCCTCAGCACGGTGGGCAGCTCCGACCGCTCGACCATCGCGACGGCGGCCCGCCGCTTGGCGTCGACGAGGTCCAGCACCGCCGCGCGGGCGCCGCTGGCGACCAGGGCGGCGCGGAGCAGGTCGGCGTCGGCCTCGTCGAGCTCGGGGCGGCCCCACAGGTGCCGCACCGCCGTCCACTCCGGGTGTCCCTCCGCGCAGGCGACCAGCAGGGTGCGCTTGCCCTCGCGCAGGTCGCCGGTCGTGCTCTTGCCGGTACGGTGCGGGTCGCCGAACACGCCGAGCAGGTCGTCGCGCACCTGGTAGAGCATGCCGAGGGCGATGCCGACCTGCTCCAGCTCGGCCGAGGCCTGCGGGCCGGCGCCGGCCAGTGCGCCGCCGGCCCGCAGGGGTCCGGCGAAGGAGTAGCTGCCGGTCTTGTTGGCCATCATCCGCAGCACGCGGTCGGGGGTGGCCGGGGCGGTGCCCAGCCCGAACGCGACGTCGTCGTGCTCGCCGGCCGCGGCGCGGAACAGGCTCTCGGCGATGATGTCGGTCAGCTCGGCGCGACCCTCGGACCGGATCCGGCCGATCAGGGCGTACGCCGAGCTGAGCAGCAGGTCGCCGCCGAGGATGCCCGAGGCGGTGCCCCAGGCGGCCGCGGCGTGCGGGGACAGCCCGTCCTGGCTCGCGTCTCCCGCGAACTCGGCCGCCAGGTTGGGGCGCCCGCGCCGGGTGAGGTCGCGGTCGAGCACGTCGTCGTGCAGCAGCAGCGCCGTGTGCACCAGCTCGAACGCGGCGGCGGCCACGACGGCGTCCTGCGGGTGCGGGCCGCCGAACGCGGCGTGCGCGTCCAGCAGGAGCCGGGGGCGCAGGCGCTTGCCGCCCTCGCTCGACCGCGCCAGCCGGCGCCACAGCAGCGCGTAGTGCTCCGCGAGGGGAGTGGCGCGCCGGACGCGGTCGGCGAAGAAGTCGGCGAGCACCACGTCCACGGAGTCGTGGGTCAGCATCTCGGTCATGGCCACGACACGTCTCTGGCGGACCGTGTGGCCAGGGCGGCGTACAGCGGCATCTCGTCGGCCTGCTCCACGAACCAGGGCGAGAACGCCCACGGCGTGGCGCGCAGGGCCTGGCCGAGGGCTCCGCCGTCGGCCCACCTGGCCTCCATGGCCTCGTACGGGTTGACCAGCGGTTCGTCCTCGGTGACCGCGACGTAGACCGGGCACACCTCGTTCTCCACGATCCCGCTGGCGTCGACGGCGCGGTACCGGAAGTGCGGCAGCTCCAGGCGGAGCTCGCGCAGGCTCAGGCCGAGCTCGTCCTGCGCGCGGCGCAGGACCGCCTCCTCGCTCGGCTCGCCCGGCTCGGGATGTCCGCAGAAGGAGTTGGTCCACACCCCCGGCCAGGTCTGCTTGTGCAGGGAGCGCCGCGTGACCAGCACCTCGCCCGCCGGGTTGAGCACGTGGCACGAGAACGCCAGGTGGAGCGGCGTGTGCTCGGAGTGCACGGCACTCTTGAGCTCTGACCCGACGGGAGTCCCGTCGTCGTCGAGCAGGACCACTCTCTCGGTCGTCACAGTGAACCCTCTCGTGATTTTGCTAGCCTGGCTATATTCAAGCACAGGAAGCAGTTTTTCTCACTGTTGATCCTGGGCCAGTTCACAGGGGTCCTGGGTGAGTTCGGAGCGGTTCCGAGACCGGACGGGGTTCCGGTGCGCCACAATCGTCCGGTGACCGGCGACCGCTTCCTGCGCATCCACGATCCGGAGCTCGAAGCCAGGGGCGAACGCGTCCTGGGACCTGAGTTCAGAGCCATGCACGAGCGGGTCATGGAGGTCACGGCGCTCACCTCGCGCCTGAACATGCTCCCGTTCGACGACGAGGCGGGCAAGGCTGCCCTGTTCGAGCGGATCCTGGGCCGCCCGCTCCCGGACCGGGTCACCGTCTACCCGCCCTTCTACACGGACCACGGCCTCCGCCTCGACCTGGCCGAGCGGGTGTTCGTCAACCAGGGCTGCACGTTCCTGGACTACGCCGGGATCCGGCTGGGCGCGGGCACGATGGTCGCGCCCCAGGTCACCTTCATCACGATGGGGCACCCCGTGGACCCCGAGGAGCGGCGGGCCTGGCTGACCGGCGCGCCCATCGACGTGGCCGAGAACGTGTGGATCGGCGCCGGCGCGACGATCCTGCCCGGCGTCAGCATCGGACGCGACGCCGTCGTCGCGGCGGGGGCCGTGGTGGCCGACGACGTGCCGGCGGCGAGCCTGGTGAGCGGGCCGAAGGGGACGGTGCGGAGGCGGTGGTAGTGCCCTCGCCTCTGCTCCTGGTCCCGTCCGACCCGCTCGCGCCCCGAGTCCCTGATGAGCACTTCGCGCAGGAGGCCGAGGCCGCACGGCACGTCGGCATGACGGTGGCGGTGGTGGACCACGACGCGATCGTCGCGGGCGATCTCCGGGTGGCATTGCGCCGGGTCGGGGAGTCCGACGTCGCGCGAACCGCCTGCGGGACTGACCTCGGGTTGCCCGGGGCCCGACGTAGGGTGCCGCGATGGACATGACCCTGGTTCTCCGAGGCCCGGTCGACGACGCCGACCTCTCAGCGCTGCACGACCGCGCGTTCGCCAGCCCGTCGGATGCGGTGACGCCGTGGTCCGAGCGCCTGGCCCGCCACAGCCTGACCTGGGTCACGGCGACCGATCCGACCGGGAACCTGGTCGGGTTCGTCAACGTGATCGGCGACGGCGGGGCCCACGCGGTGCTGCTCGACACGGTCGTCGACCCCGAGCACCAGGGACGGGGCATCGGGCGAGCGCTGGTCGCGGCGGCCGCCGACGCCGCCCGCGACCACGGCTGTGAGTGGCTGCACGTCGACTTCGAGGAGGACCGGTCGCGGTTCTACCTCGACGCCTGCGGCTTCCGGACGACGGCGGCGGGGCTCATGCGGCTCGCATAGGCCCCTGGGACATCAGCGGTTCTCCTGGATCATCGTGTCCGAGGCGTGGATGCACATCATGCGCAGCGTCCCGGTCCCGGTGTTGGTGAAGCCGTGCCAGACGTCGGGCTGGACGACGGCGGTGTCGCCGGCCTGGGCGACGACCGTCTCGTCACCGATGGTGATCGTGGCCTCGCCCTCCCAGGACGGACACTTGGTTCACGCTTGCTGCTGGGCGCGAACGCCTTCACGGTTTGGGCTGGTCGCCCTGTTCGCCGACTGTGCGGTGCGGGGCCAGGTCCAGGCGCACCTCATGATGAGGGCGAGAACGATCAATTCCAGTACGACACCAAGGCCGTAGAAGTACAGCCAGAACCCACCCGCCACATTGAATACCGTGACGGGGACGTAGAGCGCGGCCACGACGAGATTCGCGATGCGGGTCGCGCGGGCGGGCAGCGTCATCGACAGCACGATCATGAAGATCGGGATGGCCATGAGGGTCAGCGCCGTGGTCGAAAAGGTCTGGGAGAGGTCGAACTCGAAGACCCGGCCGTCGAGGATGTCTTCGACGATGCCGGGCGTGAAGAAGCCGAGAATGTCCACGTAGGCGTACAGGAACATGAAGCTTGTCCACGCTGCGGCGAGCTTGGCTCTCACCGGGATCCGCTGGTCTTCCAGTGTGGTGGTGGGCTGCCGTGTGCTCATTGTGGGCTCCGTTGTCGTGGTGAGGATCGGTAGGTCCACGCTCGCTGAGCTCGGCGGCGTGCGCACCGGCCCGGAGGCCGGAGGTCACCTGGCCGATGGGATGGTCTCTCTCTCGTGCTTTCGGCCGGTACGCCGAGGCACGCTGATCCCTAGGCTGGAGCCGTGGTCACCTTCCGGCGCTCCATCTGGCATGAGCCGCGGCCTGCTGACGCCCCACCCATCGGTCGGCTCGACTGGCTGCTGGTGGGCGTGTTCGCGGCCGCCGCCCTGGTCGAGGGCATCGTTCGGCCGGGCTTGGCCTGGCGACCCCTTGTGACGGTGCTCGCCCTGGTGCTGGTGCCTGCCCTGCTCTGGCGGCGGGCTCGCCCCCTCATGGCCGCCCTGGTCGGGTGGGGCGTCGCCGGGCTGCTCTCGGTCCTGCAGCTGACTGCGCACGCCGAGGACCTCGGCCTCTACTCCATGATGGCCGTCCTGATCCTGCTCTACTCCCTCGTGCGGTGGGGTTCGGGACGGGAGATGGTCCTGGGGACGGCGTTCGTGACAGTCGTCGTCGCGCTGGGGACGTACGCCTCCTCCGCGGGCTGGGCCGACGTCTTCGGCGGGAGCGTCCTCTTGCTGCTGTTCGTCGCTCTCGCGGCGGTGTTCCGCTACCGCGCGGACCTCTGGCATCGCCAACGGCGCGAGATCCGCAATCAGGAGCGGGTGGCGCTGGCGCGCGAGCTGCACGACACCGTGGCCCACCACGTCTCGGCCATCGCGGTGCAGGCGCAGGCCGGTGGCGTGGTCGCCGGCATCCAGCCCGAGAAGGCTGCCGAGGTCCTGGCCGCGATCGAGTCCGAAGCGTCGCGAACCCTGGCGGAGATGAGATCCATGGTGCGGGTGCTGCGTGAGGAGGAAGCCGTCGCCTACTCACCGCAGCTGGGTGTCGCGGACCTGCCGGCTCTGGCGCGAGCCGATGCGACGCCCACCGTCGAGGTCTCGCTGAACGGTCCGTTCACCCGGCTGGCACGACCCGTGGACGCCGCGCTCTACCGGCTCGCGCAGGAGTCGCTGACCAACGCCGTACGGCACGCCCGGAGCGCGACCCGCGTCGAGATCGACGTACGGCGGGAGGGCGACGCCGTCAGGCTGCGTGTCAGCGACGATGGACAGACCGAGCCGGGGCCAGCCCCGGAGCCTGGGTTCGGCCTGCTGGGCATGGCCGAACGCGCCAAGCTCCTCGGCGGATCGCTCTCGGCGGGGCCGGGGCCCGAGGGTGGCTGGGTGGTCGAGGCTGTGCTGCCGGTGGAGGCGCCGGCATGAGCATCCGTGTTGTCGTAGCCGACGACCAGGACCTGGTCCGGACCGGGCTGGTGATGATTCTCGGCGCGCAACCCGACCTCGAGGTCGTGGGGGAGGCAGCCGACGGGCTCGCAGCGCTCGACCTGGCGACCCGGCTGCGTCCCGACGTCCTCCTCGTCGACATCCGGATGCCGGGGCTCGACGGCATCGAAGTGACGCGGCGCCTGGCCGGGTCAGACGTGGCGGACCCGATGGCGGTCATCGTGATCACCACCTTCGACCTCGATGAGTACGTCCTCGGCGCCTTACGCGCCGGCGCCCGCGGCTTTCTGCTCAAAGACGCCGGGCCGGAGCTCCTCGTGCAGGCCATCCACGCGGCGGCCAACGGGGACGCGCTCATCGCCCCCAACGTCACCCGCCGGTTGCTGGCGACCTTCGCCGACCAGGCACCGGTGGTACCGGTCCAGCCCATCGACCCGCTCACCGAGCGCGAGGAGGAGGTGCTCGCGCTGGTGGCGCGGGGCCGGACCAACGCCGAGATCGCCACCGTGCTCTTCGTCGGCCTGAGCACGGTCAAGACCCACGTCGCATCGCTGATGACCAAGCTCGGCGCCCGCAACCGCGTCGAGATCGCGATGTGGGCATACGACACCAGACGTGTGAGAGCCGACTAGTGAACGCGCAGCCCTTCTGATCAGGGCTGACTACGAAACGACGAGGCCCCGAATCCCCACGTCAAAGGGGGATTCAGAGCCTCGTTCCGGCTCCCGCGGTTGGACTTGAACCAACGACCGTCCGATTATGTCCAGCCGCAGGTCAAGGGCGGTTCCTACGGCCGGTACCTGCGCCTGGCTGACGGGCAGGTGGCGGCATGAGCGCCCGCCGGAGCCCCGTCGAGCGGGACGCACGCCAGTTCGCCGCGAACGCGCTGCGCGAGGCGCGGCGGCATGTCGCCCTGGTCGGCGGCGACGGATCGCCGGCGTTCGACGCGTTGACGCGCGCCGGCGACGAGCTGATGCGCATGACCGTGTGGGCCGTTCAGCGCGGGGACATGCCGCGCGCCCGGCGGTACGCCCGCAGCGTCGAGCTGCTCGAGCAGGCGCGTGGGCGGCTCACGGCCCGGCGCTGGCGGGACCACCAGGCGAAGATGGCCGCGCTCGGGCTCGAGGACGGCGCGCTCGCACGGATCACCCGCGGCGGGTCCGAGGGCGAAGAGGTCACCATCGAGGCGATCGAGAGCCACGCGTACATCCGCGTCCGCGACGCGCGGGGCAACACTCGCCGAGTGTCGTGGCGGCAGCTGGAAGTGGTCGAGCCGCCCATGCCGCACGATGACGAGCACGGCCGGCGCCTGCGGGCGGTGCCGGCGTGACCGCCTGGTTCGAGCGCGGCGACGACGTGCGCGTCGTCGCCGCGACGCTCGCCAACGGCGCGCCCCACCCGCACCACGGCAAGGCCGGCGTTGTGCTCGAGGTGCGCGACGCCGGCCTGTACCCGGTCCGGGTGCAGGTCGCGGGCCGTGCGGTCATGTTCGCGGCCGACGAGCTGGAGCGTGCCGGACGCGGCGAGCTGGAAGCGACGTCGGTCTAGTGCATGTCCGTGCATCAACCGTTTCGTCATCTGAAATCGGTTATCGGCGTGTCTGCGTCATTTTCATCCACCTGCACGGTATTGGGCGTGTGATCGAAATATGACCGAGGCATCTATCTGGCGGCCCGTGGTCCGGGACTATCTCGACAGTCTCCGGGCCGCGGGCCGTCGTCCGATGACAGTTCGACTGCACGCGCACTACCTGCGCCACCTGGAGAGGCACGCACGCGACCCGTTCAGCCTCAACATCCGCATCCTCGAGCGCGCCCTGACCTCGCGGCGCGAGTGGGAGGCGGAAACCATCCGGAGCGCCGCCAGCGTGTTCCGGGGCTTCACGCGCTGGATGCACGCCCGCGGGCTGATCGACCCGGACCCCGGACTGCTGCTGCCGGCGGTGCGGGTGCCGCCCGGCGTCGCCCGGCCCATCCCGGATCCGATCCTGGACGGGCTGCTCGCGGGGCACCCGCCGGGCCGGTCCCGGTGGCTGCTGCTGCTCGGCGGGCACTGCGGGCTGCGCGTGGGCGAGATGGCGCTGGTGAACAGCGCGCGGCTGGACGGCGACCTGCTGTTCGTCGTCGGGAAGGGGGGCAAGGAGAGGTGGGTGCCGGTGCTCGACGAGGACCTCCAGGCGGCGATCCGGCAGGCCGGCGGGTGGCTGTTCCCGGGCCGGCAGGACGGGCACCTGTCGCCCGGCTACGTGTCCAAGCTGCTGTCCGAGCTGCTGCCGGCGCACTGGACGGCGCACACCCTGCGCCACCGGGCCGGCACGGCCGCCTACCGGGGCACGCGCGACATCCTCGCCGTGGGCCGGCTGCTCGGGCACGCCAAGCCCGAGACGACCATGCGGTACATCCAGCTACCGATGGACTCCCTGTATGCCGTTGCCCGCTCGGCGGCCTGACGTAACCCGTGATCCCGGGCCGGCTATGCCGACCCGGGATCACCCGTATTTCGCCCCGGTATGCCCGCCGGTGGTGCGGTTCTGGCGCCTAGGATCCGAGCATGATCACTGACCAGGACGAGGCAGACGCGCGGTTCCTCCGGGTGCTGCTGTTCATAGGGATCGGTATCGCGGTCGTCGTGGGCCTGGTCCTGGGCGTGAGCTACTACCAGGAACAGCGTGCGAGCGACGAACGCGTGTGCGAGATGTTCAACGCGAGGCTCGGGACCGAGGGTGACTGCTAGGTCACGAGCTGGACGATGCTCAGGCTGAGCGCGCCGATCGCGACGATCGCGGAGGCGACCGCCGGCCACGGGACGCGGCGGGCGTGCAGCTCGGCGCGTAGCTCGTCGATGTCCTTGCCCTGGGCGGAGGCCGTGACGGCGTGCTCGGCGCGGGTGACGTAGATCTGCGCGAGCAGGTCGAACCGCGAGATGAGGGTGTTCTGCCCCTCGTCCAGGCGCTTGAGCGTGCGCCCGATCTCGCCCAGGGTCATGTCTTCCGTCACTCGGTCTTCTCGACGTTCGCGTCGGCCATGCCGAGCAGGGCGGCGGCGAGGATCGACCATGCCGCGATCTCCTCACTGTTCACGAGGCCGTAGACGCCGAGCACGGCGAGACCGGCGATGCCGGCGCGGTAGAGGTAGCGCCGGGACCGGGGGCTGGGCATCTTCATGGGTTCTCCTCGGGTCAGGACTTGAGGCGGGCCGCGGCGCCGTCGAGGACGGCCTTCGCGGTCGCGGCGGGCAGGGTCTTGAGCAGCTCGCCGAACGCATCGGCGAGCACGGGCGCGTCGATGTCGACGGTGACCGGCATCGTCTTCAGCGCGACGATCCGAGCCTCCGTGCGGGTCGCCTTCTCCCGCAGCTGGCGAACGATGGTCTCGATCTCGCCGACGTTCTTCTCGACGTCCTTGAGTCGGGCGGACTCGTCGGGGGTCATGTCGTCCTCCTGTGTTGTGGTGTCGGTCAGCGCCCAGGGGCGGGCGTCGAGGTCGTAGCCGGCTACGTCACGCACGGAGATGTGGATGTGGTGCCGGTGCGCGTTGGGACCCGTGTACGGCTTCCAGCCGTGCAGAACGTCGGGCACGTGCTTGCCGTAGGACCAAGCACCCTCGTAGATCACGTAGCGGGTGCGTGGGTCGGACAGCAGCGCCCGGGCGAGCGGCAGCGCCTCGCCGGCGTAGGACAGGCCCACGACCATGTCCTCGTCTAGGTCGAGCGCACGCACGATCCCGCCGGCGGACCAATCCGGGTTGTGGTCGGACGGCCGCGCGGCGTGCGAGGCGTCACCGATCCACCCGTCCGAGGTCCGGTCCCGGTGGGGGTAGCGTGCGTTGACCTGGTCGCGCAGCTGGGCGAGCGCGGGGGCGAGGAAGTAGCTCATCAGACGGGGTCTCCGTTGTAGGGCAGGCGGGCGGACACGTTCATCTCGTTGGTGCCGAAGTCGTGGGTGACGCGGTCGATGAACATCTCGGTGTCGCCGATCGCGGAGCGGGGGTGGACGCCGTAGTGGGACAGGGTGCGCCAGGTCAGGAAGTAGCCCAGGTTGCGACGGCGGTGCTCGACGAAGCTCGCGTACAGGTCCCGGCGGTCGGCCGGGTGGTCGCGAGAGACGGTCGTGGTGGTGTCCAGCGCCTTGGACAGTGCGGGCTTGGCCGTGGCGGTCGTGGGGAAGTAGGCGGTGCCGAACCGCTTGACCTCGACCTGGACGGACACGGCGGGCGATGACCCGGGAACCGCGATCGTGGTGTAGCTCGGGTCGCCGCCGGTGAACTGGACGGTGACGGCGTCGGCGAAGTCGCCGTTGCGGGACCATTCCTCGACGTAGGACAGGGCGTCCTCCGGGTTGGGGATGTTGACCGGAGCTACGTCGAACGCCTCGGCGGGCCGGATCTGCCAGCTGCCGAACGCGGTCGGCGACAGGGTGCGGCCGCTCATGCTGTTGCAGATCTCCGCGAGGTAGTCCCAGGCGGGGGTGCCCGCGGTCCAGACCCGCATGGTGTTGTCGATCTGCAGGCCGGCGGTGTCGACGCCGACGTTGAGCGTGGGGTTGCCGAGCACCATGCGGAGGATGTCGCGGCAGATCAGGCTGAGGTCGCGGTCCGCGGCGAACGCGGTCGAGCTGGTGTTGGCGCCCCAGTCCTGCACGAGCGCTTCGGCCGACGCGACGTCGATCGTGTAGGTGTCGGCCAGGTAGTCCTTGCGGACCTGCCGGGCGTGCAGGTTCCACTGCTCGGTCGCGTCTGGGTTGCCGACCACGGACGCGTCGATCCGGACAGGCAGCACGTCCAGGGTTGCCGCGCCGATGTCACCGATGCCCATCGGCACAGTGACCTGGCCCTGGTGGTACGGGACCCAGGACGCGTCGGTGGTGAGCGTGCCACCGCTGATCGGGGCGACCAGGTTCAGGCCGCCCGGGTCGATCGTCGCCGTGACGACGTGGGTCTCGACGGCCATCTCTCACACCTCCTGGACGCCGGACACGCGCACGAGCCAGTGCCGGCCGCGCCGGTGGGGGATCTCGGGTGCGCCCTCGATGCACATGTACGTGAACGCGATGGCGGGTCGGCGGTACTGGTAGCTCACCGAGTTGTTCGCCGGGCCGGACCACTCGTTGGTGAGCGATGCCGAGTCGAGCGTCGCGCCGTCGAAGTGGTCGCGGAGGGTCGTGGCTCCCGGGTCGACCATGGCCGCGACGACGTCCAGCGTGCCGCCCGTGGGCATGTTCTTGTTGGCCAGCACCACGCCTATGGCGTTGACCGTCTGAGCCTCCACGGTGAACGCGCCGACGCCGCCGATCCGTGTCCAGACGTTGGCCAGCAGGGATGCCGACGCGAGGTTCACGTTCGCGGCGTCGCCGCCGGCCACCTGCTGAGAGACGTACGGGAACGCGCTCGCCACCGCGACGGACGGGCGTGCGTACAGCGCCGCGCCGAACGCCAGGCCGACCGCGAACGGGCCGGGAGTGGGCGGTGGGTCGATTACCGAGTAACCACCGACTGGTGACCCGCTGGTATTGCCTGTCGTGAAGGTGTAGCGGGCGTACGTCGTGGGCCGAGTACCGTCCGGGAGTAGCGGACCGTCGACGGCGCCGGTGACCATGGTCTCGGTGCCCGCGCCGCCCGTGCCGAACGTGCCGACCCATGATCCCGCCGCGGTGGCCCGCGGGTCGAGAACGATGTTCTGCCGCTCCCAGTTGTCCAGGGTGAGGACTTGCCCGTCCAGGTGCGCGGCGTACACGGCGTCTGCCGTCGCGGCGTCCCGGCACAGGAACTCGAGCGTGCCGGCCAGGCCGCTGGACGCGCGGACGGTCACGTCGGGCTTGCCGCCACCGATCGGGAAGTGAGGGACGGAGCGGCCCGGGTTGGACAGCGAGGACGCGTCCAGGACAGTCACGTCCAGCTCCGTGGCGCCGACGATCAGCCGCCCCATCAGACGGCCGCCTGTCCGTAGCGCACCTGGACAGTCAGGGCGGGGAGCCGGATGCCCGCGACCGTGTTGTAGACGGCGTTGATGGACGCCTGCGGGACGTACAGGTGCAGGGGCACGTCCTTGCCCTTGATGCTGTTGATCTTGCGCTGCGTGTCGCGGGCGGTTCCCTCGTCGTCCACATCGATCTTCTTGTGCAGGTCCGCGCCACCAATGCGGTTGAACCTGGACCACTCGTCGGTGCCCTTGCCGATCTCGTCGCGCTGCTTGTGCAGGGCGTCGATCGCCTCGAGAGACGTCTTGTTGAAGATCCGGCCCTCGGCGGTCAGCGCGCCGCCGTTCGCGTTGATCTGGTCCTGGACATCTTGCAGCGCAGCGTCGTAGTCGAGCGTGCCCGCGATGTACTCGTACGTGACGTCCTTGATGTCCCGGCCGGTCGCGCTGGCAATCGCTTGGAGGGCGTCGACCGAGGTGATTGCGTCGTCGGTGCCCTTGGAGATCGCCTTCATCTGCTCGAGCACGTAGCTGTCACCGAGGTACCTGCCCTCCGACTCGAGGAACGCGTCGAACATCTCGTCCACGCGCTCTTCGGACTTCTCGGACTCCTCGCGGATCTTGCTGTAGAGCACACCGAACCCGACGGCGGCGGCGATGCCGGCGGCCGCGCCGACCGGGCCGAACCCGGCGAACGCGTTCGCGAGGGTCTCCTGCACGATGTCGCCGACGTCGTCCCACTCGCCGGTGAACGAGGCTGCGCCCTCCCGAGCGGTGCCGCTGGCCTCGTCCTTGAAGTCGTCCAGTCCATCACT
The DNA here is from genome assembly GCF_040655935.1 of Promicromonospora sp. NPDC050262. NCBI lineage: Bacteria > Bacillati > Actinomycetota > Actinomycetes > Micrococcales > Promicromonosporaceae > Promicromonospora > Promicromonospora sp. NPDC050262. The sequence goes on along the minus strand of NZ_JBFAKX010000001.1, from coordinate 684,945 downwards.
CGCTCGGCGTGTGCCGTCGCGGACACCGTCCCCGATGTCATCGCCCGCCTTGCGGGCCTCGTCCGCGACGTTGTCCAGCGCCTTGGTGAAGTCGCGATCAAGGGTGTCCGCTTCGCGTCCGGCGTCCTTGGCCGCGTCGCCGATCTTGTCCAGCGAATCGGCGGCGTCGTCGCTCTTGTCCGCGATGTCGTCCAGCACGCGGGTGTTGTCCTTGCCCGCGTCAGTGACCTGGTCCAGAGCGTCCTCGACGTTGCCGAGCGCGTCCGCGACGCGGCTCGCGCCGGCCTCGGCGCCGCTGGTCTCAGCGTCGAGCTTGATCTCGATGGGCTTGCTCACCGGGTCCTCCCCTGGGTGGCGTCGAGCAGGCGTCCTGCTATCTGGGTGACCCACAGGCCGATCACCTGGGGGATGGTCTGCGAGACGGCCGGGTGGACGACGTACCCGGAGCGCCTCGTGAGGCGGAGCTGCCGGGCCGCGTGCCGGGTGACGGCGACACGGCCGGCGGGCGTCCGCATGAAGTACCGGGTGCGGTTCTGCCGTCGGGCGGTGCCGAACTCCATGGGCCGGGCGAGGTCCGCCGGCGAACCGCCGCCCCGCATCCGGCGCCGGGAGCCACCGGCGACGAGCACGATCGGCAGGCCGGCCCGGACGCGGGTCCCGACGGCGAACAGGTCACGCTGCTGGGGGACGACGTCGCCGCGCATGCGGGCCGCGTCCATCTCGCGCTTCCAGATCTGGCCGACCTGCTCACGCTGGGCGCGGCGCAGATCGGCCTTGAGGTCCTTCGGCAGGGACGCGAACGCGCGACGGACAGCGCGGAGCTGCTCCTTGGACAGCCGCTGTCCGTCGACGATCACGGCGTGACGGGTGCGGGGTAGACCTGGGTGCCGTCCGCCGCGGTGACCACGGCACCGACGCCGCCGTCCTCCTTCTGGACGTGCAGGACGCACGTCGCGGTCGCGACGCCGCGGGCGCCACCCACGGCGGACACGGCACCGACCCGGGCGAGCGCGGTGACGGACGGGTGGGTCACGGCGCCGGTCGGCTTGAGCACGACCGGGACGACGAGACCGTGCGCAGCGAGCAGGGTCGCGTGGCAGGTGTCCGCGCTGGACAGGTCCTGTCCGAACGACACGTTGATCACCTCGACGGCGTCGCCCAGGTCGGTCTGGTCGTTGCCGCTGATCGGCTGCCAGTTGGTGACGGTGTCCGTGAGCGCGAGGTTCGCGTCCGTCGCGGCGTCCGCGCAGTCCACGGCATCGATCGTGAGGGTCGCGCGCTTGATGTTCAGGATGGTGTGGGTCATGTCGTCCTCACAGGGTGAACGGGGCGGACAGGGCGACGTCCGCAGAGAGGTAGGGCTGGTCGTTGATCAGGGTGGGGTCCGGGGCGGACACGCTGTCCATGTGCCACTCGCCGGGCGCGGACAGCGCGGCCAGGATGACCGAGCCGACGAGCGAGTCCAGGTCGTCGGACACGGCCTCGAGCGTCCCGTTCGGAACGATCACCTGCGCCGTGTACCGGAACCACGCGGCCCCGTACGGGAGGTCCTCCGTGGTGTCCATCCAGGGGTCGGCCGGCGTCAGGATCACGCACGGTGGCGTGACTCGGGACGGCTGCCGTGGGTGGACCGTGACGGGCTGCTCGGGCTCACCGATGGTCAGGCCGTCGAGCGCGGCGGCGAGGTTCGCGCGGGCCTCGGCCGGCGTCACGCGAACCCGCCCGGGAGGAAGGGCTCGAGCAGCGGTCGGACGGTCACGAGCGGGTCCAGCGGCGCGAGCACCGTGGTCCCGCCCATGTCGTACTGCATCTGCCCGTTCGGTGCGTTGCGGCGCAGCCAGAGCTTGGACGCGACCTCGAGCACCTGCTGCGGGAGCACGTCGGTCTGGACGTGCTCGGGCAGCTTGTCGAACAGGTCCGTGCCGTCCGCCGCGAGCAGCAGCTGCACGACGAGCGCGTGCGCCTCGAGGTACTTCTCCGCGGCGAACGTGGCGTCATCGGGCGCGGCGGTGGCGCCCACGTACGCGAGTACGCGGGCGCCGCCGTCGGGCAGGATCGGCAGGGGCATCGGTCAGGCGCCGGCGCCGTACACGACCGGGACGAGCGCGTCCTGCTGCTCGAACGCGAACGCGGCGTACCGGTAGACGCTGTAGTCCTTGGACAGCGTCGTGATGTCCTCGTCGTTCAGGTTCGCCAGCGCGTTCGCGTAGGTGCGTAGCGCGTTGCCGTTCGCGAACGACAGGCCGGACCACGCGCCGGCGGCGGCGGCCGGGGTGACCTGCTTGAAGTTCGGGATCACCGGGACGCGCAGGATGTTGCCGGAGATCCCGGGGAGGTTCAGGCTGCCGACCTGGTTGACGCCCTCGCCGTAGACGTTCATCAGCCGCTCGCCGGACACGGGGTCCTTGATCTTGGCGAGGATCTTGAACCACGGCTTGTCCGCGAGCAGCGCCTGCATCTCCCAGGCGGAGTCCTCGAACTTCTCCGCGCCGTCGATCACCAGGTCGATCAGGTGGTCGACGGTGACCTCGGCGGGCGTGTCGATCGTGGCTGGCAGGATGACGCGGTTGTTGCCGGCGGCGGCGTTGGCCGCGGCGGCGGTCTCGTAGGCGGTGCGGAACCCGGCGTTGAGCCGCTTGGCCGCGGCGACGTCGAGGGCGAGCAGCGACGTGTTCAGGTAGTTCACGCTGGAGCGCTCGATCACCTGTCGGGACAGGCGCGTGTAGCCGCCGTAGGTGTTCACGGGCGAGGTGGCCGGCGCGATGGTCACCTTGCCGAACGCGAGCGTGTCGCCCTGGTCGGCCTGCTGCGTGACGTCGATCGTGTTCGCGGTCACGCGCGCCCACTCGATCGAGTTGCCCTCGGCCGGCAGCACGCCGCCGGCGAAGAACCCGCGGATGCCGAGCTGCGCGCCGGGGATGCGCGACAGGTCGCCCACCCAACCGTTGTGCACGACGCTGTCCGCGGTGGTCGCGCCGGCGGGGTTCCAGTCGCGCTCGGTGAGGTACTCCTTCCAGGCGACGTACTCGCGCTGCGCGGCCTCGTCGCCCGAGACGACGGCCTTGAGCAGCTCGCCGGCGCTGCGGAACGTGACGGGCGGCGCGGCGTTCTCGTCGTCGCCCTGGCGCTCGAGCTGGGTGACGAGCAGCTCGAACCGGCGGTCCATCTCGTCGACGTGGGCGCGCAGCTCGGTGACGTCCGCACGCTCCTCGGTGGTGGCGGTCATGTGGTTCTCCTTGGGTGGGTGGGCGTGGCGGACGTTGTCGACGGTCGCGCCGTCGTAGGCGGGGAAGGGGACGCCCGAGACCTCGCGGACGAGGGTCTCGGTACGGGTGATCAGGGGGAGGCCGCCGGGGTCGCTGGGCTCCTCGCGCTCCTGCTTGATCGGACGGAACCCGACGGACAGGCGGTCGATCACGCCGTCGCGCATGAGCTGGTAGACGTCTCGGCCGAGCGTGGTCTGAGAGATGCGCGCGGTGATCTCGAAGCCTCGGTCGGTGTCCCTGCCGGCGGTGATCCGCCCGACCACCTCGCCGTGCCGGTAGATGAACTTGGCGTTCGCGTCGAGCGTCACCGAGCCGCGAGCGAACCTCTCGCGGATGTGTCCGTCGTACAGGTCCCACACCTCGGTCTCTTCGTCCCAGGGGACGGCGATGCCGGAGAACTCCCACGCGTCGTCGTCGCCGACGGCGGCGGCCCGAAACTGGACCTCGCGGACGCACAGCGCGTCACTCGGTGCCGGCTGTGACGGCGGGGCGAGCAGGTCGCTCATCGTCGATTCCTTCCATGGGTGCGAGGTGCTCGAGCGTCCGGACCTCGGACGGGCGCATCCATCCGGTGGTCGGGTCGAGAGCGAGCTTGTAGGACTGGTAGCGGGTGAGGGTGTCGGAGCGCAGCAGGCCCTCGACGTTGAACCGGGCGGTCTGCCCGCGCGGGATCTCGGCGGACAGGGCTTCCTCGATCTCGCGCAGGTAGCGCATGAGGGTGAACCGGGCGTAGCCGATCCAGTCCTGCTCGACGTTCTGGTAGGTGATCGACGAGCCCTCGACGGCGGCGAGCATGAGCGACGCTGGCGCACCCATCAGGCGGGCCGACTCGAGCGTGTTGAACGCCCGGTTCTCGAGCCACTGTGCGTCCTCGGGGTTGAGCAGGATCGGCGTGTACTTCAGCCCGCCACCGAGGATCCGGACGCCGCCGTCGGCGCCGGCGTTCCACTGGTCGCGGTACTCCTTGGCCTGCGCGGCGTTCAGCTTCTGGTCGGTGGAGACCACGCCGTTGGGCTGCGCCTGTCCATCGCGGAACCAGCCGGCCGCGTAGCCGGCTACGTCCTGGTGTCCCTCGAGCACGCGGCGGCCGGCCTGGATCGGTCCGAGCCCGGCGCACTTGCCGGGGACGCGCATCAGCTCGAGCTGGCGGATCTCGGCGCGCGTGTACGTCTTGCCGTCGTAGTAGTACGTGCGCCGGCCCTTGAGGTCCTCGCGCACGGTGACCAGGTTGGGGTTCAGCGGCTCGAGGTTCACAACGGCGGTGCCGGTGCCGGCGCGCTCCCGGCGCCAGAACGCGTTCCCGTGCAGCGCCAGGCTGCTCACGGTCAGCTCGATGAACGCGCTGCGGTGCATGTCCAGGTTCGGAGTGAGCACGAGCGACGGAGACTCGACGACGCGGCCGTTGCGCTCGACATCGATCGGGAGCTGCATCGCGGCCGTGGTGTGGATCTGCACAGCGCGGTAGATGTCGACGATCGTGAGCGCGGAGTCCGGGGTGACCGTGGTGGACGTGCGCGCGGGCGGGACGACGCCGGCCGCCGGTCCCTCGGACCGCGCCTCGACGCCGAGCCAGTCGCCGACCCTCCGCATGATTCCCACGGCGGAATCTTGGGGGTGGCGTTTGCCGGTCAGCCGATGAACAGACCGGAGCTGTTGTCCGCCTGCCAGACCGCGGCGACCGCGGCGACGACGGAATCGATCGGGCCCAGCGAGTACTTCCGCGAGGGCGCGGGGTTGTCGCCGGCGCCGCCGCGCTCGACGGCGACCTCGAGCCCGGCGCGCAGTGTGGGCGACCCGTCGTGGGCGAACGGGCCGTCGTTGACCAGCTCCTTGAACCCGGTCCAGGCAGTGGCGTAGTCCTTGCCGGTCAGGGTCGGGATGTCGTAGCCCTGCCGCTCGAGCTGCCGCGTGACCGCGCGCGCCGGGCCGCCGTCGTCAGCGACCACGGTCAGGCCGTCGTCCTTCATGCGCCGGACCTCGGGCGCGAGCCACTTGACGCCCTCGCCGGTCTTGTAGACCTTGAGGTTCATCCGGCCGGTCTCGTCGCGCCAGGCCGCGTAGATCGACGCGGACGTGCGGTCGATCGCGACGTCGTACGCGTACGCGACGGAGTCCGGGTCGGGCGCGACGAGCGTCGCCGAGCGGCCGTCCCAGACCTTCATGTCGAGCACCGTGTTGTCGCGGGTCTTGGTCGAGATGTTCATGAACCCGCGGAGCCAGTCGCCGTGCGAGTTGTTCTCGGGCTTGGCTTCCTCCACCAGGTCCTCGATCGTGATGAGCCCGTCCAGGCCGGGGTGGAACTCCCACGACGCCGGGTCGTACGGATCGGCGTCCGGATCCATCGACCACTCGAAGTAGGCCATCTTGGAGTTCGGGTCGTCGACGGACTTGCGGCCGGCCTCGACGAGCGCGTTCCACCACTCCGACGACGAGTCGCCGGCAGCCGAGAAGATCCAGAGCTGACGGTCCCGCCGCGTGATCTGCGCCGGCCGGACGGCGCGCATCAGGTCCGCGCCGCGCTCACCGGAGAACGCCCAGCCCTCGTCGACATCGACCTCGGCGGGCGTGGTGCTGTGCAGCGCGTCGCGGCCCGGGGCGAACGGTGCGACGTACGAGCCGTTCGGCAGGGTGCACCGCTGGTCGCCCTTACCTCGCTTGACGTCGATGAACGACTTGATCAGCGGGCTCGCCTCGTAGTCCTTGACCAGGTCCTCCCAGCGGTCCGCTGAGTACTTGCCGAGCTGCGCGGTCATGTAGACCTGCGTGTTCGGGCGGTAGAGCAGCCGGTGGAGCGTGCGCGGCCGGAGCATGGTCGTCTTGCCGACCTGCCGGGGGAGCGCGCACACGACGAGCTGGTAGCGGTACAGCAGGCGCGAGCCCGGCGGGTTGAGTTCGGTCCCGACGTCCATGATGTATTGCTGGTGCGGGAAGAACGGCTTGCCGGTCTCGCGCGCGAGCACGCCGATCTTGCCGCCGTGCGTGCGCAGCTCGGGGTTGCGCCGGGTGGCGTAGCGCGGGGGCCGGCGCAGGTCCTCGGGCATGAGGATCCGCTGCGCCGGCGGCGCGTCAGACAGCATCCTGGAGCGACTTCGTCAGCGCGGCGAACTGCTCGGACACCGCCTGCTGCACGGTGGGTAGTCCGTCGGCGATGTCGACGACGCGCGAGAACAGCGTGGTCGCGGCGACGGTGACCTTGTCCCGGTGGAACTCGCGGTCCAGGGCACGGGAGCCGGCCATGATGAGCGCGATCTTGAGCGCGTGCGTGGCGTCGATCGCGCCGAACTCGCGCATCGCGTCGATCGACTGCTTGGCCGCAAGCTCGATCGGACCGGGCTCGGTCGTATCGCGCGGATCTGCGAACAGGACCGCTGGTTCCTCGCTCATCTCGGGCCTTTCATCCGTGTTTTTTGGTGGACTCTCCTACGCGCGCGACCCTCCCCGCGCGGCCCGATTGTTGGGGTGGCACGGGGAGGGATGGGAACGGCGAGCGGGGTTTCCGTCAGGCCCTGCCAAAGAACGCGCGCGCGTCCTCGGTGGCGCGCGGGGCCGCTCGAGGCTTGCGGAACTCGGCGAGCAGCTCGGGCGTGAGCGGCCGGTCGCCGCGCCGGCTGTTGCAGCCGTAGTGCGCCGGCCTCAGGTTCGCGATGGCGTCGGTGCCGCCGCGCGATCGCGGCACGACGTGGTCGGCGGACGGGCGGTCGGGGTGGCGGGGCGGTGCGTCCAGCCGGGTAGGCCGCAGGCACAGGTGGCAGGTGGTGCCGTAGGTCTCCAGCGTCAGGCGCGTCAGCGCCGTCGCCGAGCGCCCGCCCCACCCGCTCACCAGGTGCCCAGCCAGGCGCGGATGACCACGCCCATCAGCGCGCCGACGCCGCCGCAGACGGCGACGAACACGAGGTAGGCGACGGCGAGCCAGGCCAGGTCCCGGTTCATCGGGCCACGTCCACCACGGCGTCGACGCCGTCGTCCGCCCGGCGCATGGACTCCGCCCACGAGCGGATGTGCTCGCTGGTGAAGCCCGACGCGATCGAGTCGAACAGGTTCTCGGCCGTCTCTGCGTCCTTGAACCAGCCGCTGCCGCGCTCGAGGTACGCGTACACGAACCAGCGACGGGCGTCGAGCACGTCGTCAGCCGTGTGCACGGGAGTCACCGGCGACGGGGTCGCCAGCGAGCCGGAGGCGAGGCCTCTCGGCGGACGCCCCGGGTCGTTGCTCGGCGGGCGCTGCTTCATGCCGTGGCCTCCTTGATCAGTGTGTGGGCGTGGGACTTGCTCACGTGCAGGTCGGCGCCGATCTCGCGGACGGTCTTGCCCGCGGCGCGCAGCTCGGCGGCGCGGCGGGCGAGGGCGGCGCGTCCGGACGGGCGCCGGCTACGTGGCTTGCGCACGTTCTCGAAGCGCTCGCGCACGTGGTCCAGGTCGACGACGTGCAGCGGGCCGGCCAGCTCGTACCCGTCGTCCTGCACGGTCTCGACGTCGGGCCGGCCGATCATCCGGTCGGCGATCTCGTGTGTGCCGAGCAGCGAGCCGATCGGGAACAGGCCGGCGAGCACGGCGCCCACGAGTCCCTCCCAGCCGCCGGGGCCGTAGCTCCACGCGTGGGCGGCGTTCGCCGAGCTGGACACCAGGGTCCAGAGCGCGACCCACGTCCACGGGCGCACGGCCGACTCGCGCCGCGCCTTGGCCGCCAGGGCGGAGTAGGTGTAGACGCCGATCGCGCCGTCGATGAACACGGGGATCAGCGGGGCGAGGGCGAGCGGCACGGCGGCCCACGGGGCGAGGGCGGACAGGCCGGCGTAGGACAGCGTGAACGAGATCCCGACGAGCGCGGCGGTCGCGAGCAGCGCGACGGCGAGAGCGCCCCGGGTGTCCGGGTTGATCAGTGCGGGGCGGTGCTGGGACATCAGATCTCCTTGGGTCGGCGCCGGCGTGTGCGGGCGGCGGTGAGTGAGATGACGTTGTCGTTGAGGCTGTCGTCGTGCGCGACGAGAGCAGGAATGTCTAGGTGAGGCTGCGCGAACCTTGCCCTCCGGGCCGCTGTTTCGTTCGCCTCGCGCTTGGCGAGACGCCGGCAGAACGGGCACAGAGGCCGTCTGTCGCGCGTCAGCCGCCACGTGTCGTAGCCGTGCTCGCAGACCTGCTCATCAGGCCCGGGTCGAGTCACGTGATCAGCCCCTGAGCGCGCCAGCGGGCGACGTCGTACGCGTCGCCGCGCCCAGCGGCTCGCATGCCAGCCACGAGCACGGCACGCGCCCTCTGCGAGCCCGTGAGGTCGGAAGTGTCCTCGGGTACCTCCGGACCGTCCCCGCGCGCCGTAGGCGCCTCGGATGAGGGCGGCGTAGCCGCTCCTGAGGGTGCCTGAGACGGAAGAAGATCCTCTGAGCGGGGAGGCGTGCCTCCGGACCCTCCCGCTAGGGGGGTGGGGTCACTGCTCAGTGCCACATGTTCTGACCTGCGGTTTTGCTTCCCGCGCGTCTGGTTCATCAGGCGCGTGCGCGTGTACTTAGTCTTGATCGACCGGATCCGCTCGAGCGTCTCGGCGCGGTACGCGCGGGTCTTCTCGTCGTTGAGCGGGCGGGCGAGCATGACCAGCTCGACGAGACGCCGCTTGACGATCCGGAACCAGCCCGGACGGCCCTGCCGGCGGGACGCGGACTCGATCGTGATCCCGCCGCGCGTCCACTCGATCACGCCCAGGTCCTCGAGCATGTGCAGGCAGCGGGCGGTCCACTTCAGCGACAGGCCGGCGCGGGACGCGACGTCGTACGCGGTCGCCTTGCCGGCGCCGGACCCGTAGGGGAGCGCGGCGACGAGGGCGTGCAGCGTCGAGCGCACGCCCTGCATCTCGCGGCCGGCCAGCTCGCCCCATCCGGCGTTGGACAGCGCGACGACGAGATCGAACGTGCGGTGCCCGGCCGACGGCGCGGGGCGCGGGGTGTCCCACGGCTTGCCGTACTCCCGGCGCGGCTTGGTGCGGGTCACGTCAGTTCCTCACGATCAGGCGTGTCCTCGACGTAGACCGTCGTCGGGACCTCACGGGGGATGCGGCCGAACCGCTCGGCGTACACGGCGACGTAGCGCCGTGCGCGGGCCGCCTGCTGGCGCGAGAGCGCCGAGCGGCCCGGGACGTACGCGGTCATGCGCGTAGCTCGGCGGCCCAGAGCGGGAAGTGGTGGAGGCCGACCGCGTGCGCGTACGCCTCCGGCCACGTCTCGAACCAGGCGGGCTCGACGGTCCAGTCGTCCTGCGCGCGGTCCCAGACGCCGGCGTACCAGGGCTTGGGCAGGTCGGACGGGCAGTACGGCGTCTTGCCGACGACGGCGCGGCCGACGAGGTTGGAGCCCGCCGGCGCGACCGGGGTGGGCACGGGTGCGCCGGCGGGGTTCGGGGGTGTGGCGCTCACAGGGCACCACCTGACCGGCGCATCGTGGCGCCGAACCGGCCGGCCTCGCTCGGGTCGGTCCACTGTGACCGGCCCGGCAGATGCCGGCTGAGGGTGCGGTGGCTCACGCCGAGCGTGCGGGACGCCTCCTTGTAGGAAGCGCCGTCCTCGAGCATCTGGGCCGCCTGGCTGAGCAGGCGCGGCGACGTCGCGCGCCTCACCGGGAGACCCCGGCGATCTCGTCGAGCGAGCAACGGAGGCCCGCCGCGATGCGGATCAGTGCGGGGACACGGGGCAGTTGATCGTGGTTCTCCAGCCGAACGACCGTGCTCACGGACACCTCTGTCTCCACAGCGAACCGCTCGCGTGAGAGTCCCAGCTCTTCCCTGCGCTCTCGCACGAACTGACCTGTCGTCCGAATTGCCATATCGCAGATCGTGCAGGGTATTGCTGGACATGTCAAACCAGACCACCTAGCATTTCTGACATGTCACAGACTGAGCAGGTGGCGCGGGTTCACTGGCCGCTCAACGACGGCCGGGCCGCGTGCATGAGCGGGCCGGCCGAACCGCTGCCGCCCAAGCAGGCCGAGGCCATGCCGTTCTGCGGCGCGTGCCTCGCGGTGCTCACCTTCGTCGGTGTGCATGGGGAGTTCTGGGGCGACGGGAGCTGCTTGCCGCCGTCTGAGCGGCCTACTGAGGCCCTCGCCCGACTCCGTGACACGCCCTGGGCGAACATGTTCGACACGTTCGCACCCAAGTGGCCCAACACCTGGTGGTTCGAGAACAAGGAGGGCGACAAGTGACCGTCGTCGCGCAAGAGGTGAGCTGGGGCGACGCCATCGTCGTCGCGGCGTTCAGGGCCCCGCGGGGGCTTAACGGAGCGGTGGAGTCGATCCACCGTGAGCTGGGACCCGGGATCGGGTCTCGCAACACGTTCGCCAAGTACCAGCGCGTAGACTCGCCGGACGATCTGCGGCCCAAGGACCTGTTCCGCGTCTGGCTGCTGCTTGTCGCGCTCGGCGCTGAGCCCGCTCGTTGGGGGATAAGCGACGAGGTCGTACCCGGTGGGTACGACCTCGGTCGATTGAAGGATCGGCTCCCGCGGTTGGACTTGAACCAACGACCGTCCGATTAACAGTCGGATGCTCTGCCAGCTGAGCTACGCGGGATCGCGTTCGCCCGTCCCGTGCACCGGGTGGGCGACCGGTGAAAACTCTAACAGGTTCCCGGGGGTAGTCCCGACTCATATCTGATCTGCGCGGGAGCGGCGTCGATCACACCGCGCAGCCGCCGCGCGCATGTCACGGTCTACCCAGTCATGGGGCCCGGAATCACCCTGATTCCGGGCCCCATGACTGGGTAGACCATGACTTCCGCACCGGCCCCGCACCGCCGCCCGCCCGCTCACACCGGACGACCAACCCTCACCGCCCCACCATCCCCATCCCCGCCTCGTTGTACCGCTCACCCTCCACACCGACTCGCGCGGCCAGCCCGTTCAGGTCGGCCACGTCGTCGGCCGAGAGAGCCACCGCGGCAGCGCCCACATTCTCCGAGACCCGCCCAAGACGCCGCGTCCCCGGGATCGGCACGATCCACGGCTGCTGCGCCAGCAGCCAGGCGAGCGCCACCTGGCCGGGCGTCGCGCCCTGGGCCTCCGCGAGGGCGCGCACGTGGTCCACGAGCACCTGGTTCGCCGACCGGTTCGACTCCGTGAACCGCGGGATCGACGCCCGCATGTCGTCGGCGGTGAACGACGTCGTCGCGTCGACCGCCCCGGTCAGGAACCCACGCCCGAGCGGGCTGAACGGCACGAACCCGATGCCGAGCTCGGCGAGCGTGGGCAGCACCTGCGGCTCGGGGTCGCGGGTCCACAGCGAGTACTCGCTCTGCACCGCGGTGACCGGGTGCACCGCGTGCGCGCGCCGGATCGTGGCCGGGCTCGCCTCCGACAGCCCGAAGTGCCGCACCTTGCCGGCGTCGACCAGCTCCTTGACCGTGCCGGCCACGTCCTCGATCGGCACGTCGGGGTCCACACGGTGCTGGTAGAAGAGGTCGATCACGTCGGTGCGCAGGCGCCGCAGGGACGCGTCGGCGACGGCGCGGATGTGCTCGGGCCGGCTGTTCAGGCCCACCGTGGCGCCGTCCTCGATGCGCCAGCCGAACTTGGTGGCGATCACCACCTGGTCGCGCACCGGCTCCAGCGCCTCACCGACCAGCTCCTCGTTGACGTACGGCCCGTACACCTCGGCGGTGTCGACGAGGGTGACGCCCCGCTCCACGGCGCCCCGCAGCACGCCGATCATCTCCTCGCGCGTGCCCGGGTTGGGGCCGTAGCCCTCCGACATCCCCATGGCGCCCAGTCCGATCGCGGAGACTTCCAGACCCTGGCCGAGCGTTCGCTGATGCATCGTGACAGTCTCCTTCGCAGTGGGTTCGCGGTCTCACGCTAGACCCGCGGCCCAGGCCCAGGACCAGGACCAGGACCCGGACCGGCGGCACCAGGCCAAGGGGGGTCTGCCGTTACCGGTCACGCCAGGGACTCCCCGTGTGCGCCGAGGTGTTGCACCGTGAAGACGGCCGGCCGTGCGCTGCGGTCGGCGCAGGCGGCGCCCGGGGGCGCCCGGAAGGAGCAGCGATGAGCTGGACCGAGCAGGAGCTGAACACGGTCGACGGCACCGACGAACTGCAGGTCTCGTCCTACCGGCCGGACGGGACCCTGCGCCCGTTCGTGATCATCTGGACGGCGCGGCTGGGCGACGACGTCTACGTCCGCTCCGCCTACGGCCCGGACAACGGGTGGTTCCGTCGCGCCAAGGCCTCGGGCACCGGCCGGGTCCGGGTGGGCGGCGTCGAGCGCGACGTCCGCTTCGAGGTCCCGGACGACGGCGTCCACGCGCCGCTCGACGACGTCTACCGCGCCAAGTACGCCAAGTACGAGAAGCGCATCGTCGACACCGTGGTCGGCCCGGCGGTCGTGGGGACGACGTTGCGCGTGGTCCCGCAGGACTGAGCGGCACGCAGGACTGAGCAGGCTCAGGCCGGCAGTCCCGCCGCGCTGCGCACCCGGGCCTCGGCGGCGTCGATCGCCTCCGCGGTCGCGGGGTCCGCGAGGTCGACGTCGCTGCCGCCGATCACCTGGGAGAACAGCTCGCCGTCGACCCGGCGCCGGACCGCCACGCGGGCGGACCGCCCGCCCGGCAGCCTGACCGGTTCCGCCAGGACCACGGACCACTGCACCCGCTCGCGCAGCACCTGGGGCAGCACGGTGCGGCGGCCGTCGAGCGGGAGCGGCGTCGGCTCGTCGCCGTCCACCCAGTGCACCCGGATCACGTTGGAGTCCGTGTCGTAGGTCGCCCGGTCCACGTCGGCCCACTCCCGGTGCACGACGACGGACGGGGCGCCCCGCGACTCCGCGTCACCCTGGCCGGTGGCCGCCTCGGGCGCGGAGATCAGCAGGAGCTCGGCGCGCGTGGCGAACGCCCACGCCTCGCCCGTGGACGTGACCAGCGCGGCCCGGGCCAGCACCGCGTCGGTGCGGTGCGAGCGGACGGCGCGGCGGACGGCCTGCTGCGGGCGGTGTGCGAACCAGGTGCGGAACCCCATGGGCCCCACGTTAGTGGGGACCGACGGGCAGACCGCGCAGCCGGCGCGCAATCGCGCCGAGGTGGCACAGTTCACCCCCTGATCGGTCGGCGGGTACCTCCCGGGTGCCGTAGGTTCTGGCCTCGTGACCTTGACGAACGCCGCGCCGCCCGCCGAACCGACGGACGCGAAGGCCGACGGATCGGCAAGAGAGCGGCGGGAGGCGAAGGCCCGCCGCCGGCGCGCACTGCGGATCTCCCTCGCCGCGACGATCGTGGTGGTCGTGCTGCTCGGCCTGGCCGGGCTCGCCTGGTACCTGGTCTCGGACGTCGAGGACCTCGGCGACCAGAACGTCGTCGCCACGCAGCTCCTGGCCACCTCTTCCGGGCGGGTCGCCGACCCGGGGACCCGGGTGGCGCTGTCGGCCCAGATCGCGGAGGCCGACGACCTGCTGGACGAGCCGTTCCTCACGCGGCTCACCCTGGGCACGGCGGACTCCTCCGCGTCCCTCGCCGCGGCCTCCGACGCCGTGCGGGCCTCGATGGTGGACCTCGCCCGCAGCGAGGTCACCTCGGCCCGCGAGAGCTTCGCGGGCGCGGGCAAGCGCGCCGAGAAGATCTACGCGGCCACGGAGGGCAAGGGGGTCGACGACGACGTCCGCTCCCGGCTGCGGGAGGCCCTGGACTCGGGCACCGCGGTCGACGACGCCGCGAACGCCACCCTCGCCGGGTCCGACCTGGCCGACCTGGGGCAGGCCGAGCACGACCTGACCACGAGCCGCTCCGTCATCACCATGGCCACGGAGGCGCTGACCACCGCGCAGGACGCCGTCACCTGCCCCGCACCCGACCAGGTCTGGGACCCGGACAGCGGGCTCCTGCCGGACGAGGCGCTGGCGCCCATCCCGTGGGCGCCCGACTTCGTCGTACGGGCGGACGTGCTGGACGGGCTGATCGCGCTGGACGCCGCCTTCCAGGCCGAGTTCGGCCAGCACCTGACGATCAACTCGGCCTACCGCTCGTACGCCTCGCAGGAGGAGCTGTACGACCCGTCCTCGCCGATCGCCGCCCCGCCCGGCTGCTCCAACCACGGCCTCGGGCTCGCGGTCGACATCGGCGGCGGCGTCGAGACGTTCGACACCGTGCAGTACACCTGGCTCAAGGCCAACGCCGGGGATCACGGCTGGACCCACCCGGCGTTCGCGGAGCCGAACGGGCGGGTGCCGGAGCCGTGGCACTGGCAGTCGGTGCTCGCGCGCGAGAACTGACGGGCGGCACCCGCGCCGGTGCGTTTTGACCGCGTTGTCTTTTTCGTCGTGCGAGTGAGCTCGAACCGGGTGAGGGTCGAGAGAACGCGGCGCGACCCAGCGCCCGCGCGTGGAAGGAGATAGACATGCCCGGCTGGCTCATCCTCATCCTGATCGGTGTGGCCCTCGTGATCCTCGGTGTCGCCACCGAGATCGGTCAGTTCCTCATCTGGATCGGCGTGATCGTCCTCGTGGCGAGCCTGATCATCGGCCTGGTCGGCCGCAGGCGCGTCTGACGCCCGACGAACCGCTCGACCTCCCGCCGGTCCGGCGCCCGCTGCAGGGGCGCCGGACCGGCGGACCGTCCGGTCAGCGGCCGCCCCCCGCGGCGAGCCGCATGAGGTCGGTCGTGAAGTCGACGTCCGCGGCCGACCGCTCGGCCCGCGTCGCGTTGCCCGAGAACTGGTGCTGGTACCCGTCCCAGGCGGTGTCGGCGATCTCCCGGCCCACGCCGCTGCGCAGCAGCAGCGCGAGCTCGGTGGACGCGCGCGCGATCCGCTTGCCGAGGTCGGGGGAGCCCCAGTCCTCCGGCGTCGCGTACACGGACGTGGGCACCGGCATCGCGCGCAGGAAGGCGAAGAGCGGGCGGAGCTGCTCGTCGGGCACCATGGCGTGCCGGGCGCTGCCGCCGGTCGCGGCGAGGATCACGGGCTTGGCCACGAGCAGGTCGTTGTCCAGCACGTCGGCGAACGACTTGAACAGGCCGCTGATCCCGGCCTTGTAGACCGGGGTGGCGGCGATGACGCCGTCCGCCGCGCCGAGCCGCGTGATGGCGCGCTTCAGGTCCTCGCCGGGGAATCCGGAGACGACGGCGCGGGCGATGTCGACGGCGAGCGGCCCGAGGTCGAGCACGCTCGCGGTCGCGGGCACCCCGGCGTCCCGGAGCGTGTCGATCGTCTTCTGCGCGATGCGGTCGGTCAGCAGCCGGGTCGACGACTGCTCGCTGACGCCGGCGCTGACCACCACGAGGTCGAGCGGGGTGGTGCTCATGGGTGACTCCCTTCGAGCAGTGCGGTGCTGAGGTCCCGGAGCGTCTCGAGCTGGCTCCGGTCGAGGGCCCGGGTCATGGCGCGGGTGATGTGGCGGGCGTGCTCGGCGCCCACCCGGCGCTGGACGGCCTCGCCCTCCGCGGTCAGGCGCAGGCGGCAGGCGCGGCCGTCGTCGGGGTCGTCCCCACGGACGACGAGCCCGCGCTGCTCCAGGCGGGCCACGAGGCGGGACACGCCCGCCTGGGTGAGCAGCACGTCGTCGATCAGGTCGGTGATGCGCAGGCCGTCCGGGGCGGTGGACAGGGCGTAGAGCACCCCGTACTCGCGGGGCAGCAGGTCGCCCCAGATGTCCGCCGCCTCGAACTCGCGGGCGATCGTGGCCTGGGCGCGGAAGAGCGCCTCCCAGGCCTCGTTCGCGAGCCGTGCGGTGCCGGCCACCGTCACACCACCGCCGGGAAGTGCGCCTGCACGTCCGCGTCGGTGTCCTGGTACGGCGAGGCGCCCGAGAGGTTGTCGCCGCGGTTCGGGTTGGGCCGCGGCTGGCGGGGTTCGGCGTCGCCGTACTTGGCGGTCACCAGGCTTGCGTGCGTGGGCGCGTCGGGGACGCCGGGGGCGCGGCGGGACGCCAGCTCCTTGCGCAGCACCGGGACCACCTCGGTGCCCAGCAGCTCCACCTGCTCCAGCGCCACCTCGACGGGCAGCCCCAGGCCGTCCATCGCGAAGAGCTGGCGCTGGTAGTCGCCGAAGCCCTCCTGGAAGGTCAGGGTCTTGTCGATGATCTCCTGCGGGCTGCCGACGCTCAGCGGGGTGTCGCGCATGTAGTCCTCGAGCTTCATGCCGCGGAACAGCGCGTAGTTCTCGAAGTAGGGGCGGAACGTGCTCACCGCGTCCTGCGACCGCTTGGCGATGAACGCCTGGCCGCCGAGCCCGACGATCGCCTGGTCGGCGCGGCCGTGGCCGTAGTGCTCGAACCGCTGCCGGTAGAAGTCGACGAGCGGCTTGAAGTGGAAGTTGGGCGCCAGCACGTTGTTCGCGAAGTACCCGTTGCCGTAGTAGGCGGCCTGCTCGGCGATCTCCGGGGTGCGGATCGAGCCGTGCCAGACGAACGGCGGCACGTCGTCGAGCGGGCGGGGCGTGGCGGTGAAGCCCTGCAGCGGCGTGCGGTACTGGCCCTCCCAGTCCACGACGTCGTTGCGCCAGAGCTGGTGCAGCAGGTTGTAGTTCTCCAGGGCGAGGCCCACGCCGTCGCGGATCTTCTTGCCGAACCACGGGTAGACCGGCGCGGTGTTCCCGCGCCCGACCATGAGGTCGAGCCGGCCCTTGGCGAGGTGCTGGAGCATCGCGTAGTCCTCGGCGATCTTCACCGGGTCGTTGGTGGTCATGAGGGTGACCGACGTGCTCAGCACGATGTTCTTCGTCAGCGCGGCGATGTGCCCCAGCAGGGTGGGCGGGGACGAGGGGATGAAGGGCGGGTTGTGGTGCTCGCCGATGGCGAAGACGTCCAGGCCCACCTCGTCCGCGCGCTGCGCGATGCGCACGAGGTTGCTGATGCGCTCCGCCTCGCTCTGGGTGCGGCCGGTGACCGGGTCGGGCGCGACGTCGCCGACGCTGAAGATTCCGAACTGCATGGGTTCGCCTTTCCGAGCGTGACCTCGATGGATCGCATGACTGGTCATGCATTGTGGTCAACAGCATGACTGGTCATGTATTCCCGGGCGCTTCGCAGTGCGCCGAGACCAGGGGGTTGCCATCCGAGAAACCGGTTACTAGGATCTGGGAAACCGGTTACCCGTATTCACCCGCTGCGCGCACCACAGCAATGTCCCGCATTCAACGACGAACGTGAGGCAATGAGATGAGACGACCAAGAGCTGTCCAGATCCTCTCGGCGGTGGCCGCGACGGCCCTCGCGGTCGCGATCGGGGTGACCGCCCAGTCCGTCCCGGACGCCGCGGCCGCCACCGGTTCGGCCACGGGCTACGCGACCCAGAACGGCGGCACCACCGGCGGCGCCGGCGGCCAGACCGTCCGGGCCACGACGGGGACGGCGATCCACACGGCGCTGTGCAGCCGTGCCAGCAGCAGCACCCCGATCATCATCGAGGTGTCCGGCACCATCAACCACGGCAACACCAGCCAGGTCTCGGGCGACAGCTGCAGCACGGCCGACGACGTGATCGAGCTCAAGCAGATCAGCAACGTGACGATCGTCGGCGTCGGCAGCGGTGCCGTCTTCGACCAGATCGGCATCCACATCCGCGAGTCCAGCAACATCATCATCCAGAACGTGACCGTCCAGAACGTGAAGAAGTCGGGCTCACCGACGTCGAACGGCGGCGACGCGATCGGCATGGAGAGCGGCGTCCGCAACGTCTGGGCCGACCACCTCACCCTGCTGGCCTCGGGCGGCGAGTCGGAGGGCTACGACGGCCTCTTCGACATGAAGAACGACACCAAGTACGTGACCCTCTCGTACAGCATCCTGCGCAACTCGGAGCGCGGCGGGCTCATCGGGTCCAGCGAGAGCGACCTGT
The DNA here is from genome assembly GCF_040655935.1 of Promicromonospora sp. NPDC050262. Lineage (NCBI taxonomy): Bacteria > Bacillati > Actinomycetota > Actinomycetes > Micrococcales > Promicromonosporaceae > Promicromonospora > Promicromonospora sp. NPDC050262. Next base: position 666,885 of record NZ_JBFAKX010000001.1, on the reverse strand, counting down.
CCAACGGGTTCGTCACGTTCCACCACAACCTGTACCAGAACCTCAACTCCCGCACCCCGCTGCTGCGCGGCGGCATCGCCCACATCTACAACAACCACTACGTGGGGCTGGTGGAGTCGGGCATCAACTCGCGGGCCGGGGCCAAGGCGAAGGTGGACAACAACTACTTCGAGGACTCCAAGGACGTGCTCGGCACGTTCTACACCGACCAGGCCGGCTACTGGCAGGTCGCGGGCAACGTCTTCGACGGCGTCACGTGGTCGAGCCCGGGCGAGGACAACAACCCGGCGGGCCCCAACCCGACGTCGAACACGTCCGTGAGCATCCCCTACTCCTACCCGCTGGACGCGGCGAGCTGCGTGCCGGCGGTCGTCGCCGAGACGGCGGGGGCGAACACCGGGCTGCAGGTCTCGGACGGCAGCTGCACGCCGACCGACCCCACGGACCCGCCGACGGACCCGACGGACCCGACCGATCCGCCGACCGACCCGACCGACCCGCCGACGGAGCCGCCGGCCGGGACCAACCTGAGCCTCGGCGCCGGCGCCGACGGCTCCAGCAAGGCGAGCGGCACCAGCTACGGCAACGTGCTCGACGGCAGCACGACCACCTACTGGTCCCCGGCGAGCGCGACCGGGCGCGTCTCGGTCAAGTGGGGGTCCGCGACCACGGTGTCGTCGATCAACGTCCGTGAGGCGTCCGGCGCCGTCGGGAACATCGGGTCGTGGCGCGTGGTGAACAACGACAACGGCGCGGTGCTGGCCACGGGCAGCGGCGCCGGCGTCATCAGCTTCGCGACCACCTCGCTGAGCAAGATCAACTTCGAGATCACCTCGTCGTCGGCCACGCCGCGGATCGCCGAGCTGGAGACGTACGCGGGCACGGCGGGCAGCGGGGAGGAACCGGGTGGCGAGGAGCCCGGCGGCGAGGACCCTGGTGAGGAGCCGACGGCGGACGCGCTCTACGTGGCGCCCGGCGGCAGCTCCGGCGCCGCGGGCACCGAGTCGGATCCGACCACCCTGGCCTCCGCGATCGGCCGGATCGCGGCCGGCGGCACCATCTACGCGCGCGGCGGCACCTACAACCTGTCGCAGACGGTCGACATCCCGCCGGGCAACAGCGGCGCCTCGGGCAACCGCACCGAGCTGTTCGCCTACCCGGGCGAGACCCCCGTGCTGAACTTCTCGGCGCAGAGCGAGGACCCCGCCAACCGGGGCATCGCGATCGGCGGCGACTGGTGGCACCTGCGCGGCATCGTCGTCGAGCACGCGGGCGACAACGGGATCATGCTCGGCGGCGACAACAACGTGATCGAGCGGGTGGTGACCCGGTTCAACCGCGACTCGGGCCTCCAGATCTCCCGGTACACCGCCGGGGCGCCGAGCAGCGAGTGGCCGTCGAACAACCTCGTGGTGTCGACGGAGTCGCACGACAACGCCGACTCCGACGGCGAGGACGCCGACGGGTTCGCGCCCAAGCTCACCGTGGGCTCGGGCAACGTCTTCCGGTACACCGTGTCCCACAACAACATCGACGACGGCTGGGACCTCTACACCAAGGACGACACCGGCCCCATCGGGGCGGTGACCATCGAGGACTCCCTCTCGTACGAGAACGGCACCCTGTCCGACGGCTCGCAGGCCGGCAACGGCGACCGCAACGGCTACAAGCTCGGCGGCGAGGACATCTCGGTCAACCACGTCGTGCGGCGCAACATCGCGTTCGACAACGGCAAGCACGGCTTCGGGTACAACCGGAACCTGGGGTCGCTGACCGTCTCGAACAACCTGAGCATCGGCAGCGCGGAGCGGAACTTCAACTTCGACGGCGGCTCGTCGACGTTCCGCGACAACACGTCCTGCGACAGCGGGTCGAACGACCGCATCATCGGCACCGACGCGGGCGGCAACCAGTGGTGGTCCGGCTCGAACGGGTCCCGGTGCGCGCAGTACTCGGGCGCCCTGGACTGGTCGTTCGCCTCGGACGGGCGGCTCGTCGTGACGATCGGGGGGACCACCGTCAACCTGTGATCGCGCCGGCCCAAAGGGCCGGTGCCTGAGACGAACGCCCTGGGGAGTGCGACGACACCTCCCCAGGGCGTTCCTCGTCGCTCCTCGGGGCTTTCGGGCTCAGCCCAGCAGCGACCGCAGGACGGTCGCGGCGCCGTCGTCGTCGATCGACCCCGTGCTGTACGACGCGGCCGCGAGGACGAACGGTGGGGCGTGCCCCATGGCTACGTCGTACGCGGCCCACCGGAACATCTCGATGTCGTTCTCGCCGTCGCCGATCGCGACCGTCCGGCTCGCCTCGACGCCGAGCTCCATGCGCACCTTCTCCAGTGCGGAGGCCTTGGAGATCCCGGGCGGAGTGACGTCGACCCAGTCGAGCCGGGTGGCGATCGCGGTCAGGCCCCGTGCGATCAGCGCGGGCACCATCGTGTAGGCGCCGGGACCGTGCAGGACGATCCGGGGCGTCGGGTTGACCAGGAACTCGCCGATCGGCGCCTGGCGCTGGGGGCCGTTGAGCTCGTGGTCGGGGAACGGGGCGCTGACGCGCCAGCCCGCGCCGACGATCTCCGCGGCGATCCGCACGGCCGGCGCCTCCTTGAGCGCGACGTCGATCACCAGGACGGCGTCCACGGTGTGCTCGTCGACCACCTGGTAGTGCTCGCCGAGCAGGTGCGCGGTCACCGCGCCGTTGCTCGAGACGATCCACACGTCCCGGAGGCCGAGCTGCAGGGCGGCGGAGACCGCGCCCAGCACGGAGCGACCGGTGGCGAGGACGACGTGATGGCCTGCCCCGAGGACCTCGCGCATCGCGGCCCGGACGACTGACGTCGGCGGGTGCCCCGTGCGCAGGAGGGTCCCGTCGATGTCGCACGCGATCATCAGCCGGGTGGCGAAGCTCGCGTCCGGCGCCGGGGTGGGGGGCCTGGTCGTCATGTCCTGGAGATTATTGACGCTGTCGCGCCCGGACGTGGAGCCGACACGGCGAGCTGACCACTGGCCAGGCCCGACCGCCTGCCAGTTCTGGTGCCCCGTACAGGACTTGAACCTGTGACCGAGAGATTATGAGTCTCCTGCTCTGACCAGCTGAGCTAACGGGGCGCGCGGCACAAGCCGCGCAAGGATCCTACTGCTTCGGGCAGTCGGCGCAGGTGAGGACCCACTCGGCGGGACGGCGTCCGCCTCGGTACGCTCGAGAGCGAGCGACGGGTGGCACGGCCGGGGGCTGCCGACCCGCCCCGTGAGCCAAGGACGGCGACATGGTTACCGAACCGGGCGAAGGCACCGAGGCCGTGACCGCACGGAGCCGCCGGCTGATGCTGCTGCTGGCGGCGGCCATGTTCGTGCTCGTGGTCGACACCTCGCTGATGAACGTGTCGATCTCCGCCGTCATCCGGGACCTGGACACGACCGCCGGGGGAGTGCAGTCGGCCATCGCCCTCGAAGCGCTGGTCTCGGCCGCGTTCATCCTGATCAACAGCAAGGTCGGCGACCTGATCGGGCGCAAGCGCGCGTACGTGCTGGGGCTGCTGGCCTACGCGACCGGGGCGCTGGCCATGACGCTCGCGCAGAGCCTCACGGCGATCGTCGTCTTCTGGGCGATCATCGGCGGGCTCGGGGCCTCGCTGCTCCTGCCGGCGATGCAGTCGCTGATCCACGGCAACTTCGAGGGCGGGGCCCAGAAGCAGGCGTACGCGATGGTCGGCGCGGCGGCCGCCATCGCCGCCGCCGTCGGCCCGCTGCTGGGCGGGTTCGTCACCACCTACCTGTCGTGGCGGGTCGGGTTCGGCCTGGAGGCCGTCATCATCGCCGTCATCCTGAGCCAGATCCGGCTGGTGCGCGACGTGCCCTACACGGGCTCCCGCCAGGTCGACGTCGTCGGTGCGGTCCTGTCCGTGATCGGCATGGGCGGCGTGGTGCTCGGCATCCTGGTCTGGCAGGAGGGCGGCGAGCTCGTCGGCGTGCTCATCCTGGTCGGGCTCGTGGCGCTGGTGGCGCTCGCCCGCTGGCTCGTGCGCCGCGAGCGCGAGCGCAAGGTGCCGCTGCTCGACCCCGACCTGTTCCGCCACCCCACCTTCACCACCGGGGTGACCGGGCAGATGCTCCAGCAGATCACCCTGGGCGGAGCCATGATCGCCCTGCCCCTGTTCCTGCAGATGACCCTCGAGTACAACGCCCTCCAGGCGGGCCTCGCCCTGACCCCGTTGTCGCTGACGATGTTCGCCGCGGCGCTCGTGGCCGGGCGCCGGGGCGGCAACCGGCGTCCGGCCGCGATCATCCGCACCGGGTTCCTGCTGGCTTTTCTCGGGATCGCCGTCATCATCCCGTTCGTGCCCCGCGTGGACAGCGGCTGGTACCTCGTCCTCCCGCTCGCGATCACGGGCTGCGGGCTGGGCCTGCTGGTCTCGCAGCTCAACAACTACACCCTCGCCCCGATCGAGGAGGAACGCGTCAGCGAGGCCGCCGGCGTCAACTCGGCCGCCGGGTCCTTCGGCCTCTCCTTCGGGCTCGCCATGTCGGGCGGCATCCTGCTCGCCGCCCTCGCCCTCGGCTTCAACCAGCTCACCGCGGACAACCCAGTCATCCCCGAGGCCGAGCAGCAGCAGATCGCCGCCGCGCTCGAGACCGACGCCGAGGTCATGAGCAACACCGCGCTCGCCGAGCAGATCACCGGACAGCCCCCGGCCGTCGAGGCCGAGGTCCTCGCCATCAACGACGAGGCTCGCAACCGCTCCCTCCAGGTGGCCCTGCTCATCCCGCTGCTGGCGAGCCTCGTCGGGCTCGGCAACTCCTTCCGCATGCTGCGGCTGCCCGACCACAAGCCGTCGTCCTCACTCGACGGGACCGACCTCGGCTGAACCCGCCGCGGCCCCGGCCCGGGCCCGGTCAGCGCGAAATGTCCTGGCGCGCGCCCGACGTCCGCCCGTAGGTTCTGCGAGCCACACCACCAACACGACTGGAGCACTCCCATGTCCTCGAACTTCCCGGTCGCCCTCTCGGGCGCCCGGGCCCGGACCCTCATGTGGGCGCACGAGCACGACGTCGACCACGCGGCGCTGAACCAGCTCCGCAACATCTCCGCCCTGCCCTGGGTCGAGGGCGTCCGCGTGATGCCCGACGTCCACCTCGGCAAGGGCGCGACCGTCGGCTCCGTCATCGCCATGGGCGACGCCGTGTCGCCCAACGCCGTCGGCGTCGACATCGGCTGCGGCATGATCGGCGTCCGCACCTCGCTCACCGCGAGCGACCTGCCCGACGACCTCTCCCGCCTCCGCAAGCGGATCGAGGCCGCCATCCCGGTCGGGTTCCACTCGCACGACGAGCAGGTGGACCTGCGCCGGCTGCGGCCCGTCAAGGGGTCCGGGGGCCAGGAGCGGCTGCGCGGCGAGCAGATGTTCTGGGACCGGTTCGAGACCCTCCACCCCAAGGTCAAGCAGCTCGAGACCCGCGCACGCAAGCAGCTCGGTTCGCTCGGCGGCGGCAACCACTTCGTCGAGGTGTGCCTGGACCAGGACGACCAGGTCTGGCTCCAGCTCCACTCCGGCTCCCGCAACATCGGCAAGGAGCTCGCCGAGCACCACGTCCGCATCGCCAAGGACCTGGAGCACAACAAGGGCATCGTGGACCGCGAGCTCGCCGTGTTCCTCGCCGGCACGCCCCAGATGGACGCGTACCTCAACGACCTCTGGTGGGCGCAGGAGTACGCCGCCCGCTCGCGGGCGGTCATGATGGCGCTCGCGGTCCAGGCGGTCCGGGAGGAGTTCGTGGAGCTGCCCGACGGCGGCCGGGAGCTCACCTTCGACGAGGGCGTGAACGTGCACCACAACTACGTGGCGCGCGAGCAGATCGACGGCGCGGAGCTGATCGTCACCCGCAAGGGCGCGATCCGGGCGGGCCGGGGCGACCTGGGCCTCATCCCCGGGTCGATGGGCACGGGCTCCTACGTGGTGCGCGGCCTCGGCAACCCGGAGTCGTACTGGTCGGCGTCGCACGGCGCGGGCCGGCGGATGTCGCGGACCAAGGCCAAGAAGGAGTTCACGCTGGACGACCTCGCGGCGCAGACCGCGGGCGTCGAGTGCCGCAAGGACCAGGGCGTGCTCGACGAGATCCCCGGTGCCTACAAGGACCTCGACGCCGTGATCGCGGCCCAGTCCGACCTCGTCGAGGTCGTGGCGCGGCTGCGGACGGTGCTCTGCGTCAAGGGCTGAGCTCAGGCTCGGTTCGAGCCGCCGCGGCGGCCACCGCGACCCGGTGCCACGGGGTCGCGGTGGCCGCCTTCTGCGTCTGGGGCCACAGTGGATTCCAGGTCCGGGAGGTGGCCGACGTGGACGAACGTGAACCGCAGCACGACGGTGGCACCGGCGGCCGAGACCTGGAGGCACTACCCGCCCGGCGCCGGCGGACCCTGATCACCCTCGGCCTGCTGCGGGCGTTCGCGACGTCGGCGCTCCTGGTGGCGCTCTACTACGTGCTGCCGCTCGACCGGTTCTCGGTCCCGTCGCTGGCGCTGGTGCTGGCCGTCGGCCTCGCGGCGCTGGGCGCGATGTCGTACTGGGAGATCCGCGCCATCGTCCGGTCCCGGTTCCCGGGCATGCGGGCGGTCCAGGCCCTCGCGACGCTCGTCCCGTTCTTCCTGCTCCTGTTCGCGTCGACCTACTTCACGCTCAGCGACCGCGAGCCGACGACGTTCAGCGAGACCCTCACCCGGACCGACGCCCTGTACTTCACCATGAGCACGTTCGCGACCGTGGGATTCGGCGACATCGTGGCGCAGACGGACCCGGTCCGGCTGCTCGTCTCCGGGCAGATCCTCCTGGACCTGGTCATCCTCGGCCTGGGCATCCGGGTGGTCCTCGGCGCGGTGCAGCGGGGCCGGTCGAGCGGGGTCTGACCGGAACGGGGAACCGGGCGAACTGGAAGCGGGCACCGTGTCTCTGGCACCCTGTGCGCGGTGACCAGCACTCCGGAGGCCCCGGCCGTCTCGGCACGGGTCCGTGGACTCGTGATCGCCGTCTGGGTGGTGCTGCTCGCGCACCTCGCGGCCACGTTCGTGTGGGCGGCGCCGGGCTACCTCGTCGGGCGGCCCGACGGCGGGTCCACCGGCGACGTGGCCTCCGTCCCCTCGACCGGAGTGCACCAGGCCCTGGAGGCCTACATGACGCCGGTCTTCGCGCAGAACTGGTCGGTCTTCGCGCCCACGCCCCTGCACGTCGAGTACTCCCTGCGCGTGCGGGGCGTGTACACGGGCGGGCCCGACGGCGACCTCGTGCCCGGACCCTGGATCGACGCCACGGCCGTCGAGGTCCGCGCGCTGACCGGGCACGCGCTCCCGGCGGCGATCGAGCGTCCGTCCCGCCGTCTGGCGTCCGACCTGCGCGCCGCCTACCTCGCCCTGCCGGGGCGGGGGCGCGAGGTGTTGCTGGTCTCGCCGGTTCAGGAACCCGTCGGGTCGGGCGGCGACGGCGGACCCTGGCCCGACCTCCGCGCCGCGCTGCTCGACGCCGGGGGTGCCCCCGACGCCGTCGACACCTGTCTCGGCCTGGACCGGGCGGCGGCCGCGTATGCGACGCAGGTGCTGCTCGCTTCCGGCGACCTGGCCGAGCCCGAGCCGGGACCAGGCGCACCCGGGAACAGTGCCGCCGGCCTCGGCTACGTGCAGGTGAGCGTGCTGCGCCAGGCCGTCGGGCCGCAGGGGAGCAGCGAGCGCCCCGCGCCGAGCGAGCTCCTGCTCGGCGCCCGCCCGCCCGTCGTCGTGCCCGGACAGGACGACGCGGCGTTCCGCACGGCCTGGGACGCGCTCCGCGAGGCTGCCTCGTGACCGCCCTGGTCGACGCCGGCGTGCGCTGGATGACCGTCCGCGCCCACGCGACGTACGGGGTGGCGCTGATGCGCATCGTGCTCGGTCTGGGCGTCGCCGGGTACGTCGCGGTGAACCTCCCGGCGCGGCAGGTCCTGTGGGGCACCGGCGCCCGCTGGACGATGCCGCTCGGCGGGCACGCCCTGATCAGCGGTCCGCTGCTCACAGCCGGCTGTGCGGCGCTGCTCCTGGTGGCGGCGCTGGTGGCCGTGGGCTGGCGCGCCCGCTGGACGGTGCCGTTGCTGCTGCTCGGCTGGTCGGGCCTCACCGCGATCAACCCCCTGATCGCCGACCAGGGCGACAACATCTCGCGGATCCTGCTGGTCTACCTCTGCTTCGCCGACACGTCGGCGCGCTGGTCCTTGGACGCCCGACGGCGGGGGAGGCGGGCGGACCGCGCACGATCAGCCCCGGTGGCGCGGTCGTCCGCCCTGGAACCGGGCCGGGAGCCGAACCGGACCGAGGGACGCAACCTGCTGCACAACGCCGCCGTGCTGGCCGTGGGCGCGCAGATCTGCCTGGTGTACGTGCTGTCGGGGCTGTTCAAGCTCCAGGGGGAGCAGTGGCGCGACGGCTCCGCGGTGTACTACCCGCTGTCGCTGCCGCAGTTCCGGCCGTGGCCCGAGCTGGCCGACCTGATCGCCGGGAACGGCTGGCTCGTGGCCGCCGTGACGTGGGGGACGCTCGCGCTGCAGCTCACGTTCCCGCTCCTGCTGCTGCAACGCCACCTGCGCGTGGCCGCCGTGGCCGGCGCCCTCCTCATGCACGCGGGCATCGCCGTCGTCATGGGCCTGCCGTTCTTCTCCCTCTTCATGATGGCGGGCGACTGCGTCTTCCTCACGGATGACGCGGTCGCCCGCCGATCAGGTCAGCCCACCTGGTGGAGCCAGCGGACCGGCGCGCCCAGGCCGGCGTAGCGGAACGGCTCGAGCTCGTCGTCCCAGGCGGCGCCCAGGGCGAGGTCGAGGGCGTCCCGCATGGCGCGCGGGTCGGCGAGCTCCAGCGCGGCGCGGACCCGGTCCTCCGGCACCACGACGTTGCCGTGCACGTCGGTCATGGCGTGGAAGATGCCGAGGTCCGGGGTGTGGGACCAACGGGCGCCGTCGGCGCCGTTGCTCGGATCCTCGGTGACCTCGTACCGCAGGTGGGACCACCCGCGCAGGGCGGACGCCAGCTTGGCGCCCGTGCCCTGCGGTCCCTGCCACGAGTACTCGGCGCGGTACAGTCCGCGCCCAGCGGGCTGCGCGGTCCAGTCCATGGAAACGCGCACGCCTAGGACGTTCCCCGCGGCCCACTCGATGTGGGGGCACAGGGCACGAGGTGCAGAATGCACAAAAAGCACACCCCGCGTGATGACACCGGCCATGTCTTCCTCCCTGGGTCGAGGTACGTCTTCCCCTACGTCCTCACCAGGGCGGTGACGCTGTGGTCGGCTGCACAGCGGTGCTTCGGACCACATCCTGCCCGATCCATCGGAGACATGCGAGGCGAAACGACGCGCATGTCGCCGAAAGAATCACTTCGTACGACGAGTTCGTGCGGCACATTCTTGCCTAAAAGGACGTACCGCCACTAGAGCCCAGACGAATCTCCTGATGATTCATCCCACATGCGTGTTTTGTACGAAATGAAGCCGAAGTCCCTCAGAGGCGCGCGCGAAGCTCCCGCATCGCGGCCCGGCGGGTCTCCTTCTGGAGCCGGTCCAGGTAGACCATGCCGTCGAGGTGATCGGTCTCGTGCTGGAGGCAGCGCGCCATGATCCCGGTGCCCTCGACCGTGATCGGCTCGCCGTCCAGGTCGATGCCCTCCACCCGCGCGTAGTTGGCGCGCACGGTGGGGTACCAGAGCCCGGGCACGGACAGGCAGCCCTCGCCGCCGTCCTGCAGCTCCTCGCCCAGCTCGACGATGCGCGGGTTGATCACGTAGCCGATCTCGCCCTCGATGTTCCAGGAGAACGCGCGCAGGGAGACGCCGATCTGGTTGGCGGCCAGCCCGGCCCGCCCCTCGTCGTCCACGGTCTCGACCAGGTCGGCGATCAGCCCGCGTACGCGGTCGTCGATCGTCGTCACGGTGTCGCACGGGGTGCGCAGCACGGGGTCGGGAACCAGTCGGATCTCACGCATTGCCATGCGCACATTCTCCCATGTCAGGACCGAGGGACGCCGTCGGCACAGCCCGGACACGTCGGACGCTCAGGTCACCTCGGTGACCTGAGCGTCCGACACGGGGCCGACGGCGTCGGCTCAGGCGTTCTGGATCACCAGGGCGACGTTGTGCCCGCCGAACCCGAACGAGTTGTTGATCGCGGCGATGTCGCCGCCCGGCAGCTTGGCCGGCTCGTTGCGCACGAGCGGCACCTGCAGCTCGGGGTCGGGGTTCTCCACGTTGATCGTGGGCGGGGCGAGCCGCTCGGCGACCGCCTTGACGGCGAACACGGACTCGATGGCGCCGGCGCCACCCAGCAGGTGTCCGGTCATCGACTTCGTGGCCGAGAGCTGCACGTGGTCGGCGTCCGACCCGAAGAGCTTGCGGATCGAGGCCGTCTCGGTGAGGTCGCCCACCTTGGTGGAGGTGGCGTGCGCGTTGACGTGCACGACGTCGGAGGTCGTCACCCCGGCGTCCTCCATGGCGAAGCGCATGGCGGTCACCTGGCCCGTGCCCTCGGGGTCGGGGGAGGTGATGTGATACGCGTCGGACGAGAGGCCCACGCCGCCGATCTTGGCGTAGACGCGGGCGCCGCGGGCGGCGGCGTGCTCCGCGCTCTCCAGCACCAGCACGGCCGCGCCCTCGCCGAGCACGAAGCCGTCGCGGTCGATGTCGTAGGGGCGGGAGGCGTGCTCCGGGTCGTCGTTGCGCAGCGAGAGCGTGCGGGACGCCGCGAACGCGCCGAGCGGCATCGGGTGGATCGACGCCTCGGTACCGCCGGCGACGACGACGTCGGCGCGGCCGGACCGGATCATCTCCACCGCGTAGCCCACGGCCTCCGCGCCGGAGGCGCAGGCCGAGACGAGCGCGTGCGTGCCGGCGCGGGCGCCGAGCTCGAGCGACACGTAGGCCGACGGGGAGTTCGGCATGAGCATGGGGACGGTCATGGGCAGCATGCGCCGGGCGCCGCGCTCACGCAGCGTGTCCCAGCCGTCCAGGATGGTCTGGATGCCGCCGATGCCGGAGGAGACCACGGCGCCGAGCCGCTCGCCCGGGACCTCGGGGCTGCCCGCGTCGGCCCAGGCCTCGCGGGTCGCGACGATCGCGTACTGCGCGGACGGGTCCATGCGCTTGGTCTCGGGGCGGGACAGGACCTCGGCCGGGTCCACCTTGATGGTGGCGGCGAAGGTCACGGGGATCCCGTACTTCTCGGCCCAGTCGTTCTCCAGGGTGCGCGCACCGGACACGCCGGCGAGCGCGGCCTCCCACGTGGAGGCCACGTCACCGCCGAGCGGGGTGGTGGCGCCGAGGCCAGTGACGACGACTTCGCGTGCGGAGGTCATGATGATGCTCCCGAGAATGGTGGGACGAAGGGGGCAGGTGCTCAAGATGCTGCCTGTGGGCAGCGGGTGCCCGACGGCGGCGCGGGCCGGTGGATCTCAGCCGGCCGCGCGGCCGCCGTCGGGGGGCGGCTCAGTCCTGGGCGCCCTTGATGAAGCTCACGGCGTCGCCGACGGTCGCGAGGTTCTTGACCTCCTCGTCCGGGATGCGAACCCCGAACTTGTCCTCGGCGTGCGTGACGATGGTCATCATCGACAGGGAGTCGATGTCGAGGTCGTCCGTGAAGGACTTCTCGAGCAGGACGTCGGCCGTGTCGAGGCCCGTCTCCTCGGCGACGATCTCGGCGAGGCCCTCGAGGATCTCCTGGTCCGTGTTGGCCATGGGACTTCCTATCTTTCGTTAACGGTCACCGGCGCCGTCGGGCACCGGAGTCTTGCTGGTCAGATCTTGGCGCATCCTGCGACCGGAATGCACAACGGGCCGTCCTGCGACCCGGCCGCACCCTGGCTACGGCAGCACCACGACCTGTGCGGCGTAGACCAGGCCTGCGCCGAACCCGATCTGGAGGGCGAGGTCGCCGGACTTGGCCTGTCCCTCGGACAGGAGCCGCTCGGCGGCCAGCGGGATCGACGCCGCGGACGTGTTGCCGGTCTCGGCGATGTCCCGCGCGATCACCACGCTGTCGGGCAGGCCGAGCTGCTTCTTCATCTGGTCGATGATCCGCATGTTGGCCTGGTGCGGGATGAAGACCTTGATGTCCTCGGCCGTCACGCCCGCCTCGGCCATCGCCTTCTCGGCGATGGGCGCCATCTGGAAGCTCGCCCACTTGAACACCGTGGGGCCGTCCTGGCGCAGCGTGGGCCAGCCCAGCTCGGGGTTCTCGCGCAGCTCGGTCCAGGAGTGCGTCTGCCGGATCGCGGTGGCCTTGGAGCCGTCCGAGCCCCAGACCGTCGGGCCGATGCCCGGCGAGTCCGACGGGCCGACGATCGCGGCGCCCGCGCCGTCGCCCAGCAGGAAGGAGATGGAGCGGTCGGTCGGGTCGATGATCTCGCTGAGCTTCTCGGCGCCGATCACCAGCACGTGCCGGGCCAGGCCGGCCCGGACCAGGGCGTCCGCCTGGCCGATGCCGTACGCGTAGCCGGCGCAGGCCGCCGACACGTCGTAGGCGGCCGCGGGCGTCGCGCCGATGCGGTCGGCCAGGATCGCGGCCGCCGACGGCGTCATGTGCATGTGCGTGATCGTCGAGAGGATGATCGCGTCGATGTCGGCGCCGACGAGGCCCGCGGCCTCCAGCGCCTTCTTCGAGGCCGCCTCGGCCAGGTCGAGCACGTCCTTGTCGGCGCCCGCGCGACGGCGCGTGACGATGCCGGTGCGCTGGCGGATCCACTCGTCCGAGGAGTCGATGGGGCCCGCGATGTCGTCGTTCGTCACGACGAGCTCGCCACGCTCCGCGCCGATCGCGAGGATCTTCGAGAACTGCGTGGGCTGGGCCTGCTGCAGGGTGGTCACTGGGCTGCTCCGGTCGCGCTCGTGCCGCTGGAAAGGGCGTTGCTGTGTGCCGCGATCAGCTCGCGGGCCGCGTCGAGGTCGGCGGGCGACTTGACGGCCACCGTCTCGACACCCTTCAGGCCGCGCTTGGCCAGGCCCGTCAGGACGCCGCCGGGGGCGAGCTCCAGCAGGCCCGTGACACCGCGCTCGGCGAGGTTCGTCATGATCAGGTCCCAGCGCACCGGGGCCGTGACCTGGCCCGCGATGTTGCGCAGCACGTCGGCGCCGGTCCCGTGACCGTGGGCGCCGCCGGTGTAGGCGGTCCCGTCCAGGTCGGCGAGGAAGGGCAGCGTCGGGTCGGCCGCGTCCCAGCCGAGGGCGACGGGCTCGAACTCCGCGCGCGCCGCGTCCATGAACGGCGTGTGGAACGCGCCCGCCACCTGCAGCGGGATCACGCGGGCGCGGGTCGACGGGTTCTCCGCGAGCTTGGCGAGGTTCTCCAGCGCGCCGGCCGCGACGGTCTGGCCGGCGCCGTTCACGTTGGCGGGCCACAGGCCCGCGGCCTCGATCGCGGCGAGCACCTCGTCCGGGTCGCCGCCCACGACGGCGCTCATGCCGGACGGCGCCGCTGCCGCGGCCGTGGCCATGGCGCGGGCGCGGCGTGCGACCAGGCCGGCCGCGCCGTCGTCGGACAGGGCGCCCGCCACCGCCGCGGCCGACAGCTCGCCGACCGAGTGGCCGGCGGTGACGTCCACGACGTCCGCGGCGGCACGGCCGTCGAGCAGGGCCCGCAGGGCGAGCAGGGAGGTGGTCACGATCAGCGGCTGGGCCACGGCGGTGTCGCGGATCGTGTCCGCGTCCGACGTCGTGCCGTGGGCCACGAGGTCCAGGCCGGCGGCCTCGGAGGCCGCGGCGAGGCGTTGGTCGGTTCCGGGCAGCTCGAGCCAGTCGCTGAGCATCCCGGGGGTCTGAGAGCCCTGTCCAGGGCAGACGACGGCGAGCACGCGTCCACTCTGCCAACCCGAGCCGCTCCCGGGACGTCGCGACCTGTACCAACCTGGTCGGGGGCCCTTGTCGGGAACCTACAAGGCATTCACCCTGGCCAGCAGTTAGTGGCCCAGGTCTCCCGCCGGCTCAGCCCCGGCCGAGCTGGCCCAGCGCCAGCGCCACCTGCAGCACGAACGACTCGCGGGCGTCGAGCGGGTCCCAGCCCGTGATCTCGGAGACCTTGCGCAGGCGGTAGCGCACCGTGTTGGGGTGAACGTACAGATGACGGGCGGCGGCCTCCAGGGACCGGCCCGTGCCGAGGTAGGCCGAGAGGGTCTCCAGCACGGCGCCGCCGGCGTCCTGCAGCGGGGTGAACGCCTGGGCGATGAGCGTGGCACGGGCGGTGTAGTCGCCGGTCAGCACACGCTCGGGCAGCAGGTCGTCCGCCATGACCGGGCGGGGCGCCTGGGGCCACGCCGGCGCGGCCGTGAGGCCGGCGAGCGCGGAGCGGGCCGATCGCGGGGCGTCGGTCAGGCTGGGCACCTGGGTACCGATCACCACGGGCCCCGTGCCGAACCGGGACATCAGCGCCGTCGCGGCGGCCACCAGGTCGCCCTCGCCGCCGAGCACGAGCACGAGCCGGTCGCCGTGGATGCCGACGAGGGCGTCGCCCGCGGCGCGGCGGGCCACCCGGCGGATCTCGGCGGTGCGGATCTCGTCGAGCTCCTCGGTCGCGAGCCCCACGACCACGAGCGCGTTGCCCCGGCCGCTCCAGCCGAGGGCCGAGATGCGGGAGCGCAGCGAGTCGTCGCCGTCGCCGCGCACCAGGGCGTCGACCACGAGCGCCTCCAGGCGGGCGTCCCAGGCGCCGCGCCACTCGGCGGCGCGGGCGTAGACCTCGGCGGCGGAGAACGCGACCTCGCGGGAGTAGCGCAGCACGGCCTCGCGCAGGTCGCGCTCGCCGCCGGGAGCGGCGATCCGGTCGGAGTGCGTCTCGACGACGTCGACCACCACGCGCACGAGCTGCAGCGTGTGCTGCAGGGAGATGGAGCGGGTCAGCTCGGTGGGCGCCGCGGCGAAGATCTCGCTGACGCCGTGCGGCGGCCGGTTGGGGTCCGTGAACCAGGACGTGAACGCGTTGATGCCGGCCTGGGCCACGAGGCCCACGTACGAGCGGTCCTCCGCGGGCAGCTCGCGGTACCAGCTGAGGTCCTCGTCGAGCCGGCGCATCGCCGCGGCCGTGAGCACGCCGCTGGCCTCGCGGACGCGCTGGAGGTTCATCGGGAAGCCGGCGGGGTCCAGACCGGCGTCGGGCTCCGGGGTGCCCTCGGGACCGGCCCCGGGTGCCTGACCAGTGTCCTGGTCCGCGCTGCGGTCGGTCGCTTGCCCGGCCTCCCGGTCGGTCTTCTGGGCGCTGCCTCGAGCGGCCCGTCGCGTAGCTGGCACCCCGGCAGCATACGAGCCCGAGTTGTGGGGAGTCCACAAACGGACTTTCGCGACAGTGCTATTCCAGTGAGTGCGGGTGAGAAACTGTAGGGTCGAGGCATGGCCCTGATGCACCGGCTCCGTCGCCTCATCCGTCGGCCCTTGTCTGCGTCCACGGTCGGGGCTCGCCGGCCGTCACCATCGGCACCCCGACGTGGGGACGTGGGGCACGAGGACGCGCTACGAGCGCAGCTGACCGACGATCCCAACAACGAGGAGGCGTTCGCCGCCCTGGCGGAGATCGTCCGCCGGCGGGCCGCCGAGGACCCGACGCTGGAGGACCCGCTGCGGGACTCCGACGAGATCCCGGAGTCGAAGCAGCGCGAGGCCGATCTCGCGGTCTGGTCCCTCGCGGAGGAGCTGGCCGGGCACCCGCGGGGCTGGTACCCGCTGATCGAGCTGGGCCGGCTGTCGCTGGCCGACGACCCGGAGGGCGCCGTCCGCCGGTTCATCACCGCCGCCGAGCGGGACCCGGACGGCAACGCCCTGGCCGAGGGCCTGGCGATCCTGCGCGACAACGGGATGCCGGTCGAGGCCCTGGGCCTGGGTGTGGGGCACTGGCGGGTGCGGGAGCACTCGCCCGTCGTCGGCAAGCACCTCGTGCTCGCGGCGCTGGAGGCCGACCGGGTGTTCGAGGCGAAGCAGCACCTGCGCGCCCTGGACCTGCACCCGGACACCAAGGCGGTCAAGCCGCTGCAGGAGGAGCTGGCGAAGGCGATCGCGGAGGCCGAGCGGCGGAAGCCGGCCTGACCGCTCGGAACGCGCTCGGAACGCGCTCGGAACACGCGCGGGACACAGAGAGAGCTGCGGCGCACCGGTGGACCGGTGCGCCGCAGCTCTTCTGCTACCCGAGGGTCAGCTGTCGCCGCCCGCGTTGCCGGACGTGCCGGCGGTGACGTCGAGCAGGCTGTACTTCTCGACGGCCTTGCTCACGACGTCGGCGGGGACCTCGCCACGGCGGGCGAGGACCTGCAGCGTACGGACCACCATCGACGGGCCGTCGATGAGGAAGTAGCGCCGTGCGGCCGCGCGGGTGTCGGAGAAGCCGAAGCCGTCCGCACCGAGCACCGCGTAGTCGCCGGGCACCCACGCGCGGATCTGGTCGGGGACCAGGTGGTCGTAGTCGCTGGTGGCGACGAACGGCCCTTGGGCGCCGGACAGCTTCTCCGTGACGTACGGGGTGCGCAGCGGCGCCGACGGGTCGACGAGGGCGTCGTGCTCCGCCGCGAGGGCGTCGCGACGCAGCTCGTTCCAGCTCGTCACCGACCAGACGTCGGCCGAGACGCCCCAGTCCTCCTTGAGGAGTTGCTGCGCCTCCAGGGCCCACGGCACACCCACGCCGGAGGCGAGGAGCTGGGCCTTGGGACCCTCGGCGTCGGACACCGAGATGCGGTGGATGCCGCGCTTGATGCCCTCGACGTCGACGTCCTCCGGCTCGGCCGGCTGGACCATCGGCTCGTTGTACACCGTGAGGTAGTACATGACGTCCTGCGCGCGCCCGTCGGGCGTGTGGCCGTTCTCGCCCGGGCCGTACATGCGCTCGATGCCGTCGCGCACGATGTGCCGGATCTCGTACCCGTAGGCCGGGTCGTACTGCACGATCGCGGTGTTGGTGCCGGCGATGAGCGGGCTGTGGCCGTCGGCGTGCTGCAGGCCCTCGCCGGTCAGCGTGGTGCGGCCCGCGGTGGCGCCGATGATGAAGCCGCGCGTGAGCTGGTCGCCGGCCGCCCAGAACTGGTCGCCCGTGCGCTGGAACCCGAACATCGAGTAGAAGATGTAGACCGGGATCATCGGCTCGCCGTGCGTGGCGTACGACGTGCCGACCGACTGGAACGCGGCCGCGGAACCGGCCTCGTTGATGCCGGTGTGCATGATCTGGCCGGACTCGGACTCCTTGTAGCTCAGCATGAGCTCGCGGTCCACGGCGAGGTAGTTCTGGCCGAGCGTGTTGAAGATCTTGGCGCTCGGGAAGATCGAGTCCAGACCGAACGTGCGGGCCTCGTCCGGGATGATCGGCACGATGCGGTTGCCGAAGTCCTTGGCCTTGAAGAGGTCCTTGAGCAGCCGGACGAACGACATGGTCGTGGCGACCTGCTGCGTGCCGGAGCCCTTCTTCAGCAGCTCGTAGGACTTGTCCTCCGGCAGCGTCAGGGTGGTCTTCGCCGTCGTGCGGCGCTCCGGCACGAAGCCACCGAGCTGACGGCGGCGCTCCAGCATGTACTGGATCTCCGGTGCGTCGGGGCCCGGGTGGTAGTACGGCGGCAGGTACGGGTCGGCCTCGAGCTCGGCGTCCGAGATCGGGATGCGCAGGGAGTCGCGCAGCGTCTTGAGGTCGTCGCCCTTGAGCTTCTTCATCTGGTGCGTCGCGTTGCGGCCGGCGAAGCCGGCGCCCAGGCCGTAGCCCTTGACGGTGTGCGCCAGGATGATGGTCGGCTGGCCCGTGTGCGCGCGCGCCGCGGAGTAGGCCGCGTACAGCTTGCGGTAGTCGTGGCCACCGCGCTTCATGTTCCAGATGTCCTCGTCCGTCATGTTCTCGACGAGGGCCTTGGTGCGCGGGTCGCGCCCGAAGAAGTGCTCGCGGATGAACGCGCCGGACTCCGCGCGGTACGTCTGGTAGTCACCGTCGGGGGTGACGTTCATCAGGTTGACCAGCGCGCGGTCCTTGTCGGCGTTGAGCAGGGCGTCCCACTCGCGGCCCCACACGACCTTGATGACGTTCCAGCCGGCGCCCTTGAACTGGGCCTCCAGCTCCTGGACGATCTTGCCGTTGCCGCGCACCGGGCCGTCGAGGCGCTGCAGGTTGCAGTTGACGACGAAGGTCAGGTTGTCCAGCTGCTGCTGCGCGGCGTGCTGGATCATGCCGCGGCTCTCCGGCTCGTCCATCTCGCCGTCGCCCAGGAACGCCCAGACGTCCTGCTGGCTGGTGTCCTTGATCCCGCGGTTGTGCAGGTACTTGTTGGTCCAGGCCTGGTAGACCGCCGACGCCGGGCCGAGGCCCATGCTGACGGTCGGGAACTCCCAGAAGTCCTGCATGAGGCGCGGGTGCGGGTACGACGGCAGACCGCCGCCCGCGTGCGACTTCTCCTGGCGGAAACCGTCGAGCTGCTCCGCCGTCAGGCGGCCCTCGAGGTAGCCACGGGCGTAGACGCCGGGGGAGGCGTGGCCCTGGAAGTAGATCTGGTCGCCGCCGCCCGGGTGGTCCTTGCCACGGAAGAAGTGGTTCAGGCCCACCTCGTAGAGCGTCGCGACGGAGGCGTACGAGGAGATGTGGCCGCCGACGCCGAGGCCCTCGCGCTGGGCGCGCGTCACCATGACCGCCGCGTTCCAGCGGATCCACGAGCGGTAGCGACGCTCCATGGCCTCGTCGCCCGGGAAGTACGGCTCCTCGTGGACACCGATGGTGTTCACATAGGGCGTCGCCATCGACGCGGGGATGCTCACGTTCCGCTCCCGCGCGCGGCGCAGCAGGTTGAGCATGACGTATCTGGCGCGGGGTCCGCCCTTGTCGTCGATCAGCCCGTCGAAGGACTCGACCCATTCCTCGGTCTCGGCCGGGTCGATGTCAGGTACGGCGCTGAGCAGACCGTTGATCAGCGGTCCGGTCTCGTCAAACGAAGCCACCAGCAACCTCTCTCGGTGTCGCGCGGCGCGGTCGCGGTTCGCGCTCCCCGCCGCCTCGTCAGGACCCGTCGCGTCGGCAGCGTCGCCACAGCTGGGGTTGCGGCTGTGCACGCCCACGCACAGGTGGTCTATCTATTCTGTCCCCTCACAGCCTCCGTCCACACCATAGGGCGGTCAAGAGCGCGTGATCTGCGTTACGTCTGTGGCGGTTCGCACCAGTATTGATACCCGGTATCGCAATATTGAGACTGAGTGCATGACCAGGGCGTTGCCGAGGTCGGATCGAATCATCAAAAAGGCACCACACGTCCTGGTTGCGAGGCATGGCCGGGGTGCGTGCACTACCTTTGGCGACGGAGGGCCCGACGGCGGGCCGACAGAAGATGGACGCGACCCGGCAACCAGTGCCGGACAGAGAGAGGAACGATCAACCAAGTGAGCACGGACACCCAGGGCGCGGGGCGCCTCGGCTTCGAGGCCGGCCAGGTCGTGCAGGAGTTCGGCTGGGGAGACGACGTCGACGAAGCGCTCCGCGCCGAGATCGAGAAGATCATCGGCAGCGAGCTGGAGGACGAGGACTTCGGTGACGTCACCGACGGCGTCATCCTCTGGTGGCGCGACGACGACGGCGACCTCACCGATGCACTGGTCGACGTGCAGACCGTCCTCGACGACGGCGGCCTGATCTGGATCTTCACGCCCAAGCCCGGGCGCGACGGCGAGGTGGGCCACGGTGACATCCAGGAGGCGGCCACCACCGCTGGCCTGCAGACCACGAGCACCTTCGCCATCGCGGAGGACTGGTCGGCCACGAAGCTCGGCTACCGGGGCCGGGGCAAGTAGCCGGTCATGACCGAGCTCTCCGGCGCGCCCGCTGCGACGGTGGCGCTGAAGCCGGGTGACCCCGCACCCGACTTCACGCTCCCCGACACCCACGGCACCCCGACCACGCTGTCCGACCTGCGTGGCACGCCGGTGCTGGTGGTCTTCGTGCCGTTCGCCTTCTCCGGCACCTGCACCGGCGAGCTGTGCGAGCTGCGCGACAACATCGAGGACTTCGAGACCGCCGGCGTGCGGCTGTTCGTGATCTCGACCGACGCGGTGTTCACGCTCAAGGCGTGGCAGGCCGCGGAGGGCTACCAGTTCGACCTCCTCTCGGACTTCTGGCCGCACGGCGATGTCGCGCGCGCCTACGGCGTGTTCGACGAGGGTTCGGGCATCGCGCTGCGCGGGTCGTTCCTGATCGATGCCGACGGGATCGTCCGGTGGACCGTGGTCAACCCGCGCGGACAGGCGCGTGACCTGGAGGACTACCGCCGGGCGGTCGAGGAGATCTGACCCCTCCCCGGCCGGTAAATCTGACCAGGTCCGGGGCGCGGGGCAGGTATTGTTGTCCGCTGCTGGTCTTGTGCTGCCGAGGCAGTGCTGCCGGGGCTCGTAGCTCAGTTGGTTAGAGCGCCACGTTTACACCGTGGATGTCGGGGGTTCGAATCCCTCCGGGCCCACCTACCGCTCCTTCTTGGGGCGTGACCTGCGGCGACACCGCCGTCGTCCAGCCGCTCGTTCAGACGGCGAACAGCAGGGCCGCGCTGATCAGGACGACGACGGCCGTGGCGAAGTGGATCCCGAACGCCACCGCCTTGCGCCCGCCGTGCCGCAGGATGATCACGGTGTCCCCGAGCGGCGCCACCGCGACGGCGAGCATGAACCAGCCCGCGGCGTGCGCCCCGGCGAACGCGAGCAGCGTCAGCCCCACGATCCCGAACGTGGCGTCCCGCAGGCCCTTGATCTCGAGGTAGGCCCGGTCCTGCATGGCCGGGACGCCGTAGCCGGCCGCGGCGGCAAAGGGGCTGAGCAGGAACCGCGCCCCGATGAAGAGGATGAACAGGTTGAGGACCACGGCCAGGGCGTATGCGACGACGGTCATGTCAGGTCTCCTTGCTAGCGCTGATAGCTGATATAGCAACGCTAGCAGAGCGGGGACAGATTTCCTAGCAGTGCTAGAATCGGCGCATGGCAACAGGGACGCGCCGCGAGCGCGAGCGGGCTCAGCGCGAGGAACTGATCGTCCGGGCCGCGCGTGAGCTGGCCGAGGCGGAGGGCTGGGAAGCGGTCACGACCCGCCGGCTCGCCGCCGAGATCGAGTACAGCCAGCCCGTCCTGTACAGCCACTTCAAGGGCAAGGACGCCATCATGACGGCGGTGGCCGCCGAGGGTTTCGGCGAGCTGGCGAACGAGATGCGCACCGCGCGCACCGCCGCCACCGGCGCGTCCGAGGCCCTGGCCGCGGTCGCGGCGGCCTACACGGACTTCGCCCGGAAGCGCCCGGCGCTCTACGACGCGATGTTCACCCACACCGTCGAGGTGCAGTTCGCCAGCGAGGACGGCCCGGCCTACCTCCGCGAGGGGTTCGGCGAGCTGCTCGCGGCGGTCGAGCCGCTGGCCGGCGATGACGATCCCGGCGTCCTCACCGAGACCTTCTGGGCGAGCCTGCATGGCCTGGCGATGCTCGAGCGCAGCGGGCGGCTTCCGGCGGCCTGGCACGACCAGCGGCTGGGGCTGCTGATCGGGCGGTTCGCGGTGGGGAAGGGCTGACCCGCAACCGAGGGCGAGATCGGAGCTCGAACGTGGCGGGCTGTGGCGCGCCGTCGCAGTGAGGTCAGCTCGCCGTGCGTGCGGCGGCCGCTCGTGCGGCTTCAGCGGCTTCGTGGAAGTCGGCGACGGCTTCGCCGTGATCCTTGGCCCAGTCTGTCAGGACCTCGATGGGCTCTATCAGAGTTCGGCCGAGCGTGGTCAGGCTGTATGCGACCTGCCGCCGCGTCGGGGCATGCCGTTCCACCAAGCCGTAGTCCTGCAGGCGGCGGAGCGTCTGGGTGAGGACCTTGCGCGAGATGCCGCCGATGAGGTCGATGAGCTCGCCGTGCCGCCGGGAGGGGCCGCTCAGTGCGTACAGCACCAGCACGGCCCACTTGTCGGAGATGATCTCGACCGCCAGGCGCGTCGGGCAGTCGGCGAGGAATACGGATCCTCCGGAACCCTGCATGACGTCACAAGGTACCAGTCGGTAACTCAACGATCCGTAGCGTCGTCAGGAGCAGCGCCTGGAACGAACGAAGGAGAAACCATGCCACGAGTGGTCGTGTTCGACGCAGTGGGCGGCCCGGACGTCCTGCACATCGTCGACGAACCCGTCATCGAACCCGGACAGGGTGAGGTGCGGGTCAGGATCGAAGCCTTCGCGGTCAATCCGCTCGACGTCATGACGCGAGCGGGCATGCCGCCGATGCAGGCTCCGCTGCCCCACGCACGCCTGGGGGTCGAGGGCACCGGTGTCATCGACGCGGTGGGTGCCGGCGTCGGCTCGTGGGGTATCGGCGATCCGGTGATCCTGGCGGCGGTGCCGGACGCACACGTCCGAGGCAGTTATGCCGAGTACACGACGGTTCCCGCGAACCAGGTCCTTGCACGCCCGGCCGGTCTCGGAGTCGTGGAGTCGGCGGCGGTCTGGGTCGCGTACTCCACCGCATACGGTGCCCTGGTCGAGACGGCGGGGATGCGGCCCGCCGACCGTGTCCTCATCACGGCGGCCTCCGGTGGCGTCGGCCGGGCGGCCATCCAGGTCGCGAACCAGATCGGCGCGGTGCCCATCGCTGTCACCCGACGCGCGACGGCCGTCGACGAGCTGCTCGCCGTCGGCGCACGTGCGGTCGTCGCCACCGATCATGAGGATCTCGTGGACGCGACGCGTCGCCATACCGATGGCGCGGGGGCCGACATCACCCTCGACCTCGTCACAGGGCCGGGGCAGCGCGACCTCGTCGAGGCCACTCGACCCGACGGCGTTCTCGTCCCGGCGGGATTTCTTGATGCGCGCCCCACGCCGCCCTCGCCGGACAAGGTCCGCGTCACTGGTCGGTACCGGAGCTTCGAGCACACGACTGATCCCGTCGTCGTGCGGCGGATGGCCGCCTTCCTGACCGCCGGTGTGCGACTCGGCGCTCTGGCCCCGGCCATCGACGCGGTGTTCGACCTCGCGGACGTCGCGGACGCGCACCGGCACCTCGAGTCCGGGCGACGCACCGGCGGGAAGGTCGTCGTCACCGTCTAGGTGCGATGCCCGGGAGGGGCGGGCCTCTCCGTCGACGGCGCACCCTCCTGGAGGGATCGACAGTGCTGCGAGACCAGCGCGACGACGTCCGGAACCGACTCGGTCGTCGTCGCGCTGGTACGTCCTAGAAGAAGTTGCGCGGGTCGAACTTCTCCGCGATGTCCGAGAGCGACTGGCCCGCCTCCGAGACCTGGTCCCCGACCCCGGACACCGCACCCTCGGCCGTGCCGGCGAGGTCCTCGACGCCCGTGGTGGCCTGGTCGACGTAGCCGGCGCCGAGGTCCTCGACCCCGGCGGCTGCCTCGCCCAGCGCACCGGTCCCGTACTCACCGATGCCCGCGGCTGCCTCGCCGAGGGCACCGGTGCCGAACTCGCCGGCTGCCGCAGTCAGGCCCTCGACGTCGACGCCCGCCGCGAGCGACTCGAAGTCGACGCCGAGGTTCGCCGCGTTCTCCAGGATCGGGCCGGCCACGCTGCTCACGATCGCGCCGGCCGCGACGGCGCCCAGGATGCCGACCGCGCCCACGGCGACCCCGGCGACGACGCCACCCGTGCCGACCTTGGCGAGCACCGAACGCATGGAGCCCGGTCGGCGGGCCTCGGATCGGGCAGCCGCCACGGACAGCTCGCGAGGGTCGGCGGACCGGGGCTGCTCGTGCGGCGGGAGATCCGTCTGCATGCGCTGCAGCACGTCCTGGCGTTGCGCCGGCGTCAGACGCGCGAACGACTCGGCGTGGATCCGCTCGATCTGGTGCGGGTCGGCGGTCTGCATGAGGTAGTCGTAGCGGGCAATCGCCTGGCGGTCGGCGTCGGTGGCTCCCGGCGCACCCGGCCGGCCCTGCGCGGCGGCAGGGTAACCCTGCTGACCTGTCGGGTAGCCCTGCTGCGCAGCCGGGTAACCCTGACCCGGCGCACCCTGCTGCTGATCGCGCCCGGTCACCGCGCCGGCGATGTCCTGGAGCGTGGACTGCCAGGATCTCTGGCCCGTCGTGCCGCCCTGCGGAGCGCCCTGCTGTTGCTGCTGCCCGTTCTGCGAGTCGAGCATCTTCTTGGCCAGGCCGATCATGTTCGTGAGCTTGGACATGCGGTCCGTTCCTTCCGTCGGGCGGAAGGACCACGCTTCCAGGCCATCATGAGAAGTACGTGAGACCAGGATGAGAGATTCACCCGGTGGCCTGGCGATATACCCCGTGATCAGCCATTGTGTGGAGCACGCGGGACGGCCGGACGACCACCGAGCGACGGAGGCACAGTGCATTCCCATCTCCCTGGACCCGGCCGCCGCACCCCGGTGAGCACCTACCGGCTGCAGCTCGGCCCCGACCTCACGTTCGCGGACGCCGAGAAAGCCCTCCCGTACCTCGACACCCTCGGGATCACCGACCTCTACCTCTCGCCCGTGCTGCAGGCGGCGCCCGGTTCCACGCATGGGTACGACGTCGTGGACCACACCCGGATCAGCGATGTGATGGGTGGTCGGGAAGGGCTCGAACGGCTCGCGGCGGCGGCGCACGCGCGGGGGATGGGCGTTGTCGTCGACGTCGTGCCCAACCACATGGCCGTGCCGACGCCCGCCTGGCGCAACCGGGCCCTGTGGTCCGTGCTCAAGCACGGGCACGAGTCGCCGTACGCGACGTGGTTCGACGGCGGCCTCGCCGAGGGCGAGGGGCTGCTCATGCCGGTGCTCGGCGCGCGCATCGGCACGGTGCTGGCCGCGGGGGAGCTCGTGCTGGACCACGTCGTCGTCCCCGGGGACGACGGCGACGGCCCTGGTGACGGCGAGCCACAGCCCGTGCTGCGGTACTACGACCACCTGTTCCCCGTGCGGCCCGAGACCGAGGACCTGCCGCTCGCGGAGCTGGTCGGTCGCCAGCACTACCGGCTCGCGTACTGGCGCGTGGCCGACGAGGAGCTCAACTACCGGCGCTTCTTCGACGTCGGCACGCTGGCGGGCATCCGCGTGGAGGACGCCGACGTCTTCGACGCCACGCACGCCCTCCTGTTCGAGCTCTTCGACGCGGGTGTGATCGACGGCTTCCGGATCGACCACCCCGACGGACTGGCCGACCCGCGCGGCTACCTGCGCCGGCTGCACGAGGCGACCGGCCGGGCGTGGGTCGTGGCCGAGAAGATCCTGGAGGAGGGCGAGGCCCTGCCCGACGACTGGCCCGTCGCCGGGACCACCGGTTATGACACGGCCTGGCGGCTGCACGCCCTCCAGGTCGACCCCGACGGCGCGGCCCCGCTCGCCGCCCTGACGCAGGAGCTGACGGGCGAGCAGACGAGCCTCGACGACGTGATCGAGCAGGCCAAGCGGCAGATCGTCGAGACCTCCCTGTACGCGGAGATCCACCTGCTGACCACCATGGTCGCGGACATCTGCCGCGAGGACGTGCGGCTGCGCGACCACACGTTCCGGTCGCTGCAGGACTGCGTGGTCGAGCTGGTCGTGGCGTTCGGCCGGTACCGCGCGTACGTCGTGCCGGGGGAGGCAGCTCCGCCCGAGGCGGAGCGCGTGGTGCGGGAGGCGGCCGACGTCGCCCGGTCGCGGCTCGACCCGGACCGGCACGACACGCTGGACCTCGTGGTCGACCTGGTGCTCGGCCGGGAGGCCGGGTCCGCGGGCCGGCGGGACGAGGAGCGGCGCGCCGAGCTCGTCGTCCGGTTCCCGCAGGTGTGCGGAGCCGTCATGGCCAAGGGCGTGGAGGACACCGCGTACTACCGGTGGACCCACCTGGTCAGCCTGTGCGAGGTGGGCGGCGCGCCTTCGCTCTTCGGTGTCGGGCCGGACGAGCTGCACGAGCACGCGCGGCACCTGGCCGAGTCGTGGCCCGCGACGATGACCGCGGGCTCCACGCACGACTCCAAGCGTGGCGAGGACGTGCGGTCCCGGATCGGGGCCGTCGCCTCGCACCCGGATGCCTGGGTCGCGCTGGTGCGGCGGCTGCGCGAGGCGACGTCGGATGCACGGCCTGCCGACCTCGACGGGCGCACCGAGAACCTGCTGTGGCAGACGCTCGCCGGCACGTGGACCCCGGACGGGCCGATCGAGGCCGAGCGGCTCGCCGCGTACCTGGTCAAGGCGTCGCGCGAGCAGAAGGCGTGGACCACGTGGATCACGCCCGACCTAGCCCGTGAGGAGGGGCTGGTGGAGTACGCGACCTCGTTGCTGAACCATCCCGAGGTCGTCGCTGCTCTCAGCGAGTGGGTCGAGCGGGTGACGCCGACCGTGCGGCGGTCGGTGCTCACGACCAAGCTGCTCCAGCTCACGGTGCCGGGCGTCGCCGACATCTACCAGGGGACCGAGGTCACCGGGACGTCGCTCGTGGACCCGGACAACCGGCGGCCTGTTGACATGGAAGGGCTCGCGGCTGTTCTCGGGTCGCTCGATGCCGGGCGGACGCCGTCGGGGCTCGCGGAGGAGAAGCTGGTGCTGACGGCTGCTGCCTTGCGGGTGCGGCGGGCGCATCCCGGGGCGTTCGTGGGCGAGGACGCGGGGTACGAGCCGCTGCCGGTGACGACGGGGCGGGCGGTCGGGTTCGTCCGGCTCGACGCTGCGGGGCCGCGGGTGGCCGTCGTCGCGACGCGGCTCGGGGAGGCTTCGGGGCTCGGTGAGGCCTCCGTGGTGTTGCCGGAACTGGACTCGGCGGAGGGGTGGCGGTCCGTGCTGACGGGGTCGTTCTTTGCCGGCGGGGCGGTGCGGCTGGGGGAGCTGCTGGGGTCGTGGCCGGTGGCGCTGCTGGTGGCGGAGTCCGCATGACCGCGCCCCTGCGGGTCTGGGCGCCGTTCGCGTCTCGCGTCGACCTCGTGCTGCCGGCGACCGACGCGACGGAACCCATGGCGGCCGATGTCGGCGGCTGGTGGGCGGCGTCGCGCTCGCTGCCGCCCGGCACCGACTACGCGTTCTCGCTCGACGGCGGGCCGCCGCGTCCCGACCCGCGCAGCCCCTGGCAGCCCGCCGGGGTGCACGGCCCGTCGCGCACCTTCGACGCACGTGCGTACTCATGGTCCGACGACGGCTGGGCCGGCCGCGACGTGCGCGGCGCCGTCGTCTACGAGCTGCACGTCGGGACCTTCACGCCCGAGGGCACGCTCGACGCCGCCGTCGGACGCCTCGACCACCTCGCCGACCTCGGCGTCGACATGGTCGAGCTCATGCCGCTCGCCGCGTTCGGCGGGCGGCACGGCTGGGGGTACGACGGCGTCGCCCTGTGGGCCGTGCACGAACCGTACGGCGGTCCGGCCGCCCTCCAGCGCTTCGTCGACGCCGCCCACGCCCGCGGGCTCGCCGTCTGCCTCGACGTCGTCGACAACCACCTCGGTCCCTCCGGCAACTACCTCGGCGAGTTCGGCCCGTACTTCACCGACCAGCACCAGACCCCGTGGGGCGCCGCCGTGAACCTCGACGGCGACGGGTCCGCCGAGGTGCGGGCGTTCGTCGTCGAGAAGGCGCTGCGATGGTTCCGCGACTTCCACGTCGACGCGCTGCGGCTGGACGCGGTGCACGCGCTCGTGGACGACTCGCCGCGGCACCTGCTGGCGGAGCTGTCGGACGCCGTGTCTGTGCTCGCGCGCGAGCTTGGGCGGCCGTTGTCGCTGGTGGCCGAGTCGGATGCGAACGATCCCCGGACCGTCACACCTACTCGTGGGGCGTTCCAAGGCCGGACCGGGTACGGGATGACGGCGCAGTGGGCGGACGACGTCCACCACGCCCTGCACACCCTCCTGACCGGTGAACGGCAGGGCTACTACGTCGACTTCGGCACTCCGGAGACGCTCGCCAAGGCCCTCACCGGCGTCTTCGTGCACGACGGCAGCTGGTCCACGTTCCGCGGCAAGCCCTGGGGCGCGCCGGTGCCGGACGACATGGACCGGCGCCGTTTCGTCGTCTGCTCCCAGAACCACGACCAGGTGGGCAACCGCGCGCTCGGCGACCGGCCCTCCCGCGTGCTGACACCGGGGGCGCTCGCGGTCAGCGCGGCCGTGGTGCTGCTCGGGCCGTTCACGCCGATGCTGTTCATGGGCGAGGAGTGGGGAGCGACCACGCCGTTCCAGTACTTCTCGGACCACGAGGAGCCGGAGCTCGCGGCGGCGATCTCGCGCGGGCGGGCGGCGGAGTTCGGCGGGCACGGGTGGGCGGACCTGTACGGGGCTGATGTGGAGGTGCCGGATCCGCAGGCGTTGTCGACGTTTAAGGCGTCTCGGCTGGACTGGGACGAGGCGTCGTCGGAGGGCGGGGCGCGGATGCTGGAGCTGTACCGGGGATTGGTGGGGCTGCGGCGTTCAGAGCCGGCTGTTGCTTCGGGGGGTGGGACGTCGGTGCGGGTGCAGGACGGGGCGGTGGTGATGACGCGTACTGGCTCTGGTGGTCCTGGTGGCTCGGGTGGGTGCGTGGATGTGGTGCTGGTGGTGGAGGAGGGGCCGGTGTCGGTGGTGGTGGAGCGGGACGGTGATCCTGCGCACGTGGTGCTCGACACCGGGGTGGTGCTCGGGGGTGCGGCCGCGGTTGTGGAGGGTCGGGACGGGGCGGTGGTGGTGACTGTGCGGGGGCCGGGGGTTGTCGTGCTGCGGTAAAGGGGCGCGCCTATCCGCGCGAGGGGCGTAGCCTCCCGGCATGCATGTGCATCGGAGTTTCTACAACCCTCCAGCACTGCCGCACGACGAGGTGGTCGAGACGCTGGAATGGGCGCTCGGCGACCGTGCCTATGAAGGCGAGGCGGCGAATGCGCTGGTCGGAAGCGCCTTGAACGACAACGATCGGGAATTCGTCGAGCACTGGTGCATGCAGGTCGGGACGCGGGCCGTGCCCGGCAGCCCGCTGTTCGGGCTGGCCGGTCTGTGCCTCGGACACACCGCTCGAAGGTTCGGACATCTCAGCGATGAAGCTGTCGCGCTGGTGCACTCCTTGGCAGCGCGTGCCGAGGCGGATCCGGTGGACGTGGACAGCCGGGCGCTCAACGGTCTCGACGACGTCAAGGACTACCTGCATCTCTGGTGAACTGACGAGCGACGAGGTGTCGAAATGCTTCGGTAGTCTCGCGCCGTGACCGGTTACGAGTCTGTCGAAGTGCGCGATGACGAGTACGACGGCGGACAGCACTACAACCGTCTCCGAGACGAGATCCGTGAACTCCCGGCCCGCGAACTAGAGCAGTATCTGCTCGCGTTGTCGCGCCTCATCGATCAGCGAAGCGCGCGTTCCATGGACGAGGAACTGTTCTTCGACCTTCTCTGCAGTGCGTTCACGGCTGAGGCAGCGGAGTTCGATGAACGTTGGTTGGCATCGGTAGAACCTCCAGACTGGCCAACGGATGGTGCCCCCGCCGACGGTGGGCTCGATTACACGCGGGCAGTCGTACGCTTCCAGGCTGCGGAGCTGCACCGCATGCGTGGCAATCAGCTCGCGGACGAGATGCGGTTCTTCGGCGTCTGGTCCGAGACACGTCACCGCTGGTACAACTTCGACCCCCACTCGTTGCTGGAATGCGGTGCGGCCGGCCTGTGGGAGGGGGAACAGCCGGTCGAATGGAGTTGGGGCCTGGTCGGTGAACTTCTCGAATCTGGCCGCGTCTACGAATGACTGTCGCCTTGAACGGGCCGTGATCACCCGGTAATGGGGGAGCCCTCTCGGAGTCGGTTCTTGTCGTCCGATCGAGTCGGGTAGGCCTGTTCGAGGCTCCTGAGCGGCTGGCCGCGCTGCTCGACGAGCTTGGAAGCTCGGTGGGCTGAGGATCGGCGGAACGCACACCTAGCTCGCGGGGTAGAGGTCGATCCAGACCTCGTCCGGCTGGTTCCACTCGTCGTCGTGGTGGCTAACGACCACTCGGGTGCGGGCGCTCGGGGCAGGCAGGAGGATCTCGCCCTCGGCGTCATCGAGGCGCAACGACTTGCTCGGGGTCTCCAGCATCGTGTCGACGACGACGGCCCGCTGCGGTCGCGCGAACGCCGAAGGATGGTCGAGATGGACGGCGACGAGCCCCGGTCCTTGTTCGTCGGCTCCGTGTTCGTCGTCCTGCCAGTCGACGTCCGAGGCGTTTCGGACCCGGACGCAGAGTCCGAGCGGCGACCTGATGACAGAGGGCGCGTCATCGACCCCAGGGATCTCGCCGTCGACGGGATCGTGCAGGAACGCGACGCCCCAGCCCCAGGCCCGGGTGTGAGTGAGCGGCCACGGCACGAGATCCAGGGCGCGGTCCAGCGCCATGCGCGAGGTGTCGATGAGCGACGCGTCTGCCCCGGCTGCAAGGCGAAGGTCCAGTGAGCGCCGGAAGCGGGCGGCCGCGTGCGGGTAGTCCCCGACGGCGAACAGCGCCTCGCCGAGATGCCGGACCGCGACCTCCTCGCCTGACCTGTACTCGTGGCTGCCGACGAGCAGCTCGAGGATCTTGATCGCGGTCGAGGTGTCGCCGCGGGCGCGGATCACGTCCGCCGCGAGCACCTGGAGGCGGAGCGACGTCGGGTCGCCGTCTATCAGCGGCTGGAGCAGCGTTGCCGCGCGGTTCGGCTCGTCCGACCACAGGGCGACGAACACCTCCAGTGCCGAGTCGGTGGCGTTCGCCGCACGGAACGCCACCTCGTCGTCGAGCACGGGCTGCAGCGTGGCGGGGTCGGTGTGCCAGCCGGGTCCGGCGGCGATCGTGCTGGTCATGGCGTCATTGTGCTCGACGGTACCCTTCTGCCGCTCGGGCCGGAGCGAAGTGTGGCAGCCTGACCTGCCGGACGGTACGGACCACGGGGGAGACCTGATGCGATCACCAATTCTCGATTACCTCGACACCATCATCGAGCAGACGGCTCACATCGACTCCGGCGCTCTGGCGGACTACGTCCCGGAGCTGGCGGCGGCCGACCCGGACTGGGTGGCGGTCGCGCTGTGCACGGTCAACGGGACCGTCTACGCCAGCGGCGACACCGACCACGAGTTCAGCATCCAGTCGATGTCCAAGCCGTTCGCGTACTCCCAGGCGATCGAGGACCGCGGGCTGAAGACCGTGCTCAAGCACATCGGCGTCGAGCCGAGCGGTGAGGCCTTCAACGAGCTCTCGCTGGATCTCCAGACCGGCAAGCCGCGCAACCCGATGATCAACGCCGGCGCCATCACCACCCATGCCCTCCTCAACGATGATGAGGAGCCGGCGGTGGACCGGATGCTCGGGCTGTTCTCGCGGCTCGCCGAGCGACGATCGAGGTGGACGAGGCGGTCGCCGCTTCGGAGCTGGCCACCGGGGATCGTAACCTGGGTCTCGCCTACCTGCTGCACTCCTCGGGCGCGCTGCACCAGGAGCCCGCACGGCGGTCACCGGCTACATCCGGCAGTGTGCGGCGTCGGTCACCGTGCATGACCTCGCCCTGATGGCCGCGACGCTGGCCAACGGCGGCGTCCAACCCAACACCGGCGAGCGGCTGTTCAGCAGGACCGGCACCCGGCACCTGCTCAGCGTGATGGCCTCGTGCGGCATGTACGACGCCGCCGGCGACTGGCTGACCACGGTCGGCATCCCCGCCAAGAGCGGCGTGGCCGGCGGCATCATCGGCGTCCTGCCCGGGCAGATCGGCGTCGCCGTCTTCTCCCCGCGCCTGGACCCGCACGGCAACAGTGCGCGCGGCGTCGAGATGATGCAGCTGCTGTCCGACGACCTGGGGCTGCACCTCATGGAGGCCAGCCGGCCCGCCCGGTCGTCGCTGCGTGAGACACGCGAGGTGACGATCGAGGGGCAGCCGGCCACGGTCTACGTGCTGCAGGGCGACCTGGTGCTGAGCAGCATCGAGTCGCTGGTGCGCGTGCTCATCGAGGACCCGCCTGCCACCGAGCTCGTGGTGTTCGACCTGAGTCGCGTGGACGAGGTGCTGCCCGTGGCGCGCCGCACGGCGTCCGAGACGGCGACGAAGCTCATCGACGACGGACACCGGATCGCGCTGGTCGATCCGGAGGAGACGGTTGTCGGGTTCTCGGACAGCCAGGGGCGTGCGGTCGAGTGGTGGAGCGGCTGGAGAAGGGGGCGGCGGCCTCGGCGTGAGGTGCAACCGCCGGTAGGGTGCCGGTTCGTGACACAGCGACCCATCGTGTTCCTGGACATCGACGGCACCCTTCTGCCGCTCGGGCCTGGCGACCGGTCGCGATCCGTGGACCTCCCTCAGGAGTGGCGGGCGCAGTCCAACCCACAGCTGGCCAAGCTCCGCCGGACGTCCGGCTACAACTTGCTCCGGCTTGGAGCCGAGCTGGTGTGGGCCACTGCGTGGGGGCAGGACGCGAACGACGTCGTCGCGCCGATCTTGGCGCTCGGCCGACTGCCGGTTGTCGACTTCGACCAGGACGACGATGTCCCGGTGCCCGGCGGGCTGCACTGGAAAGCGGCGGCTCTGGTCCGGTTCGCGGCGGGGCGTCCGTTCGTCTGGCTCGATGACGAGATCCGTGACCTCGACGTGCAGTGGGTCGAGGCGGCGCATCCTGGTCCGGCGCTGCTGCACCACGTCAGCCCGACGTTAGGACTGACGGAGGACGATGCCGCTGCGGTGGAAGCCTGGGTGCGGGAGGTGGCCGGTCCGCCCGTTCCCGAGGACGTGCCCCCGCCGCTGCGCGCGATCATGGACGCCTGCCACGACTACGACGACGGGCGGGGCGTCGCCTTCGAGCCCTACCCCGGGCTGGAGCCTGTTGCGGAGACCGGCTGGTGGTTCCGGCACTGGACGGGAAATCCGGAGGTTACCGGCCAGGAGTTTCGTTCCTTCGGGCAGGACGGCGGTGGCGGCTACGTCTGCTCGTGGATGATCAGGCCGGGTGCAGACCTAGTGGATCAGCCGGTGGTCTATCTCGGGTCGGACGGCGACGTCGCGATCCTGGCCGCCGACGCCTGGGACGCGCTGTGGTTCTTTGCCAACGGGTACGGGCCGCACGACGTCCCGAGCGAGTTCGAGGCTGGCGAACGCTACTTCCAGCCGGAGCCTGACCGGGTCGTCCGCCCCCATGCTGAGCTCGTGCGGGCTGCCGAGCTGCTCGCGCCGGGACGCCGTAGGCCCGTGGAGCAGATCGTCGCGGAGGCACCGGCGGGACTGCCCGACTTGCGGGTCTGGGTCGACGGCCTCTGCCGTTGATCGGCCCGGCGGGTCCTGATTGCTGCTGGCCGCGACGTCCTCCGCCTGACAGGATCTGCGGGTGCCACGCAGCCTTGACCCGACCATTCATCCCGAGCAACGAGTCGCACTGTGCGCCAACAGCCTTGCCGGATTGTCGGTCGGCGACGCGCTCGGTGCCCAGTACTTCGTCCCGACCAACGATCCGGCCCTGCTCCTCGGGGACGGGACCTTGCCGCCCGGCCCGTGGCCCTGGACCGACGACACCGACATGGCCTGCACCGTCGCCGCCGAGCTGATCCAGCACGCTGAGATCGACCGCGACAGGATCGCTCAGAACTTCGCGCAGCGGTGCGATCCCTACCGCGGTTACGGCGCGGGCGCGGTCCAGGTGCTGCACCAGATCCGGGACGGCGTGCCGTGGCAGAAGGCCACCGTCGCCGCATTTCCCGCCGGGTCGTTCGGCAATGGTGCGGCCATGCGGGTCGCGCCGCTCGGCGCCTACTTCGCAGGTGACCTGGACCGTGCAGCGGAGCAGGCGATCCGCGCGTCGGAGGTCACCCACGCGCATCCGGAAGGGATCGCCGGCGCGGTCGTCGTCGCGGTGGCCACGGCGTTCGTGGCCGACGCGTCGGTTGCGCACGTCATCCCGAAGCCGGAGGAGGTGCTCGACAGCGTCGAGCCGTACCTGCTGTCCGGTGCGACAGCCAGGGGCGTGGCCGCCGCGCGCGACCTGTTGGGTGCGTCGGTGGGCGAGGCCGCCTGGAAGCTCGGGAACGGGTCACGCGTCTCGGCTCAGGACACCGTGCCGTTCTGCCTGTGGGTCGCAGCTACCTGTCTGACCGACTACCCCGCGGCGATCAAGGCCTGTGTCGAGGCCGGCGGGGACGTCGACACCACCGCTGCGATCGTCGGCGGGATCGTGGGTGCGTACACCGGGCACGGTGACCGGGACGGCGTCGTCGGCGTGCCGAACGCGTGGCTCGGCCAGCGGGAAGCGCTGCCCGAATGGGTGCCGACCGAGGCGTTGCGCGCCGCGAGCTGATTCGCGGGGCTGCGAGTCGCCTCGGTCGGCATCCGGACTATTACTCGCCCGCCGGAGCCGGCACCCGCGTCGTCCCCGCCGGCACCGCCTCGCAGACCGT
Organism: Promicromonospora sp. NPDC050262; assembly: GCF_040655935.1. NCBI lineage: Bacteria > Bacillati > Actinomycetota > Actinomycetes > Micrococcales > Promicromonosporaceae > Promicromonospora > Promicromonospora sp. NPDC050262. Next base: position 632,631 of record NZ_JBFAKX010000001.1, on the reverse strand, counting down.
GCCCTCGGCGGGCAGCACGCCGTCGATCAGCGCCGCATCCACCGCGTCGTCGATGCACGGCCCGCTGGTGCGGTAGGAGGTGTGGCCCACGCCCGTCCGGGTGAGCAGGACGGCGTCCTCCAGGCGCTCGGTCATGGCCTGCGCCCAGTGGTACGGCGACACGTTGTCCACCTCGCCGCCGACCACCAGGATCGGGGGAGCGCCCGCGCCGGTGAGCTCGTCGGTGAAGCGGTCCTCGTTCGTGGCCGGCCAGAGCGCGCAGTTCAGCGCGCTGTAGGCGGCCCGGCTGCCCAGGCGCTCGCCGCGGGCGGCGATCTCGCGGGCGGCGGCCCGGTGCTCGCCCAGGTTGCGCAGGGACGGCCAGTCGGCGCAGCGGACGGCGGTGTGCGGCTCCTGGAGGGTGGCGAACGGGCCGCCGAACGGCGCGACCGTGACGTTCGAGACCAGGAAGTGCAGGAACGTCCCGTTGCCCTGCTGGGCGGAGAGCAGGCCCGCGGTGAGCGAGGGCCACAGTGTGCGGACGCCCGCCGCGGCGCGGATGCCCTCCAGCGCCATGGCGCCGTCGAGCGTCCCGCCGGGGGTGAGGCCCTCGACCGGCGGGACCTGCAGGGGCTCCCGCTCCAGGTCGGCGATGAGGGCGTCGAACGCCGCCTCCGGATCGCCGTCCCCGAACGGGCACGCCGCCACACCCTCGGCGCGGCACGTCTCGAACCAGAGGTCGAGGGTCTCCTCGTTGGACCGCGCGACGTCGTCGAGCAGGCGAAGCGGGTCGTTCTGCCACAGGTCGGTGTCGACGGGGGCGTCGATCACCATCTGGCGCACGCGCTCGGGGAACAGCGTGGCGTACATGGGGCCGACCACCGTGCCGTACGAGGCGCCGTAGAACGTGATCTGGTCGTCGCCGATCGCGGCGCGCACCTGGTCCAGGTCGCGGGCCACGTTGTCCGTGGACATGCTCGCCAGGAACGCGCGGTCCTGGTGCGTGGCGCAGCCCTTGGTGAAGGTCCGGGCGTCCTTGAGCAGCTGCCCGAACGGCTTGCCGCCCGGGATGCTCGGGTCGCGGTCCTCGGCGGCCTGCGCGGCCCGCTGCTCGTCGGTGAGGCACCGGACGGCGTCCGACTCCCCGACGCCGCGCGGGTCCATGCCGACGACGTCGAAGCGCGCCACGACGTCGGGCGAGAACGGGCTGGTCTCGCTCTTGGGGTCGATCGACCGGACCATCTCGGAGGCGGGCACGCCCGGGCCGCCGGGGTTGATGAACAGGCTGCCGATGCGTCGGTCGGGGTCGGTGGCGCGGTGTCGCACCACCGCGAGCGGGATCTGCTCGCCGCCCGGCTCGGCGTACTCCAGCGGGACCTCGACGGTGGCGCAGTCCAGGTTGGGGCCGCACTCGGCCCAGTCGATCGGGTCGGGGGTGGGGGCTGTCGCTTCCGGGGCGGGTGGGGCGCTCGGCGCGGCGGGCGCGCCGGCGGCGGCGGACGCCGTCAGCGCACCGCCCGCGCCGGCGGCGCAGCCGGACACGGCCAGGGAGACGACGGCGAGCACGGCGGCGATGCGCAGCGCGGCGTTCGGGGAACGGGTTGATCCAGGCATGCGATCGACCCTAGGAACGCCGTCCGACCTGGGCTATCGGCCGATGGGTCCGGACCGACCGACCGAAGTCGGAGCTTCCTCGCCCGCGTGGGTCACTCCGGTCCGTCGGGGGAGTCGAGCCCGGCCTCCTGCACCAGCAGCGCCACCTGGACCCTGTTGTTCAGACCGAGCTTGGCCAGGATCGACGACACATGGGTCTTCACCGTCGTCAGACCCAGGAAGAAGCGCGCCGCGATCTCGGCGTTCGACCGCCCGGCCCCGATCTCGACGGCGACCTCCCGCTCCCGCTCACCGAGCGCGTCGAGGCGCTCGCGGGCCGTGGTGCGCCGGGCGTCCTCGTCCGACTCCGCGACCTTGGCGATGAGCCGCCGGGTCACCTCGGGCGAGAGCACGGGGCGCCCCTGGGCCGCGTGCCGGATGGCGACGACGAGCTCGTCGGGCGGGGTGTCCTTGAGCAGGAACCCGGCCGCCCCGGCCCGGAGCGCGCGCAGCACGTGGGCGTCGGCGTCGAACGTGGTCAGCACCATGACCTGGGGTGCGGGGGAGTCGCCGCGCAGGATCTCGGTCGCGGTGAGCCCGTCCGTGCCGGGCATCCGGATGTCCATCAGCACGACGTCGGGGTGGTGACGCCGGGCCAGCTCGACCGCTTCGGCGCCGTCGCCGGCCTCGGCCACCACGCGGAGGTCGGGGGCGCCGTCGAGCATCATCTTGAGGCCGAAGCGGACCATGGCGTCGTCGTCGGCGATGAGGACGTCGATGGCCGGCTCGTCGCCGGGGGCGGAATGGGTCACGTCGGCCAGGGTAGGCGCAGGCGGACGCGCCAGCCGCCTCGGTCGGTGGGGCCGTGGTCGAGGGTGCCGTTGACCAGGCGGGTGCGTTCGTCGAGTCCGCGGAGTCCGGTCCCGGAGCCTTGGGGGTATCTGGGCCCGGCTGCGGGGCGCGCGTTGGTCACCTCGGCGACGACGACGTCGTCGGGCCGCCCGCTGATGCGGACGGTGACCGGTGCGCCCGGGGCGTGCTTGCGGGCGTTGGTCAGCGACTCCTGCACCGTGCGGTAGAGCGTGCGGCCCTGCACGTCCGGGATGGTTCGTGCGCCGGTGGTGAGTCCGGCGTCGTCCAGGAGGGTTACCTCGGTGCCGGTGGCGCGGGCGTCCTCGACCAGCTGGAGGACGTCTGTTGCGGCAGGCATCGGCAGCTCTCCGACGGGCGCGCGGAGCACGCCGATGACGTCGCGCAGGTCCTGGAGGGCGCGGTGCGCGTTCTCGCGGACCACCTCGGCGGCGCGGCCGACGTCGTCGGGCGGCGCGGTGCGCGCGTAGGCGAGGGCGCCGGCATGGACACTGAGCAGGGACAGGCGATGGCCCAGGACGTCGTGCATCTCGCGCGCGATGGTCTCGCGGGCTTCGCGCTCGGAACGCTCGGCGCGGAGCTGGGCCTCGACCTCGGCGGCCGCGGCGCGCTCGCGCAGGGAGGTGACGAGGGCCCTTCGGTTGCGGATGGTCAGGCCCCACGCGACGGTCGCGGCGTTACCCAGGGCGATCATGGTGAACACGGTGAGTGGCGGGGTGCTCTGGTCGGGCCAGACGAGCTGGTAGGTGCTCAGGGCTGCGACGCTGATGGCGCAGACAGTTGCCGTGGCACGGATCGAGCTGTGCACGGCGACGGTGAAGAGGGCGACGATCGCGGCTCCGGTGACTGTCTCGGAGTAGACGCTTGTCGCGGCCAGGGCGATACCGATCTGGACCGGGTACGTGCGGCGCCACCACAGGGCGACGCAGCCGAGGAGGCCGGTGAGGCGGTCGGCGACGAGGAGTCCGGTGGGGAGTGGGTCGGGCTCGGTGGTCTGGACCTGGAGGGCGATCAGGGCGAGGGCTACGGCCAGCGCGATCAGGACGCAGTCGACCAGGCGGTCTCGCAGTGGCTGCCGGGACGGGGGCGCGTGGGCGGTCGTCGGGCCGTTCATCGTGCTGAGCCTAGGACGGCCTCGGGTCGCACCGTCGGCTCCGGCGCGTTGTGGGCCCGGCGGTAGGCCACCGGGGAGAGGCCCAGGGAGGCGTGGAACTGCTTGCGCAGCGCGACCGGGTCGCCGAAGCCGCACGCGGCGGCGATCCGGGCGACGGGCAGGTCGGTGGACTCCAGGAGCAGGCGTGCGTGTGCGAGCCGGCGCTGGTTCAGCCACTTGAGCGGGCTGGTGCCCGCCTCGCTGCTGAACCGGCGGGTGAGAGTACGCACGCTCATGTGCGCGTGCCGCGCCATGTCCTCCAGCGTGATCGGCTCGGCCAGCCGCCGCAGGGCCCACTCCCGGGTGGACGACGTCGAACGGTCGGTCTCCCGGGGGACGGCGTGCTCGATGAACTGGGCCTGCCCGCCCTCACGCCACGGGGCCGCCACGCACCGGCGTGCCGCGGCCGCCGCGACGGCCGCCCCGTGGTCCCGGCGGACCAGGTGCAGGCACAGATCGATGCCCGCGACGCCGCCGGCGGACGTCAGGATGCGCCCGTTGTCGACGAACAGCACGTCCGGATCGACCTCGACGTCGGGGAAGAGCTCGGCGAAGGTGTCGCACAGCGTCCAGTGGGTGGTGGCCCGCCGGCCGTCGAGCAGGCCGGCCGCCGCGAGCAGGAAGGCCGACGTGCACAGGCTCACGATGCGGGTCTGCGGCCGGACCTGGTCCAGGATCGCGGCAAGGTCGTCCGGCAGCGTCCCCGTCGCGAGCATTTGCTCGCCGGGCTCCTGGGTGGCGATCACCACGGTGTCCGCGGTCCGCAGCACCGACTCGTCGTGGTCGACGACGATGCGGAAGTCCTCGTGCGTACGGACCGCCCGGCCCCCGGGCGAGAAGGTGCTCACGGAGTAGAGCGGGGTGCCGTCGGCGGCGCGCGCCTCGTTGAACACGCGGGCGGGGATGCCCAGGTCCAGCGGCAGGACGCCGTCCAGAGCGAGGACGGCAACGTGATGCGGCATGGCCAGAATGGTACGACAGGTGACCTTCAGGCCACTCACTGGGCGCCGTCGGTGCGCCCCAGAGTGGGTCTCGCCGGGCGTTGGCCCGGCGATCGACCTTCAACGGACAGTGAGTGAGTGGACATGAGCGAGGACACGATGCGGGCCGTCACCATCAGGGAGTTCGGCGGACCCGACGTGCTGACCGTCGAGCGGGTCGCCCGGCCGGAGCCGCTGCCGACCGAGGTGCTGGTCCGGGTGCACGCCGCCGGGATCAACCCGGTGGACTGGAAGACCCGTGCGGGCCAGGGCATGGCGGGCCTGCAGACGTTCCCGGCGATCCTGGGCTGGGACGTCTCCGGCGTCGTCGAGGAGGTGGGCTTCGGCGTCACCACGCTCGCGCCCGGCGACGAGGTCTATGCGCTGCCGTGGTTCCCGCGGCCCGCCGGTGCCTACGCCGAGTTCGTCACCGCGCCCTCGCGCCACTTCGCCCGCAAGCCGGTCTCGATCGGTCACGTCGAGGCCGCGGCCCTGCCCCTCGCCGCGCTCACCGCGTGGCAGGCCCTGGTCGACACCGCCGCTGTGCAGGCCGGACAGCGCGTGCTGGTGCACGCGGCGGCCGGCGGCGTCGGGCACCTGGCCGTGCAGTTCGCCCGCCACCTCGGCGCCGAGGTCGTGGCCACGGCCAGCGAACCGAGGCACGCCTGGCTCAAGGAGCTGGGCGCCGACCAGGTGATCGACTACACCCGGCAGCGGTTCGAGGACGTCGCCGGCGAGGTCGACGTAGTGATCGACCTGGTCGGCGCTCACGACGACACCGATGTGCGGTCGGTGTCGGTGACCCGTGCTGGCGGGTTGGTTGTGTCGATCCCTAGCGGAGTCTCTGAGCGGCTTGCAGTCGTGGCTCGTCGGGCTGGGGTGCGTGCCAGCGCGTTCCTGGTGGAGCCTGATGCACCGGCACTGACGACGATCGGTGGGCTGGTCGACTCCGGTGTGGTTCGGGTCGAGGTGGAGCGGGTCTTCGCGCTGGAGCAGGTCGCGGAGGCGCATCGGCTGGGGGAGGGGAATCGGACGCGGGGGAAGCTGGTGCTGGACGTGGCGGGGTGATGCGGTGCTTCTGCTTACCTGATGCTGCGCGCCGGTCAGCTCCCCGAGCCCGTGGTGGTCGATGAGCGGGTCGGTTCGACGAGAGGTGCGGGTTCAGGACCGAGGGCGCGTCGTTCAGGGACGATCTCGGGATCGTGAAGATCTGGATGGTCCGGTGAGGTCGGCGTCGATGTCAGGGCGCCGGACGTAGCCGCAGAGCGCTCGGGGAGATCTCCTGCACCGCGGCGAGCTTCTCCAGCAGAAGGTCCGCCACCTTCTCCATCGGCTGGTCCTGCAGGCTGAGGAAGCCGTAGGTCGCGGGCAGCCCCGTGATGGGTGGCCGGTTTCCGACGATGAGGGGCAGCAGATAGTCCTCGGTCCGCTTGCTCGCCGCGTTCCTTCCGACCTCGTACTCGAACGTCGTCCAGTCGCGCTCGGGGTAGTCGTCGGACAAGCAGATGACCATGAACTGTGCCTGCTCCCCGTAGATGCGGGCGAGCCCGCGGCGTAGGTCCTTTCCCCAGAGCTCCGCCTGCTGGTTGAAGTCGTAGAAGACCTTGAGGTCTCGTTCCTCGAGCATCTCGACGAACTTTTGAACGACCGACCGGTCGTTCCCCGCGAACGACACCGCCACGTCGTACTCGTACCTCGACCGACGGGGGACCACCTCGGAGCTGACCTGGGTGAGGTCGAGGTGGTCGAGGTAGAAGCGGAAGGCCGGGTCATCGATCCGCAGGGTCCGGTGCTCGTAGGTAAGGGTCGCGTCCAGGCCGCTCTCCTCGATCACGGCCGGGAGGGAATCGATCGCGCGGCGGAACGCGCTCCTGACCCGGCCCTTGATGGCCGGGTCGGCGGTTCCGACGACGGCGGCGTCCAGCTCCTTGTAGGTGGTGCGGAACCCCTCGCTGGTTGCGGCGCGCTGGACGAACTTGAAATAGACGTCGTGCACAGAACGCCGCCCTTGTGTCAGGCGGACGATCTTCCGGATGTAGCGGCCGTCGAACTGCTTGGCGATCTGCGGGGCGACGACGGCGAGGTCGATGGCGACCTGCTGCGGCTCCGCGGCCGTCCGCATCACGTCGGCCTCGACACAAGCAGACCGACAGATCGCCTGGAAGATCGACGGTGATCCCCTGGCGGCCCTGATCGCCGCACCACGGGTCGCGTCGTCGAACTTGATGTTGAGGGCGCGTTCCCCTTGGGTCATGAGCGTGTCCATGAACGTGTCGCTCTGCGTGCCCAGATACCAGGTGTCGTTCCGGATCGCGAGCTCCGGGTCGTGGCCGAGGATCGCGTCGCTCGTCTTGGCGATCCCGATCATGAAGACGCGGATGCCGCTCTCGTGCCAGAGCTTGAGGCGCGAGGCGAGCTGGGTGCGCGCCTTGAGCGAGAGGCGGTGGACGTCCTCGATCTTGATCAGGTCGAATTCCCGCAGCCTCGGCTCTACCGCCTTCGCCGTCCGCCCGACGCCGAGCTCGGCGCCGAGGACGGTGAAGATGCTCTGCGCCCCGGTATGGGCCCGGGCGTTGAAGGAGAGGACCCGGTCCGCGTCGAACCCGGCTGCTGCGAGTGCCCGCTCGGCGACGGTCGACTTGCCGCTCCCGGACGGTCCGACGAGGGTGACGTGCTTTCCCGGCGTCACGAGCGAACCCTTGAGTCGTTGTGCTTCGGCCGGCGCGACGTAGGTGATGCCCGACGCCTGCGATTCGTTGAAGACCTGGGCTAGCTGGTACACGTCCCGCGTCATCGCACTCCTCTGACCTGGGTGGAGATGCCTGGTGCCCGTCATCCTTCCCGACCGGCGTCGTCCGGCGCCACCACCGGTTGGCGGGTGTTTCCGTCATGCGAACCGTCTGGAAGGATCGTCACGAAGGTGACATCCGGGACACGGACAGTGGTGACGCCCGTGTCCTGCCCTGCGCGGAGAGGTGCCGACCTTGACGACGTCCGACAGGTGCTCGTTCTGCAGGATCGTTCGCGGGGACGATCCGGCCGCCCGCGTGATCTACGAGGACGAACGCGTGGTGGCCTTCTTCCCGACCAAGCCGGCGGTCGTCGGGCACGTCCTCGTCGTTCCGCGCCGTCACGTACCGGACATCTGGGCGCTGGACGAGAGCGAGGCCGCCTACCTCGGGCGAGTCTGCGTGCGGCTCGCCGGCGTCGTCAGAAAGGCGCTCCGTCCCGAAGGCCTCAACGTCATCCAGTCGAACGGTGCGGCCGCCACGCAGACTGTGTTCCACCTGCACGTACACCTCGTGCCGAGACGGGCCGGGGATGCGATGGGACGCATCTGGCCCGCCAGGACGAGGTACTCGGAGGCCGAGAAGGACGAGGCATGGGCGCTGCTGCGCACGGCATGCCAGACCGGGGTGGCTGTGGGTGACGGACCGAGCGGTGAGGACCGTCGCAAGCATCTTGAGCTCGTCCAGGCCGTCGTGACCCGTATGGCCGGCGCCTCGGCGAACGTGAAGACCTGGCTGCTCCCGGTGGTTACAGCCCTGTACGGGTTCGGCGTGACCGAACGGTCCGCCGGCCTGGCGCTGCTCGGGCTGGCTACGGTGCTCCTGCTCATGTACATCGACGCCAACTACCTGCGCGTCGAGCGTGAGTACCGGCAGCTCTACGACGCCGTCGCGCGGAACGCCGCGCCGATCAGAGCCTTCTCGCTGGACCCTTCCGGTGTCGCTGTACCGGCGCGGCCGGGTTCGCGGCCGGGCCGGCTGGCGGCCGCGCGCAGGCCATGGCTGCCCGGCTGGAACGTCTGGAGGTCGTGGTCGATCCTGCCGTTCTACGGGGTGCTTGCGTTGATCGGTGTAGTGATTGTGATCAGTGCGGTGTGGCGGGCCTGATGCCGGGAGGGGAATCGTGCAGCGAGTGGACATCCGGCGGCTCCCGATCGCCGCCGTGTGACGACGGCACGCGGTCGGCATCTCTGACCAGTCGCTATGCTCGGCGCTCACAGGCGTTAGATGGATTGTTGGCTGGACGCCTCAACGACACGCATCGCCAGAAGCCGTTCGAAAGGGCCCCGCCTTGAGTGCTTACGTCGTGTTCTTCAAGGAAAGCACGCACGACCAGTCCGAGGTCGACGCCTACTTGGAGAATGTCGGGAAGTCGTTCGAAAGACATGACGCCAAGATCCTCGCCGCGTACGGCGAGCAGCAGATCCTCGAAGGCCCTGCGCCGGAGGGGGTCGTGGTGATCGAGTTCCCGACGGCGGCCGCCGCCCGTGCCTGGTACGACAGCCCTGCTTACCAGGCTGCGGCGGAGCACCGGTTCAAGGGAGCGATCTTCCGCGTCGTTCTCGTGGAAGGTGCCTGAGGGGCCGACCGACGATCCCTGCTTCATTGCCCCCGCGCCGATCGGGGTTGGCGTAGGGGAGTCGTAAGGGCGAGGCAGAATCAACCTCATGGACGACGCCACCACCATCGAGTCCGTCAGGGACCGACTCCGCGATTTCGCTCGCGCCCGGGACTGGGGCCAGTTCCACACACCGAAGAATCTTGCGATGGCGCTGGGTGGCGAAGTGGGCGAGCTTCTCGCAGAGATGCAGTGGCTCACGGACGACCAGGTCCACGAAAAGCTGGCCGACCCTCGCACGCGAGGCGAGGTCGAGGAAGAGTTCGCCGACGTCTTCTTGTACCTGGTCCAGCTGGCCGACGTCTGCGGCGTCGATCTGGTACAGGCCGGCCACGCGAAGATCTCGCGGAACGACGGGCGGTTTCCTCCGCCCCAGCCTGCTTCCTGATTGGGCGAATCGCCCGTGCGCCGTCGACTCGCACGCACCTGACCTGCCTAGACTCGACCTGCCTACGCGGCATCGACGGACTTCCGGCTTGACCTGCGGACATGTCCCCGCCGCACGTTCATTCGTGCTGCTCAGGGGACGTACTTGTCGGTCATCCGCTACTCGGCGGCGTCGTTGTCGTCGTCGCTCACCTCAGACTCATCCGCTGTGGAGACACATCTCGCAGACCAGCTCTCTCGCCAAGGCGTGTACGTCGGTGCGGGCGAGCGTCGCTCGTGGCGCAACTCGCTACCGGCTCTCGCTCGCGACCTGAGCGATGCCGGCCTGGACCAGGTGGAAGTGCTGCTGGAGCACCGCCTGCCGCTGACGTCGAAGCGAACTGACGCGATCCTCGCGGGAGTCCATCCGCGAACGGGAGATCACTCCTACGTGGTCGTCGAGCTCAAGCAATGGAGCGAGGCGCACCTGTGGGAGGACGACGACGCGCTCGTCGAGATTGATGGCGCCGGCTATCTGTCGTCGCACCCGAGCACTCAGGTCGCGGGTTACGTCCAGTACTTGCGTGATTTCGCGAAGGCCTTTGAGCACACGCCCGACCAGCTTCAGGGCGTCGTGTACCTCCACAACGCGACCGATTTCGGCGTCGGCGATTTGCTCGCGAGCAAGGAGCTCGCGCAGGCCCCCATGTTCACGGGAGAGCGCCGAAGCCAGTTCATCGCGCACCTGCAGTCGCTGCTTGCCAAGGACGCGTCAGGTGCCGAGGCTGCAGACCGCCTCGTTCGCTCCAAGACCGCACCTTCCAAGCAGCTCATGTCTGTCGTGGCCAAGGAGATTCGCGAGCAGGAGCAGTTCGTTCTCCTTGACGAGCAGAAGACGGCGCGCGACCTGGTGCTGCACCAGGTGAAGAAGGCGGTAACCGCCGATTCCAAGTCGGTGGTCCTGGTGACGGGTGGCCCGGGTTCGGGCAAGTCCGTGATCGCACTGTCGCTCATGGGCGAGCTTGCCCGGGAGGGCCGGACGGCGATCCATGCGACGGGTTCACGAAGCTTCACCCAGACGCTTCGAAAGGTCGCGGGGAAGGGCTCCACGCGGACGCAAGGGCTGTTCAAGTACTTCAACAACTTCATGGAGGCCGAACGCAACGGCCTCGAGGTGCTGATTCTGGACGAGGCACACCGCATCCGGGAGAAGTCGGTGGACCGGTACACCCGCAAGGAACTCCGCGAGCGGGCGCGAGCACAGGTCGACGAACTGCTCGACGCCGCTCGTGTGCCTGTCTTCCTGCTGGACCAGAACCAGGTGGTGCGGCCCGGTGAGACGGGAACACCTGACGACATTCGTCTAGCTGCTGAGGCCAAGGGGCTCGAGGTGCGTCAGATCGACCTGACCGATCAGTTCCGTTCCGGTGGCAGCCTCGCGTACATCGAATGGGTCGAGCGTCTGCTCGGTCTGCGTGACGTAGAGGATGGCCCGCAGCCGTGGGACGGCGTGGATGAGAACTTCGAGGTCGACGTTGTGGACTCGCCCGAGGAACTCGAGTCGCGGCTGCAGGCTTACCGAAATGCAGGCAAGGGCGCGCGGATGACGGCCGGCTTCTGCTGGCCGTGGTCCGATCCCCGCGATGATGGGTCGCTCGTTCCGGACGTCACGATCGGCGCCTGGCAGCGTCCGTGGAATCTCCGTGGCGAACGCGCGGTCGGCGGGGCGCCGCCGTCTCCTTTGTGGGCGACCGATCCCGCTGGGTTCGGTCAGGTGGGGTGCGTGTATACGGCGCAGGGGTTCGAGTACGACTGGAACGGGGTGATCCTTGGTCCCGACCTTGTGTGGCGACAGGCTGCCGGTGCGGGTCGAGGGGCGTGGGTCGTGCAGCGGGCTGAGAGTCGCGACGGGGAGCTGACCAAGAAGAGTGTCACCGATGCTCAGTTCGAACGGCTGACCCGGAACACCTACAAGGTTCTGCTTACTCGGGGGATGGTCGGGACGCTGATCTACTCCACGGATGAGGAGACTCGGGAGTTTCTTCGGTCGTTGGTGTTTGGGCGGCGTCCGGCCACATGATCAACTTCTGATCGCCTGACCGGATCGTCCTGCGACGATACCCAGAAACGGCGGCTGACCTGTACTTTCGCCTTGCGGCGTTGTGCAGCGTTGGTCGCCGTTTCTCGTGCTCCCGTGTAACTCGGGTGTAATCCTCCGGTGTCCGACAGCGACCTCGACACGCTCATACTGGACCGTTCCATGTAGGTCTGCGACCCGCCTAAACTCCAGGCTTGGGGTCCCTGGTTCTCCGTGATCCAGGGGCGTGAGACGTCTACGAACGGTGTCCCGCGTTATCACAACGTGTGCTCGGATCACCGGCCCTCTGCTCCGGAGCATCCTGGACAGGAATAGGCTTCCGGCATGACTTCCAAGGTGACCGTGGGCGAGTGGAGCCCCCTGGCGGGTGCGATCCCTGAGGTTGTCGATCCCGGCTAGGTCTATGTGATCCCGATTCGCACGGCGGTTCCCACCGGCGATGATGCCGATGGAGAACTGCGCTACACGGACAACGTCCGATATCTCCCGAAGGCTGCGCGCGCCGCTGACCTCCCCGTCGAGTTCTCGATGCCCGAGGGCTCGCGCAAGTACTTGTCCGAGTTCAGCATCGACCCTGAGATGTGGTCCCTGGGCCTGGCCTGCCTCACCGTGGCGAGCGACTGGCTGATCCTCACGGTGTCGCTGTTCATCGCCCATCGGTCCGACACCCAGGGGTGGACGCCGGAAGAGGCAAAGAAGTTGCCGCTGAAGGTCCGAGTGGCGGAGACAGAGACCGGCCTCAACTACGAGATCGAGGGTGAGGGCGAAGATGTGCTCGGTGCCCTGCGCGAGTTGAACGAGTCAGCCAAGAGGCGGAAGAAGAACGGAAAGAAGAACCGTGGCTGATGGCGGACCACACTTCAAGACGGTCCTGATGCAGTGGGGACCGATCCCACCATCGGGCGGGCCGAACCGAGAGCGGTACCTCGACCACAAGGGGCGAGAGTCGCTGCGGGGATTTTCTGACGAGTACGAGGCGGTGCTCGTCATCCTCGGCGATCGTGCAGCGGACATGCCCGCACTGGATTTCAAGCTGGTGGAGGAGGACGAGGGCGCGGCGCGCGCGATCCAGCGGCAGAAGCGCAGCGAGTGGATACAGTTCCGATCGACCATCGACCAGGCGACGCTCGACGCTATCGCGCCTCGTATCAAGAAGGCGACCACTTCGGCGGTGGCAGCTTTGAACTACCTCGAAGACCACGAACTGAAGGAGGACGCGCACCGGGCGATCCATAGGGCCGCGTTCGTGAAGCGGGGCCTTTTCGGCTGTCCCATCGTCTTGCGTGACGGCGCGTACTGGGAGGACTGCGCGATCAATATCTCGCACCTGCGCATGGGGCTGTCCGTTGGCTTGGTCAGCGACTTTGCTTGCTCGATCTGCGCTCGCCTGGTGGAGGACTGCGATCACCAGATGGGCGAGCCGTACCCGAAGGTGGCGGAGCGTGATAGCGGCGAGTGCTCGATCTGTGAGGGCACCGAGTGCGAGCACATCATGGGGCAGTCATATCTCGCCGTCGCGTACGCGAGTGCGATCAACGCCGTGGCGCATGAGGCTTCGTTTGTGGCGCGGCCTCGGTATCCGCAAGCGCGCATCGTTGAAATGATCAGGGACCTCGGAGAGACGGGTAACGATCCTTGTGTCCGCGCAGCCGCTGAGCAGGGCATCCTCAACTGCGACGCAGACCTCGGACCCTGCAAGGGCTTCAATGAAATGAAAACTGGCAGATCGGGATCGGGACCGATCGCGACCCGCCAGACGAGTCCGTCGAGCAGATCGAGATGTTCTAGGAGTCCATTCGACCGGCTCGATCGCCGCCTGGCGCGTTCGGGGTGGGGCGTCGTTCGGCTCCCTGCCACGTTCTTTGTCGGCGTTGTGCCGGGTCAAGGCTGGCGCTTGCGCCATCACGCAGTGACGCGGAGCGGCCTTGACGTGGTGCCGCGTCGATAAAGATCCTCCGAGAGCCGGACGTCGTTCCAGTGGTGAGGGGTCGATGTCAGTGATGACAGCTACCTTGTCGTCATGGTCGAGCAGTGGGATATCGCGCTTGGAACGATCACCACGCGCGCTGAGGTAGCTGAACGCTTCGGCGGTTCAACTCGGAACGGGATCTCGTCCTCGGCGTCGACGCCGAACGTGATGATCTACAGCGACCCGGAGGTGGGTCGTCGCCACGGCTACAACTTCGATGGGTGGGCGGACGACGGTGCGTTCTACTACACCGGTGACGGCCAGCTTGGGGATCAAAATTTCGTGTCGGGCAACAAGGCGATCATGAACCACACCGCCCGTGGGATGACGCTCCGCGTTTTCGAAGCGGTGCCGGGTGTCTCGCAGAAGGGTGGCAAGCCGCAGCGGTACCTCGGCTCGTTCCGCGTAGACCCTGGCGCACCCTGGCGTCGCGAGGAAGCACGGGACCGCAAGGGCGAGCTCCGGACGGTCCTGGTATTCCGACTGCTCCCGATAGACGCAGAGACGCCGACTGACGTCGAAATCTTGTCGGGCACACCCGCGACGGCGCCGGCGCAAGAGTTCCTGCCGCCAGAGAACAACGTAGTGAAGGAGCTCGACGTGGCGGCCCGGAAGGGCTCGACCGCGCAGCGTCGCGAGGCCGAGCTGATGAACGAATTTGAGGACTTCCTGCTTGCACGTGAACACAAAGTCGGTCGCCTGCAACTCGCGGTACCGGGCGTCGAGCGTGCGGCTGCTGACGGACACGTTCGACTCATCCAGCGGTGTGCTCTACGAGGTCAAGGCCAGCAGCACCCGCAACGTGGTGCGGCTCGCGATCGGGCAGCTCTTGGACTACCGGCGCTTCACCGACGACGTTGCCCACTGCACGGTCGTGCTGCCGGTTCTCCCCGTTCCGGACCTCGTCGAGCTCGTGCACAGCGTCGGCTTCGAGCTCGTCACATGGGAGAACGGGAGCTTCGTTCGCGTTACGGCTACGGGCACAGCTGACCTTAGGTAATGCTCAAGCCAGCACCGTCGTCAGGTCGACGGCGTGCACGCTCGTGGTCGCATGGCGCTTGTCAGAGGCGGCCACCGCCAAGTGACCACAGTGGAGGGCTAGTTCACCGCTCGCGGTGAGAGCCGGCTGGTGATCCACGCCCAAGTGGCCCACGTATTCGATAGAGCAGGCGAGCTGGGCGTGCCGTAGACGAGTACCCAAGGCCACGAAGGTCAAATCCACTCTTTCTGTAGACAAGGGATCTGATCCACGCCACCATCCAACGGTGCATCGGCGACTACAGGAGGAGATCGAGCTCGCACTGGAGCGCTCTTTGGCACGTCAACGCTGGCGTGTCGATGGTGCGAAGGTCGTCATGATTTTCGCTGCGGCTGCGGCCGCGAGCCTCGTGGGTCCGGCCCTACAGAGCGAAGGTGCTACCCGTCTGACCACCTGGTCGTCGATCATGCTCGCCCTGGCCACCCTTGGCCTTCTAGTAGCGATCGTGGCGGACCGAATTCGTGACCCGGACGTGACGGAGGCGCTTGCCGACGCCAAGTTGCACGGCTGGAGCGACCAAGAGACCGCCGACGAGCTCTTCCGCCGGCTCTACAAGTCGGTTACGTTCAATGAATCGGTGGTCAGCATCGTGCTCTGGGTGAGCTTCGCCCAGGTGGCGCTATCGGCTATCTCGGGCACGCTGGCCGTCCTTGCGATGCTGACGGACGCCTCGGGGGGATGATGCAACACGGACTGAGAGTGACGGGCTGGGGCCGGTTCGGCTTTCCAGGCGAACGCAAGCGCCTTGCGCGCGCAGTAGAGCGCGTGGACGAGGTGCTCGATCAGTGGGCAACCACGAACGACCGAACTGACACTAGCGACGGAGATGAGTCTGCGCCCCGCGAGCAGGTAGACGCCCCGCCTGCTGGCGACACTGACGACGACCAGACTGGCGCGAAACCTCAATCGCTCGGACAGACCTTGGCCGAATTGGTGAAGGAGCGCGAAGCGACTGGTGGTCCCCTGCCCCACACCCCTACGACCTTCTTGTCGCACCATGTTCGGCCCTTGGACGATCGCCCGAACATTCGCTGGCTGGTGCCTGGCCGGGGTATGCCCGAATCCTCGGAGGTGCGGCATTCCAGCACCCCGAAACACCCCCAGCCGCTGTTTCCCAGCGCGCCGGAATTCTCGGAGCTATGGCTTCCCGGCGTGTCGGGATTCTCGGACTTGTTGCGTCGTTGCGCGCCAAGGTTCTCTGAGTTGTGGCGTTCCAGCACGCTGGGATTTTCGGAGTTGTGGCGTACCAGCACGCCAGGGGCCCTCGACCTGTGGCAGCCCCGCACGCCGAGCATCTCGGTGATCGTGATAATGGATTCCAGCGGGTCGGAATCTGAGGAGTCAGACACGCCCGCCCCACCAGCAACTGCGCGCGACATCCCTTCTGACAAATCAGAAGCACGTTGAGCCGATTGGCGCCGGGGTGCGGCGGGGGTGCGCGGCGGGTGCGCAGCGACCACAGCGCGGGGGACCCCGAAGCGGCGCCCTTGATCTTATAGAGGTCGATTCGGCAGTCCGGTTCGTAGGGCAGTCGCAGGACGGGCTTGCGTCGAGGGCACATGTGCCCCTGAGCCACGAAGCTGCCCGTCGCTTGTCCTTGTGACGGAGTTGATTCACCCGTGCATCGCCCGCAACCGTGGACAAGTATCTCAAGGTGCGTGTCAGAATCCGGTGTGACAAGACTCCGCGCGAGGTCCACCTAGCGGCCACGCGGTCGTGGTCATGTTGCTGTGGTTCGAGTCCGGAGATGAGATCTTGCCACCTGAAGTCGGTCGAGTAGAAGCTGTGGTCCAGGACTTGTCAGTTTCCGCTTGCCTGCTGGCTGAAGGAGGTGACCAGGACGGCGTGAGCGAGGCCGTACCCTCCGGCTGCAGACCTGCCGACATGCGGAACCTGGCGGAGGTCGGCTATTGCGCTCACCGATCGCGGCGGGAAGCGTACGTTCCGAAAGGGACGTTCCACCCCAGAATCGACGCACATGCATTGACTTCCTTCAAGAGTGAGCTTAGGAGCCTAGATTGTCGTCTGCGAGTTCGGAACTCATACCGATCAAGTCCACCACGCGCACGGTTCAAGATTGCTTTCGGACCTGTCTGTACGTGGTGCCCGATTTTCAGCGGCCTTATAGCTGGGATGTCGACGAGCTCCAAGATTACTGGGATGACGTCGTTCTCGCTCGAGGTGACTTCTTCTTTGGGTCCACTGTTACATGGGAGAGTCAGTCTCGCGATCTTTTCAACAACTCGTACTCGATTATTGATGGTCAGCAACGTCTGACCACGAGTGCCATCGTCCTTTCGGTGATCAGGGACTCATTCAACGCGCTGGCGGAAAGCCTCGAGAATGCAGGCGATCTCGAAAGCCTCGAAGGCGTTGCTGAACTCCAAGAGCAGGCGCGGTCTCAGGCATCCAATACGCAGAACTACTTGATAGCAGTTGACGATGATGGCAATAGATACCCTGTGATCGAGCGGGACGAGCCAAATTTCAAAGAGGTTGTGCAGAACCCGAGCGCCATCCCCTCAGGCAAGGAATGGAATGGCAGTGCTCGCCAAATCGGTGTAGCGCGAGCCTTCTTCGAGACGAGAGTCCAAAAAGCCCTAGCCGGCAAGTCTCCCGTTGAGACAATTGGATCGTTGCGGGAGATCCGAAACAATGTCTTAAAGGCCCGCCTAATCCAGGTCGAACTCACCTCCGAGGAGGACGGCTTCCTGATCTTCGAGACCCTTAATACAAGAGGGGCTGATCTGCGGCTAGCCGATCTGGTAAAGAACCTGCTAGTGCGCGGTGGAGCAACGGAGGCGCTGAACAGGAAGACCATCGCGGAGCGTTGGGATCGCATGGTCGACAGAGTTCAAAAGGCTGTTGGATCCATGGATGCCGTCGACCAGTTTATGTGGCAATCGTGGAATTCCCGGCGTCCAGCGGTGACTGAAGCAAAGCTCTACAAGGAGATTTTTGAGCTGATCAAAGGCGATGCCGGGCGCCACCTCGCCTACCTGGAGGAGCTTGAGTTTGATTCTGTCACCTATCAATGTCTTGAGGACGTAGACCTCGTTATTGACCCGAGTGCCTTGACGGCTAAGAGTGCGCTAAGAGTTCCCGAAGTCGTGGATTCTATTAGAGCTTTAGCGCTTTTCAACGTATCGGTCGCCAACTCAGCGCTACTGGCCGTCGTGCGAAAGTACGAGAAGAGCACGCTGATGCGAAGAAAAGATCTCGTCGGCGCCTGCCGAGCGATCGAGAACTTTCACTTTCAGTTTACAGCCCTAAAAAATAGCGGTTCGACCGGTGGTACGCGGAGTCGCTATAATCGTTTCGCGGCCGAACTCGAGCGTGCGTCTTCGAAGCTTGCAGTGCAATCTTCAATCAAGTCCCTCAAGGAGAGGCTGGCTGGAAGCCTGCCTGCCAGCAGCGATGCTGAGGAGGCCTTTGCGCGATTGTTCTACGCCCCTAAGGTGCGCTTGAACAGCGCGCAAAAACTTCGTTCGCGCAAGCACTTTATCGCATACGTCCTACTACGGTTCGCTCAGGGCAATAACGCACTTCCTGCCGGTCAGAGCTTGGCCGCGTGGACCATTGAGCACATACGGCCTCAGAGTCAGGCTTCTGGCGAGATTGGTGCTCTGGAATACTCGATCGGAAATCTAGTTCTATTGACGAGTGGAGCCAATGGAAATCTCGGGGACGGCGACCTCGCGGAAAAGAGGGCTGGCCTCAGGGCATATGTTCCGTGGAAAGACGACGAATTATCAACGTGGCTCGAAGATGACACGAAGGTGGAGCTGCTATCCAACGACATCACCGCCCGTGCTGAACTGCTGGCGGGCCTTGCTGTAAAGAGCGTATGGGCGGTAGGTGTTTAGCTACTCGCAATCGCGAGTGCTCCGACCTCTGCTTGTCCGGGCTTGTGTCAAACCGCTACAGGAATTCTTGGTGTATTCGGTAGCGGCCATCTGTTGGGCAACTAGGTCGCAATTGGAGGGGCGCTGTGGGGGTTTGCTGTGTCGAGCAAGTCGGCTCCCTCGTCTGCACTTCGAGCGATAGGAGGAGCGGCGGCGCTTACCGAAATGATCCAGCTGGTGCCGGAGTGGCTCGGGTCATCTCGGCACGACGTACACGGCGGCAGGTTCAGTCAGGCCATCGCCGTAGTGGTGCGTGAGGTCTGCGATCCGTCGGGCTCCGAGGCTTTCGTAGAGCCGGATGGCGGCCTGGTCCTTGAGCATGACGTCGAACGCGACGGAGAGCCCATTCGTCTGAGCAAACTCGAACGCCGCTTCCATGAGGAGCCGGCCGGCTCCGGTACCCCGGTGGTCGGGATGCACGAACAGTCGCGCCGGGATGGTCAATCGGTCGATGTCGCCGCCGTTGTGGTCGTGCCAGGTTCGTGCAGCGTCGTCGTCGGATGTGGCGCGAGTGAGGGTGACCTGCCCGATGGGGAGACCATCTTCCAAAGCCGTCCAACTCTGCAGCTCGCGGTCGTGGCGTAGCCACCCTTCGAGGTCCGCGACGCCTTCGACGGGGTAGCCATCCTGCGCATGTACTCGGACCAGTGCGGCGGCGAGGGCGGGGAGGTTGTCGTCGCGTCGAGGGCGGATCGTCAGGCTCATCAGTAGTCCACGGGCATGTCGTAGTCGAGTGCTGAGTAGTCGGCGCGCATGCAGAAGTTCGTTACCTCGAACGGCTGCTTGTCGGCGGTCATGCCGGTGTGCCACAGATCGATCATGGGCACGCCCGTGGGCAATTCGAGCCCCTCGGCCTCTTCCCGGGTGGCGGGTCGCGCCGTGATCTCCTCCCGGATGCTGGCGATGGTGTATCCGAGGTCTTCGAGGTGCCCGTAGAGAGCGCGCTTCCCGAGATTCTCGGCTTTCGCGAGGGCAGTGCCTTCGGCGATGGACCAGGGAATGAACGTGATGCCGATTCTGACCGGAACCGGCCTGCTCTTGCCTGCCGCCCTCGGCCTGGCCCTCCTGCCCCGGGCAGGTGGTTCCCAGTGACACGCGCTGATGACCTGGCCATCGCCGCCGACTACCTGATTCAGGCCGTGAACGCGTTGGCCCGTGCGGCGCGGGTCCTGAACAGCACAGGAGCGCTCGGCGCGGCCGATCGATCCAGGGCATGCATGACCTGGCCAAGCCGCTACCGGAAGACATCCGCCGTGCGGCCCGTGCCGCGCACCGCGTCGAGCGGCCCGAGTTCTACGACGCGCGTGGTCGATGGGTCGGCCGGCCGGCCGGCAACGGAGGTCGGAGCTGATGCCGAAGCGGTGGGCGTACACGGGCCCGACCGATCCCGGGATGGATGAGGCAGCCCGATGTTCGGCATAGCCCAGCCAACCGAGCGGCAGCTTACGACTTTCATCAGAAATATTTATGCCGTTCTGCTGACCCGAGGTATTCGGGGCACGTACGTCTACGTGTGCGACCCAGTACTCCGTGAGCGACTACGGCCGTATTTTTCCGGTGTGGTCGACTCATGACGAGTACGCGGCACGAGCGATCTGGCGGTGCTGAGCGTAGGTGACGGTCCAGGAGCTGCCAGACGAGGGGGGGAGTAGGCGCAGTTCGTTTGCTTAGCGGCTCTGGTACCGAGCCGCGCATTGCGCGATGATCCGGCGTTTCCGCACCAGGAGCGAGGAGCGGTGGGTTCGACGGTTGGGGCCGGCTTGCGGCACCACTGACCGGCGCTGACGGCGGAAGGTTCTTGGCCGAACCGGGCTGGGGCCGAGTCGCGCACCCCACGACAACTCACCCATACGATCCGCCGCGTGTTCCTGTGAGCGGAGGTAGTGTCTCTCCTGGCCACGAGTCTCTTCTGCCAGCTGTGAGCAGCAGCCGGCGGCTGGACGGCCTGCCGACCACCATCCCCAGATTTCCGTGAGGTCCCGCGTCGATGCTTCCCGACTCGCACTGGTTTGTCATGGGCGAGCCCGCGTCGCCAGCGGAGGCGGAGGCTCTGGCACGGTTCCGCGAGGTCGTCCCGCACGACGGGATCAACACCGGGTGGGCGAACCTCACGTTCATCGACGAGGGCGGGCGTACGGCGGAGATCGACGTCCTGCTGCTCACCCGCTTCGGCTTCTTCCTGGCGGAGCTCAAGGGCTGGCACGGCACGATCCGAGGCACGACGCAGACCTGGTATCAGAACAGGCGCAGCGCAAAGAATCCCTACCTGGTCACCGACCTGAAGGCGAGGAAGTTGCGGTCGGTGCTGCTCCGCTATGCGAAGAACAAGGCACAGGCCGAGGCCGTCCCGTTCCACGAAGCGATAGTGGTGCTGCACGGAGATGGCAGCCAGGTCGACCTGCCTGGGCAGGCTC
This sequence comes from Promicromonospora sp. NPDC050262, assembly GCF_040655935.1. Taxonomy (NCBI): domain Bacteria; kingdom Bacillati; phylum Actinomycetota; class Actinomycetes; order Micrococcales; family Promicromonosporaceae; genus Promicromonospora; species Promicromonospora sp. NPDC050262. Next base: position 611,858 of record NZ_JBFAKX010000001.1, on the reverse strand, counting down.
GCGAGCACGTCTACTCCCTGGACGGCTACCAGGTCCAGGCAAGGCCGGCGCTGCCGCGGGTGAGTGACATCTTCACCGGCAGCCGCCGCCCGGTCGTCGACCAGACCGCCTACCGACAGATCCGTAGGGTCTGCGATGCGGCGGACTTCCGCCCACGCCCCAAGCAGCGGATGGTCGGCGACTTCGTCGTGACCGACTCCGCCCCGATCGCCGAGGGCCCGGACTGGCAGGACGTCCGGGTCAGCTATCCCGCCGTCCCGGACGTTCCGCGCCGTCTGCGGTTGTTCGATGTCCCGCCGCGTGCCGCTGCGAGCGAGCGGAAGCGCATTGAGCAGCTGGCCCGACGTGAGTTCCAACTGACGCTGGGCGTGGTGCACGAGCGGATCGCGGCCCCGAGCGGCGTGTATGTGACCGACGACGGCCCGGCTCTGGAGTTCAGCCACGACGACGCCGCTCAGCCCTTGGACTCCTATTTGCGGGACGAGGGCGCGGACCTGAGCTTCGACGAACGGATGGCCCTGATCATCCAGCTCGGCGAGACGTTGTCCTACGCGCACCGACGGCACCTGATCCACCGGGCGCTGGCCCCGGCGCGGGTGTGGGTGACGTCGGTGCGACGCGGGCTGCCGAACCTGGTCGTCCGCGACTGGTACTTCGCCCACAAGGAGCGCTCGACGGACGCGACGAGTCGGTGGACCTCGGTCAACGCAGGTGCGGCGGACCTGGGGTCGTCGGGACTCGACGATCAGGCATACCTTGCCCCCGAGGCTCGGCAGGACGCGAAGGGCATGGCCCCGATCCCGCTGGACGTCTACGGGCTCGGGGCTGTGGCGTACCTGATCCTGACGGGCAAGGCACCAGCGACGTCTCCTGTGGACCTGGAAAACCAGCACCAGGCAGCCGGGTGCTTGGACCCGCGCACGGCTGCCCCAGGTATGCCGGACGACATAGCCGACATCGTGGCGTGGGCAACGAGGACCGTCGAGTCCGAGCGGCCGCCTACGATCGACGACACGCTCCAGTTGCTGCGGGACGCGTGGGACGCCGTGCGCCGACCTGACGGCGACGATGCAGAGCCCACTCCAGTGGCGGACCCGGTGGACGCGCAGAACGGCGACATCGTCGCAGATCGTTTCGTCGTGGTCAGCAGGCGCGGCGAAGGGTCTAGTGGTGTCGCGCTAGGAGTACGTGACCACGACGCCGATGATGCGACCCCCGACCGGGTCCTTAAGGTGGCGCGGTCAGACACCGCTGTCCGGACGCTGGAGGCGGAGGCGGAGATCCTCCGGTCGCTTGATCACCGCCGGGTCGTGCGCCTGATCGAGGGGCCGCTCGACGTCGATGGCAGGACGGCCCTGCTCCTTTCCGACGCCGGAAGCAACACCCTCGCCCACCTCATCTCCACCGAGGGCCGGTGCAGCCTCGGCATGCTGGAGAGCCTCGGGGCCGACCTCCTGGAGGCAGCGGCCTACCTCGATTCCCAGGGCCGCTTCCACCGGGACGTTAAGCCGGCGAACATCGGCGTGGCCAGGGACCCGCACAGCAAGCGCAGGTCGCTCGTGCTGTTCGACTTCTCTCTGTCGAAGGAGTCGCTGGAGAAGACCAAGTCGGGAACACCCGGTTACGCGGACCCTTACCTCGGCAGGGGTAAGCGCCAGCGGTACGATCGCGCCGCCGAGCTGTGGAGTGTGTCGGCGACCCTGTACGAGATGGCCACGGGTGAGCAGGTGATCTGGCCCGGCGGCGCGCACACGCCGGCGACCTCGAGCGACAAGCCCGACCTGGACCCAAGCTATTTCGAGACGTCGGTCGCGACCCAGTTCACGGCGCTGTTTCGTCGCGCCCTGCATCCGGACGCCGGCAAGCGGTTCGGGAGCGTGGAGGAGCTCGCGCAGGCATGGAGCGAGATCTTCGCCACCTTGGATGCGGGCAAGGAGGGCGCGGCCGCAAACGACGACCTCGCCACGCAGGCTGGGCTGGACACCCGCCTGGAACAGTCCGGCTTGTCGGCGCGCGCGGTCTCGGGTGTCGCGCGGCTGGGCGTCAAGCTGGACAAGCCGATCGACACGGTGGCCGATCTGCTGGGTATCCACGCGGTCAACGTGAACACCATCCACGGGCTCGGGCAGCAGTACCGCAGGGAGCTGCACCTGCGCATCCGGCAGTGGCGCGAACGGCTGCGGACCGACCATGAGCCCGACGGAGCCGACGTCAAGGGCGTGGAAATCCTGGTGCAGGACCTTCTAACGGACCTGCCAAGCAGGGAACGCACCGTAGTTCAGTATGTGCTGGGGCTCGCCGAGCCGGACCGTCCCGCCCTGTGGTGGCCGTCGACTAGCGATATCAGCGAAGCGCTCGGCCTCGACCGCGGACCGGCCACGAGCGCGGTCGAGGCCGCGGTCACTGCGTGGGGCGAGGCTTCACCCCGGGCGCTGGACACGGTGCGCGAGGAGGTGACCGCGCTCCTGTCCAGGTCGGGACGCGTCATGACGGTGCCGGAGCTGGTTGCTGCCCTGCTCGGCACCCGGGGGTCGCTGCTGAGCGGTGACGCGCGTCTGCGGCATGCGTCCGCGCTGCTGCGCGCGGTCTACGAGCTGGACCTGCGGATGCCGGACAGCGCGTTGGACCTGCGGCGTCGGCGGTCGGACCGGGCTGACCTGATCGCTCTGACCGAGAGCACCGACCCCGAGGGGACGGGCGACGAGTTCCCACCTGCGGACCTGCTCAACGAGCTGGCGGGCGACCTGGGCCAGCGCGCGGACGAGCTCGTCGCGCAGGGCGTGGTGCCGCCGGAGTCCGGGCGACAGTCGCTGCGCGCGGTAGTCGACGACTCTCCCGGTGAGATGTATGGCCTCGTGATCGACGATGCCCGGCTGCTGCACCTGGCCGCGGCCGCGAGTGAGAAGGCCGCGCTCTCCGGGTTCGACGAGCTCTACCCGCGGGACCTGCCTGCACAGACGGCCGTCGAGTACGCGGTGCGCGGCAAGCCGGGCCGCCGCATCAGCGCCGCTCACCTCCGGCGGAGCGTCGAGGCACGGTTCAGCGCGGTGGACCTGCCGGCCTCATCGCGCGGCCTGGACGACCTGGTCGCGAACGTGCTGCCCGGGGTGGTCAATAACGACGGCGTCTACGAGATTGCCACGGCCGCGCGCTCCCGCTCGCACAGTGCCTCCGCTGGAACCCTGGTCGCAGCGACCCCGGTTTCCGAGGTCACCGTCCAGCTGAAGGAGTCGCTGCGTGGTCGTTCCGGCATCACACTGTGCGCTCCACCGCGCCGCTACATGCGCGCTGCCGATGCGTTGGAGAAGGCGTTCGACGTCCGTCGGCTCGACGTGGCTGCCCTCGTCGTCGACGCCACCCGCGAGGTCGCCGCATCGCACGGCATCGACTGGCAGTTCGTGGTCGGCGTCGACGCCGGGCAACGTCCGAGCGCAGACTGGGCGAACCTGACGAGTCTGGTGCAATCGGCTGTCCGCCCGCGCTGGGCCGACCTTCTTGCCGCCGACAGTCCGCTCCTGGTCGTGAACCCCGGTCCGCTGATGCGGTATGGAATGTCAGACCTCCTGGCTACGCTGCTCGATGTCGGCACCGCGCGACCCGCGGCCCGTTGGCTCTTGGTTGCGATGCATGGCGATCACGCCGTACCGATGTTGGAGGGTGATCCGGTGCCACTCGGCCCGAGCCGGTGGATCACCCTGCCGTCAGACCTCTCGTCCCTGTCCGCCGGAGCCTCCTCGTGATCAACTCGTCCGCCCTTCTCACCGACCTGAAGGCCCAGCTCAAGGCTTTGCGTGCTGACCTGACCGAGCGCGCCGAGGACCGAACCAATCCCTGGGGCGCGCGCCTGCGCGCTGAGCACGCCGACGCACGGGATCACCGTCGCACCGCGCGCACCTGGTCGGTATGGCGGGAGGACGAGGTAGAGCAGGCCGCCGTCGCATGGCTGGTCGCCACCGCGTTCCTGCGTTTCTGCGAGGACAACGACCTCCTGGCCGGGGCACGGGCCGACGGCGAGCCGGTGCCGGTCGGTTGGATCGTGGCACCCGCCAGCTTGGTCGCCCGCGACGGCGTTAGGGCCGACGATGATCTGGCCGGGCTGGGTGACGTCAGGGTGGCTCGAGCCGAGGAACACGTCACCGCCTACTTCCGGGCCAACCCCATGCACAACCGGCGCCACTGGATCCAGCAGGGGCTGCGCGTCCTGGCCGACCAGCCGGCCGGGAAGGCCCTGGTCGACCCTGCCCACCATCCCGTGTGGACCGCGGAGATTAGCCCGGAGGCCGCCACCGCGCTGCTGCAGTTCTGGCGCCGCACCGACCCGGCCGGGAACCTGGTCCACGACTTCCGCGATCCCGAGCTCGGCACCCGCTTCCTGGGCGACCTCTACCAGGAGCTCTCCGAGCACGCGAAGAGCACGTACGCGCTGCTGCAGACACCCGAGTTCGTAGAGGAGCTTATCCTCGACCGCACCCTGACGCCGGCCCTGCGGGAGACCAGCCTCGGGGACCTGCGGCTGATCGACCCGACCTGTGGGTCTGGGCACTTCCTGCTCGGCGCGTTCGACCGGCTCATCCGCGCCTGGGCGGCCGAGGCGCCAGGGTTAGACGTCAAGGAACGGGTACGGCGCGCCATGGATGCCGTCCATGGTGTCGACATCAACCCCTTCGCCGTGGCCATTGCCCGGTTCCGGCTCACCGTCGCCGGGCTGCGTGCCATGGGTGAGACGTCCCTCGTCGGCGTGCCTGAGCTCGGCTACCACCTGGCGATCGGCGACTCCTTGCTCGGTGAGCAGGGGCGGCAGGGCAGCACCGACGAGCTAGTGGGTGACTGGCACGAGGGGCAGCTCGACCTGGGCGACACGCTAACCGGTCCGTTCGACGAGGACCCGGCGGGGAATGTGGGCTCGGACGGGTTTGCCTACAGCAACGAGGACCTGGCCGAGTACCACGGCATCCTCCAGCCCGGCCGTTACCACGTCGTCGTCGGTAACCCGCCGTACATCACCGTGAAGGACAAGGCACTCAACAAGGCGTACCGCGACGCATACAAGACCGCCCACCGGCAGTACGCGCTCAGCGTGCCGTTCATGGAGCTCTTCTTCCGCCTTGCGATCCGCGGCGAGCAGGGGCGGCCCGCCGGTCACGTGGGGCAGATCACCGCCAACTCCTTCATGAAGCGCGAGTTCGGCACCAAGCTGGTCGAGGAGTTCTTTGCCGGCTACTACGCCAAGGACGGGCGCCCCGTCGACCTCACCCAGGTCGTCGATACGTCCGGAGCGTTCATCCCCGGGCACGGTACTCCCACCGTGATCATCATTGGTCGCACCCGGCACCGGGTCTCCGACACCGTTCGGGCGGTCCTCGGCGCCCGCGGCGAGCCCGGGCAGCCGGAAAACCCGGCCAAGGGGCGCGTATGGACTGAGATCGTCGAGCACATCGACGACGAGGAGTATGAGGGCACGTACGTCACGGTGACGAGCCTGAAGCGGGAGGTGCTCACCGAGCACCCGCTGTCGCTTTCGGCCGGGAGGTTCGTCAAGGAGGCGATCGACGAAGGCGGGGCGGCTCCACTTTCTGAATCCATCACGGAGATCGGGTTTGGGGGTGTGACGCGTGAAGACGAGGCGTACATGGTCGGTGCTGGAGCTCTCCGGCGGCACGGGGTCTTGGACACGCATCGCAAGCTGTTGGTGGAGGGGGAGTTCCTCCGTGATTTTGGAGGGTCGGGCGATGCCTTGGAGAGCTCTTGGCCGTACGATCCGGGGACATTGACGGCGTGCGCCGACGAGGCCACGCTTCGGCTTCTTTGGCCACTACGCACCCGTCTGAAAAGTCGAGTCGCCTACGGAAAGTCGCAGCTTGAGCGTGGGCTGATGTGGTTCGAGTACTCGATGTTTTTCGAGCGGCGGTATCGGATTCCACTGTCGATCGCGTTCGCGTTCGTGGCCACGCACAACCACTTCGTGTTGGACCGGGGCGGGAAGGTGTTCAACCGTTCAGCTCCGGTGATCAAGCTGCCCGATGGAGCGACCGAGGAGCAGCACCTGGAGCTGTTGGGGGTGCTGAACTCGTCGACGGCGTGCCTGTGGCTGAAGCAGGTGAGCCACGACAAGGGCAGCCAGTCCGGGACGGGTGGCTTTATGCACGACGAGTGGGAAGTGTTCTACGAATTCACGGGCACCAAGCTGAACAAGTTCCCTCTGCCGGCGGAATTCCCGCTCGCCCGGGCACTGTCGCTCGACGCCCTCGCCCAGCAGCTCGCCTCGACTGCGCCCCGCGCCGTCGTCGGGCTATGGCTCGCGGACCACGCGGGCCCGTCACTCGCGGCGATGCTGCGCGACGCCGAACGGCAGTGGCAGGGGACCCGCGCCGCCATGATCTGGCAGCAGGAAGAGCTCGACTGGGAGGTCTACCGGCTCTACGGCCTGACCGACGAAGATCTGGCGGCACCATCGACCGAACCGGGCACGCTTGCACTAGGTGAGCGGGCGTTCGAGATCGTCCTGGCCCGCGAGGTTGCGGCCGGGACCGAGGAGACCGTCTGGTTCAAGCGCCACAGCTCGATGCCCGTCACGGAGATCCCCGAGCGTTTCACTCCCGCCCACCGCGCACGGATGGAGCATCGCCTCCACCTGATCGAGCAGGATCCGACGATCCGCCTCCTGGAGCGCCCGGAGAACAAGCGGCGCTGGGCCACCGAGCCGTGGGCGAAGCTGCAGAACGCGGCGTTGCGCGAGGCGATCCTAGACCGGCTCGAGGAGCCAGGCCTGTGGCAGGACGAGCAGGGGCCGGTCACGCGGAGCGTCGCCGAGCTGGCCGGCCTGCTTCGTAACGACCAGGTGCTGCGGGAGATGTGCCGGGCACTGAGCGGGCTGGCCGACCCGGATCTGGCGAGCGTGCTGGGCCTGCTGGCGGCAGATGAGGCGGTCCCGTTCCTGGCGGCGTACCGGTACAAGCCGTCGGGCCTGGAGAAGTTCCGCGAGTGGCAGCAGGTGTGGGACATACAGCGGCGTGAGGACGCGGGGGAGAAGGTCGTCATCGAGACACCGCCGCGCTACGTGACGGGCGACTTCCGCAAGAATGCATACTGGAGCGCGCGCGGCACCCTCGACATGCCGAAGGAGCGGTTCATCCTGTATCCGGAGACCGACCACGACGGGGATGCGTCGCCTGTGCTCGGTTGGGCCGGCTGGAACCACCGGGACCAGGCGCTGGCCCTCGCGCGGGAGGCTCACCTCCAGCAGGATCGAGGTATCACGGAAGAGGCACTGGTGCCGCTGGTCGCCGGCCTGGTGGAGCTGGAGCCGTGGCTGCGCCAGTGGCACGGTGAGATCGAGGCTGAGTTCGGCCTTAGCGCAGCGGATGTCATCGAGCAGGAGGTCGACGGTCATCTTGTGGGGCTGGGCATGACTCGGGACCAGGTGACGGCGTGGGTACCGGCGGCGAGGAAGCGTGGAAGGAAGGCTGCGAGCTGATGAGTGACCTGTCCCTGCCGCTGCGGGAAGTCATCGACATCCCGGCAGAGGTGCACGTCGACGACTTCGTGATGCGCCTGCACCAGGGCGTGCCGGCCGCGGAGCGTACGCTCGCAGACTACGTGGTGACAGACTCGATCGCGGAGGCGTTCGACGAAGGGCTGAGCCTGGTTGGTTCGGCGCTGTCCAGCGGAGCCTCCAAGGGTGCCTTCATCCACGGGTCGTTCGGTGCCGGTAAGTCGCACTACATGGCGGTGATGCACCTTCTGCTGACAGGGAACGCTACGGCGCGTGCGCTGAAGGGTCTGCAGGGTCCGGTGCAGAAACACCTGGGAGTCCTGGGGCGTAACCTGCTGGCCATCGACTACCACCTGCTCACGGCGACGTCGATCGAGGAGGCGTTGTTCGGCGGGTACCTCAGCACGGTCAAGGAACGCCACCCGGACCAGGCGCCGCCCGTGCTGCACCGGTCGGAGGCGCTCCTGGAGGACGCCGACCGGCTGCGCGCCCGGCTGGAGGACGAGAAGTTCTTCGAGCACTTCGGCGAGGGAACATCCGGCGCTGTCGGGGGCTGGGGGACCTTCGTCGGAGCCGTCACTCCTGAGCAGTACGACGCGGCACGTCACCTGCCGGAGTCGGACTCGGCCCGCCAGCGGCTCGTCGCCGAGCTGATCCGGGTGCACTTCCAGTCCTACGAGTCGACGGGGACGTGGCTGGACATGTCCTCCGGACTCCAGGTCATGACCGAGCACGCGAAGGGGCTCGGCTACGAGGGGATCGTGTTGTTCCTCGACGAGCTGGTGCTGTGGCTGGCTGGGCACCTGCGCGACACCACCTTCCTGCAGTCTGAGACGTCGAAGATCGCCAAGCTGGTCGAGACGGGTACGGGGTTGTTGGCGGTGCCGGTGATCTCGTTCGTGGCGCGGCAGCGCGACCTGAAGGACTTCGTGGGCGGTGGGTCGGTCGGAGCCGAGCAGGTGGCGATCGGCGACAGCTTCCAGTGGTGGGAGGACCGGTTCGACAAGATCACTCTGGCCGCCGCGGACCTACCCCAGATCGTGCACAAGCGGCTGCTGCAGCCGACGAGCGAGGAAGGCCGTGCCGCGCTGCACGCTGCCCTTGCGAAGGTCCGAGCGAACCGGGGTGCGTACGCTCACCTCCTGACCGACGAGGCGAACTCCTCCGCGGTGGACTTCGAGCTCGTGTACCCGTTCTCACCCGCCCTCGTGGACGCGATGATCGGGTTGTCGACGGTGATGCAGCGCGAGCGCACTGCGCTGAAGATCATGAGCCAGCTGCTGTCCGACGGCCGGGACGAGCTGACCGTGGGTGACGTGATCGGTGCTGGTGACCTGGTCGACGCCGCAGTGCTCGACGGAACCAATCCGCAGAGTGCGGCGATGAAGCAGCAATTCGATGCCGCACGGGCCTTCTACACCAACAAGATGCGCCCCTACCTGCTGGACCATCACAGCCTGACTGAGGCCCAGGCGAAGCAGGAGAGTCGGCACAGTGCGTTCCGGCGCGAGGACCGGTTGGCGAAGACGCTGCTGATCGCGGCGCTTGTCCCCGAGGCGAGGTCGTTGCGCAACCTGACGGCCTCAAAGCTGGCCGCCCTGAACTTCGGCTCGGTCCGTTCGATGCTGGCTACCGGCGAGGCCGCGACGGTCGCGGCGTTAGCCCGTGGCTGGGCGGCCGAGTTCAGCGAAGTCACGGTCGGGCCGCAGACCAAGGACCCGGTCATCAGCCTCCAGCTGTCCGGTGTGGACTTCGACGCGTTGCTCGTCTCGGTCCAGAACGAGGACACGGACGCGAGCCGTGTCCGGTTGCTGTGCACCATGCTCGCCGGGGAGATCGGCGCCGTCCGCGCCGAGGGGCAGATGGGACGCGACCACGTGCTGCACCACGTGTGGCGCGGTCAGCGCCGTGAGGTCGACGTGTTCTTCGGCAACATCCGTGACGAGGTGAGCCTGCCGCGCGAGTCGATCCTTGCGGCCGACGGCCTGTGGCGGTTGATCGTGGACGTCCCGTTTGACCCTGAACGGGTGGGCCCGGCCGAAGATGTGCTGCGGATCTCGACGTTGAGGCAGGAGGAGCCTCCGAGCGAGACGATCGCGTGGATCCCGCAGTTCTTCACCCATGCGCGGATGGAGGAGGTAGGCAAGCTCGTCTCGCTCGAGCACCTGCTCCGGCCGCAGTGGTTCGACCAGTACGCCACCGAGCTGCCGTCCGGCGAGCGTGAGCTGGCCCGCCGCCAGCTCACCAACCGGCGGGACGCGCTGCGCGAGCAGATCCGCGCGGCGCTGCGGCAGGCATACGGCATCGACAAGGCCACGGAGGAGAACGTGGCCGACGCGTCTCCTGCGCACCATGTCTTCCACACCCTCGCCAAGGGCTTCACGCCGAACAAGCCGTCGGCGGCCACCTTCCGCGAGACGGCAGCACGTGTGCTCGGCGATGCCCTGACTGCGGCGCATCCCGATCACCCTGAGGTGGCTGACGGGCACGAGGAGGTCCGGCGCGCGGACCTGCAGGCGGTCCTGGAGCTTGCCCGCGAGGCGATGTTGACCGGCGGGCGTATCGAAGCCATCGACCGGCAGCGCGCGACCAAGGTGCGTCGTGTCGTCGCCGGGTACGGCGTCGGCATTTTGAACGAGACCACGTACGTGCTTGCGCCGGTGCACTTCCGGTGGAACGACACGTTTACCAAGGTCAGCCGGACCGGGACGGTGACGGTCGGGAAGCTGCGGCACGAGCTGGCAGGCCTCGGCATGACGCAGGAGGCGCAGGATCTGCTCGTGCTGGCCTGGGCCGCGATGACCGATCGCCAGCTGCTTCGTGGCGGCACAGTGCTGTCGCCGCTCCCCGATGTAGGCCATCTTGCGCCCGACGTCACGCTGGTCGAGCCGGTGCTGCCGAGCCAGGAGGACTGGACGGCAGCCCTGACCGCGGCAAAGGCTCTGTTCGGCATCGGTGCGAACGAGCACCACCTGTCGTCGGCCGCCGTGCAACGGGTGGGACACGCCGTTCGGGAACGGGCACGGCAGCTTGAGGCGGGGACGTCGGCGCTGGTCCATGCACTCGACGCGCACCGTGACGTGCTCACCCTCGATGAGGCCTCCCCGCGTCTGCGCACAGCACGCACGGCCCACGAGCTCACGACCGCGCTGACGGACGCGCGGGACGACGCCGATGCCGTCGATGTGCTCGCAGTGCTTGATCTGCCGGACGAGGTGGGGGCACTGGCTCGTTCGATCGATTCCGCGAGGAAGGTAGCGACCGATCTCGAGAACACGAACTGGGACCTGATCGGGCAGCTTCCGGACCTGGAGGACGATCGCGCTGTCACCGCCGTCGCCCAGCTCCGGGGTGTGGCGGCGAACGAGCAGCTGCACGCTGACATCAAGGCGGCGCTCGATGCGACGACACGGGAGGCGACGGCTGTCCTGGTCTCCCGCAAGCGGGTTTCGGCGGGGCGAGCGTCGTCCGCCACCACGGCGAACGTCGTGCGGCAGCAGGACGAGCAGCGGCGCGCACAGCAGGAAGCGCGCGAGGCGCGGCGTGCACTGGCCCAGGAGCGTCGCCGGGCAGAGGAGGAACGTCGGCAGGCTGTCGAGGCGCGTGCCGAGCTCAAGCGGCTGCGAGAAGCGGCAGCCGAACGTGATCGTCGCGAGAAGGAAGCCCGCGAGCAGGCCGGCCAGGAGCACCAGGTCGTGCTGGCGGACGTCCGCGCGATCGAGCAGCTCGGTCGAGACCTCGCAGACGCGATCAGGTCGCCGCTCGACGGCAAGAAGCTAACTGTCACCTGGCGGTGGCGATGAGCCCACTGCGAGCCATCATGGTCTCGCCGGCGATGGTGCGGCAGAAGGCGGCGGACCTGCTCGAGGCCGACGAACAGGTGCTGCTCCTGCGTGCCCGGCCGGAATGGCCGCACCCCGACATCGATACGAACGGGACCACGGTGCGCGTCATCCCCGGCGTCTCCCAGCTCGGGATCCTGGACGCTATCGCGGGACTGAAGGACGGCGAGAAGGCCGTCGTGTTGACCGACAGATCTGAGCGAGACCTTAGCGATGCCGTCCTGTCTCGGGCTCTACAGCAGCGTCTGCATCTGCCGGACGAATGGGCCGCTGTTCCGCGACTCTTCCCGGGAGCACGTGAGGTGAGCAACGAGCTGCGGCGCCTGGACTGGGCTGCGACTGCACTGCTGGACCACCAGCCACCCGGCGGCTGGCCCCGGTCCCGAGAAACCGCCGTGACCGCGCGCCATGCCATCGGAGCACTGCTCGGGCAGGTCCTCGGACTCGGGGCCACCTACGAACCAGACCCGGTGACGCTGACTGCCGACCTGGGTGAGCCCACCACTCGCGCGGCATGGGCAGGCACGGACGCGGCGCTCCGCAAGCACCTGATCGCCTGGGCCAGGGCCGACGTCGGCGAGGCAGCTGTTTTTGCACTGCAGGTTGCCCAGCAGCAGGAGCACGTCACTCCACTGGCCGTCGGGCTCGCGTTCGACGTGCTGTGGGACGAACACGGGACGGCGCCGGTCGAGGACCAGGTCGCCGCCCGAGTGCGCATGGAGCGATACGTCGACCGGACATCGCTGACACCGGTCGTTGCGCGCGCAGCAGCCGACGTCGCGCGTGCCGCGATCGTGCGGCGTGACGTCGCAGGACTGGATAACGCGGCCAGGGTCGCCATCCAGCAGGCCGAGGCCCTGCTCGACGACGTCGGCTGGGCCGAGGGCGCCAGCCGTTCGATCTTCATGCGTGCGGGGCTGCGGAGGCGGTTGCACGCTCTGAGCGCGGCGCTCGACTCCGGTACCGGCATCGAAGAGGCCCTGCACGACGTGATCGAGCATCACGACACCAGCGAGCGCTACGCCGCACTCCATGCGGTCCGTCTTGCCCGTTGGCTCGCGACGGAGGAGCGGACGACCGGGAGCCTTGCGGCCGACATCCAGAAGCAGATGTCCGACGGCGCCTGGGCCGACTCGGCCATGGGTCTTGTCAGGTCCCACGATCCCGAGCTGGCCGCCGCGTATGGGCGCCTGATCAACCGGGTGCGGGAGCGACGTCGGGCCCGTGACGAAGCCGCCGTCGTACGGCTCAGCGAGGTCGCGTCGACCGTGCCGAGCAGTGCGGAGCTGGGCAGCCTCGCTCTCGGCGTCGAGGGTGTTCTCGAGAGCGTGGTCAAGCCGTGGCGCGCACGGTCTCGAGTGCTGATCGTGGTGCTCGACGGGATGAGCGCGACGATCGCGACCCGTCTGGCAGGAGACATCTCACGGATCGGCCTGACCGAATGGACCCCGGCGTCTGCGCACGGGCGCCTCGGCGCCGTTGCGGCGTTGCCGTCGACCACAGATGTCTCACGCACGTCGCTCTTCTCTGGACGGGTGTGCTCGGGCGACGCTGAGGACGAGCGTCGAGGCCTGTCACGGGCATTTCGAAACGCCCGGCTGTTCCTCAAACGAGGCTTGCGGGGGCAGGCCGGCGCGGCGCTGCCGAACGACGTCGTCGACGCGATCTCCAGCGCGCACGTGCCCGTGGTCGGTGCCGTGATCAATGCGATCGACGACACGGTGCACAAGAACGATGTCTCGGACCAGGATTGGACGCTGGAACGTCTGACGCCGCTGCGGGCCCTGCTCGACGCCGCGGCGAACGCAGGGCGGGTGGTTGTCCTGACCTCCGACCACGGGCATGTCGTCGAACGGGACAGCACTCCGCTCGATGCCGTGGACGCCGACTCCAGATGGCGTTCGGTAGGCAGCGGATCTGTTCGATCCGGAGAGGTCGAGGTGCGCGGCCCGCGAGTCGTGACGTCGTCGGGTGATGCAGTTCTGTTGTGGCGCGAAGACCTCCGCTACGGCCCTGTCCGGGCTGGCTACCACGGCGGTGCGAGCCTGGCGGAGCTGACAGTGCCCGTGCTCGTCTTCCAGTCGGCGATGGAACGCAAGGGTATCGATGGCTGGGGGCCGGCGACACCCTCCGTCCCCAGCTGGTGGCACGACCCGGTCGAGCCCGCCGTCGCGACGCCCGCCTCGGATGCCAGCCCGGGTGCTCTAGCGAAACCGAAGCGTAAAGCTGCGCCTGAACTGGACGGTACTGGCCAGGGGGCTCTGTTCGACCAGGCAGATGTGAGGCACGAGCCCGTGCTGAGTACTGGGCCGGATGCGTTGACTGGAACGCGTCCCGAGTGGATCGACGCATTCCTGACCTCCCGCGCCTACACCGGCTGGAAGGCACTTGTGAAGACAGAGGTGACCGACGCCGTCGTCGGCGAAGTGCTCGGCTGCCTGGCTCTGCGCAACGGGCGTGCGCATCGTGATACGGTCGCCGCCGCCGCAGGGATTGCCGCGTCCGAGCTCAACGCTACGATCACGGCAGTCGGCCGCACCCTCAACATCGACGGCTACGCGGTTCTGGCACTGGACGATGGCGGAACGACCGTACGGCTTGACGAAGGACTGCTCAGAGACCAGTTCGGGATCGGTTGACCGAGACCACCATGGATCGAAGCCCGGTGATCAGGAGGCGCGTTCCGAAGTGGCAGGTAGCGGGAGCCGCCCTTCCGGCCATTTCTGAGCCGTCAGTACACCTGCTCCAGCAGATCGGGCGCGTTGTAATCACGGGCATGCAGCGGGCCCCGGTCTGGGACCGGGGCCCGTGGTTACTGCAGTACTTCAATCAGATCCTGGACGGTGTGGAGTACGAACCCCAACGCCACTAGGAATCGGGCACAGTGCTTGAACATGCGCCCCAGTGCGATGACGAGGCTTGTCAGCGCCTTGAGGACGTTCCGCGGCGGGCGCGGGAAGCTCTTACCGGACGTGCTGGATGCCACTTGCATGTCTCCCAACTGCACGTGAGTCTCGCGTGCATGGCGACACCTCCTTTCAGTTCGAGGACGATGAGATCGCCGCGCCAAGTACTCAAACGGACGACGTTGCTGATGAGTTCCGCGCGATGTGGCTGTGTTCGCCGCGCCAACCATGCTGGCTTCGGGGCGTGACGGATTCAGAACTCGATCGGGCTTATGTGGCTTGGGTTTATCGCTTGATTCCCCGATGGCTCTCGCGGAATAGCAGAACCCCGCGCTGTAGCGCAGGGTGGCGGCGCACGAAGGCGCCCCGATTGACACGGCGGTTCGGGCAGACCCGGCGACGCATGTCGTCCTGGAGCTCGCGCCAGCGCCCGGATCTCGACTAACTTTGTATGCTTACGTGAGACTTCCATGTGGTTTCGGTGCAGGTCAATGTGGCTCCTGCGGTCTGCCTCGTGTCGCGGCCTGATCTCCGCTGGGCTCATCTGCCGTTGCCATAGCGCAGGACGTCCCATACCGAACCCACTACTCGCTCTGCCCTGTTGGCTCCTGACTGTGCGTGCCAGTTGTCTCCTGTGCTGTTCTCCCGGGTAAATGCCTCGGCGTCCACTCCCGACTCACCACCCCAACCAGCTGCGGCGGCACCGACTTCCGCGCCCACGCCCGGAACACCACGTACATCACCACCAGCAGCACCCACCGCAGCACCACCGCACCAGTACTAGCCGCTGGGTTGTCGCAGAACGCCGTCGCTGAGCTGTCGTTGAGCGAGTGCACCACCATCACCAGCGCGATCCCGCCCAGCGCGCCCCACGTACCGCGCCACCCGTACAGATGCCACAGTCGCCACGCGATCGCCGCGGCGATGGCAGTCCACAGCCAGTGCAGTGGCGAGACGGTGAACACGCGGAAGATCTGCTCCTGCACCACCGCGGCGGGCGTGCTGTCGAGCGTGCCGGTGCCGCAGAAGTTCGGCCCGGACGCGGCCGCCGTCTCGTAGGCGTACTGGGTGGTCTCGGTGATCGCGAAGCCGAAACCCGACGCCAGGCCCACCGCGATGCCGGCACGCGGGTCGCGGTAACGGCCCACCGCGAAGAGGAGCAGCGGCACCAGGAGCTTGGTCCCCTCTTCGACGACGCCGACCCACGCGGTCGCCGTCACGATCCCGGCGCCGTTGATGATCCAGGAGTTGATGTTCGCGGCGACCAACAGCACGGCGCCGCTGGTGCCCACTGCCACCGCCAGGACCGTGACCGGGCCTACGACGTCGTCCAGCGCGAGCTGACGGTTCACGAACCGGTAGAAGGCCCAGCAGACGCCGGCCATGCCGAGCAGGCTTGCCACACCCATCACGTGGGTGTTTCCTGACGACTGGTACACGATCGACCCGGCCGCCAGGACGACGACGGCCGCGACGAGGTACCAGACCCACGAGCCCCAGAACCGTCCGCGGAAGTGCCGACCCTGTGCCGCAGCCGGGCCGCCGTCGGCCACCTCGCCGGTCCAGGCGCGGCTGTCCCAGAGTCGCTGCCGGGCCGGCCGGGTGCTCGGGTCCGGGTACCAGCCGGCCGCGGGAACGCCGTCCCGGGGCCGGGCAGCGACGAAGGCACCCGCCGTGCCCGCCATGAACAGGATCGCGCCCACCACGACGAGTGTCATGACTGGAGAGAATCAGCAGAGATGCTCATGCGCCATCGGAAGGGGCCCGTTGGTGTTGAGCGGCCGAATTCTCGTGCGTCCCCCAACCCCACCGACCTACAGTTCATACATGGTGAGCAGCGCGAGCGGGTACCGACCCCGCCCCCTCAGGCGGGAGTTGTCCTGAGACGAGGTACCCATGGCGTTCCGACGCTTCTACCGCCGCACCTTCCTGAACCGCCGCGGCCACCACGCCGGCGCGTACGCGCTGGCCGACATCACCACTGAACCCGGCTTCACCCCGGACGACCAGTCGACGCGCGTCAGCGCACGCCTGACCATCGCTGACTGCGGCCGCGTCGTCACGCTCGACCTCGACGCCGACACCCCGGCCGAGGCGCGGAACGCCCTGCACAAGGCCCGCCTGCTGCGCGACATCCTCGACCAGTCCGTCGACGCCCTCGAACGCGCCGTTGAAACCGCCGGCTTGTCAAAGGGCCAGAAGGGGTGAACAACGCACGTCACGCCTTCCTCGCCAAGAACCCGCGCCGTCCCGCTCTTACGATCGAATCAGCCCGCAGCAACAGAAGAAACCGTGGAAACGCTCGACGAGGAGCGATCATGTCTGATGAGACCCACACGGAGATCGACCCGCTCACCCGGCTGAGGGAGATCACATCGGCCCGCGCCGACGGCGACGTGCTCGACCAGCTCACAGCGGCCGGACTGGTCGACCTGGGAGACGGCCTTCCCGTGCGCGACGTCCTCTACGAGGCCGAACGTGACGGCACGAACCTGGCCGCGACGTTCGTCGAGGATGAGGACGAGGACACCACCGCCCTCGACGCCACACCTATCGGGCAGCTCAACCCCCGCCAGTCCCGCCGAAGGCTCTCTGCTGGGCGCGTGCTCGGCATGTACGTCCAGGACTGCCTGATCAACACGGAGGCGGAGCCCGCGTACCACCGGCTCCCGAGCTTCTCCTCGCACAACCCGTACCACATCGTCTATCTGTTCAAGTTCCCGCCGAACCAGGCGCGCACCGTCAACGTGACCCTCCAGGTCTACTCGGCGGGCACGGTCCGGATCTCGGGCACGGGCAGCACGGCCGTGCTCACCGTGGGGCAGAGCTCCTTCCCTCTCATGGTGCCGGTCGGCGTCAGGACGACGAACGAGGGCTTCGCGAGCATCTTCATACAGCGCAACGGCGAGGTCGGGTTCGACTGGTTCTCCGCCGTCGTCTTCTGACGGGAAGCCGTCCAGAAATTCCGTTGGTGCCGTGTCGCCCGCTCCGGCAGGCTGCACTGGCATGACCCGCGTGCGCCCCACCTGGCCCGACCTGCCCGCCTCGATCCGGACGGCGATCGAGGCTCGCCTGGGCGCGAAGGTCACCTCCTGGGTCTCGCACGACGGCGGATACTCGCCCGGCCTGGCCAGCGTGCTCACCACCGAGCGCGGCCCGGTCTTCGTCAAGACCGCCGCCCCCGGCCAGACCGAGGCGCTGCGGCTGCACCGCAAGGAGGCGGCCAAGGCCGCCAGCCTGCCCGCGGGCGTGCCGTCGCCCGCGTTCCTGTGGTCGCTCGACGTGCCGGACTGCGGTGGGCTCGCCGTCGTCGTTGGGTCGGACGGCGGGGACACCGCCGTCGAGCCGGATGCCGCCGTCAGCCCTGAGGCCAGCCCGGACGCGTCCGCCGAATCCGAGCAGTGGGCCGTCCTCGCCTTCGAGCCCGTGGACGGCCGCGCGGTGCGCACCGCGCCGTGGGACCTGGACGACGTCGACCTGCTGGCCCGCCTCGCCCTGGAGATCGGTGAGCATCCGGCGCCCGACGGCGACGTGTTTCCCGACTCCGCCGAGCACGTCCGGTCGGAGGCGCAGGCCCTGGCCGACGAGCGCCCGCAGGGGTTGGCGACCTACGATCCCTGGTTCGCCGAGCACCTCGACCTGATCGCGCGGGTCGCCGCCCCGGAGCGGCAGGCCGAGGCAAGCGCCGGTGATCGGCTGGTGCACGCCGACTTCCGGGCGGACAACGTGCTGATCCTCGGCCCGGACGAGCAGCGGCGAGGCGTGGTGGTCGACTGGCCGCACGCGGCACGGGGCGCCGCGTTCCTCGACGTCGTCGGGATGCTGCCGGCCATGCACGCGCTGGGCGGACCCGCGCCGTCGGAGGTGCTGGACCGGACCCCGCTCCCGGCCGGAACCGACCCTGAGGCCGTGGTGACCCAGGTCGCGGTGCTGGCGGCGTACTTCGTGCACGGTTCGCTCCAGGCGCCGCCGTCCGGCATCCCACACCTCCGCCGGTTCCAGCGGGTGCAGGCCGAGGCGAGCATCGCCTGGCTGCGGGAGCTGATGCGGGCAGGCTGAGTGTCAGTGGCTCCGCGTACGTTCCTCGTCATGGGTACATGGAGCACCGAGATCCTCGGCAACGACAGTGCGCTGGACACGCTGGGGGCGCTCGCGGACCGCGAGCTTTCGTTCACCGACCTCGCCGACGAGCTGCGGGGCGACTACATCGAGAGCGATGCCGGCGCCGCCGTCCTCGCCCTCATCGAGGTGGCGCTGGCCGCCCGCGGGCTGCGCGAGCTGCCGTACGGCGAGGCGGTGGAGGCGGCCCGCGACGTGCTCGACGACGAGCGCGCCGCCTGGCTGCTGGAGCAGACGGACCGGGTGCTCGGCTCGGGCTCCGAGGTGTACGAGCTGTGGCAGGAGGCGAGCGAGCAGTCGCTCAGCGAGTGGCTCGGCAAGGTCGAGGCCTCGATCGAGGACCTGCGGCAGGCGTTGGGGACGGCGGTGTCGGCCGGTGCCGTGGGCGGAGGCTCCGATGACTGACCACCTCGACTCCACTGACATGGCGGGACCGGACGAGGACGCTCACCTCGGACCCAAGCACTCTGCCTTTGCGGCTCATTTTCGCGACCCCATCTACGACGACCAGGGTGACGACTTCGCACCGTTCGGCAATGACGAGGGGTGGGACACGCTCGTCAGCGCGGCCCAGAGGCTCGACGAGCTCGACAGCAGCACGACCCTGGTGCAGATCGATCCCGAGTGGTTCGAGGACGAGGCTGCTGTCGCTGAGGGTCTCGACGACGACGACATGGACATGGCCGACTTCACCATCGGTGCGGGCTTCGCGCTGCTGCGCCTGACCGGCCAGATCGACGACGTCGGCCGCGGGCTGGTGCTCAAGGCGCTGGACGCGCGGGACCGGTTCCAAGGACCGCAGCCCGAGACCGAGCGGATGCGGTCCGACCTGCTGTCCTTCCAGCCAGGCTGAGATCCGGCGACCGGAGCCCGCACGAGGGCCGCGGGCGCCAGGACCTCAGTGAGAGTCGAGACCGAAGTGCATCCGCACGGTCGGGTCCTTCTCGATGATCAGGTCGACGACGTCCCAGAACCGCGGAAGCCATTCGTGCTGCAGTGCCTCCTCACGGGAGAGTTGAACTCCTCGGAAGGCGTTCGAGCTGTCGCCGGGAGGAGTCACGAGGGAGCACGCGTAGCCGTGGCCCTCGATGAAGCCGTATCGGCAGCTGAAGGTGACACGATCACCGACCACCGTGGCCGGGTGCTCGGGGTCCCACTCGTCGTCGAGGATCACGTCGATGTATGCCTCGTGCTCCCCGTCGTGGTGCACGCAGTCGGCGTAGAAGACAGCGAAGGCTCCGATCGTCTCGTGGTTGACGAACCCTGTGACTCGTTCGTGCACGTTTCCGCAGTCACAGGTGTAGGTCGCGACGTCGTAGTCGGGGTCGAGAAGCAGGCTCACGGTGCGCACCGTACCGCGGGGCCTCGTCCGCCTGGCACAGCCGTCAGCCGTCGGTCCGTTCTCAGTCAGGATCGACGCGGGGGCCACGACACGGCTCGACGCGTCACGGCCGCGCCGCCTCCCGCGGCAGCGCCCGGGCGACCAGCGCCAGCCCCACGCAGGCGACCAGCGCCACCACCGACGTGACGATCCACGGCAGGCCCGGGTCCACGCCGAAGGTGGCGGCGAAGACGCCCGGGGCCGCGATGTTGGCGAGCGCGAAGCTGTACTGGAACCACGACAGGTAGGTGCTGCGCTGGCCGGGCGGCGCAGCGTCGGCGGCGTAGGCGAGCGAGCGCGGGCCGTGGAGCAGCTCGGCGACCGAGTAGACCAGCACCGACAGCGCCAGGCCGGGGATGATCAGGCTCGCGGGGGCGAGGCCGAGTGCCGCCGTGTACACGCCCCACACGGACCAGACGATCCCGGCGACCACCATGACGGTGACGCGCGAGCGGCGGCGCGTGAGTCGGACCGCCGGGGCCTGTCCGAGCGCGTTGAGGATCGTGTTGATCGCGAGCAGCGGTCCGACGACGGCTGCGGGCGCCGCCAGCCCGTCGACCACGTACACGCCGAGGCCCGAACCCAGGATGGTGCTGCAGAACGCGAACAGCGCGCCGACGCCGATGAGGCCGAGGTACGGCAACGTCGGTATGCGGTGTGCCCGGACCGGTGCGGCGGCGTCCGCGGCGGCGCTCTGTCGGGCCGAACGGTCGCCCAGGAGCAGCACCGCGGAGACCACGAAGCAGACCGCGTTGGTGCCGATCGCCAGCAGGTAGGGCAGGTCGCCGGGGATGAGCAGCAGGGCGCCCGCCGTCAGCGCGCCGAGCGCGTAGCCCGTGGCCTGCACCATGTTGGTGAACGCGAACCAGCGGTCCTTGTCCTCGGCGGGGCCGGAGTCGGAGGCGTCCGCGATGACGGAGAAGACCGACGACCAGAACGCCCGCTGCCCGATTGCCGCCACGAGGGTGCAGACGGCGACGGTCGGGAGGTCGCGGGCGATCAGGAGCCCGCCGAGCCCCGCGGCCTGGAGCACCTGCGCGGCGATCAGGATGTTGCGTCCGCCCAGCCGGGGCACGATCTGGCCGACCAGTGCGGGCACGACCAGCGCGACGGCGAAGGTCGCCGAGAGCGTAAGTCCGGCCTGCTGCAGCGGGATGTCGGCGACGCGCGTGAGGAAGAGCAGCAGCAGCGGGCCGCTGATCCCGGTGCCGATCGAGTCCACGCCGAGGGCGACCACGAGGGGGATGTGACGGCGAAGCTCGGGCAGGTCGAACACGGTGCGGGTCTCCAGACGGGGTTGGGGCCGCGTCCCGGGGCGGGCCAGTATCCAGGGTGGGGCGGGACTCAGGCCCGGCCCGGCAGTAGTACCGCCCGCCGGTCCTGACGGCGGAGCAGCACCGCCGACGTCGTCCCGACGAGCGCCGTCGCGGTCAGCACGCCCGCGATCGGTGCGGCGTCGTGCAGGCCGATCAGGCCCGCGACCGGGGCGATCAGCCCCGCCGCGGCGAAGGTACCGAAGCCGTAGAGGGAGGTCGCCGTGCCGGCCTGCGCGGACTGATCGCGCAGCGCGCGGCCCGCCGCGCCCGCGAAGCAGCCGCCGCACCCGGCGACGAACAGCCACAGGCAGGGGAGGAGGCCGGGCAGCCCGGCCTCGCCGCGCTCCAGCGGGACGATCGCGAGCGCCGCGCCAGCGGTCAGTGCCGCGAAGCCGATGAGGACCGGCGCGTCCGGACGACGCCGCTGCAGCGACGCGCTGGCCTGCACCCCGACCACGAGGCCGACCGAGTTGGCCAGGAACACGGCCGCGAACTGGCCGGCGGTCAGGCCGTGCACGTCCTGGAGCAGGATCGGCGACGCCGCGACGTAGGCGTAGACGCCGGCGTAGGTCATCGCGCCGAGCAGCGTCGCGGTGCGGAAGCCGCGGTCGCGGAGGACGGCGCGGAGGCGGGCGCGGGTGCCGCGGTCGGCGGAGCCGTTCAGCCCCGTCGAGTCGTCGGCGTTCGCCAGCCGGCCTCCGTCGTCCGCCCTGCCGCTCCGACCCACTGCACGCGTCTCCGGCACCACCACCGCCGTCACCACGAGCACCACCGCCGAGAACGCCCCGAGCACCGCGAAGATCCCGCGCCAGCCCACCAGCGGGAGCAGCGCCGCGCCCGCGACCGGCGCGAGCAGCGGCACCGTCGTCGTGATCAGGGTGATGCGCGAGACCAGGCGCACGAGCCCGGGCCCGTCGCTGACGTCCCGCGCGATCGCGAGCACGAGCACCGAGCTGCCCGCGGCCGCGACGCCCTGGACGACGCGCAGCGCGGCGAGAGCCTCCACCGTCGGGGCCGCCGCGCAGGCGAGGGTCACCGCCACGTGCAGGGCGGAGGCGAGGAGGAGCGGCCGCCGCCGTCCGACCCGGTCGCTCCACGCACCCGTGACCAGGTTGCCGAGCGCGAGTCCCACGGTCATGCCGGCGAGCGTGAGCTGCACCGCGCCGTCGTCGGCGCCGAACTGGCGCTGCAGCGCGGGGAAGGCGGGGAGGTAGAGGTCGATCGAGAGCGGGCCGAGCGTCGTGAGCAGTCCCAGCGCCACGACCAGTAGTCCCGTGCGCCGCACCGTGGCCGCGTTCGTCATCGTGCCCCCCGCACATCGTTGTACACCACCGTCAGTCGTTTGCCGGTGTCATGGTTGCCTACGGCACTGACACCGGTCAAGCCATTACGCTGGTGTCATGCAGCTCGAGGAGAACGGCTTCGACACGTGGGCGCCGCCGTCGCCCGGGCTCGTGCGCGACTTCGTGAACAGCTACGAGCCGCAGGAGGACGCCGAGAGCCTCGACAGCGCGACCGCCCTGCGCGACTGGTTCGCCGCGCGCGGGCTCGTCCCGGCGAACGCCCGCATGACGGCGGACGACGTCGCCGCCGCGCACCGGATCCGCGAGGGCCTGCGTGCCGTGCTGCTGGGCCACGCCGGGCACGACGCGGACGACGACGGCGCCGCCCGTCGCGCCCTCGACGCCGAGCTCGCGCGTCTCCCGCTGCGCGTCTCGTTCGACGCCGACGGCGGGCTGCGGCTCACCGCCGCGGGCAGCCCCTTCGAGCAGGGGATCGCCGGCGTGCTCGACGCCGTCCGCCGCAGCGAGGCGGCCGGCGAGTGGGAACGGCTCAAGGTCTGCGCTCGCGACACCTGCCGCTGGGCGTTCTACGACGCCTCCCGCAACCACGCGCGGCGCTGGTGCTCCATGGCGGGCTGCGGCAACTACATCAAGATGCGGCGGCGGTCGGCGGACCGGGCGCGGTCGTAGCGCGGGCCCGGCAGCCGGCCACGGTTCCGCCCCGGGCGCGGGCCAGCCCGTCCGGCACACCGACGCCCCGGGTTCTGCCAGGATTTCCCTCGTGACCAGTTACTTCGCCCGGTACCAGGCCGGGGAGCACGACGACGTGTGGCGCGACCTGCGTGCCCTGGGGCTGACGGCGTTCGACGAGCAGCACCGCGAGGACGCGCAGGCCGTAGCCCGCGAGATGGCCGTGCGGGCGCGCCGGAACGTGGAGACGATCGTCGACCGGCTCCAGTCCGACGGGTTTGTCGCCGCGGAGAACGACGACGAGATGACGCCCCGTCCGGCGCACCTCCCGCCGTCGGCCGGCGCCGCCGACCTCGCCGACTGGCTGGAGGAGACGTTCGCGCCGTTCCCGATGACGGTGTCGGCGTGGATCCGCGAGGTCGGGGACGTGTGGCTCGTGGGCGAGCACCCGCGGTGGGCCGCGAGCGTGCTCGCGGACCCGCTCGTGGTCGAGTTCGAGCACAGCTTCCACGGCGGCGGCTCGCGCGAGTACTACGAGGGCGAGTGGGAGATGTGGCGTGAGGACGCCGACGACGACTCCCAGCCGTTCCAGCTCGACTTCGCCCCGGATGCCCTGCACAAGGCCAACATCAGCGGCGACGGCCCGTACGGGATCCAGCTCCCGGGAGTCGGGGTGGACGGGCTGGTCGGCCCGACGCTCTGGTTCGTGGACGACCTCAACACCGCGTTCGCGGCCGGCGGGTTCCCCGAGGCCTTGTACGCGGAGGGATACGTCGACCCGCCTGAGGGTCTGCGCGAGGGCTTGGCCCGGGACCTGCTGCGCCTCTGACCCGCTCGCACCGCCGGACCCGCCGCGCTCGCGGCAGCGCCGCAGCCGTCGCCGCGACGCCGCAACCCATCAGAAGAGCGCGTCCTGCTCCACACCAGCACCCGCCCCGCCCGGCGCGCTGACCGGAGACGTGCTCGCCGTCCCGGGCACTGCCGGATCGGCCCGGGTCAGGTCCCAGCCCTCCAGCAGCCCGGTGTCGACCAGCAGCACACCGCCCGACGTCGTGCGCCCCGGCGTACTCAGGTACACGTCCCGCCCGATCCGGCAGGTCACCTCGCCCGTGACCGTCGTCCCCGGCCGCAGCGGGTCGAGCTGCCCCGCGGGCGCCAGACCGCCCTCGGGCAGCCCGTATGCAGGGGTATGGTCCAGCGCCGACGTCGGGTCCCACACCTGCCCGGGCGGCCAGTCCAGCCCGGCCGCCTGCCCGACGACGGCGGCCAGCTCGGCCCCGCGGGACGCCGTCGTCCCCGGTGCCCAGCGGGCCGCCCGCTTGCGCGCGGTGTGCACCTGCTGCGGCAGGCCGAGCGCGGCGGTGAGCAGGGACTCGCACCGCCGTGCGGAGACCAGCGTGCCCGCCGAGAGGAACAGCGACGACAGCGCGCCCTGCTCCAGGAGCCGGGCCGGCCCGCGGGCCGAGGCGGTGATGCCCGCCTTGATCACGCTCCCGTGGTGGGCGAGGTAGACGCGGAACTCCCGTGGGTCGTCCAGTGCGGTGTCGGTCGCGACCGACCGGGTGCGGGCGATCGCGGCGCACGACTCGCACTGGCCCGACCTCGCCGCGGCGTCGATCCGCGCCCCCGCCACGCACGGCACGCGGCGCCCGTCCCACCACAGGCCGAGGCACCGCCGGTCGGCGCCGACCCGCAGCCCGAGCCGCGCCCCGACGTCCAGCGCGCTGCTCCGCGTCGCCCCGGCGGGGGAGAGCCACTCCAGCGCCGCACCGCCGTCGGCCCAGGTCACGCCGGTCGGCCGCCAGGCGGGCGGGGTGGTGCTCGGCGTGGTGCGTTCGTCGGACACGGCACGACTCTAGAGCCAACCGAGGGGCGAGCCGAAAGGCCCGGAAAAAGGGATGACCGAGCCGATCACCGCCTCCCGGTACACGATGGGTCTCTGGGCGGTCAGCACTGGTCACGCCGCAGCGCCGCGGCATACCGGCCGGAGGGGAGAGTCGAGGATGACGACGATCGTTGTGCTGGGCGGCACCGGCACCATCGGCACCCAGGTGGTCCGGCTCCTGCGAGAGCGGGGCGACGACGTCCGGGTCGCGTCGCGCGCCAGCGGCGTCGACCTGGTCACGGGGCAGGGCCTGCGCGAGGTGCTGGACGGCGCCCGGGTGGTGGTCGACACCGCCAAGCCCGGCTCGCTGGACCCGGCCCGCATCGACGAGTTCTTCGCCCGTGCCGGGGAGAACGTCACGCGGTCGGAGCGCGAGGCGGGCGTGGGACACCACGTCATGCTGTCCATCGTCGGGTCGGACCGGGCGCCCGACGTCCCGTTCTACGCGGCGAAGGTGCGGCTCGAGGATGCCGTCCGCGGCGGCGACGCGCACTGCACCATCCTCCACGCGACCCAGTTCTTCGAGTTCGCCCCGACCATCGCCTTGGCCTCGACGGCGCCGGAGGGCGGGCCCGCCCGGATCGCCCCGCTGCTGGTGCAGCCGGTCGCGGGGGCGGACGTCGCCGCGGAGCTCGTCCGGCTCGTGAGCTCGCCGCCGGGCGTGACCGACCTCGACCTGGCGGGACCCGACCAGTACGAGCTCGACACCTTCGTGCGCGAGGCGCTCTCCCGGCTGGGCGCGGCCCATGCCGTCGTCCGCGACCCGAGCGCGACGTACTTCGGCGGCGTGGTCGACCGCCGCGCGCTCCTGCCCGAGCCCGGCGCCCGGATCGCGCCGACGGCGCTGCGGGACTGGCCGGCCGGGGCCGAGCACCGCGCCGGCGTGTCCGCCCACGGATGAGCTCAGGCGGTCACCACTCGCCGCCCAGCGGGTGGTCGTCGTCCGCGAAGATGCCCGCGAGCGCCCCGTCGCGTTCCGGGATCGGCGGTGCGACGCCGTCGCGCTCGGTCGCGCGGCGCACCCCGTCGTCCTGCGGGTGGAAGCCGATCGCGTGCCCGGGGCCGAGCGGGAACCAGCCCGGAGCGTTGTCCGAGACGCCCCACACGATGTGGTGCCCGGGCCGGTCCAGGGCGGCGACGGCCTCGACCAGCCGCGCGGCGTCGGCGGGGGAGAGCCACTGCGCGACCGACGGGCCCTCCCCGACATCGGTGCTGAAAGCGCAGATCCGCGCGCTCACCACGGTCATGCCGAACCGGTCGGCGTAGACGCTGCCGAGGGCCTCGCCGGCCGCCTTGCTCACGCCGTAGAACGTGTCGGGCCGCGGGACGAGCACGTCGGCCGCCCCGGCCTCGTCGGGCGTCGCGTAACCCACCGCGTGGATGGTGCTCGCCAGCAGCACGCGCGGGACGCCGCCGCGGTGCGCGGCGTCGAGCACCTTCTGGGTGCCGTCGATGTTCACGGCGAGGATCTCGGGCCACGGGCGCTCCCAGGGGTGGGCCGCGAGATGCACCACCAGGTCGGCGCCCCGGACGGTGTCGTCCAGGGAGGCCGGGTCGGTGATGTCGCCCGTGAACCACCGGTCGCGGGCGTCGCGCACGGCGGGCAGCGCCCGGTCCAGCAGGCGCAGCTCCCGTCCGGGACGCCGCAGCAGCGGCGTGATCGCGCGGCCGATCCGGCCGGCCGCTCCGGTGATCGCGACCACCTGTGGTGCGTCGTTCGACATGCTCGGGCTCCCTCGTCCGGTCGGCGTTCTGACGAGAGGGTAGGGGATCGGGCGGCGGACGCCCGCGACGACCTGCGGTGACACGGGAGGGTGGCACGAGGGCGGCAGGAGGGCGCCACGAGAGAATGACCCGCATGAGCACCCCGCGCCGCGCCCCGCACCCGGATCTCGAGACGATCACCCCCGAGGAGCGGGAGAGCTTCGCCGAGCGCCTGCGTGAGCGCGTCTACGTCACGTTCGCCTCGCTCGCCGTCATCCTCACGCTGCTGGCCCACGCTCACGGGCTCGGCGCCGGGACCGCGGCGGCGTCGCTGACCATCACCGCCGTCGGCACCGTGGCCGCCGCCTGGCTCGCCGAGCTCATCTCCCACCTCGCCGCGCACGGCGGGTTCCCCGACCGGCACCACCTCGCGGCGATGACCCGGACCAGCGGCGGTGCCCTCCTGACGCTCGTCATCCCGCTGCTCGCCCTGGCCGCCGCCGGCCTCGGCTGGTGGGAGGTGACCACCGCCCTGCGCGTGGGCGTCGGCGTGCTCATCGCCACCCTGGTGCTCATCGCCTGGCTCGGCATCCGCCGCACCAAGCTGCCCTGGCTCGCGCGCATCCTGGCGCTCGGCGTGCTCGCGGCGCTCGCGGTCGGCGTGGTGGGGCTCAAGCTGCTCGCGCACGGCTGAGCGCGGAGCGGCGTGGACGACGGCGTCCCGCGGCGTCGGCCCGCGACGTTGGAACCGGTGCCCGAGTCGATCACTTTCGGACATCTTGTTGACGTGAACATTTCGCGGGTGCCAGCCTGTTGCGCGGCGGTCCCGCAGGGCCCGCCGGAACGCAGGGTCGCGTTCCGCGAGGCCGGCGCCGTCCGTCCTCGCACGTCCACAGACTTCGAGGATGAAGGAGACGGACATGGGACTTCGCCGCGCTCGGCGCACCAGCCCCTCCGCACCACCCGCTCGCCCGGCCCCGGATCGCTCGGCACCCGTTCGCCCGGCGCTCGCCGTCGCACTGGCCGCGACGCTCGCCGTCCCGGCACTGCCCGCCGTCGGGCACGCGGCCGTGCGCGACGCCGCGCCCGCGGCAGCCCCGGCCACCTCAGCCGCGGCGACCGACACCGCACCCCTCGCGGCAACCGCTGACTCCGCTGCCTACTCCGCCTACCCGCCCATCCTCGACCCCGGCTCCGGCGCCGCCGACTACTTCACGCCGTCCTGGCTCGACGACGCCGGCAACCACATCCAGGCCCACGGCGGCCAGGTCGTGTCCGTCTCGGCCGAGGCGCTCGGCGTCGACGCCGGGTCCGTGGTCCAGGGCGAGGAGGCCGGGCAGACCGTCTACTACTGGTACGGCGAGGACCGCAGCAACGGCTACTACGGCAGCCCGGGCGTCCACGCCTACAAGTCGTACGACACGAGGAACTGGACCGACGAGGGCGTCGTCCTGCGCTCGGTGTCCGACGCCGCGGAGCTGGAGTCGGACTACTTCGACGCCCTCTACGACACGGTGGACGACGCGGGCGAACCGCGCGCTGACCGCATCGCGGAGCTGGACTACCACCTGAACACCGATGAGGCCGCCGACTACACGACGATCTTCGAGCGTCCCAAGGTGCTGTTCAACGAGCAGACGAACCAGTGGGTGCTGTGGTGGCACTCCGACGGGCAGCGCACCGTGGGCGGCAGCATGTACGCGCGCTCGATGGCGGGCGTCGCGGTCTCGGACAGCCCCACCGGGCCGTTCAGGATGACGGGCGTCTACCGGATGCCGAACCGGACCAACTACCAGGCGTGCATCTCCGCCGCGGTGCCCGGACAGGCGCGGGACATGACGGTGTTCCAGGACGACGACGGCACGGCGTACATCGTCTACTCCTCCGAGGAGAACCGTTCCCTCTACATCGCCGAGCTCGACGCCGACTACACGAACGTCACGCACACCACCGACGTCGACATGGTGGACGCCGGGCAGTACTCGGAGGACGGCCGCTTCCCGTACCT
Source organism: Promicromonospora sp. NPDC050262 (assembly GCF_040655935.1). NCBI lineage: Bacteria > Bacillati > Actinomycetota > Actinomycetes > Micrococcales > Promicromonosporaceae > Promicromonospora > Promicromonospora sp. NPDC050262. The sequence continues at coordinate 583,232 of NZ_JBFAKX010000001.1, read as the reverse complement.
GTTCGCGGACGGCACCGCCGCCGCTCCGGTGCGCGGCGAGGACTTCCAGATCGTCAAGGAGTGCGGCGTGCTGGAGGCGCCCGCGCTGTTCCAGCACGGCGGCAGGTACTACACGGTGGCGTCGGGCGCGACGGGCTGGGCCCCCAACCCGCAGACCTATTACACGGCCGACAGCGTCCTGGGGCCGTGGATCCGCGGCGTCGAGGCGGGCGACCAGCACGAGAACGTCGCGTACAACGCGATCCCCGAGGGCGGCGACGGGCTCCTGTCGGTCGGCGACACCCGGCGGACGAGCTTCGGCTCGCAGTCGACCAACGTGCTCGACCTGGGCGGCGGCCGGTTCGTCTACATGGGGGACCGGTGGAACGCCGGGGCCGCGAACTCGAACTACGTCTGGCTCCCGATCACGATCGGCGAGAACGGCCGGGCCGAGATGCGTAACCCCGCCACCGAGGACCCGGCACGTTGGGGCGCCGGCTGGGACGAGAGCTACTGGGACGACAAGGGCGCCGGCACGGAGATCTGGCGCGTGGTCGAGGACGGCGTGCCCGACCAGGTGGCACCCGGCGAGGACTTCGGTGCCGCCCTGCCCGACGCCGTCCCGGTCGAGGTCGACGGCGTCACGACGGACGTCGCGGTGACCTGGAGCGCCACGTCGTTCGACGAGCGCGGCACCCAGACCGTCACGGGCACGCTCGCCGCCGGCGACGGCTTCACGGCGGGCCGCACCTTCACACGCACCGTCGAGGTGCACGAGGACGGCATCGCCAACCTCGCGCCCGGCGCGTCCGTAGCGGCCTCCAGCCGGGCGAACCTCGCCCCGACCGTGGTCGACGGCAACGTCAAGGGCAAGGGCTGGGACGACTGGACGTCGTCGGGCTACCCCCGCAACAGCTGGCTGTCCTTCACCTGGCCGCTCACGCAGGACCTGACGGAGGTGGTGGTGCACACGTACAAGGACGGTGCGGGCGCGACCTGGCCGTCCACCGTCGCGGCGGAGTACCTCGACGCGTCGGGTGCCTGGACGGCGACGGACATCAGCGTCGACCTGGCCCAGGACGCCGCGTCGTCCGCGCCCGTCGCCGTGCTCGACGTCTCCGGCCTGCCGCGCACGAACGGCCTGCGCCTGCGCCTGACGACGGCGACGAACACGTGGCAGTCCGTCTCGGAGGTGCAGGTCTGGGGCGCGGACGACGTCGAGGACCTCTGCCGGGCCGACGGCACCACCGTCTCGGCGAGCTTCCACCAGACGGAGTGGGAGACCTTGCCGGCGGCCAACGCGTGCGACGGGAACGCGTCGACGTCCTGGTCCACGTGGTCCGGGAGCGCCGGCCGGGACGAGGTGACGTTGACGGTGGAGCCGGCCGAGCCGCGCGCCGTCGACCGGGTCGGCTTCACGACCACCGAGGGCACGATCGCGCACGTGGGCGTCGAGTACCGCGACGCCGCGGGCGCCTGGCACCCGACCACGGCCCAGGACGTGGTGCCCGGTGCCACCGGCACGCCGGTGTCGGTCGAGTTCGAGCCGGTCTGGGCGTCGGCCGTGCGCCTGACGTTCGCGACCCCGGACTCGTACCTCAAGATCCCCGCGCTCGGGGTCGGGGCGCGCACCACCGCCGTCGTGCCCGGGGTGGCGGCGCGGTGCGTGGGGCCCGACAAGGCCCAGCTCGTGACCACGGTGCGCAACACGGGGGACAAGAGGGCGGACGTCGAGATCCGGACGCCGTTCGGCACGCGCGTGGTGCGGGACGTCGCGCCGGGCCGCACGGGATCGGCCGTGGTCAGCACGAAGTCCACGGCGCTGGAGGCCGGGAGCGTCACGGTCGCGAAGCGGGGCGAGCCCGGCCTGACGGCAGGCTACCCGGCGGCGGACTGTGCCTGACACTCCCCTTTGAGGCCAGGGTTTCTCCGCTTTCGACGGTTCGAAAGCGGAGAAACCCGGGCCTCAAAGGTGATGGCGGTCGCCGGGCAAGACGCCGGCCGTGTGTCGACGTCAGCCCTCGAAGTCGACGTTGCCGCGGCACGCCTGGCCGGGACTGGGCACGGCGGCCTTCAGCCCGTGGCTCACGTACTTGCCGTAGCTCTGGACCCGTCCGTCCGTGACGAAGTCGTCGTTGAACTCGGGCGGCTGGTTCTCCTCCGCGTCGGGCAGGTCCCGACCCGAGAACGCGCAGGCCGAGCTGGCCTGGTGGGCGCCCGGGATCGGGTCACCGTTGCCGTTGGTCTCGCCCGCCATGGCCGACATGGCACCGCCGAGGGTCAGCCCCGCTGTGACGACGCACGTCAGGATGACACGCCTCATGTTCACCACCTCCTTGTGGTGAAGGGCGTCCGGGTAGGTCGGTCGGACCCGGTCCGCCCTCCGGACCTTCAACGTACGTCCGGGCCGTGGGCGCCACCGCCCGGCGCCGAGAGATCACCCGGACCCGCGGACGTCGGCCCTGCCGCTCAGGTCACCAGGCCCGTGCGGTACGCGTACACGACGGCCTGCACGCGGTCGCGCAGGTTGAGCTTCGCCAGGAGCCGCGACACATAGGTCTTGACGGTCTCCTGGCTGATCACCAGGGTCGCGGCGATCTCGCTGTTGGACCGGCCGTCGGCGATCAGGCGCAGCACCTCCAGCTCGCGCGGCGTCAGGGTCGTGTGGGCGGGGGCGTTCTCGGCGGGCCGGATCCGGGCGGCGTACCGGCCCACGAGCTGCCGGGTCACCTCGGGGGCCAGCAGCGCGGCGCCGCTCGCGACCGTCCGGATGCCCTGCAGGAGCTGGCCCGCCGGGGCGTCCTTGAGCAGGAACCCGCTGGCCCCCGCGCGCAGCGCCTCGTAGACGTACTCGTCGAGGTTGAACGTGGTCACCACGAGCACCTTCACCGGGCGCTCCACCCCCGCGCCCGCGAGCAGGCGGGTCGCCTCGATGCCGTCGAGCACCGGCATCCGCACGTCCATCACCGCGACGTCCAGCTCCAGGCGGAGGGCGAGGTCGACGGCGGCGCGCCCGTCCGCGCACTCGCCCACCACCTCCAGGTCGGGCTGGGCGTCGATGATCGTCGCGAAGCCGGTGCGGATCAGCGCCTGGTCGTCGCACACCAGGACCCGGACGGGCGGGGTCGCGGCGGGACCGGCCGGGCTGAGGGACGCCGCGGCCGGGTCGACAGGCTGCACGGGCGCGGCCGGCTCGCCCGCGCTCACGACCGGCTCCCCGCCGCCGAGTACGTGCGAGGCACGCGCGCCCGGACGACGAAGCCGCCGTCGTCCAGCCGCTGGGTGCCGAACTCGCCGCCCAGGGCCTCGACGCGCTCGCGGAGGCCGGCCAGTCCCCGGCCGCTTCCGCCGGGGACGGCGGGCGGCCGTGCCGCTCCCGTGAGCCCGCCGGATACCGCCCCGGCACCCTGCCCCGCCGTGCTGACCTCCACGACGACCTCCTGTTCGGCATGCCGCACCGCGACCGTCGTCGGGGCGCCGTGCGCGTGCTTGAGCGCGTTCGTCAGGGCCTCCTGCACCACCCGGTAGGCGGTCAGCCCGGCGCTGTCCGCCGACCCGGCCGGCTCGCCGACCTCGGTCAGGTCGACGGGCTGCCCGGCCCGGCACGTCTGCTCCACGAGCACGCGCACCTCGGCGGCGGACGGCGTCCGGGCGGCGCCGTCGTGCCCGGGATCGAGCAGATCGAGCAGGTGCCGCAGGTCGGCGATGGCGCGCCGGCCCGTGTCGGTGACGGCGTCCAGCGTCTGCTCCAGCCGGTCGGGCGCCGCCGTCAGGTAGCGTGCCGCCTCGGTCTGCACCACCATCGCCGTGACGTGGTGCGTCACCACGTCGTGCAGCTCGCGGGCGATGCGGGTGCGCTCGGCGGTCAGCGTGTCCTCGGCGACGCGGTGTCGGCGCTCGGCCTCGGCCGCCCGCGTGGAGCGCAGCCAGGCGCCGATGCCCCAGGCGAGGGCCATCGCCAGGTAGAACGTCACGAACTCGTCCACGCGCTCGGCGCCGGTCAGCTGGTCGAGGGTGACCGCGAGCGCCACGTAGCCGACGGTCAGGACGGCGGCGACCACGCGCCGCCGTCGGCCCAGGTGGGCGCCCGTGCTGACGAGCGCGATGCCGACCGCGTTGCCCGCGAACGAGTGGTAGCCGAACACCTGGCCGGCGGCGAAGCCGGCCGCGACGAGCAGCATGGTGAGGGCCGGCCACCGCCGTCGGACGGCGAGGGGGAGGCACTCCAGGGCGATGACCAGCACGGCCCACCCGTCCAGGGGTCGCGCGGGCAGCTCGCCCACCTGGGTGCCGTAGTCGCGCAGCGCGGGCAGGAATGCCGCGCAGGCGAGGCCGAGGGCGAGCGGCAGGTCCCGGACCGTGACGTCGAGACGGCGCCACCGGCCCGGGACCTGCCTCAGCTCGATCACCGGGGGAGCCTAGCGGCCACCTCGGCGCGGGCGGCGCGGCGGACCGGCACGATGTGGCCGCGCCGGTGGGCGATCACGAGGAAGATCGCGGCGGTGATCGCGCAGAACACCACGGAGTAGAGGCTGCCCTCGGGGCCGAAGGTGCCGCCGGTGACCAGCACGTGGCCCTGCGTGGTGGCGTCGAGCAGGCCCTGCGGGGTGTCGTTGCCGGAGACCTCGGTGCTGAAGATCGCGCTGCCGGCGATGTTCCAGCCGAGGTGCAGGCCGATCGGCACCCAGAGCTTGCGGGTGGCGACGTACGCGGCGGTGAGCATGCCGCCGGCCTCGATGGCGATGGCGATGGCGCCCCACAGGGTGGCGTTGGCGTTGAGCAGGTGCGCCAGGCCGAACAGCAGGCCGGTGATCGTCAGCGCGATCCAGGTGCCGGTCCAGCCCTCGACGATCCGGAACAGGACGCCGCGCCACATGAGCTCCTCGGTCACGGCAGCGGCGGCCATGAAGCCGACCAGCCCCAGGGCGCCGAGCGGCGAGCCGAGGCCGTGCACGGTGTAGCTGCCGAGAAGGGCGAGGTTCACGATGACCAGGCCGAACAGCCCGAGGCCGAGCAGAGTGCCCCAGGTCAGCGCGGGCGCCGCACCCTTCAGGGCCACCTCGATGACGGGACGGCGCTCGGTCAGCCGCACCACCCACGTGTAGACGACGACGCCGACCACGGCCGTGGCGAGGCCGACGGCGAGCGTCAGCCAGGGGCTGTCCTGGACCGCCACGAGGCCTTGGCCGCCGAGGAACGAGACCGCGAGGATCGCGATGAGCTGCCACACCAGACGCACGATGACTCCTTGGGAAGGGGCCGCGGCCGGGCGCCGCGGGGTACCCCGAACGCTATGAATTCCCAGGTCCGCGGTCGTCACCGCAGGGTGGACACTCGCGGGTAGCTCGCACGGGGGACAGACTGGGCCGGTGGCCAGCACCCTCGACCTGATCCGCGCGGAGATCGTCGCCGACCCGTCCAACGCGTGGGCGGCCGAGCTCGGCTACGAGCCGCTCTACTCGGTGGCATCTGGTGCGCGGATCGTGCTCGTCGGGCAGGCTCCCGGCCGCAAGGCCCAGGAGAGCGGCACACCGTGGAACGACGCCAGCGGCGTGAAGCTGCGGTCCTGGCTCGGGGTGACCGACGAGCAGTTCTACGACCCTGACCTGTTCGCGATCCTCCCGATGGACTTCTACTACCCGGGCAAGGGGGCGTCCGGCGACCTGCCGCCGCGCAAAGATTTCGCGGAGCGGTGGCATCCGCGGATCCTCGCCGAGCTGCCGCGCCGCAGTCTCACGGTCCTGGTGGGCAGCTACGCCCAGAAGCACTACTTGGGCGGCCGGGCGAAGAAGAGCCTGACGGAGACCGTGCGGGCCTACCAGGAGTACCTGCCGGAGACCGTGCCGCTGGTGCATCCGTCGCCGCTGAACTTCCGCTGGCAGGCGAAGAACCCCTGGTTCGAGGAGGACGTGGTGCCGGCGCTGCGGACGCTGGTGGCGGGGGCGCTCGCGGGGACGTGACGCCATTTAGCCTGCGCCTGCTTCGCGCCGACGGTACATTTCGTCGGTGCTGACCCAGACCCCCCTCTGGCCCGAGCCGCCGGCGCCTCCCACGTCGCCGCGGCCTCGGCGGGGCACGCGCGCCTCGGAGCGGAGGCGCAAGCGGTGGACGATCGGCATCGTCGCGGCCGTGACGAGCCTGGTCGTCGCCGCCGGAAGCGCCTACGCGTTCGACGTGTTCGAACCGGAGGCGACCAACCCGCCGTCCGCAGTGGCCGGGGCGCAGGCGGCGATCGCCGAGAGCGTGTCGCTCCAGACCGCCCTCACCACCGACCTGGACGACGCCCGGGCCGTGCTGAAGAGCCCGGACGGCAAGGCCGCGGACAAGTCCACGCGGAGTGCGCTCAACACGGCGATCGAGGACGCCGAGCGGGCGGTGACGTCCCTGAAGTCGGTGACCACGTCGCCGTCGGGCACGGAGGCCGAGGCCACCGCGCTGCTGAAGGCGAGCGCCGCGCTCGACGTCGACGTGCCCGCCGTGACCGCCGCGCTGCGCGAGGCGACCGCTGCGGTCGCCGCCTCGGGGCGGCAGGCCCGGTTGGCCCGAGCCGTATCCGGGCTGGAGACGGCCCGGGATGCTCTGAAGACGGCGATGGTCGACGGCGAGCAGGTGCACGCGGAGTCGACCGCGGACGCAGCCGGGCGGGATGCCCTACGCGCCGCGCTGGACGACGGGGGCGATCTGACCGCCCAGGCGGACAAGCTGCTCGCGCGGGCGGCGGAGGCCCAGGCCGCGACAGATGCCCAGACTGCGGCGGACATCCAGGCGGACGCATCTCCCGCTGCGACGGCGCAGGCCGGCACCGTTCAGGCCGCCGGCGCCGAGGCCGGCGCGGCATCGGAGGCGAGCGCCGACGTGCTTGGCGACGCCAGCCGGCTGACCAAGGCCCTGACCGAGGCGACGGCCGGTATCGAGGAGGCCGCTGCTGCGGTGTCGGCGGAGACCGCGGATGACGCACCCGAGGCCGAGACTGACGCCACCGACCCCGGTGCGGACGACACCGGCGCCGACCCGGGCGACGACGCGGGCACGACCGACGACACCGACACCGCTCCGGCCGGCACGTGCCCCGAGCCCGACCAGGTGTGGTCCGCCGAGAACGGGCACCTGTCGTCGTCCGAGCTGGCCCAGATCCCGTTCGCCTCGGGGCACTACGTGCGCTCCGACGTCGTCGGCGCCCTGGCCGAGCTGAACGCCGCTTACGCGGCGGAGTTCGGCGTGAACATGACCATCAACTCCTCCTACCGCACCTACGCGGAGCAGGAGGCGCTGTACAACCCGTCGTCCAAGACCGCCGCGCCGCCGGGCTGCTCCAACCACGGCACGGGCCTGGCGATCGACATCGGCGGAGGTGTGGCGACGTTCGGGTCGGCGCAGTACGACTGGCTCAAGGCCAACGCGGAGGCCTACGGCTGGGTGCACCCGCCGTTCGCCGAGCCTTCCGGGCGCAACCCGGAGCCGTGGCACTGGCAGTCGGTCAAGGCGCCGAACAGCTACTGACCGGTCGGGTCCGCCTACGACGGGCCCGACCGGCGCGCCCTCACCGACGAAGCCGGGCTCACGCCCACGCGAACCCGTCCGGGTCCGTGACCTCACCGAGGTCGCCACCCACCGTGAGCCGGTGCGAGCCCGTGCCCTCCGGCGGCACCCCGGCGTCCTTGGCCAGCGCGGCGCGCTTGTAGAGGCCGAAGCCGATGGGGCTGGAGCCCATCTTGAAGTCGACGTAGGAGCCGAAGCTCTTGCCGACCGTCAGGCCGTGACCTACGTAGAACTTCTTGCTCGCCGAGACGTCTTCGGCGCCGATCAGGAGCACGATCTCGTCGAACCGCCGCTCGGCCGGGCGCGTGTCCTTCTTGGCGGACGTCGCCATCTTCCAGATGGTGCCGTCCGGCGCCTGGACCACGCCGCCGTGGCCCCACATGGACTTGGCCATGGGCTTGAGCACCGCGGCGCCCGCGGCGACCGCGGCGTCGAACAGCGCGTGGACGTCGCCGGGCTGGTCGGCGACGAGGGAGATGTGGAAGCCGCGGAACCCGGTGCTGGGCGTCTCGCCGGCGCGCAGGTCGAGGCGGTCCTCGCCCAGGCCGAAGGCGGAGTCGTAGAAGGAGCGGGCGGTGCTGGGGTCGGCCACCTCGAGGGTGACGGAGTCGATGTTTGCCATGCCCACCACGTTAGGGAGCGGACGGCGGGGTGCGCTTCTCGATTCCTGACGAGTGCTCGGCGGCGCCGCCGGCCGGGTTGCCGGCGCCGCCGTCGGCCGCCCGATCCCGCCCCACGACGCCGAGCCGCACCAGCCCGGCGCGGACCAGACCGGACAGCGCCATGAGGAACAGCCACGTGTACGACGGGACGATCAGCGCCAACAGCAGGGTCAGCGTGAACAGCAGCGCGACGGCCAGCGGCGTCGCCGGGAGGGTCGCGTCCACGGGCAGCCCGGCCGCCGTCCGGTCGCGGCGCTCGACGACGGCGATCACGAACAGCAGCCACGCGCTCACCGCCAGGTTGCCGATGTACGACGCCACCAGCGCCCGGTCCGTGTCCAGACCGCCCGTCAGCGCCGTGACCACGGGCATCACCGTGATGGTGAACAGCCACGCGAGCTGCAGCGTCAGGTGCTGCTGGGTCAGCGGCGTGTCCGGCGCCTGGATCCCGTGGTGCATGCGCCAGAACATCGCGATGATCACGAAGCTGAGCGTGAACGCCACCAGCTGCCAGCTGTGCTCGGCGGCGTAGTCGCCCAGGGTCTGCTCCTCGCCCACCGCCTCGGACACGCTCTCCATCAGCGGCAGGATCAGCAGGGTCAGCGCGATGGCGATCGCGGCGTCGAGGAACGCGATGAGGCGCTCGCTGGTGCGCACGGGCGGTGGCGCGGTATTCATCTGGACCTCCCTGGACCCTCGCCGGTGATCCTGCCACGTCAGGCCGAATCGAACCCCCGGACGTTTGACGGATCATTTACAGCGCTGTAAATTCCGACGGTCGCAGCGAGCAACGGAGTTCGAGCATGGGAGATGCAGCGTGAGTCCAGGTTCAGGTCGTCCCTCATCACTGAGCCGACGGTCCTTTCTCACCGGCTCGGCCGCACTGGTCGCGCTCGGCGTGGCGGGGTGCGCGTCGGCCTCGGCGGGGTCCGGCGGGGGCACCACCCTGCGCTTCTACGAGCAGAAGCAGGAGGTCATCGCCTACTTCGACGAGCTGCTGCGGCGGTTCGAGAAGGAGCGGCCGGGCATCACCGTGGTGCACGACAGCACCGTCGCGATCGCCCCGCAGTTCGTGCGCAACGAGCCCGCCGACGTCGGCTGCTTCAACGACAACCTGGAGCTGGCCCGGTACATCAAGCGCGGCGTGCTCGGGGACCTGTCCGACCTGCCCTCGGCGCGGACGGTCCGAACCGACATCGGCGAGCTCACCGACCAGTACGCCACGTACCCCGGCCGCACCAGTGTGCTGCCGTACTCGCTCGCCGCGGCCGGCGTCATCTACAACAAGGCGATCTTCGCGGAGCACGAGCTGCCCGTCCCGGAGACGTGGACGCAGTTCGTCGACGTCTGCGAGGAGCTGACCCGCGCCGGGATCACGCCGGTCTACGCGACCGACCGGGACACCTGGACGCTCTGGCAGGGCCTGTTCGACTACTCCGTGGGCAGCCTCGTGGCGCCGGGCGAGTTCTTCCGCCGGCTCAAGGAGCTGGGCACCGACGTCGGGCCGGACTCGGAGGTCTCCTTCGAGAAGGACTTCGCCCTGCCGATGGAGCGCGCCAAGACGATCTCGTCGTACTTCAACAAGGACCACGCGGTGCGGGCCTACGCCGACGGCAACCTCGCGTTCGGCAAGGGCGAGGCCGCCATGTACCTCCAGGGTCCGTGGGCGCTCAGCCAGATCGCGCTGGTCGACCCCGACCTGGAGATCGGCACCTTCGCGCTGCCGGTCTCCGAGAACCCCGAGGAGCGACAGGCGCGGGTCAACATCGACCTGGGCCTGTGGATCCCGACGGCGTCGGCCCACCAGGAGGAGGCGCGCGAGCTGGTCGAGTTCCTCATGCGGCCCGACGTCATCAACGCCTACAACAGAGACAACCTCGCGTACTCGACGCTCAAGGACGCCCCGCCGCAGCAGGACGAGCGCCTGGCCGGGCTCCAGGACTACGTGGACCGCGCCGCCTTCTACCAGGGGGCCGGGACGTTCGTGCCGACGTCGATCCCGCTCGGCAACTACCTGCAGTCCGCGATCCGCTCCGGCAACTTCGAGGGCATGCTCCGCCAGCTCGACGCCGACTGGCGCCGGCTCGCCGGACGGGAGGCCACCGTATGACTGACACAACGATGTACCAGGGCTCGACGACGGCCGGACGCCCGACGACGGCCCGGCGCACGGGCCGTCGCGCGACCGGACGGCGGGTCGAGCCGCTGTACTACGTGTTCCTGGTCCCGACGCTGCTGATCTTCACGGCGTTCGTGATCGTCCCCGCGCTGATCGGCATCTTCTACAGCCTCACCGACTACGTGGGGTTCGGTGACTGGTCCTTCCTGGGCCTGCGCAACTACGCCGCGCTGTTCAGCGACCCGCGCATCCTCGAGTCGTACGGGTTCACGCTCGGGTTCGCGCTGGTCACCGTCGTCGTCGCGCAGGTGATCGCGCTCGCGCTCGCCGTCGCCCTGACCCGGCGCATCCGGTTCGCGACCACGCTGCGCACGGTGTTCGTCATCCCGATGGTGGTCTCCGGGATCGTCGTGGCGTACGTGTTCAACTTCCTGTTCTCCAACTCGCTGCCCGCCATCGCGACGGCGGTGGGCTTCGGGCCGCTGGAGGAGAGCATCCTCGGCAACCCTGACCTGGCCTGGCTGTCCATCGTGATCGTGTCCGCGTGGCAGACGATCCCGGGCGCGCTCCTGGTCTACACGGCCGGGCTGACGTCCATCCCGAGCGATCTGTACGAGGCGAGCGCGCTGGACGGCGCCACGCCCTGGCGGCAGTTCCGGTCCGTCACCGTGCCGCTCATCGCGGGCTTCATCCTGATCAACACCATCCTCGGTGTGAAGGGCTACCTCGGCGTGTACGACGTCATCGTCGGCCTGACCGGCGGCGGACCCGGAACGGCCACGAGCAGCGTCGCCATGACGATCTTCGGCGGCTTCACCGGCGGCGACTACGCCTACCAGATGGCCAACGCCACGGTGTTCCTGATCGTCACCGCGCTCATCTCCGTCGCTCAGATCATCGCCACCCGTGGAAGGGCGGTCCAGCTGTGACCACCGTCGAAGCACCCCGCGCGGCCGGCCCGCGCCCGTCCGTCCGATCCCCGCGCCCGGCCCACGCCGGCCGCGTGCACCGCACGAACTGGCCGCTGACGATCCTGCTCGGCCTGGCCACGCTCACGGTGTTCGTGCCGCTGTACGTGACGCTGTCGATGGCGTTCAAGACCAGCGCGCAGTCCGCCGACGGCAACGCGTTCTCGCTGCCGGCCCCGTTCCACCCGGCGAGCTTCGCCGAGGCATGGTCGCTCACGCGGTTCCCCGTCTCGTTCGGCATCTCGCTGGCCGTGGCGGCGATCGCCGTGCTGCTCACGCTCTTCCTCAGCTCGCTGGCGGCCTATGCCATCGCCCGGAACTGGTCGCACCGGTTCTTCCGGTGGTCGATGGTCTACCTGCTCGCGGCGCTGTTCCTGCCGTTCCCCGTCGTCGCGCTGCCGCAGATCCAGCTCACGGCGCTCACCGGCCTGGACAACCCGCTGGGCGTGGGGATCCTGCACGCGATGTTCCAGCTCTCGTTCAGCGTGCTGCTCTACACGGCCTATCTGCGGTCCATCCCGATCGAGCTGGAGGAGAGCGCGCGGATCGACGGCGCGAGCACGTGGCAGATCTTCTGGCGGATAATCCTGCCGCTGCTTGGGCCCATGAACGCTACGGTCGGAATCTTCGCGTTCCTGGCGTCCTGGAACGACTTCATGATGCCGTCGCTCATCATGTCCGACCCCACGTTGCAGACCCTGCCCGTGGTGCAGAACATCTTCCAGAGCCAGTTCGGCACCAACTACAACGTCGCCTTCGCGTCGTACCTCATGGCGATGGCGCCGACGATCGTCGCGTACCTGTTCGCGCAGCGCTGGGTGATCAGCGGCGTGACGCAGGGCGCCGTCAAGCACTGAGCCTGCCGACCCGCACACGCACCACCCGCAAGCACCGAGGAGTTCCATGTCAGAGATCGTCGACAGCCTGTCCGTCGTCCGGCCCCTGCCGGAGGCGGCGCCCCGCGCACGCAGCGAGCAGCAGGTGCACGGCGCCGGCTGGCGCATCACCGTGCTGAGCGACGGCGTCTTCCGGGTCGAGCGCTCGGCGGACGGCGGGTTCGAGGACCGCGCCTCCACGTTCGCGATCCGGCGTGACCTGCCGCCCGCCGACTTCGCCGTCGAGCGGGTCGGCGACGGCGTGGTGCTCACCACGGCGCGCGCCCGGCTGCGGTACGACGGCGGGGAGTTCTCGGCGAGCGGTCTCGTGGTCGAGATCCTCGGGCGCGACTCCGGGCGCTGGCGGTACGGCGAGCCCACGTGGGACCTGGGCGGCACGGCCCGCACGCTGGACGACGTCGACGGTCGCGCCGACCTGGAGCCCGGCGTCGTGTCCCGCGACGGCATCGGCGTGGTCGACGACTCGGCGTCGTTCCTGTTCGAGGACGACGGCTGGGTGGGCTCCCGCGTGCCCGGGCGGCAGGACCTGTACGTGTTCGCGTTCGGCCGCGAGTACACCGACGCCGTCCGCGACCTCTACCGGGTCTCCGGCCACCCGATGCGGCTGCCGCGCTGGGCGCTCGGCAACTGGTGGAGCCGGTACCACCCCTACAGCGACGAGTCGTACCTGGCGCTCATGGACCGGTTCGCGGCCGAGGGGATCCCGTTCTCCGTCGCCGTGATCGACATGGACTGGCACCGGGTGGACTCCGTGCCGGAGCGCTTCGGCAGCAGCTGGACCGGCTACTCGTGGGAGCCCACGTTGTTCCCCGACCCCGCGGCCTTCCTCGGCGCCCTGCACGAGCGCGGGCTGCGCACCACGCTCAACCTGCACCCGGCCGACGGCGTCCGCGCGTTCGAGGACGCCTACCCCGCCATGGCCCGCGCCCTGGGCGTGGACCCGGACACCGAGCGGCCCATCCCGTTCGACCCGACCGATCCGGCCTTCCTCCAGGCGTACTTCCGGGAGCTGCACCACCCGCTGGAGGAGCAGGGGGTCGACTTCTGGTGGATCGACTGGCAGCAGGGCCGCACCTCGGGGACGGCGGGCGTGGACCCGCTGTGGGTGCTGAACCACTTCCACCACCTCGACGCCGCCCGCGACGGCAAGCCCGGCATGACGTTCTCCCGCTACGCCGGACCCGGCAGCCACCGGTACGCGGTCGGCTTCTCCGGCGACGCCGTGGTCTCGTGGGAGTCGCTGGCATTCCAGCCGGAGTTCACCGCCACCGCCGCCAACATCGGCTACGGCTGGTGGAGCCACGACATCGGCGGGCACACCCGCGGCGTGCGTGACGACGAGCTCGCGACCCGCTGGGTGCAGTTCGGCGTGTTCTCGCCGATCATGCGGCTGCACTCGGCGAACAACCCGTTCATCCGCAAGGAGCCGTGGGTGTTCCCGCCGGAGCACCGCGCCGCGATGGAGGACGCGCTGCGGTTCCGGCACCGCATGGTGCCCTACCTGCACACCATGAACCACCGCGCCGCCGCCGGCGTGCCGCTCGTGCGGCCGATGTACCACCTGGAGCCGCGGCGCGCCGATGCCTACCGCGTGCCCAACCAGTACGCCTTCGGCAGCGAGCTCGTGGTCGCGCCGATCACCTCGCCCCGGGACGCCGCGTCGCTGCGGGGGAGCGTGCGGGTCTGGCTCCCCGAGGGGCTGTGGACCGACATCTTCACCGACGCCGTCTACCAGGGCGGACGCACCGTCGAGATGCACCGGACCCTCGGGTCCGTCCCGGCGCTGCTGCGCGAGGGCGGCATCCTGCCGCTCGACGCCGGCCCCGACCTCGACGCGACCCGCAACCCCGAGGCCCTGGAGGTGCTCGTGGCGCCCGGGGCGTCGGGGGAGTTCGTGCTGGTGGAGGACGCCGAGGACGGGGCTTCTGGTCCGGTGGGCGGCGTCGCTGGTGTTGCGCTGGATGACGCCGCGTCGGTGGACGGTGCTGCCTCGATCGGCGGTGCCTCGGCGGCCGGTGCCGGACCTGCCACGACGGCCACGCTGCGCTGGGACCGCGAGCGCGGCGAGTTCCGCGTGGAGCCCGTGCGTGGTGACGCGACGGCGGTGCCTGCGCACCGGGAGTGGACGGTGACGTTCCTCGCCGGACTGCCCGAGGGGCCCGTGACGGTGAACGGTGCCGTGGTCGCGGTGGACGGCGTCGACGGGCGGTGGAGCGTCCAGGTCTCCGCGCCGCCGACGGCGGAGATCGTGGTCCGGGTCGAGGGCGGGCCGCTGCGCATCGGCTCGGACCGGACCGAGGCGGCCCGCGTCATCCTGGAGAGCGCGCAGTCGAGCAACCCGGAGAAGCTCGAGGCCTGGGACATCGTCAGCAGCACGCGGACGGTGGCCGAGAAGCTCGCGGAGCTCTCCGCCGTCGACCTGCCGGATTCGGTGCGCGCGGCGCTGGTCGAGCAACTCGCGGCCGTCGACCCGACACACGCGTGAGCGAAGCAGTCCTGTGCTGGCGTCCCGGTGCGGGTCTCTCGGGCGGGCGTCCCGGGCGAGACTGCCTCGCACCGGCAGACTGGTGTGGGCCGGTGAGTACGGGCTGACTGGTGTGGGCTGACTGGTGTGGGGGATTTGTCGAAGCGGCCGGGGGTAACGTGAGGACAATCGAGGGGTGTCGCCTGGGCTGAACTTCGTCCGGCTGCGCCCTGGGTGTTCTGGATGAGCCGAACTGTCCAGCCACGGTGAACGCCGACCGACTGCGCTGAACGCAGCTGAGTCCAACCGGCACTCAACAGAGATCCACGCCTACGGTCTGCGGACGCCAGCACCGGACGCCAGCACCGGACGCCGGCACCGGATGCCAGCACCGGACGTCAGCACCGGACATCTGCACCGGACGCTGGATGCCGTCGTCGGACGCCGCGGCGCCTACCCAGTCATTGGGCCCGAAATGAGGGCTGTTTCGGGCCCAATGACTGGGTAGGCGGCTGTGCGGCCACGCGCACTGCGCCGGTGCCGTGCGCGCAAGGTCGGCAGTCCGCATCGACGTCGGCAGTTGGCACCGAGATCGGCACAGGCCTGTGCCGATCTCGATGCGACCTGCCGACCTCGGTGAGGAATCTGCCGACCGCGCGGTGCGGATCGCCGATCTCGCCGAGCAACCTGCCGACCTCGGCGAGCTACCTGCCGATCTGGGCGCCCGTCGGCGGCGTCCTGTGAGCGGGTGACGGGCCGTTGAGTGCGCGAGGTCGGCAGTTCGCATCGACGTCGGCAGTTGGCACCGAGATCGGCACAGGCCTGTGCCGACCTCGATGCAAACTGCCGACCTGGGCAGGAGAGTGCCGACCTGGACGAGAGCCGCCGAACTCACCGGGCGGCCGCCGGGCGAGGGGCTCCCGCTACGCCGGCAGCTCCGGGGCGCTCTCGCGGAACTGGATCGTGTGGCCCACCGTGACGTGGCGGCCCGGGCCCGCGTAGCCCTCCAGGCGTTCCAGCAGCAGGTCGAGGGCCTGTTCCGCGAGCGCCCGGGTGTCGGGCGCGACCGACGTCAGGCTCGGTGCGGTGCTCGCGCCCAGCTCGATGGCGTCCCAGCCGATCACGGCGACGTCGCCCGGGACGTCCAGGCCGTGCCGCCGCAGCGCGCGCAGGGCGCCGATCGCCGCGAGGTCGTCGCGGCACAGCAGGCCGTCCAGCTGCAGCCCGGCGTCCAGCGCGGCGGCGAGGGCCTCCTCGGCGTCGCGGGCGTCGCCGTCCTGCCGCCGGGTCACGAGCAGGGCCGGGTCCACGGGGAGGCCCGCGTCGACAAGTGCCGCGCGGTAGCCCTCGATCCGCAGCGTGGAGGTCCACGAGATCCGGTCGGTCTCGTGGCCGAGGAACCCGATGCGGCGTCGTCCCGCGCGCACCAGGTGCCCGACGGCGTCGCGGGCCGCGGCGACGTTGTCGATCGCCACCTGGTCCGCGCCGTCGGGCTGCGGGTCCTCGCCGAGGAAGACGATGGGCAGGCCGTGGCGCTGGTCGTCCAGGTCCCGGGCGGTCAGGACCTGCGGCTGGAGCACCATCCCGTCCATGATCCCGGCCTCGGGGTCGCGCAGCACGGAGCGCTCGCCGTCCGCGGTCGCGCCCGTCTCCGCGAGCAGGAGCCGGTAGCCGCGCGACTCCGCGACCCGGGCGAAGACGTGCGCGAGCTCCGCGAAGTACGGCCGCCGCAGGTCCGGGAAGGCGAGCCCGAGCATGCTCGACCGGCCCGTCGCGAGGCTGCGGCCGGTCCGGTTGGGGCGATAGCCCAGCTCGTCGATCGCGGCCTGCACGCGTTCGCGCATCCGCGGGCTCACGTGCTGGTAGCCGCGCACCACGTTGGACACGGTCTTCATCGAGACCCCGGCGTGATCCGCCACGTCCTGCAGGGTCACCCGGTTCATGACGAAAGATTACCTTTGGCGTCCCGGACCACGGGAAAGGTCCGCCGCGAGACCTCCGCGGCGGACCTTCGGGAGGCCCGGGTCAGACGGCGACAGCGCCCGCCCGCGCGCCCGACACCGCCAGACAGGTGATCGCCGCGGCCGCCGACCAGGCCTGCGGGCGGCAGGCCGCCGGGTACGGCGTGGGCACGCCGGAGCGGGTCGCGGGGTCGCCGCCGTGCAGCTCCGGGACCCGGTAGGCGAAGCCCTCGGCCACGGCCAGCAGTCCGACCACGGCGCGCTCCGCCTGGTCGGCGAGGCCCGCGCGGTGCATGCCGTGCACCGCGATGGCGGTGTCGTGCGTCCAGACGCTGCCCCCGTGGTACGACAGCGGCCAGTACCCCGCCGCGCCGCTCGACATGGTGCGGATGCCGAACCCGGTCGACATCGTCGGCCCGAGCAGCAGGGCCGCCACGTGCTCCTCCTCGGCCGGGTCGAGGATGCCGGTGCCGAGCAGGTGCCCGATGTTGCTGGTCAGCGTGTCGACGGGCCGCTTGTCCCGGTCCAGCGCCACCGCGGGGTACCGGCCCTCCGGGGTCTCGACCCAGTACGACGCCGCGAACCGGGTACGCAGGTCCGCGGCCCAGGCGCGCAGCCCGGCCGGGCTCAGGTCGCCCGACGGCGAGGTGCCCGCCGCCTCAGGGCCCGACGCCGCGTCTCCCACCGGACCGAACGCCTCCAGCAGCTCGGCGCCCGCGAGCGCCGCCTCGTACGCGTACCCCTGGACCTCGCAGAGCGCGATCGGGCCGTCGGCGAGGGCGCCGTCGCGCCACTGGATGGAGTCGCCGGAGTCCTTCCAGCCCTGGTTGGCCAGCCCGCGCCCGGACCGGTCGATGTAGTCGATGAACCCGTCGCCGTCGCTGTCACCGTGCTCCAGCAGCCAGGTCAGGGCCCCGCGGAGCGTGGGCAGCAGGGCGGCGACCTCGTCGTCGGGCATGCCGGCGCGCCAGGCGTCGGCGAGCAGGCACACCCAGAGCGGCGTCGAGTCGACGCTGCCGTAGTAGAGCGGCGGCAGGACGACACCCTCGCCGGGGATCTCGAGCGGCGCGGCGCGCAGCTCGTGCAGGATCTTGCCGGGCTCCTGGGCGGTCTCGACGTCGTGGGCGGTGCCCTGCAGGCGGGCCAGGACGCGCAGCGTGGAGGCCGCGACGCGGACGTCGAGCGGGAGCGCGAGCCGGGCGGCCCAGATCGCGTCCCGGCCGAACAGCGTGAAGAACCAGGGCGCACCGGCGGCGAAGAACTCGTCGTCGGGGTGCCCGGGCAGGGCCAGCCGCAGGGCGTCGAGGTCGTCGAGGGCGGTGTCGAGCCAGCGGGCGAGGCGAGGGTCGGCTCCCTCGGGGACGGTGATCCGGGCCGTGCCGGGCCAGACGCCGTCCGCGCCCCGGACCACCATCGTGTCGTCGTGCAGGGCGAGCGACCAGACCGCCTCCGCCTCGCCGTGGGCCGGGACGCCCAGGGCCCAGACGGCCTCGATCGCGCCGCCCGGACCCGAGGTCACCGTGGCGCCCTCGGCGGTCAGGGTGGAGGAGGCGCTGCCGGAGCGCGCCGTCGCCGAGCCCGGCGCCACCGTGACGACCGGGGCGTCGCCGCCCCCGCCGCCGTCCGAACCCGCCGCGCCCGCGATCCCCGCCTTGACCTCGTGCAGGGTCGCGAAGTCCGGACGCAGCCGCAGCCGCAGCGTCACGCGCGTCGCGGTGGGCAGGTGCGACGCGACCGTCCACGTCTCGGCGAGCACACCGTCGGCGACCCGCCGGTCGCGCACGAGGCGCACCTTGGGGTCGGGCGTGGCGTCGTCCGCCCCGCGCAGGAGGCCGCCGAACACGACGTGCGAGGCGCTGTCCGGGGCGACCGAGATGTATTCGACGTCCGACTCGGCGCACTCCAGCACCAGCTCGCGCACGTGCCGGACGTCGCCGTGGTAGACGCCGTCGATCGGCGCGGCGCCCAGGTCGCCGTCCCGGCCGGACCAGACCTGGGTCGGGGCGCGCAGGGCGATGACGGCGTCGCTGAGCAGCGGCTGCAGGGGTGGGGTGGTGGACGGCGTCATTCCTTGACGGCTCCTTCGCTGGTGTTCATGATGCGTCGCTGGAACACGAAGAACACGACCGCCACGGGGATGGTCATGATCGCCGCGGCGGCGAGCTTGATCGGGTACTGGCTGCCCTGGCTGAGCTGGCCGCTCGCCAGCGACGCGACACCCTTGGTGAGGGTCGTCAGCTCGGGGGACTGTGCGGCGACGATGAAGTGGCTCAGCTCGTTCCAGGAGCCCTGGAACGACAGGATCACGATGGTCACCAGCGCGGGCCGGGCCATGGGCAGCACCACGGACCAGAAGATCCGGAACGTGCCGGCCCCGTCGATGCGTGCCTGCTCCTCGACCGACCGGGGGACGGACTCGAAGAAGTTCTTCATGATGAAGACGCCCGCGGCGTCGACCAGCAGCGGCAGCACCATGCCCGCGTACGAGTCGTAGATGCCGAGCTGGTTGATGACCAGGAACTTGGGGATCAGCAGCACGACGGTGGGCACCGCCATGACGGCGACCAGCGCCGCGTAGACCACGCCGCGTCCGCGGAAGGTCAGGCGGGCCAGCGCGTAGCCCGCCAGGGAGTCGAAGAACACGCGCCCCGCGGTCACGAGGATCGTGACGACGGCGGAGTTGGCGAACCACACCGGGAAGTCGGAGCGCAGGAACAGGCGCCCGTACGCGGCCCAGGTCAGGGGGTCGGGGACCAGCGAGACCGGGTCGGCCGCGGCGTCCGCCTCGGTCTTGACCGACGTCGCGAGCTGGACCAGGAACGGGTAGACGTAGACCAGCGCCAGCAGGACCAGCAGCGCGTAGAGGCCGAGCTGCCAGGCGAACGCCTTGCGTGGCATGCGGTGGCGCGTGCGCAGCGGAGGACGGCGCGTGACGCGGCTCATCGGGCGTCCTCCGTCGTCGAGGTGACAGTGGCAGAAGGCGCACGGCCGGGTCGTCGGGCCCGCCGCGGCACGTCGGGGCGGTCGCGCAGGACCCAGCGCTGCAGGATGGTCAGCAGCACGATGATGACGAACAGGATGAACGCGATCGCCGCGCCCTGGCCCCACTCCTGGGACAGGAACGCCGACTGGTAGCTGAGGTACGCGGGCGTCAGTGTCGTCTTGCCGGGGCCGCCCTGCGTGCCGGTGTAGATCTGGTCGAACACCTGCCAGCAGCCGATCAGGCCGAGGGTCAGCACGGTGAAGAGGGTCGGCTTGAGCTGGGGGAGCGTGATGCGCCAGAACCGCTGCCAGGCGTTCGCGCCGTCGACCATCGCGGCCTCCTCGACCTCGGGGGTGATGTTCTGCAGGCCGGCGATGAACAGCAGCATGAACGTGCCGCTGGTCGTGAAGATCGCCATGAGCACGAACGCCGACATGGCCACCGAGGGCCCGGCCAGCCAGTCCCACCAGGTCACGCCGAGAAGACCGTGCTGGGTCAGCACGTCGGGTCCGGTCCGCACGCCGAGCGCGCCCAGCAGGTTGTGCAGCACGCCGCTCGGCTCGTTGAACCAGTTGGGCCCGGCGATACCGACCCGGGCGAGGATCGTGTTGACCACGCCCGACGTCGAGAACAGGAACAGCCACAGCACCGTGATGGCCACCGAGCTGGTCACGGACGGGAAGTAGAAGGCCGTGCGGAACACGCCACGGCCCCGCAGCACCGCGCGGTTGACCAGGACCGCCAGGAACAGGGCCAGGCCGGTCTGCAGCGGCACGACCAGCAGCACGTACCAGGCGTTGTTGCGCAGCGCGACGCCGAAGTCGCGCTCGGCGAGGCCGCCGCCCGTGGTGACGGCGGCGTAGTTGTCCAGCCCCACGAAGCCGACGCCGGAGGAGAGCGGGCTGCCGCGCCCGGACCAGTCCGAGAAGCTCACCCAGAGCGCCATCAGGACCGGGACGAGCAGGAACACGCCGAGGATCACCAGGACGGGCAGCGTGAAGAGCCAGCCGGCCACGGCCTCGCCGTGCCTGATCCCGCGAGGGGACCCGGCACGGCGGGGCGCGGCGTCACGCGGCGACGCGAGGACGGACATCTGTGCCTACTCGGCGATCGCTTCGAGGTTCGACTGCGCCGTGTCGAGGATCGCCTGCGGGTCACCGGACTCCAGCGACTCGAGCTGCGCGTTGAGGTCGGTGATGACGTCGGTCGCGCCGGCCCAGTTCGGCGGGAACTGCGCGTAGGCGGCCCCGTCCAGGAACGCGCTGAGGTCGGGGTTGGCGCTGGTCCAGTCGGCGGCAGCCGACTCGATGGACGGCATCGGGCCGAACGCCTCCGAGAACGCGAGCTGCTGCTCGGTGCTCGTCAGGTGCTCCACCAGGCTCAGCGCCGCCTCCTGGTTGGGGCTGTCGGCGGCCATGCCCCAGCAGTTCGTGAACTGCAGCGTGCCCTGGCCGGCGGGGCCGGCGGGCAGCTCGGCGACGGTGTACTCGACGTCGGGGAAGTCGTTCGTGAGAGCGCCGGTGACCCAGTTGCCCTCGATGACCATGGCGGCCAGCCCCTTGCCGAGGGCCTCGCCGCCCCAGCCGGCGCCGAGGTCGGCCGCGTACGCGAAGGTGCCGTCCTTCAGGTGGGACTGCACGTAGGTCAGGCCCTCGACGCTGCCCTCGCTGTTGGCGACCGGCTCGCCGTCGACCACGAGGCCGCCGCCGGCCTCGGCCATGAAGGTGCCCACGCGCTGGTACTCCGCGCCGAACGAGAGGCCCACCTGGTCGTCGGTGGTCAGCTTCTCGGCAACCGTGGCCAGCTCGTCCCAGGTGGTGGGGAGGTCGGCGTCGGTCAGGCCGGCGTCCGCCCAGAGCTGGGTGTTGATGACCAGGCCGAGCGTCGAGAAGTCCTTGGGCGCGCAGTAGAACGTGTCGTCGACGGTGAAGTTCTCCACGAGCGACGGGTAGAAGTCGTCCTTGTTCGCCAGCAGGTCGCCGTACGCCTGGAGCGAGCCGTTGTCGGCGTAGCCGGCGATCGCCTCGGGCGCCAGGTAGAACAGGTCCGGCGGCGAGCCGGCCGCGAAGCCCTGCGAGAGCTGCTGGGGCAGGTCGCTGGCGACCTGGACCTCGGCCTCGACGCCGGACTCCTCGGACCACGCCGCGACGGCTTCGGTGACCGCGTCGGTCTCGGCGTCGCCGGACGAGCCGATGAGGATCGACAGCGGGTCGTCGGAGCTGGTGAGCTCCGCGGCGCCCGCCGCGGGCTCCTCGGCGGTGTCCTCGAAGCCGGAGCCGCCGCAGGCGGTGAGCGTGAGCGCGCCGGCGACGAGCAGGGCGCCCGCTCCGACGAGCTTCCGCGAGATGGGCCGTGTCATGTCTCTTCTCCCTTGATGAGGCACGTGGTTCATGATGTGGTGGAGTTTGAACGATCAAATTATGCTGTGCAGGAGGCTATGGAGCGCTCGGGTGCGGTGTCAAGGTGGACCGTGGTACTGACGACGCACCTAAGATGACGTTCCGAACATTCACGACAGTGCCGGGCAGGACGGGCCGGTCATGACAGCGCAAGCACTTCGGCAGAGCTCACGACGGCACAGGGGAGGGGGCACGATGACCAAGGCCCCCACCGTGGAGGACGTCGCCCGCGCCGCCGGCGTCTCCCGCCAGACGGTGTCCAACGTCCTGAACTCGCCGGACATCGTGCGCGGCCCCACGCGCGAGCGCGTGCAGCGCGCCATCGCCGAGCTCGGCTACCGCCCGCACGCCGCCGCACGCCGCCTGCGCACGCGGCGCAGCTCGACCATCGGGGTGCGGCTCGACCCGTACGCGGGCGGCATCTCCGGCGTGGTGCTCGACCGCTTCGTCCACGCCCTGACCGAGCGCGCCAGCGAGCGCGGCATGCGCATCCTGCTCTACGCCGCGCGCACGCCCGCCGAGGAGATCGAGCGCATCGGTGACCTCGTCGACGGCGGTGAGATCGACGCCGTCGTGCTGACCGGCACGTCCCACGAGGACACACGCACCACCTGGCTCCACGAGCGCGGCGTCCCGTTCGTCTCGTTCGGCCGCCCCTGGCGGTCCGACGGCGACGGCGCCGGCGAACACTCCTGGGCCGACGTCGACGGCGCCGCCGGTACCCGCGCCGCCACGCGCCACCTGCTCGACCAGGCGGGTCCAAAGATCGCGTTCCTCGGCTGGCCCGAGGGGTCCGGGACCGGCGACGACCGCGCCCGCGGCTGGAGCGAGGCGATGGCCGACGCCGGGTCCGCCGGCCCTCGCTGGCACACCGAGGAGAGTGTCGGCCTCGCCCGCGAGCTGACCGGGGCGGCGCTCGCGGCCGACCCCGCCGTGGACGCCGTCGTGTGCGTCAGCGACTCCCTGGCGATCGGCGCGCACCTGGCGGCCACGGCGCTCGGCCGCCCGGACCTGCCCGTCGTCGGGTTCGACAACACGCCGGCCGCCGAGGCGCTGGGCATCAGCAGCGTGGAGCAGCTCCCGGAGCAGGTCGCGGCCGGGGTGCTGGACCTGCTGATGGGGCCCACGGGCGGCGTCGTCCTGCGGAGCGACCAGCGCGACTCGGCCGAGGAGGCCGCGTACGTGCTGGTCGAGCCGCGCCTGGTGGTCCGCGGAGGCCTCACCGCATAGTTCCGCCGTCGAGTTTCAGGGCGTCGCCGTGGCCCACGCCTCGCCGTCCGGGGTCGCCAGGCGCACGGAGACGACGTCGCGCACGGGGACGTCGAGGATCCCGCCCGTCGAGCAGGTGCCCGTCGTGACGACGCACGTGCCGAGGTCGATCTCGCGGGTGTCCTCGTTGGCGGGGCGGACGGCGCCGGTGCTGCGTGGGTTGCCTGTGCCGGGTGGGGTGCCGGCCTCCGAGGCCCTGCGGTCGAAGGTCGTGTGGCCCGGCTCTGTCGCGTGGATGCCCCTGCCGTACGGGGTGGGGGCGACGGCGTCCGGGTCGTCCGTGCCGCTCGCGACCACCACGGTGACGTCGTAGCGGGGCGCCGGCCCGGCGTCGCGCACCACCACGGAGGCCCAGGAGGGGTCGCCCTCGTAGAGGAAGACGGTGCCGACCGACTGCGCCGAGCCGTCCGCCGAACCGTCCGTCGTGTCGGTCGCGACCAGGTCGGCGGCGGTGAGGTAGCGGCCGTGCGCCGTGTCGAGCGTCGTGCGGTACGACGCGGCCAGCTCCCGGTCCGGCGCCGTCACGACCCACACGCCCGCGCCGCCCGCCACGAGCAGCCCCGCCCCGAGGGCGGCGGCCAGGACGGCGCGCCGGGCGCCGTGCCGCCGGACGGTCGCGGGGCCGGGTGTCGCCGGGCCGTCCTGGGCGCCCGGATAGGACGGAGCACCGGGAACGTGGCTCGTCGGTTCGGTGTCGTGCCGTGCCGGACCCGCCGCGAGCCGGGCCAGCACGCGCCCCTCGAAGTCGGCCGGGGGTTCGCGCTCCGGGACCAGGAGCAGCAGCTCGTCGGCCGCGTCGGCCAGCGACGACAGCTCGTCGCGGCAACGGTCGCACGTCGCCAGGTGCGCCATGACGGCGGCCCGGGTGGCGCCGTCGGCGACCCCCAGCGCCACCTCGGTGAGTGCGTCGCGCAGCTCCGCGCAGCGGCCGCTCCCGCTCGTGTCCGCCCCGTTCCCGTTCGCCCCGTTCATGGCCGCTCCTCCTCCCGGCTGCTCGCCAGCTCGTCGCGCAGGTGCCGCAGCCCCAGCCGGATACGCGTCTTGGCCGTCCCCAGCGGCACGCCGGTCCGCCGCGCGATCTCCGCGCCGCTGAGCCCGAAGACCGCCGCGAGCACCACCGCCGTCGCCTGCTCCCGCGGCACGTGGGCCAGTGCGGCGTCCACCGTGGTGCCGGTCGCCACCCGGTCCGCGAGCAGGTCCGGGTCGGCGACGGTCTCGGCCGTGATCCGCTCCGCCATGACCACGGGGTCGACGGGCACATCGCGCCGCACCCGGAGCACGTCGATCGCGGCGTGCCGGGCGATCGCGAGCAGCCACGTCGTCGCGCGGCCCCGCCTGGGGTCGAACCCGTCGGCGTGCCGCCACGCGCGGACGAACGTCTCCTGCGCCACCTCCTCGGCGACCGCGGGGATGCCGACCACGAAGAGCGCCAGCCCGTACACCCGTGCCTGGTGCCGGCGCACGAAGACGGCCGCCGCGTCCGGGTCGTCCGCGGCCATCCCGGCGAGGAGCGCCTCGTCCGATGCCGTCATGTCCTTCCCTACGTGCCGGGACCGGTCCGTGGATCTCGCCCCGCTGGATCGTGTCGCGCTTCGGAGGTCGAGAGATCCGTCGAACGCTCCGCCACGTAGGGACAGGTGACGGGCGTCGTCGGCGACGCCCGGAACAAGGAGGTAGCCATGTCCAGACTACGAGGAGCGTCCGGGCTGCGCGGAGCGTCCGGACTGCATGGGGCGTCCAGGCCGCGCGGAGCGAGGCTCGCTGCCGGGGCGGCACTGACCGTCCTGCTCGTGGCGGGTTGCGGCAGCGGCGGTGGCAGCGGGGGCGGCTACGGCGGGGGTGGCGGCGACGAGGGCGACTCGGGCGGTGCGGCCGGCGGCATGACGCTGGAGATCACCTCGCCCGACGACGGCGGCACGGTCGAGACGCCGTTCACCGTCGACCTCTCCTCCAGCGAGGAGCTCGGGCCGACCGAGTCGGGCGATCACCACGTGCACGTGTACTTCGACGGGGACGACCAGGAGTACCTGGTGGTCGAGGGCGACAGCGTGGAGGTCACCGATCTGCCCGAGGGTGAGCACGAGATCGACGCGTCGCTGCGCAACGCCGATCACTCGCCGGCCGGGGTGGAGACCCACATCGAGGTGACCGTGGGCGCAGGCGGTTCGGGCGACACGGGAGGTGCCACGGAGGACGACGGTGACAGCTACTGAGCGCCCTGACCCTGCCGCCAACGGTGCCGGCAAGCGTGCTGCCGGAGCCGCCACTGGAGCCGCCACCGGAGCGGCCTCCGGACCGGTCGTCGGCACGGTCGAGCGCAACCGCCGTCCGGCACGCTGGTTCCATGCCGGCGTCTACGTGACCGTCGTCGTGCTGCTGATCACCGGCTGGTGGCTGCTGCTCGGGAACGAGGGCAGCCCGAGCGTCGTCGCACGGGTCACCGGCGTGTCCGACGCCGACCTGCACACCGTCACGGGCTGGGTCCTCGCCGGGCTCACGGTGCTGGCCGTCGTCGTCGGCGTACGGGGCTGGCGCACCTTCTGGCGCGAGACCTTCCGGTTCGAGCACGGCGACGGCGCGTGGTTCCGGAGCTGGCCCGCCGCGATCCTGACCGGCAGGTTCGGGCGGCACGAGGGCCGGTTCGACCCCGGGCAGCGCATCGCGAACCTGGTGCTCGTCGCGACGCTGCTCGCGCTGGTCGTGTCCGGCGTGGGGCTGGCGGTCGTCAGCGGGGGACCGGCGTTCGTGTGGTTCGCGGCGGTGCACCGGTGGTCCACGTATGTGGTGACCCCCGTCGTCGTCGGGCACGTGATCATCGCCTCCGGCGTGCTGCCCGGCTACCGCGGCGTCTGGCGGGCGATGCACCTGGGCGGCAAGCTCCACGAGCGCGACGCGCAACGCGTCTGGCCGGGCTGGACCGAACGCGCCACAGGCCACGCCCACAACCCCCGCCACCGCCGCTGACCCGCCCGCCCCAACTCGTTGAGTGCTGGGTATTCGCCCTTTTTCGTGTGCCAGAAGGGCGAATACCCAGCACTCAACGAGCCGGGGAGGGGGTTACTCGACCAGCTTGCCCTCCGTCGAGACCTCCTGGGCCGCGATCAGGGTCGCGATCTCCTCCGGGACCGCCGGGATCTCCTCGCGGACGATGCCGGTCTTCGGGGACCAGACCAGGTTCACCTGGAGCGCCGGGTCCAGGTCCGGGTAGTCGCTCCGGTTGTGGCAGCCGCGGGTCTCTCGGCGCTCGCGGGCGGCCTCCAGGGTGGCGCGGGCCGCGATGAGGGACGCCTTGAGGTCGAAGGCGTGTGCGAGGTCCTGGAAGCCGGCGATGTCGGGGTGCACGCCGATCTCCTGGGTGCGCGCCTCGATCTCGTCCAGCTCGCGCAGGCCCGTGACCAGGCCCTCCTCGTCCCGGACGACGCCCGCGTGCTCGGTCATCGTGTTGCGGATCGCCCGCTGCAGGGCGCGCACGTTCTCGTGCCCGTCGGCGGTGAGCAGGTCGGCCACCTCGGCGCGGGCGTAGGCCTCGGCGTCATGCGAGCGGCGCTGCGCCTCCAGGCCGGCCGAGTAGGCCGCCGCGGCGCGGCCGACGATACGGCCGAACACCAGCAGCTCGATCAGCGAGTTGCCGCCCAGGCGGTTGGCGCCGTGCAGGCCGCTGGACGCCTCGCCGATCGCATACAGGCCGTCGACCTCGGTGCTGTGGTCCTCGGGCCGCACCCACACGCCGCCCATGGAGTAGTGGGCAGTGGGGGCGATCTCGATGGGCTCGGCCGTGATGTCGAGCATCTGCAGCTCGAGCATCGTCTGGTAGACGCGCGGCAGGCGCGTCATGATCGTCTCGCGCGGCAGGTGCGAGACGTCGAGCCAGACGCCGCCCTTCTCGGTGCCGCGGCCCTCCTTGATCTCGGTGTACGCGGCGAGCGCCACGCGGTCGCGGGTCGAGAGCTCCATGCGCTCGGGGTCGTAGTTCTGCATGAACCGCTCGCCCAGGGCGTTGCGCAGGATGCCGCCCTCGCCGCGCGCCGCCTCGGAGATCAGCGTGCCCGCGGCGTTCTCGGGCTCCAGGATGCCCGACGGGTGGAACTGGACCAGCTCCGGGTCGCGCAGGCGCGCGCCGGCCTCGACGGCGAGGCAGAACGAGTCGCCGGTGTTCTCGTCGCGGCGGGACGACGTGCGCCGCCAGATGCGGTTGTGGCCGCCCGCGGCGAGGATCACGGCGTCGGCGTGGATCAGGTACGGCGTGCCGTCGGTGAGGTCGAACCCGTAGGCGCCGAACACCGCGCCGTCGTGGGTCAGGATCCGGGTGACGTAGACCGAGTCGAGGATCGGGATGTCGAGCTGCGTCGCCCGGTTCACGAGGGACCGCTGGATCTCCAGGCCGGTGTAGTCGCCGGCGAACGCGGTGCGGCGGTAGGTGTGCGCGCCGAAGAACCGCTGGGAGATGCGCCCGTCGTCCTCCCGGGCGAAGGCCATGCCGTACCGCTCGAGGTCGGCGATGCCCTGTGCGGCACCCTGCGCGACGATCTCGGCCGTGTGCGGGTTGGCCAGGAAGTAGCTCTCCTTGATGGTGTCCGCGGCGTGCTGCTGCCAGCTGTCCTCCGCGTCCATGGTGCCGAGGGCGGCGTTGATCCCGCCGGCGGCGAGCGAGGTGTGGGCGTCCATCCGGGGCCGCTTGCCGAGGGCGAGGACGTCCACCCCCTGTTCGGCGAGCTCGATGGCGGCGCGCAGGCCGGAACCGCCCGTACCGATGACGAGCGCTGTCGTGGAGATGCGACGTTCGGTGGTGTTCATACTCCATCTGACAACGCACGAACGCGGAACGTGACGCCTCCGGATGTGACAAGTCAGACGATGTGACATGTCAGACGCCGGTGCGTGCCAGACGCCCAGGTCACGCGGGTGACCCGAGCGTCTGACGCGTGCCGGGGTCAGCAGTGGATCTCGGCGAGCTCCGTGAACACCGCGCGGTTGAGCGTGAAGGCGAGGTGCGTCTCGGCGAGGGTGGCGGCCACCTCGTCGTCGTCCAGGTCGAGCTCGTCCAGGGCCTCGCGGTAGGCGTCCTTGAACACCTTGACCTTGGGGATGTCGGGGAAGGTGTAGAACGCCAGCCCCTCCTCGCCGAGGCCGTAGTGCTCCTTCATCATGCGCTTGACGATCTGCCCGCCGGACAGGTCGCCCAGGTAGCGCGTGTAGGAGTGCGCGGCGTACTGCGGCAGGCTGCCGCCCACCTCGCGGACGTGATCGGCGTACGCCCGGGTCGCGGGCAGGATCCGGATCTTGTCGCGCCACTCCGGCCCGTACAGGAAGGCGAGGTCCCGCTCGATCGCGGGAACGCGGGTGAGCTCCGCGAAGACGAGGCCGGCACCCCGGTCGTCGCTCCCCAGTGCGGCGCTCGCCTCCTCCAGAGCCTCGTAGACCACGAGGAGCTGCGCCGTGAGGTCGGCGTGCGCGTCCCGGGTCAGGGCCCCGGACAGGAGCTCCTCGATGAACTGCTCCGAGTTGGCACCGGCATGGGCGTCACGGGTGCCCTGACGGAGCACCGCGGACAGGGGGACGGGGGCGATTTCCTCGACGGGCAGGCTCACGGGGTCTCCTCCGGCGCAGTTCTGACGTGCTGACAATGTGTCATCACGAGCCGATCATAGCAATAGAAGTAAGGCTAGCCTCACCTTATTCACCCCTCGGGTCCGGGAGCCTCGGTGCCCGTCGCCATGGGGTGTGTCGGAGGCTCGGGATAGCGTCGGGGGATGCCTGGCCGCGCCTCCGCCCCACGCCCGTCCGCCCTGCCCGAGCCGGTGTTCGTCGAGGTCGATGTCGAGGTCGACGGCGGCGGTGCCGGCGCCCGCGAGCGCATCGCCACCTATGTGCTGGAGCCCGATCAGGCCGCGTTCTACCGCCAGATCGCGCAGCTCTCGCCCGAGCACACCGCGCCGATCGTGCGCCGGCTCGGCGAGGTGCGCTGCCCGGTGCGCATCGGCTGGGCCGAGGCCGACCCGTGGATCCCGTTCGAGCAGGCCACGCGCCTGCGAAAGCGGCTTCCCGGCAACCCGGAGGTGGTCGCGTTCCCCGGGCGCGGTCACCTCGTGCTGCTGGAGGACGACGTCGCGGTGGGTCGCGCCGTGCGGACCTGGCTCGCCGCCGCCGATGCCGGGTGAGCTGGTTGGGCTGTGTCGGTGCGGTCGGTGCGGTCGGTGTGAGTCGGTGTGAGTCGGTCGGCGGTGGGACGGACTCCGAATCGTGTGGCGCCGCCGTCGCCGTCGGGCATAGCGTGTGCTGTGGTGAGCGTGAGGCGTGACGAACCTCGGCCCGGTCCGCCGGGCGAGCGACCACCCGCGCGTGCGGCGTACCGACGAGAGGCCGGGACTTCCCGGCAAAGGAGTGGTGGCACCGCGACCTAGCCCCCGCCCGCTCCTCCAGGGCCTGCGCTCTCTGGAGGAACGATGAGACCACCTTTGCCGTCCCCGACGGCGTCCCCGGCTCCGGCCGTGACCGCGTCCGCAGCGGTTCCCGCCCGCACCCTCGCCCGCGACCTGCCCGACGTCCCGCCGGGGTCCGTCGTGCGGCTGCAGGGCTGGGTGCACCGCCGTCGCGAGCTCGCGACCGTGACCTTCCTGGTGCTGCGCGACCGCACGGGTCTCGCCCAGGTCGTGGTGCGCTCCGGCGTCGGGCGGGAGGCGCCGGGCGTGCCGCCCGAGGAGACCACCGTGGAGGTGACCGGCACGGTCACCGCGAACCCGCAGGCACCCGGCGGCGTGGAGGTCACCGGGCTGGCGGGTGCCGGACCAAGCGACGCCGGACCGGTGATCACGCCGCTCACGGACGCCGCGGAGACCCCGCCGGTCGAGCTGTGGCGGCCTGCCCTGACCGCCGCCCTGCCCACGATGCTCGACCACGCCGCCGTCGCCTGGCGGCACCCCGCGCAGAAGGCGCGCTGGGAGGTCGCGGCGGCGAGCCTGCGCGGGTTCCGCGCGACGCTCGACGCGGCGGGCTTCACCGAGGTCTGCACGCCCAAGCTGGTCGGTACGGCCACGGAGTCGGGAGCGAACGTGTTCCCCGTCGACTACTTCGGCCGGCCCGCCTACCTCGCGCAGTCGCCGCAGTTCTACAAGCAGCAGATGGTCGGCGTCTTCGAGCGGGTCTACGAGGTGGGGCCGGTGTTCCGGGCCGAGCCGCACGACACCGTGCGGCACCTCGCGGAGTACCGCTCGCTCGACGTCGAGCTCGGGTTCGTGCGCGACCACCGCGACGTGCTGGCCGTGCTGCGCGACGTGCTGGCGGGGATGGCCGATGCCGTCCGCGGGTCGGGGGCCGCCGAGCGGCTGGGCGTCGAGGTGCCGCGGGTCCCGGCCGAGTTCCCGGTGCTGCACTTCGCCGACGCGCTGGAGCTCGTCGGGGCGCCGTCGGACGAACCCGACCTGGCACCCGAGCACGAGCGCGCTCTGGGGGAGTGGGCGCGGGCCGAGCACGGGTCGGACTTCGTCGCGGTCGAGGGCTACCCGATGGCCAAGCGGCCGTTCTACACGCACCCTGAGCCGGCTCGGCAGAGGCCCGGGGACTCCCGGTGGAGCAACAGCTTCGACCTGCTGTTCCGCGGGCTCGAGCTGGTCACGGGCGGGCAGCGCCTGCACCGGTACGCCGACTACGTGGCGGCGATCGAGGCCCGGGGCGAGGACCCGGCGTCGTACGCGTCCTACCTGGAGGCGTTCCGGCACGGGATGCCGCCCCACGGCGGGTTCGCGAT
The DNA here is from genome assembly GCF_040655935.1 of Promicromonospora sp. NPDC050262. NCBI lineage: Bacteria > Bacillati > Actinomycetota > Actinomycetes > Micrococcales > Promicromonosporaceae > Promicromonospora > Promicromonospora sp. NPDC050262. The sequence goes on along the minus strand of NZ_JBFAKX010000001.1, from coordinate 552,249 downwards.
CGGGCTGGAGCGTTGGGTGGCGCGCCTCGTGGGGGCCGCCAACGTCCGCGAGGTGACGCCGTTCCCGCGGGACCTGCACCGGCTGACGCCGTAGCCGTCGCGTCTCCCGTCGCGCCCGGGTGCCCGGCCGGTCCGCCGACCGGCCGGGCGCCCGGGCGGGCAGCCCCTCCTGGTTGTCGGTCCGGGTGTCAGTGGCCACCGCTACTTTGTGCGCGTGCTGCCGAAGGCGGCACGATCCAGGGGCGAGCTCTGCCCCGATGGCCGACGACGACGTGATGGGGCGAGATGCTGCAGGAGCTGATGGACCGGGTGCGGGGCGGCGACGAGACGGCGCGAGGCGTGGCGGATGCGCTGGCGCCGCTGTCGCTGATCAGCACCGGTCTGTACGAGGACGCGGTGGGTTACGTGCTGGAGGGCACGACGCCGGAGGTCCTGACCCAGGTGGCGTCCGCCGCCACGGACGACGTCGACCGGCTGCTCGACCAGCCGGGTCGCACCACCTACTGGTCGAGCTGGGTCTCGCCCGACCTCGTCAAGAAGGTCGCCGCCCAGCACAAGAACTGGACCACCGACAAGGGTGTCAACGGCCGTCGCCGTGTCTACGCCGTCGGCGCCATGGCGCAGGTGGTCCGTCTCGCCCGGCTGCTGGCGCAGGCCTGCGAGACGGTCGAGATCCCGGGTGTGCCCGAGTGGCTCTCGCTCCTGGTGCACGACATCGGCCACATCGGCACGCCCAAGCGCAACCGTCCCGGCAACGGGGACCAGGCCACGCGCACGCGCTGGACGCCGGCGATGTTCGAGGAGGCCGCGGTCGAGGGCGGCGTGCCGGCCGACGACGCCCCGCGCACCGTGCTGGTGGCGATCGTGCACCGCTCCTCGAAGGGCCGCTCCTGGTACTCGGACGCCCGCGAGGGGATCATGAAGTCCGCCGCGTTCGGCGAGTTCGTGGGCCTGCACGCCGTGCTCCTGGCCGACGTCGTCCCCGGGCTGACCGCAGCGAGCAAGGAGGAGGTGCTCGACCGGATCGGCAAGCGCATCTCGACCCAGGAGGTCCCGAGCGACGAGTTCGCGCGGATCGTCGCGGGTCTCGCCGCCGACCCGGCCAAGGGCGTGCGCATCGCGGCGCTCCAGCACCTCGCGACCCTGCCCGACGACCGGCAGGTGGCGCTGCTCGCGCCCTTCCTGACCACGGCGAAGTCGGGCGCCCTCGGCGAGGCCGTGACGCGGCTGGCCGCGCTGGACGGTGGCCTCGCCGCGTGCGAGGCGGCGCTCGCCACGCTGCGCGACGAGAACGGGAAGGTCGCGGCCGGGCAGGGCGCGCGCGTCAAGCTGCTGGAACAGACCGTCGAGCGCTCCCGCGCGCTGGAGACGCCCGCGCAGGACGTCGTCATCGACCTCCCGGAGTGGGAGCCGCTGCCCGACCCGGTGCTCGACGACGCGTGGGTCAAGCAGCTCCGCACCGACGTCGAGCAGGCGACCGCCCGGGCCCGGACCAACCTCGACGAGGCCCGGAAGAACGCGAAGGCCGGCGGCCACGACTGGGTGCTCAAGACCGCCCAGAACAACCTCAAGCAGCTCGAGAAGATCACCGCCAAGGACGTCGAGGCCCTCCCGCGGGTGCTCACGGCGAAGGCTCCGGCTCGGCAGCTCGGCAGCTCGCCCCTGGTCGCCTGGCTCACGGACCGGCGCCACGAGCCGTTCGCCGACCAGGGCCTGATGTTCCACGTGCGCCTGCGGGCGCTGGTCCACGGCGGCCGCAGCGACGGCAACAACCTGCTGTGGAGCCTGCGCGGGCACCTCGACGAGATCACCGACCTGCGCCAGCTCCACGACGGCCTCGAGCGCGCCGGGATCCCGGACGTCGAGCGGCTCGTCACCGATCTCGTCCTGAACCGCTGGTGGGGACACGAGGAGATCCCGGCGTCGGTCGCCTGGCCCTGGTTCGCCGAGCGCCCCGAGATCCTGGAACGCGCCCTGCGGACCGGGGACGGCGGCGAGCGCACCGGCAAGGCGCTCGCGATGCTGCGCGAGTTCCCCGCCCTGCCGCCGATGCTGCTGCCCAAGCTCACGGCGCTCGCGCTCGGTGCGGGCAAGACCCACCGTGTCACGGCGCAGCAGGTCCTGGAGGCCCACACCGGGGCGCGGTCCCTGGCCGAGCAGGCGCTCGCGGACAGCAAGGGCGAGGTGCGTGCGTCGGCCGCGGTTTGGCTCGCCCGCATCGGTGACCCCGCCGCGGTGCCCGCGCTGCGCGCCGCCCTGAAGAAGGAGCGTCGCGAGGCGGCGCGGGCCGCGCTGCTCTCGGCCCTGGAGACGCTCGGCGACGACATCTCGGCCGACCTCGCGCCGGAGATCCTGCTGGCCGAGGCCGTCAAGGGCCTCAAGGCGAGGATCCCGGCGAGCCTCGACTGGTTCCCGTTCGAGCAGCTCCCGGAGGTGCGGTGGGCGGGTGCTGCTGGTGCTGGTGCTGGTGCTGGTGCTGGTGCTGGGGCCGGTGCCGGCGCTGCCGGCGAGGCCGGCGGCGTCGTGCCGCGGGACGTCGTGCGCTGGTGGGTCGTCCTGGCCACCAAGCTCAAGGCGCCCAGCGGCGAGGGCCTGATCGCCCGGTACGTCGGGCTGCTGGACCCGGCCTCGCGGGCCGCGCTCGGCTCGTTCGTGCTGCGCGCCTGGGTCGCCCAGGACACCCGCAACCCGTCCGTGGAGCACTCCCGCGAGTACGCCGACCAGCACGCGCAGTCCCGCTGGGACAACCTGCAGTCCGCGATCAAGCGCTACCCCGAGTACTACTCGGACCAGGCCGGGCAGACCGTCGAGGACTTCTGGAAGAGGCTCTACCGCGAGGACCAGTCCACGTATCTCGGGTCGGCCACGCAGGAGAAGGGGCTGCTCGCACTGACCGTCGGGATGCCCGGGGCCGGGCTGGCGACGACCGCGCAGCACTACTTCGCCGCGCACAAGGGCCGCCGCGCCCAGGCCGAGTACCTGGTGCGGGCGCTCGCCGCCAACGGCGACCGGGCCGCGGTGCAACAGCTGCTCGCGGTGTCGCGCCGGTTCAAGCAGCGCACGGTCCAGGAGACGGCCGGGGTGCTCGCCCAGGACATCGCCGACCGCAACGGCTGGGACGGCGACCAGCTCGCCGACCGTACGGTCCAGACGGCCGGGTTCGACGACGACGGCATCCTGCGCCTCGACCTCGGCGGACCCTCTGTTGCCGGGAACGACGGTGGCGCCGACGGCGGCGAGGCGCGCGTGGTCACCGGGCGCATCACCGAGGCGTTCACGCTCGAGCTGCGCAACCCCGCGGGCAAGGTCGTCAAGGCTCTGCCGGCCAAGCGCGCGTCCGACGACGACGAGGTGTATGCCGAGGCGAAGCGGCAGCTCAAGGAGTCGCGGGCCGAGCTCAAGGCCGTCGTCGCGCTGCAGACCCAGCGGTTCGCCGAGGCCATGGTCACGGGCCGTACGTGGAGCGCCGCCGACTGGCGCGAGTTCGTGCTGGGGCACCCGCTGATGTCCCGCCTGGCCGCGCGACTGGTGTGGGCGGCGGAGCTGCCCGGCACTGATGGTGCTGCCGGTGCCGCTGGCGCGGGTACGACGGCTGGCCCGACCGTGACGTTCCGGCCGGGCGACGGCGGCGCGCTGATCGGCGTCGACGACGAGGACGTCACCCTGCCGGACGACGCCCGGGTGTCGCTGGTGCACGCCGCCACCCTCGGGGACGACGACGAGACCGGTGCGCCCGCCTGGCGCGGCCACCTCGCCGACTACGAGATCACACCGCTGTTCGACCAGGGCCTGGGAGCCGAGGCGGACGACGCCGGCGGGCTGCCGGACCTGCCGGGTGAGGCCACCGTGGTCGACACCCGGAAGGGCTGGCTCAGCGACTCGTTCACGATCCGCGGCCGTGCCACCAAGCTCGGGTACTCACGCTCGCAGGCCGAGGACGCCGGCTGGTTCTCGGCCTACCGCAAGGAGTACCCGACCCTCGACCTCACGGTCGAGATCGAGTTCACCGGGGCGTTCCTGCCCGAGGAGAACATCACCGCGGCCGTCCAGGAGCTGGTGTTCCGCCGTACCGGGACGTGGGACGACCGGGGCCGGCTCAAGCTCAAGGACGTGCCGAAGGTGCTGCTCGCGGTGTCCTACCGGGACTACGTGACCGTGGCCGAGGGCGGGGCCTTCGACCCGGACTGGGAGAAGAAGAGCCAGTACTGAGCCCTGTCCTGCCTGAGCGCTGTGCTGCCTGAACTCTGTGCTGCGCGGGTCGCGATACCCGCGCAGCACGGCTCGCTCAGCCGCTCCTGGCCGCGGGACTGATCGACGAGCTCCGGCTCATCAGCAGCGCATCGCCGCCGTGTCGGTGACACCCGCGCCTACACCAAGTACCCGCGCCCCCGCGTCACCGTGGAGATCGCGTTCACCGGCGCCCACCTGGCGGCGGTGCTCGTCGCGGTCTCGGACCGGGCGTACGTGGCGGTGGCCCAGGCAGGGGCGTTCGACCCCGACCGGGCGAGGAAGAGCAGGTTCTGAGCCGGCCTGCGGCGGTGTCAGTGGCTCCCGCTACCTTGATCGCACGCTGACCGGAGCAGCCCTGACCTGGGGCGAAACGTCGCTGCCACGTCGGCCACCACTCGAAGTACCTCGAAACGCCAGCACCCGAAACGCCATCACTCGAACGCAAGCACCGAAGGACGTCATGACCACGGACACCACCATCTCAGCCGGCACGACCGCCGATGCCGAGATCCGCCCGCCCGCCGAGATCCGTTACGCCGCCGAGCTGGCGACGCTCGACGCCTGGGACACCGAGCGCGGGCACGAGCGACCCCCGGGCTGGCGGCTCAGCCCGCGGGCCGTGCGGGCGTTCGTCGTGGGCTCCGAGGAGCTCGGCGTGACCCGCAAGTTCTACGGTGACGACCCGCTGGTGGACCGCGCCGTCGTCTCCCTGATGGGCCGGCAGGGCCTGATGCTCGTGGGTGAGCCCGGCACGGCCAAGTCGATGCTGTCGGAGCTGCTGTCGGCGGCGGTGTCGGGCAGCTCGACCCTGACGGTGCAGGGCACCGCGGGCACCACCGAGGACCACGTCCGGTACTCGTGGAACTACGCGCTCCTGGTGTCCGAGGGGCCGAGCGAGCGGTCGCTGGTGCCGTCGCCGATCTGCACGGGTATGCGCGAGGGGCGTGTCGTGCGCTTCGAGGAGATCACGCGTTGCGCGCCCGAGATCCAGGACACGCTCGTGTCGATCCTGTCGGAGAAGCAGCTGATGGTCCCCGAGCTCGGGCCCGACGCGCGGGTCGCCGCCCGCCCCGGCTTCACCGTGATCGCGACGGCGAACCTCAAGGACCGCGGTGTGCACGAGATGTCGGCGGCCCTCAAGCGCCGGTTCAGCTTCGAGACCGTGGCGCCGGTGCGCGACCGCGCGTTCGAGATCGAGCTGGTGCAGCGCCAGCTCGCGGCCGAGCTGGGACCGGAGGGCGACCGCCCCGAGGTGCCGCGCGACGTGCTCGAGGTGCTCGTGACCGTGTTCCAGGACCTGCGGACGGGCAGCACCCGCGAGGGCGCGCCGGTCAAGCGACCGGAGACGGTCATGTCCACGGCCGAGGCCGTCAACGTCGCCGTCGCCGCCTCGCTGGAGGCCCGGTACCTCGGCGACGGCACGGTGACCGCAGCCGAGGTGGCGCGGCAGGTCGCGGGCGTGGCGCTCAAGGGCGAGGAGGAGGACGCGCGCCGGCTCCGGCACTACGTGGACAACGTGGTGCGCGAGCGTGCCCGCACCGACGCGCGCTGGAAGGCGTTCTTCACCGCGGCAGAACCGCTGTGGCGGTGACGGGCGGGGCAGGCGCGGGCGCCGTCTGGGATCTCGCGCCGCAGCGCCTGCGCTCGGCAGCGGACGCCGTCGGACGGCTGCAGACCGAGCGTGGCATCTACTTCGCGCCGGTGCGGCACCACAGCCCGGCGTGCGCCGTGGCGGTGCGTGCGGCGATCGAGGAGCTGCGGCCGGCGGCAGTCCTCATCGAGGGGCCGGAGGAGTTCACGCGGCTCATCCCGGACCTGCTGCACGAGGCGACCCGGCCGCCGATCGCGGTGCTGAGCCTCGGCGGCCCGGCTGGTTCGGGTACGGGCTCCACGGCGGAGACGGGCGACCGCGAACCCGGGGAGGGTGCCGGCTTCTACCCGCTCGCGTCCTTCTCCCCGGAGTGGGTCGCCCTGCACGCTGGGCGCGACGTCGGTGCGGAGCTCAGGTTCATCGACCGCTCCTTCGGCGAGCGGTCGGCGGCGGAGCGGGCTGTCTCGGGGCCCGGCGGTTCTGGGCCAGCCGGCTTCGGACCGGAGGCCTCAGGGCCGGGTGCCGGCCCGGGCCCCGGGCCGGACGTCGTCGCTCGGCCCGACCCGTTCGCGCGGACGCTCATGTCCGAGCGGTACCTGGCGCACTCCGAGGCGGTCGCGACGCTCGCGCGTCGGCTCGGGTGCCGCGACCACGACGAGGTGTGGGACCACCTGTTCGAGTCCCGGCGCAGCGCCGAGCTGGCCGACTGGCGGGCCGTCTTCGACGACGTCTTCGCGTGGGCGGCGCTCGCGCGCCTCGACTACGAGGAGAGCGTGCTCGGCGCCGACGGGTCCCTGGACCGTGAGGCGCGAATGTCGGCCCGTGTGGCTGAGGCGGCGGCAGGAGCTGTGGCAGGGGCGGGCGGACCCGTGCTCGTCGTGACCGGGGCCTTCCACACGCTCGCCCTGGTGGAGGCCCTGTCCGGCGCGCCGGAGGGCGCTCCGGTGCGCGACCGGCAGCCCGAGGGCGGCTTCGGCCCGGTGGCCGAGGGCGAGGCCTGGCTGGTGCGCTACGACCACGAGCGGCTCGACGGGCTGCGCGGGTACGGCGCGGGCATGCCCTCGCCCGGCTACTACGAGCGCCTGCACGCGGCGCACCTGCGGGAGCTGGCGGTCGAGGGCACGGCTTTCCCGGCGTTCGGCTCGGTCGGCGCGACCGGCGCAATCGGTGCCACTGCCACGACCGCTGCCGCGACCACTGCCGCGACCTCTGCGGCGAAGCCTGGGTCGACGAAGCGTCGGTCCGCGAAGGGCAGCGCGGTTTCCGGTACCGCGGCGACTGGTCCAGCGGCGACCGGTACTACGGCTTCTGGTACTGCGGCAGGCGCAGTGGGCACGGTGCCCGCGGCGTCCGGTCCTGTCGGCGCTCGCGCCCTCGCCGCGGAGATCCTGGTCGACGTCGCCCGGGGCGCCGTTGACCGGGGGCACGCGGTGAGCCTGCCGCAGGTGGGTGCCGCCGCGGCGTCCGCGACCCGGCTCGCGGACCTGCGCGAACGCGCGTTCGCCGGCCGCACCGACCTGCTGGACGCGATGCGTTCGTGCTACGTGCAGGACGACGGCGGCGTCGGCGGACCGGGCGAGCCGGAGCGGCCGCTGGGGCTGGCGATCGCCGAGGTGTTCGGCGGCCGGGCCCTGGGCGAGGTGCCGCCCGGCAGCGCGTCGCCGCCGCTCGTACGCGACGTGCGCGAGCGGGTGCGGGCGGTACGGCTCGTCGTCGACGACTCGCTCCCGCGCACGGCCCGCCTGGACGCGCGCCGGACGGCGTCGCACCGCGCCAAGCGTCAGGTGCTGGCGCTGCTCGACTTCGTCGGGGCTGGTTTCGGGCAGCTGGTCTCGGGTCCGGACCACGTGGCCGGCCGTGGGCTGGGCCTGATCACGGAGGAGTGGCAGTACTGCTGGACGCCGCTGGTCGAGGCACGGCTGGTGGAGATGGTGCACCTCGGCGCGACGTTGGAGGCGGTCGCGGTCGCCCGGCTGTACGAGGCGGAGGCGCGGCTCGCCGGCACCGGGACGGGCTCGGTGCCCGGGGCAGCGGCCGCGTCGGTCGACGCCCTCGCGCGGCTCGTCGCGCAGGCGCTGGTGATCGGGATGGGTTCGCACCTGCCCCGGATCGTCACCCTGCTGCGGGTCACCCTCGACACCGACCGCGACGTCGACTCCGTCGTCTCGGGCGCGCGCCGGCTGCTCGGGCTGTGGCAGGCACGGGTCGAGCTGGGTGCGGAGGAGTACGCGGGCGAGTTGCTCGACCTGGTGAGCCAGGCACTCGCGACGGCTGCCTACCTGGTCAGCGACCTGGGCAAGGTCCGGGCCGAGGACGAGGACGCCGCGATCGGGACGCTGATCGGCCTGCGCTCCCTGCTGCGGGACGCGGCGGCGGCAGACGGCGGCGCGGCGGACGGCAGCGCGGCAGACGGCGGCGCGCCCGACAGCGTCGTGCGTGACGGCGGTGCGAGCCGAGCCGACGGCGCGGCCAACCGCATCGCCGTCGAGCGCGAGCTCGCGCGCCTGCGCGACGACGAGGGCACCGCGCCCGCCGTGGCGGGCGCCCTGCTCGCCCTGGGCTTCACCGACGGCGAGGTGACCGACGACGTCCTGGTCACCCGGGTGCGTGGCGCCCTGTCCGCGGGGGCGGACCCGGGAGCGGCCGTGCGGTTCCTCGGCGGCGTGATGCGCGCCGCGCCGGACCTGATCCTGCACACGCCGGAGATGTTCGACGCCGTGGACGACGCGCTGCGCACGCTCGACGGCGACGCGTTCCTGGCGGTGCTGCCGGACCTGCGGCGGGCCTTCACCTGGCTGCGTCCCACCGAGACGCACCGGCTGGCCAAGCGTGTGGCCGAGCGAACCGGTGCGCGGGTGGATCAGGTGGACGTGCGGGTCGCGCTGTCGGAGGAGGACCTGGCGACCGGCCTGGTCCTGGACCGGGAGCTGGTCGCGGTGCTGGAACGGGACGGGCTGGCCCACTGGGGCCCGGCGACGGAAGCGACCAGAGCCGTGGGCGCCGCCGGCGTCGGCACGGCAGGAGCCGGTATTGCACAGGTCGGCACGGCAGGAGGAGAAGCATGAGCGCGACCGATCAGGCGGTGCCCGATCTCGAGGTGTCTGATCCCGTGGTGCCCGCCGTCCTTGGGGCGCCCCAAGGCGTTGAGACGTTTGAAAGCCTTGAGGCGCCCGAACCAGCGCCGTCTGTCTCGGACGACGAGGCCGCCCGGCGCTGGCGCCTGGTGCTGGGCCGGTACGCGGCCGACGAGCTGCAGGTGGGGCAGCAGGACCAGGGGCTGGAGCGGTCGCTGCGGTACCTGTACGACCGCGAGTACACGGCCCGCGGGCATCGCGTCGGGCGAGGCACGGGTCCCGGCGAGGGCGGCGGCGCGCGCGGCGGCAGGGGTGCGGGACTCGGCGGGTCCCAGCCGCACGGCGTGGACGTGACCGCGCTCGGCTGGCTCAGCGAGGCCGGCAGCCTGTTCCCGCGGGACACCTTCGAGCGCATGCAGGTCGACGCCGTCAGCCGCTACGGCCTGACCGAGCTGCTGCAGGACGAGACCGCGCTCGAGACCCTCGAACCGTCGCGTGAGCTCGCCGTCGCGATGCTGCAGGTCCGGGGCGCCCTCAGCGAGCAGGCCGCGTCCGGGCTGCGGCGCATCATCCGCCGGGTCGTCGACGACGTGGTGCGACGGCTGCGACCCCGGTTCACCACGGCGGTCAACGGCCGCATCGACCGGTCACGCCGGTCGATGCATCGGGTCGCGCGGAACTTCGACTGGAAGCGCACGCTGCGCGCCAACCTTGGCCGCGTCGACGCCGAGGGCCGGATGACGGTGGAGGACGTCCGCTTCTCCGCGCGTGCCAAGCGGACCCTGACCTGGGACGTCATCCTGCTCGTCGACCAGTCGGGCTCGATGGCGCCGTCGCTGCTGTACTCCGCGGTGTGTGCGGGAATCCTGTCGGGGCTGCCCGGCATCAACGTGCAGCTCTACCTGTTCGACACCTCGGTGGTGGACATGTCGCACCTGGCCGCAGACCCCGTCGAGGTCCTGATGACCGCGCAGCTCGGGGGCGGCACCGACATCGCACGGGCGGTGCGGCACGCCGAGCAGCAGGTCCGCAACCCGTCGCGGACCGTGGTGGCGCTGGTCAGCGACTTCTACGAGGGCGGATCGGTGTCCAACCTGCTGACGACGGTGCGCCGCATGGCGTCCTCCGGCGTCACCATGCTGGGGCTCGCCGCCCTGGACGAGGCGGCCGAACCCGTCTACGACCAGGGCACCGCCCGGCACCTGGCCGAGTGCGGCATGGAGGTCGCCGCGCTCACGCCCGAACGTTTCGCCGAGTGGTTGGGGGAGGTGCTCTCATGAGCGACCGGAAGACCTACGCGTGGGCGGCGCCCTACGCGGGCCTGGACGACGACGCGCTCAAGGCGCTCGGCAACGCAGGCCTGCTGCGCCGCGCCCGCAAGGACACCGTGACCGAGGTGTCGCTCGACGCCAAGGGTGCGGTGCTCGACGTGTCCGGCGTCTCGGTGCGCGTGGACGGCCGCGGCCCGGCCGCGGTCGCGTGCGACTGCCCGACGGCGGGGGTGTGCCAGCACGTCGTCGCCGCCTGCCTGTGGGCGATCGGGATCGCGCCCGACGTGGTGTCGGCGGACGTAGCTGCGGTCGTCGCGCAGTCCGTGCCCAGGGCGGGATCCGCGGCAGGACCTGGTGCGCTTACCGGATCTGGCCCGACCGCCGGACCCGGTGGGGCCGCAGGGCCCGGCGGGCCGGCAGGTGCGGGTGACGGCGCAGCGGGCGCGCCCGGCGGTGCGGGTGCGGCCGGTTCGGCCACCGGGTCCGCAGCCCCCGGCGCGGCGGCGGGCCGCGCCCCGTCCGCGGCGGTAGTGAAGCGCCGTCGCGAGGCGCTCGCGGAGGTGCGCGACGTCGTCGGGCGGCTCATGTCGGGCGGCCTGTCCCACCTCGGGGCGGACGACGCGGAGTCGCTGACCGCACTGGCCGGCCGGGTGCGGGTCGCCGGCTTCGACCAGGTCGCTCCCGACCAGGTCGGCAACGTGCGGTTCGACGGTCTCATCCGGGTCGCCGGCGGCCTCGTCGCGGGCCTCGCCGGTCGCGACGACGCCGTCACGGAGTCCGACCTGCTCGACGCCTTCGCCGAGGTCTGGGCGATGTGCGAGGTGCTGGAACGCGCGACGGACCCGGCGGCAACTGCCGGTGCAGGACCCACGACGGCGTCGGGTGCCGCGGGAGTTCCGGGAGATGCTGGTGGCGGTTCGGGCGATGCCGTCAGCACCTCGGGCGCCGTCCCAGACGCCTCGGGCGCTGCTGCTGGTGCGTCGGGCAGCGCCGCGAGCACGTCGGGCCGCGCAGCGACAGGCAGTGCAGCGGCAGGCCGGGGGCGCGGGCCCGGCAAGGGCACGGACGACGAGATCGACCTCTCCCGCTGGGTGCCGCTCGGGGCCCGCTGGTGGACGTCGCAGAGCGGGTCGCGCGGCCTGGCCTACCTGGGCTGGGACACCGAGACCGAAGCTGGCGCGCCCGCCACGGCGGACACCGGGCAGGTGCGGCAGGTCGTGACCGGCCGGCCGTCGGGCAGCGACCCGAGGTTCCAGCGGAGCTGGACCAGCCCGCTCCTGTGGAACAGGTCCCTGAGCACGCTGTGCGAGGGCGCGTTCGCCCTGGCGAAGGTGCGGACCAAGCCTGACGGCGGCCTCGGCGCGGGCGGCACGCCCGTGCTCCAGCGCCTGGACGGCGACGGGTTCGGCCTCGAGGAGCTCCGCGTGATCGCGGAGCGCACGGGGGCGGGTGTGCGGCCGCGCGACGTCGTCGGGTTCGGTCGCCGTCCGGCGAACGTCCGGCTGGTACTGGTCCGCGACGTCGGCGAGGTCGGCATCGACGAGGTGCGGCAGGAGCTCACGCTCGCCGTCGTCACCTCGGACGGCGAGACGCGGCAGCTGCGCCTGCCGGCCGCCGGGGAGCAAGCGGTCCAGACGCTGCTGTCCGTGCGGTCCAGGCTGGTCGCGGTGACGATCGAGCGCCGCGAGGACCGGGACGAGCCGGTCGGCCTGTTCGTGCGCGACAAGGGTGCGATCCGCCTGGTCAGCCCCACGATCACGCCCGCCTGGTCGCTCGAGAACAGCTACTGGGACTTCTGGCGCAAGCGGATCCGCAAGCTCAAGGCCCAGGCGTCCTCGGCAAAGGTCGTCCGGCCGCCGACGGCGCCGCCGCCCCCGGTGCGCCGCGTGGCGCTGCTGCTGGGCGACGTCCTGCTCGCCGCGGCAGCCACGGGCCGGCCGGCGCTCACGGTGCGGCAGCGGTCCGACGTCGAGCAGGCGCGCGTGCTTGCCCGGGACCTCGGGCTCGCGACACTGGAGCGGACGGCCCAGGGCCTCCTGGCCGGCGAGCTGACACCGCCCGCGGTGCTGCACGCCGCCTTCGTCGTGGGCCGGGCCCGAGCTGTGGCGGACGTCGCGGGTTGACCAAGTCGTGGTTGACCACGTGGCGGGATGACCACGTGGCGGGTTGACCACGTGGCGGGTTGACCAAACTGCCCGTCCCGGCCGGTGCTCCGGCCGGGACGGCGGCGGTACGCACCCGCCTGGCTGGATCACTGGCGGGCTGTTTCATCTCCGTCCCCCGATCGCTCGGAGCGGGCTGCCCGCCGGGTGGATCTCCCGGCCGCGGCGGTCAACGAGGGTCCAGCCGGAGTGGATGCATTTCCGTGCCTCGCGCCAGGTCTCCTGCGAGGTTTCCTCCGGGCGAGGGGCTGCCCGTACCGGGGCTCCGACGGAGTGTCAGAGGCGCACGGCAGACTGGGTCCCATGCACACGGTGGTCTCGCGGGACGGCTCCGGCATCGGCCTGCGGCCGGTGTCCGACACGGGCGTGCCCGAGGGGGAGCCGCGGGTCGTCGAGACGTCCGCCCTGGCGCAAGAGGTGGCGGGCGACGAGGCGGCTCACGTGCGCTGGACCTGGGACGATACCAACGGCTGGTACCCCGCGCTCCTCGCCGAGGGCGTTCGGGTCGACCGGGCGCACGACCTCCGGCTCGCGCACGCGGTGCTTCGCGCCTCGACCCTGTCGGCGCACACGGCGCTCGCCGAGGCCGGGGCTACGGCCTGGGACCGGCTCACCCCCATCCCGCCCCCAGGCGGGCCGACGGCGGCCGCCCTCGTCCGGCCCGACCGGCACCTCGGCGCCGAGGCCCTCTTCGACCTCGGCGAGAGCGGACCCGCCGCCACCGTCCCAGCCGGCACTGCAGCAGACGACCCTGTCGACCCGCTCGACCCCGTCACGGAGCTGGCCGCCCAGCTCCTCGCGATCAAGGACAGCACCGACCCCGGGCGGCTCCGCCTCCTGCTCGCGGCGGAGTCGGCGGGCGCGCTGGCCGCCGCCGAGATGCATCACGCCGGCCTCCCGTGGCGCGGCGACGTCCACGACGAGATCCTCACCGAGGCCCTCGGGCCGCGACCGCGGCCGGGTGCACGGCCCGCGAAGCTCGAGGCACTGGCCCAGCAGATCCGGGCCGCGCTGGACGCCCCACCCACACTCAACCCCGACTCCCACCAGGACCTGCTGCGCGCCATGGAGTACGCGGGCGTGGGCTCGCGCAGCCTGCGCAAGTGGGAGCTGGAGAAGCTCGACCACCCCGTGATCGCGCCGCTCCTGGAGTACAAGAGGCTCTACCGCCTCTATACCGCGAACGGCTGGAACTGGCTCGACACCTGGGCGCCCGACGGCCGGTTCCGCATGGAGTACGTCGTGGGCGGCGTGGTCACCGGCCGCTGGGCCAGCACGGGCGGCGGCGCGCTCCAGCTCCCGCACAACGTGCGGCGCGCGGTGGTCTCCGACCCGGGCTGGACCTTCGTCGTCGCCGACGCCGCCCAGCTCGAACCGCGCGTGCTGGCCGCCCTGGCGCGCGACGAGCGCATGGCCGCCGCCGGCCGCACCAAGGACGGGGCGAGCACCGACATGTACGCGGGGATCGTCGCCACGGGCGCCGTCGACTCCCGCGAGCACGCCAAGGTGGGCATGCTCGGCGCCATGTACGGGGGTACGACCGGCGTCAGCGCCCAGGTGCTGCCGCGGCTCGCCCGGGCGTTCCCGCAGGCCATCGAACTGGTCGAGCGCGCGGCCCGGGCGGGGGAGCGCGGCGAGGTGGTCACCACCCGGCTTGGCCGCAGCTCGCCGCTTCCAGGGGAGTCGTGGGCCGCCGTGCAGGGCTCCGCGTTCGACGAGGACGCCGGCGCCGACGCACAGTCCCGCGCCCGCAGCCAGACCCGGTCCTGGGGCCGGTTCACCCGGAACTTCGTCGTGCAGGGCACCGCGGCGGAGTGGGCGCTGTGCTGGATCGCGTCCATCCGCCGTCGACTCTGGGCGCTCGGGGAGGATGCGTCCGACGGCGCCCCCGGGCTTGCCCCGGCGCCGTTCGACCGCCGGCCGCACCTCGTGTTCTTCCTGCACGACGAGATCGTGGTGCACACCCCGGCGGCGCTCGCCGACGTCGTCGCGCAGGAGGTGCGCGCCGCCGCGGAGGAGGCCGGCCGGCTCCTGTTCGGTGACTTCCCCGTCGACTTTCCGCTCAGCGTCGCCGTGACCGAGAGCTACGCGGACGCGAAGGGCTGATCGTCGAGGCCAAGCGCCGTCCGGGCTCCGTACCCGGCCGGGCACGCCTCGTGCCGGCCAGGCCCGCAGACCGCCGCTACCGGTCCAGCTCTACCGATCCAGCACCGCCTTGAGCGACGCCTCCAGGATGTCCACGCCCCGGTGGAGATCGTCCTCGCTGATCGTCAGGGGCGGCGCGATCCGGAAGATGCCGCCCATCCCCGGCAGCTGGACGATGTTCATGTGCAGGCCCCGGTCCAGGCAGGCCGCGGTGACGGCGTTGCCGAGCGCGTCGGCGGGCGCCTTGCTCACCTTGTCCTGGACCAGCTCGACGCCCTGCAGCAGCCCACGGCCGCGGACGTCGCCGACCACGTCGTAGGCATCGCGCAGCGCGAGCAGCCGTTCGGTGAGCTGTTCGCCCAGGCGCGCAGCCCGCTCGACCAGGCCCTCCCGCTCGATGACGTCGAGGACGGTGAGCCCCACGGCCGCCGCCAGCGGGTCCGAGACGTGTGTCGTGTAGAAGAGGAACCCGCGGTCGTAGCAGACCTGCTCGATCTCGGCGCTGGTGACGACGGCGGCTACCGGCAGCCCGGCGCCGAGCGTCTTGGACAGGGTCAGGATGTCGGGCGTGACGCCGTCGCGCTCGAACGC
Source organism: Promicromonospora sp. NPDC050262 (assembly GCF_040655935.1). Lineage (NCBI taxonomy): Bacteria > Bacillati > Actinomycetota > Actinomycetes > Micrococcales > Promicromonosporaceae > Promicromonospora > Promicromonospora sp. NPDC050262. The sequence continues at coordinate 537,185 of NZ_JBFAKX010000001.1, read as the reverse complement.
GTACATGGTCCCGGTGCGGCCCAGGCCGGTCTGCGCCTCGTCCAGGACGAGCAGCATCCCGCGCTCCTCGCACAGCTCCTTGAGGCGGCGCAGGTACCCGGGGGGCAGGTCGATGATCCCGCCGGACGACAGGATGGGTTCGACGACGCACGCGGCGAGGCTGCCGGCGGACTGCTGGTCGACGAGGGCGAAGCCGTACGCGAGCTCGGCCTCCCAGTCGTACGACCCGTCGGCCGACCGGAACGGCGAGCGGTAGGCGTTCGGGGTGGGCAGGGCGAGGTTTCCCGGCGTCGGCGGACCGTAGCCGCGCCGCCCCGCCGAGAAGGTGGCGGACGCCGCGCCCTGGGTCATGCCGTGCCACGAGCGGTCGAACGACACGATCTCGTAGCGGCCGGTGTACAGCTTGGCCATCTTGATCGCGGCCTCGTTGGACTCCGCGCCCGTGCTCAGCAGCATCGCCTTGTCGAGGCCGGCGGGCAGCGTCGCCGTCAGCCGGTCGGCCAGGCCCAGGACCGGGGCGCTGAGCATGCCGCTGAACAGGTGGTCCAGGGACGCGACCGACGACGACACCGTCGCGACGATGTCCGGGTGTGCGTGCCCGAGGATCGAGCTCATCTGTCCCGACGTGAAGTCGAGGATCGGCGTGCCGTCGCTGTCGTACACGTACGAACCGGCGGCGCGCTCGATCAGCCGCGGGCTGAAGCTGGGGCCGTACCGGATCAGGAGGCGGTCCGCCTCGTCCTGGAACGTCATGTCGATCGCCGTCCTCTCGTGTGAACCGAAGCGTCCGCTCAACCGGACCCGGTGCGCCGGATGCCATCTTCGGTCTCCCGAAAGGATCAGGACAAGCAAACAAAACCGCGCGACCGTTCGCCATACCCGTACAGTCGCGTCATGCTCAATCCCCGACGGCTCGAGATCCTGCGGGCGGTCCTGGCGGCCGGCTCCATCAACCAGGCGGCCCGGAACCTCAGCTACTCGCCCGCGACGATCAGCCAGCACATGACCGCCCTGGCGCGCGAGACGGGGCTGGTCCTGTTCGAGAAGCGGGGGCGTGGCATCGTCGCGACCGACGACGCGCGGCACCTGGCGGACCAGGCCCAGGTGCTCCTGGCCGACTTCGGCTTGCTCGAACGGGTCGTGGCGGACCTCCGCAGCGGCCAGGGGCAGCACCTGGCCGTGGCCTGCTTCGCGTCGGCCGCCGAGCAGTGGATGCCGGCCGTCGTCCGGGGGGTGCGCGAGCTCCAGCCGAACCTCACCGTCGAGATCAGCCTGAACGAGCCCGTGGACGGGCGGGGACGACGGCGGCCGGACCTCGACGTCCGGACCGAGCCCGACGGCGGCGCTGAGGTGCACCTCGACGGATACCGGCGGCACGAGCTCACCGTCGAGGGCTTCGTGGCCGTGCTCCCCGCCGACCACCCGCGAGCCGCCGGCCCCGAGGTCAGCCTCCGCGATCTCGCGGACCAGCCCTGGATCGACTACGACATCTACGACAGCCCGATCGGGCAGATCGTCCTGACCGCGTGCAGCGCCGCGGGGTTCACCCCGCGCTACGCCGCCCGGCTCGACGACCACCGGGCGGCGCTCCGCCTGGTGCTGGCGGGGGTCGGGGTGACGGTCCTGCCGCTCCTGGCGGTCACCGACCTGCCCGAGGGCCTCGTCGCCCGGCCCGTGGTGCGGCCCGCGGTGGCGCGGCGCATCGTCGTGCACGCCCGCCTCGACCGGCGCCGGGCCGCGCTCATCGGCCACGCGGTGGCGCAGCTCCAGGCCGCCGCCCGCGATTCCGACGACGCCGCGCGGGAGCCCGCGTAGCGCGCCGCCGGCCCAGCCCCGGTCAGCCCTCCAGCAGCCCGATCACGGCCGTGACCAACTCGGCCGAGCGGTGCGCGGCGTCGTCCACGTGGGTGCGGAACTCGGTCCCGTCCGGGGCGCACAGGTCGGAGACCGCCCGCACCGACACGAAGTCCGCGCCGAAGTTGTGGCAGAGCTGGGCCAGCGCGGCCGATTCCATGTCGACGGCGAGCACGTCCGGGAAGTCGGCGCGGAGCTGCTGCGCCAGGTCGGTGGTCACGAACTTCTCGCCGGACCCGATGCTGCCCTCGCGCAGCACCTGCTCGTCGACCGTGGTCGCGGCACGGCGCACGGCGTCGGCCAGCGCGGGAGCGGCGTCGTACGCCTCCGGCATGCCCGGAACCTGGCCGAGCACGTAGCCGAAGGCGCGCGCGTCGGCGTCGGCGTTCACGAGGCGGGCGCCCAGCACGACGTCGCCCACGGCGACGTCCTTGGCGAGACCGCCGGCGCTGCCCGCGCTGATCAGCGGCACGTCCGTGCCGTACCGGAGGATCGCGCCGGTGCCGGCGGCCGTCGCGTTGACGAAGCCGATGCCGGTGCGCACCAGCACGACGGGCCGTCCGGCCAGCGTGATCGTGCGCTGCTCGGCGAGGCCGACCCGCTCGGGCTCCCCGACGTCGGACGCGAGGGAGAGGAACGGCGCCGCCTCGTCGTCCATCGCGACGAGGACGACGGCGACAGGCGCGTCGCTCACCGGTTGGCCCCGCCGGTCTGCTCCGGCGACACCGGCGAACCCGGCAGCGGCGAACCCTCCCGCTGGAGGCCGGCCTCGGCGTCACGCGCGGCCGCCTCGCGGGCCGCGGCGTCGCGGGCGGCGGCGTCGGCGGCCGAGGCATCGCCCGGGGCGCCCTTCGCGTAGACCTCCGACCACACGCCGCGCGCGGACAGGAACGCGGACGCCGCCTCCTGCGCCCCGGTGAGCGTGTGGTTCGCGCCCCAGCCGCACTGCACCTCGTTCGCGGCCGGCACCTCGGTGGCCGCGACGATGTCGCGCAGGGTCGCGTCGATCAGGCTGAGCACGTCGTCGTACTCGGGCTCGCCCTGCAGCATCAGGTAGAAGCCGGTCTGGCAGCCCATGGGGGAGAAGTCCAGGACGGCGTCGGAGTGGTTGCGCGAGTGCTCCGCGAACAGGTGCTCCAGGGAGTGCACGGTGGGCATCTCGAGGTGCGCGACGTTGGGCTGGGTGAACCGCACGTCGTACTTGACGATGACGTCGCCGTGCGGGAGCTGCTTGCGGTCCGCGAGGCGCACGTAGGGCGCGGCGACGGCGCGGTGGTCGAGGTTGAAGGACTCGACGTTCATACGGGGCGCTGGGGAGGATGCTGACTCGGTCACGGTCCGAGCCTATGCCGTCAGCGGCGCCGGTACATGCGACCTGGCGTGCTCCACCGCGGAGGGCAGATCGGTGAACAGGTGGCTCTCGTGCGCCAGCATCCGGTTCAGGCCCACCGCCTCCAGGAGCTTGCGGTGCTGCGGCTGGATTCCCTTGACCAGCACGGTCACGTCGCGCTGTTCGAGCTCCAGCACGAGATCGGCCAGGGCCCGCGCCCCGGTGGCGTCCACGAGCTGCAGGTGCGAGAGCCACAGGATCACCACGTCGACGGGTTCGCGCAGGCGGGGCTCGCCGTGCGTGATCGCCGTGACCTCGCTCAGTATCCGGTCGGACGCGCCGAAGAACATGGCGCCCTCCAGCCGGAACAGCGCGATGCGCTCGTCGCCCTCGTGCGCGACGCCGGGCAGCGGCTCGCGGTGCACCCTCGCGGCCCCGGCCACGGCCTTCAGGGCGAAGAACGCGGCCACGAGCAGGCCGATCTGGACGGCGTCGATGAGGTCGAACGCGACGGTGATCACGGCGGTGATCACGAAGGTGAGGGCGTCGGGCCGGGTGGAGGTGAGCACCGACCGGATGGTGGAGGCACCGATCATGCGGAAGGCGGTGACCATGAGCACGCCGGCGAGCGCGGCCAGGGGGATGTGGCTCACGGGTCCGGTGGCGAGGTAGATGACGGCGAGGATCACGAGGGCGTGGACGACGGCGGCCAGGCGGGTGCGTGCCCCGGAGCGCACGTTGACCGCGGTCCGTGCGATGGCGCCGGTGGCGGGGATGCCGCCGAACACGCCGCTGGCCAGCGACGCGAACCCCTGCCCGACGAGCTCCCGGTCGGGGTGGTAGGTCGCCGTCCTGCCCTGTGCGCCGCTCATCGTGGCCGCCACGCGGGCGGACAGCAGCGACTCGATGGCGGCCAGCGCCGCGACGGCGACGGCCGCGCCCACGAGGTCGCGGACGGCGTCCGGGGTCGCGTCGGGCAGCACGGGGACGGGCAGGGAGCTGGGCAGCGCGCCGATGCGCGGCACGGGGGCGTCGAGCAGCCCCGCCAGCAGCGTCACCAGGGCCACGGCGACCAGCGACGCGGGCAGGGCGCTGGCCACGCGCGGCAGCACGAGCATGACGGCGGCGACCACGGCCACGACCCCCAGGGTCCAGACCCAGGTGGGCAGGCCGCCGTCGGCCGGGCTGCCGGACGTGAGCCCTGACGTGAACGCCGAGCCGACCGACCGCACCGCCGTGACCAGCGTGTTGTGCCCGGTCTCGGCGGTGATGCCGACGGCGGCCGGCACCTGCTGCAGAAAGATGATCGCCGCGATGCCGAGCGTGAAGCCCTCGACCACGGGCCACGGGATGTAGGTGACCACGCGGCCCAGCCGGAGCAGCCCGCACACGAGCACGAGGGCGCCGCCGAGCAGCGTCACCAGTGCGACCGAGCCGACGCCGTGCTGCGCGACGATCGGCGCCAGGACCACGGCCATGGCTCCGGTGGGGCCGCTGACCTGGAGGTTGGACCCGCCGAAGACCGCGGCGACGATGCCGGCCACGACCGCCGTCACGAGCCCGGCGGCCGGTCCGACGCCGGAGCTGACGCCGAACGCGAGCGCGAGCGGCAGGGCGACGACGCCCACCGTGATGCCGGCCAGCAGGTCGGACCGCAGCGTGCGCGGCCGCAGGTCGTAGTCGGCGCGCGACGGCATGAGATCGCGGATGTCGATGCGCTCGCGGACGGCAGCGGTCAGCCTGGCGCGCATGGTCGGTGGCCCGCCAAGGCGGTGCTCGACGGTGTCCCCCATAAGTGAAGGACCTTAGCAAGGTCACGGGCCGTCCGCCTGGCGAGCGGCGCGATAAACGCCCAGGTCAGAGCACGTTTCCGGCGTAACGGGGCGCACCGGTCATCCTGCGGCCGACGCCAGCCGCATGGCGCCCAAACGCCCGCCGCCCCGCCCCGTCCCGGAGCCCCGTACTACGCTGCACCGCGTGAGCAGCAGCGACGCCCCCGCCCCCGACGCACCTCCCACGCTGGCCCAGGTGGTCGCCGCGCTCGACGGCCTCTACCCGCCGTCGACGGCCGAGGGCTGGGACGCCGTCGGCCTCGTGGTGGGCGTCCCGGCCGCCCCGGTGCGCAAGGTGCTGTTCGCGGTGGACCCGGTGTCCGCCGTCGTGGACCAGGCCCTGGACTGGGGCGCCGACCTGCTCGTCACCCACCACCCGCTGTTCCTGCGCGGCGTGAGCTCCGTGGCCGCCACCACCTTCAAGGGGTCGGTGGTGCACCGGCTGCTCACCGGCGGCTGCGCCCTGCACGTAGCGCACACCAACGCCGACGCCGCACCGCGCGGCGTCGCCGACGCGCTCGCCGACCTGGTCGGCATCACCGACCGGCGGCCGCTCGAGGTCAGCGCCGCGCCGTCGGGCGGCGAAGGTACCGACGCCGCCCGCGGCATCGGCCGGGTGGGCCGCCTCGCCGAGCCCACCACCCTCGCCGGCTTCGCGCGCCGCGTCGCGGAAGCGCTGCCCGCCACCGCCCAGGGCATCCGCTTCTCCGGCGACCCGGACGCCCCGGTGACCACGGCCGCCGTCCTCGGCGGGTCCGGCGACGGCTACTTCGACGCCGTCCGCGCGGCCGCCGCCGACGTCTACGTCACCTCCGACCTGCGCCACCACCCGGCCTCCGAGCTGCGCGAACGCGCCGAGTTCGAGGCCCGCGCGGCCGGCGTCCCCGGGCCCGCGGGCACCCCCTTCCTCGTGGACACCGCCCACTACGCGAGCGAGTGGCCCTGGCTGCGCTACGCCGTCGAGGACCTCGCCTCGGCGCTCGCGGCCGGCGGCCTCGCGGTCGAGGCCCGCGTCAGCGAGCTGGTCACCGACCCCTGGACGGGCCAGATCCCGTCCCGCTGAGGACCCGGCCCGGGTGCGCCCCGGGCCTCGGGCGCGGGGTAGCGTTGGACCACCCCCAGATCACGACCGAGAGGACGCCTCCCGTGGCTACTGCACCACCCGAAGACCAGCGCAGGCTGCTGGAGGTCCAGGCGCTCGACACCCGCGCTCAGCAGCTCGCCCACACGCGCAAGAGCCTTCCCGCGCTCACGCAGCTGACCGAGCTCGACGGCCGGATCGCCGACCTGCGCGCCTCGCTCGTCGAGTCGCGGACCCGGGTGGCCGACCTCAAGCGTGAGCTCACCAAGGCGGAGAGCGACGTCGAGCAGGTGCGCAACCGCGCCGCGCGCGACCAGCAGCGGCTGGACACGGGCAGCGTGAGCGCCAAGGACGCCGTCGCGCTCACCGACGAGCTCCGCTCGCTCGCCGCCCGCCAGGCCGCGCTGGAGGAGGTCGAGCTCGACGTCATGGAGCGCCTCGACGCCCACGAGGACGCGCTGGCCAAGGTCGAGGCCGCGAACGACGAGCTCGTCGCGGAGAAGACCAAGGTCGAGGGCGAGCGCGACGCGGGCTGGGCCGACGTCGACGCGCAGGTCGCGGCGCTCGCGGCAAGCCGCGCGACGGCGGTCGAGGGCCTCGACGCGGGTCTGGTGGCCCTGTACGAGAAGCTCCGCGCGCAGCTCGGCGGCACGGGGGCGGCGGTGCTGAACGGCAACCGCTGCGACGGCTGCCGCATGGACCTGCCGCCGGTCGACCTGGACAAGATCCGCAGCGCGGCGCCCGACGCCGTCGTGCGCTGCGAGGAGTGCGGTCGCATCCTGGTGCGCGTCGCGTCGACGACCGGCGCTGCCGCCGGATGACCCGCGCATGAGCGAGGCGCCCGGCCTCGACACGCACGTGCGTCCCTCGGGCATCCCCACGCGGTTCGACGATGCCGTCCCGCTCACCGTGGTGCTCGTGCGGCACGGCGTGACCCCGCTGACGGAGGTCGGCGTCTACTCCGGCTCGGACGCGCCCGGCCCGTCGCTGAGCGCCCGCGGCCGGCTCCAGGCCGCCCAGGCGGCGGACGCCGTGTTCCGGATCGGGCGGACGCCGCGGGCCGGCGCGTCGTCGTCGGGCGGCATGCGCGGCGGCGGCCTCTGGCCGGACCTGCCCCGTCCGACGGCGCTCGTCGCCTCCCCGACGGTGCGCACCCAGGAGACGGCGTCCGCCGTCGGACGTCGCCTCGGGCTGCACGTGAGCACCGACGACCGGTTCGCGGAGAGCCGGTTCGGGCAGTGGGAGGGGCATACCGCCGCGGAGATCGAGCAGGGCTGGCCGGGTGAGCTGGCGCAGTGGCACTCGACCGGCACCTTCGTGCCGCCGGGCGGCGAGTCCTACGCGCAGCTCGGCGCCCGCGTCTGGGACGGCCTGACCGAGCTGCTGGCCGGCGGCGTGGACCGCACGGTCGTGGTGGTGGGGCACGCGGGGCAGATCCGCACCGCCGTCGGGCAGGCGCTGGGGGCGCCAGCCTCGTACTGGGCGCGGCTGCGCGTCCCGCCCGCGTCGCTGTCGGTGCTGCGTCTGTGGGAGGACGGCACCGCCGAGGTGACCGCCGTCGGGGTGCCTACCGACGGTTGAGCGCGCCCCGGGCGAACGCCGAGGCGAGCGGCACGAGCGCCAGCACGAGGACGGCGGGCAGGGCGAACCCGAGCCGCAGGTTGTCGGCGCCCACGAAGCCCGTGAGCACCGCTCCGAGCAGCGCGCCGACGTAGTTGAACTGGTTGAAGCGCGCGATGACGGCGTCGGTCCGGGCGCGGTCGGGCTCGGCGGGCGCCGAACCGTCCGCCGTGGCGCCTGCCGTGCCGTCAGCCGCCGTTCCCGCGGCGATGCGGCCCGCGGCCGAGAAGCTGAGCGGCGCCACCAGCGCGACCGCCGCGCCGAGGACCGTGAACCCGGCCACCGCGACCTGCCAGGTCGGCGCGAGCGCCACCAGCGTCAGGGCCCCGCAGGCGACGACCGCCCCGACCCGGAGCAGGGGCACCACGCCGAACCGGGTCACGAGCTGGCCGCCGGCCAGGCGCACCACGATCGAGGTCACGAGGTAGGGGAAGGTCGCGAGGGCCACCAGGTTGCCTGGCGCATCGAAGGAGCGCGCGAGGTAGACGGGCCCCCAGGTCGAGGCCGTGGTGTCGACCATGTAGAACACGACCAGCCCGGCGCCCACGAGCCAGATGGGCTTCCACGGGATCGGGGCGGCGTCGGGCGCGAGGCCGGGCGCCGCCCCGATAGCGGGTGCGCCGTCGGCCGCGGCCCCGACGCGCGGGACGAACCGCGCGAACGCGATCGCTGCGGGGACCACCGCGACGAACGCGCCGACCGCGGGGGAGAGGTGCCCCGTGGCCAGGGCGATCGCGGCGGCGATGATGCCGCCGGTGGTCCAGTAGCCGTGGGACGACGGCAGGATGGGGCGGCCGTACCGGTGCTCCAGGTCGACGGCCTGCATGTTCGAGGTGGCGTCGACCAGGCCGAGCGCGATCCCGTAGAGGGCGACCCCGCCGACGAAGAAGCCGACGGCAGACGCCAGGGTGATGGCCGGGACGGCGACCACCATCAGCCCGAGTCCGAGCCGGAGCATCGGCGCGCTGCCGGTGCGGTGCGCGGCGCGCTCGGCGACCAGCGACCCGACCCCGGCGAGCAGCACCATCATGAGCAGCAGCAGCGAGAGCGCCACCTCGTCCATCCCCCACCGCTCCAGGAACCGCGGGAGGCGCGTGGTGAGGCTGATGAAGACGAAGCCCTGCGCGAAGAACGCCGCGGCCACTGCGATCCTGGCGCCCGTCAGGCTGCTGATCCTCATGACCGCACATCCAACCGGTCGGTAGGCGTTGGCGCCAGGCCTGTGGCCCAGCCGTTACCGACGCCGGGGGTGCAGGCTTACGCGAGGACGAGCTCCAGCGTCCGCGGTCCGCGCGGCCCGCCGTCCAGCAGGTTCGCCTCGATGAGTGTCTGGTCCTTGCCCGAGCCGATCTCGGTGAGCACCACGGACCCCACCAGCTCCTGGGCGGCCTTGAGCACGTCCTCGCTGGTCCGGGCCTCGTGCTCGCGGCGCAGCAGGTGCCCGGCCAGCACGCCGCGCGTGTGCTTGGCGTTGTGCGACACCACGGTGCGCTTCCCGTCCGTCTCGCGCAGTACCCGCACCTCGACCCATTCGGCGGGAGGCGTCCCGTCGGCGGCGGCCGTCGTCCGCGGCTTCCAGGCCGCGACATACGTCGCGGACCGGCAGTCCACGACGACGTCGCCCGCGGCCCGCGCGTCGAGCACCTCGGCCAGGGCGGGCTTCCAGAAGGTGGCGAGCCGGCCGGCGTCGGGCAGGCCGACGCCCATGCCGAGCCGGTAGGCGGGGATGCGGTCGCCGGGGGCGACCACGCCCCACAGCCCCGAGAAGGTGAGGACGCTCGCCTGGGCGCGCCGCGCCGCGGCGTCGGGCAGCGCGGCGAGGCCGGCCGCCGCGTACAGAACACCCGTGTAGACCTCGGCCGCGGGAGCCGCAGGGGCCGCGTGGAGCGCGGTGTTGCGCGCCACCTCCTCGGCGAGCCCGTCGCTGACCCCGAGGGCCGCCGTCGCGCCGGGCCGCGCGCTGACCTGGGCCAGCTCGGCGAGCACCTGCTCGCGCCGGGCGGTGAGCTCCGGGTGGGCCAGGGTGGTCAGGTCGAGGGGAGCGGCGCCGTCGGGCGCGGGCGTCTTGCCCTCGGAGGGCGGTAGGAGCAGGAGCACCCGCCTAGCCTAAGTCGCCGCCCGGACAGGTCGCCGGGGCCACTAGGGTTGGCGGGCATGGCGCAGGTCAAGGTGTACGGGAACCGGTCGGTCTGGGGCGAGCGGCGCGCGGAGGTCTCCGACGCGCTCCACGAGGCGCTGGTGCGCACCTGGCAGCTCCCGCCGGAGAAGCGGTTCCACCGCTTCCTCCTCCTGGACGACGGCGACCTGGTCGCCCCGCGCTCGGACGCCTACCTGGTCGTGGAGATCGTCTGCTTCACCGGCCGCAGCCGCGAGGCCAGGCGCGCGCTGATCGCCGCCCTGTACGACGACGTCGCGCCGCGCCTCGGACTGGCGGTGGACGATCTGGAGATCGTGATCCTGGAGAGCCCGCGCGAGAACTGGGGGATCCGCGGGGTGTCGGGGGACGAGCTGGCGCTGGGGTACCGCCTGGACGTCTGAACCGGCGTCCGGCAGGTACTCTTCTACCTGCGGACGAGTCGGTCGGGCGGTCGCGTCGGGCACCCTCGGGTGCCCGCCGAGGAACGTCCGGGCTCCACAGGGCAAGGTGGTGGTTAACAGCCACCCGGGGTGACCCGCGGGACAGTGCCACAGAAAACAGACCGCCCTCGGTCTCCGGACCGGGGGTAAGGGTGAAACGGTGGTGTAAGAGACCACCAGCGCCGCCGGTGACGGCGGCGGCTAGGTAAACCCCACCTGGAGCAAGGTCAGACAGACTGTGTTTGAGGGCTGCTCGCCCGATTCTCTTCTGAGAAGCACAGTCGGGTAGACCGCTCGAGCCCTGCGGCAACGCAGGGCCTAGATGGATGACCGTCGCCCGCGCGGGGGTAACCGCGCGCGGGAACAGAACCCGGCGTACAGACCGACTCGTCCGCTTTTAACGCTCTGACCTGCGGCGGAGTGCTGGCCGAAGGTGGCCGGTACACATTGGGTACACATGACTGTGTACCGCGTGGGGTCAGGCGGCCTGTTGCTCGCCATCGGTCGCGGCCTCGTTGGTCTTCGCCGTGGCCGCAGGAGTTGGCCGGGTGCTCATGACGAGGTCGATCGCTGTGCGAGTCTGCTCCTCCTCGTCAGGCCAGAGGTGCGAGTAGGTGTCCAGGGTCTCGCTCGCGTTCTTGTGGCCCAGTCGTGCCTGAACCGCCTTCACGGATGAGCCGTGGCGGATGAGCAGGCTCGCGTAGTAGTGGCGCAGATCGTGGAAGGTGTAGCCCGAGAGCTTCGCCTCCTTGAGCGCACGCTTCCACGTCTCCCAGAACGCCGAGCGGCGCAGAGCACCGTTCTCGGTGTTGGTGCTGTGTGATCGATGAACTTGGCGACATACTCCGGACTGAGGTTGCGACTCACCGTGGCGGCGTAGCCCGCTACCTTGGCGGCGTCGATGCGGTCAAGTGCAAACAGGCTTTGTGGCACAGTGGCGTTTAAGCGGACGAAGTTGTCGAAGCCGATCAGGTGTTGTGCTAGACCATTGTTGCTGTGGCTACTCGCAGTAAGGATGGTGTTTACTGCGGCAGCGGCCCATCGGCCGATCCCGGCGTTATCGAGTCGGTCAGAGTGGTCGGTGAAGGGCACCATCGTCCCAATGCTGAGAACCCGAATCGACTCTAGTGGGACGCCGAGCATGCTCTTGGCCTCGCTGATGGCGAATACCGACGGATTGTTGGCGAAGACCCCGCCGTCAATTAGCTGCGAAGAGTCGGCCGTCGCCGCTGGGAAGTACGTCGGTGCAGCCGATGTGGCGAGCGCGACGTCGACCATCTTTACGTTTCGATCTCGAACGAGTCGTTCGCTATGTGGCGTCTTGAAGAGGTGCACCTCGCCGCTCTGGACGTTCCAGGAGGGTACAAGCAGTCGCTTGCTGCTTTCGCCAAGCAGACGGTCACCGAACACCTCGACCAGAGCTTCGCGGAGGGCGTTACCCGAGTAGCTGGGCCGCACCAGGCGACTGGGGCGCCACTTGCGTCGCCTGCTGCGGGGGAAGACTTTGGTGATCAGTTCGAGGTAACGGTCGGCAATCTCAGCTGGTGGCAGACCGGCGCCTAGGCATAGTGCCACGATGCCGCCGGCTGAAGTGCCTGTGATGAGGTCAAAGCGGTCGACAACCCTGACGCCGTGGTCTTCCTCGAAGCGAGCGAGGACACTTGCGGTGAATAGCGCTTTAGCGCCACCGCCGTCGAGCGAGAGGATTTGGAACCGGTCGCCTGCGTAAGCTTCAGGGGTCGGGCCCGTGGAGGAGTACCGGTTGGCCATGCGTATCTCCTCCCGCCGAGCGTCCTAAGCGGTCGCTGCCGCTACCAGCAGCGTCTCCGCAGCCAGCTAGTCACATGATGCTGCGTGTCCACAGAGCGGTGGCATGGAACTCCACTAGCGTGGCGACCACGTCGCGAAGGGAAGGCCTCGGCGATGTCGACATAGCGGCTCTCAGCGACCAGTTGGCGCGGGGAGTGCTGCCGTTGGTCAGCGACGGGCGCTGGCCGTGACATGCGATGGCGGTCCGGGCACACTGCTCGAATGGAGTGGGCATTCAGCGGACCTGTGGTCGAATGGCGCGGCCCGGCGCCGTACCTCTTCGTCGCGATCCCCGAGGGCGACAGCGACGACATCCGTGAGGCCGCCCGCGACGTCGTCTACTGGGGCCAGGTTCCGGTGATCGCCACGATCGGACGGACCGAGTTCACGACGGCGATCTTCCCCAGGGACGGCCGGTACCTGCTCCCAGTCAAGGTTGCGGTGCAGCGCGCGGAGGGCGTCGGCGAGGGGGACATCGTCCAGGTTGCGATGCGCGTCGTCCGGCGCTGACCCGGTCAGGTCGCCGGGACTGCACCAGGCGCCGGGGTGATGAGGGCGTGGCTCGGTTGCTGGCGGATCGCCGGAGACTTCTGACCCGGATCACTCGGACCCAGGCTTCACGCTGCGGGTGAGGAGCCCGGGCGGGGGTGCCGCCCGGGCTCCCTCAGATGCCGGCGGTGCGGGTGCACGCCGTGGTGTGGGCGTGTCATGGCCCGCGGGCCGGGCGCCTTCTACTTGCCTTCTGCGGCCTTGGACACGTGCGCCCACTCGGCCCACTCGGCCAGGCGCTGCTGGTAGACCTGCGGTGCCAGCTGCGTCGGCCCCTCCCCGAAGAACACGCGCAAGGGCGGCTCCTCGGCGTCCACGACCTGGAGGATCGCGGACTTGAAGCCGACCGGCTCCGGGAGTACGACCTGCGCCAGCCGCGCGGCCATGTTCTCGTGCAGAGCCGCGTACGCGGGATGCGTGTCGGCGACGACGGCGGAGGCACCGGACCAGTCGGTGGCGAAGCCGCCGGGCTCGACCAGGGTGACCTTGATGCCGAAGCCGGCCACTTCCTGGCCGAGTGCCTCCGTCATCCCTTCCAGTGCCCACTTCGAGGCGTGGTAGCCACCGAGGGCCGGGAACGCGGCGATGCCGCCGATGGTCGAGATCTGGATGATGTGGCCCGCGCGCTGCTCGCGGAGGATCGGGAGGACGGCCTGCGTGACATGGAAGACGCCGAACAGGTTCGTCTCGAGCTGGTCACGCAGCTGCTGCTCGGTGATCTCCTCGACCGTTCCGAAGAGCCCGTAGCCCGCGTTGTTGATGACGACGTCGATCCGCCCGAACGTCTCGTGTGCGGACTTCACCGCAGCGAACACCTGGTCGCGGTCGGTGACGTCGAGCTGGACCGGGAGGACGGCGTCGCTGTACTGCTCGACCAGGTCGCTCAGGGTGTCCGTGTTGCGGGCGGTCGCTGCGACCTGGTCGCCACGCTCGAGGGCGGCGAGGGCGAACTCGCGGCCGAAGCCTTTCGACGCGCCGGTGATGAACCAGACGTTGCTCATGATGTAAACCTCCTGTTGGTGTGGACGGCCACCCGCAAGGGGGAGGGCTGTCCGGATTGTTTTGAGTTCGTTGTGGGTGGGCCCTACGTGTCATGGCCTGAGGGCCGGGCGTTCCTACTTGCCTTCCGCGCCCTTGGACACGTGCGCCCACTCGGCCCAGGTCTCCAGGCGCTGTTGGTACACCGCGGGCACCCACTGGGAGGGCTGCTCGCCGAAGAACACACGCAGCGGCGGCTCCTCGGCATCGACGAGCTGGAGGATCGCCTCGCCGACAGCCCCGGGGCCGGGCGCCTGGGCGGAGGCGCCCATCTCGTTCAGCGACGCGTGCAGGGGGCCGTAGGCGTCCTGGCGGTGCGCGGTGAAGACCGACGAGCTCGCGAAGTCGGTGGCAAAGGCGCCGGGTTCGATCATCGTGACTTTGATGCCGAAGGCCGCGACTTCCTGGGAGAGCGCCTCGCTCAGGCCTTCCAGCGCCCACTTGGAGGCGCTGTAACCGCCCGTGCCGCCGAAGGTGGCCACCCCCATGGCCGAGGAGATCTGGACGATGTGGCCGCTGCCCTGCGCCCGCAGGACGGGCAGTACCGCCTGGGTGACGTGGAAGACGCCGAACACGTTGGTCTCCAGCTGGTCGCGCAGCTCCTGCTCGCCGAGTTCCTCCACGGCGCCGATCAGGGAGTAACCGGCGTTGTTGACCACCACGTCCAGCCGGCCGAACCGCTCCTTGGCCGCCGCGACCGCCTCGAACACCTGCGCACGGTCGGTGACGTCCAGACGCAGCGGCAGCACCGCCTCACCGAACCGCTCGACCAGGTCGGTCAGCGTTGTGGTGTCCCGGGCGGTTGCCGCGACCTGGTCGCCGCGCTTCAGGGCGGCGAGGGCGAACTCGCGGCCGAAACCGCGCGACGAACCCGTGATGAACCAGACCTTGCTCATGACGTAAAAGCTCCTGTGGGTATGGACGGCCATCCGCACGCGGTATGGCGATCCGACGATCTTTGAGTTCGTTGTGGAGGTGGGCGGCGGTAGTGGCTACTTGCTCAGCTGCTTGTCGCCGACGCGGAGGGCGGTGCGGTTGCTGGTGAGGATGCTGCGCAGCTTGGTTGTCTGCCGGTCGATGGCCTGCGGGCCGTTGCCGGTGAGCAGCCGCACGGACGGCTCGTAGGCCAGTTTCGGCGCGGCCCCGTTGCGCACGAGGGTGAAGCCGGCTTCCTTGATGGCCTGGTCGACGAAGTAGGTCAACCGGGTCTTCTTGCCCGGGACGTGCGGGTAGAGGAACCGCAGCGCGAAGATCTCGCCCATGGTGGGGACGGTCGAGATGGGTGTGCCCGCGAACGGGTTGTCGCTGACGGTGTAGGGGCGGCCCTGTGCGTCGACGCGCTGTCGGGTGGAGGTCACCGCGATGGGTGCGTGGCAGATCAGCGAGATGGTGACGTCGTTCTCCCGGGCCAGGTGGAGGGTTTCGCCGACCCACGGGTTGTCGCGGAAGTCGACCATAGGGGCGTGACCGCCGGGGGTGTGGATGAAGTCGAAGTCGGCGAAGGTGAACGGGTCGGCCTGGTCGCGGTGGCGCCCGACGAGTTCGGGCAGCGAGTGGAAGGTCCCCTCGGGCAGCTTGTTGAGGCGGCGGAGCAGCTCGGGGCGGTACTCGGCCAGCTCCGGCTCGCTGTTGGGCAGCAGCTCGGAGACCGGGATCCGGCCGAGGTGCCGCTCCAGCAGCCGGACCTCCTGCTCGCGGCGGGCCACCATATCGGGGTGGCGCTCCCGGAAGCCGCTGACGGTGAACGAGCTGCGGCGCTGCTCCATGCGCAGGGGCATGGTCCTGGCGCCGACCTTCTCGACGGCGTTCACCGCCAGCGCCATGCCGTTGATGTCGAGCTGTGGGGCGTTGCCGTCGGGGGTGGCGAAGGTGAACTTGTAGTCGTTCTCGAACTCCTTGAGTACCTGAGCCATCTCGACCAGGAAGAACCCGGTCGAGATCGACGTGACCTCGGCCGGCTGGGCCAGCGGCAGCTGTCGGGCCGACGAGATGAGGATCAGTGCGCGGCGCTTGGTGGTGGGCATGACGTTGCTCCTTCTGGATGCCTTCGGCCGGGATGAGGGGGGCTGGCCGCCCATGTCACGCATCGGCTCTCTGGCTACTGTACGTCAAACATGTCACTCGGTGTCAAGAGTGCGCCTGCGTGGTATTGTTATCGTCATGCAGCGCGATCCACTCCCGGTCCGGGAACGCACCCGCCGGGCCGTCCGCGGCGAGTTGACGCAGCTCGCCGTTGACCTGTTCGTCGAAAAGGGTTACGACGAGACGACCATCGACGATCTGGCGGCGGCGGCCGGTATGTCCAAGCGCACGTTCTTCCGCTACTTCGCGTCGAAGGAAGAGCTCGTGATGGGCAAGTACGAGGTCCTTGGTGAGCAGCTCGCCGAGGACCTGGCCGCCCGCCCGGCCGGCGAACCCATCTGGGCGTCGCTGCGGCAGGTGTTCGGCCGGGTCGCCGAATACTTCGAGAGCGAAGCCCGGGGAGCCACAACGATCGCCATGGAGAAGATCGTGCGGGACCATCCGACGCTCAACGCCAGCTACCTCGACCGGGTGTCCCGGATGCAGGAGCTCGTGCTCAAGGAGACACGCACTCGCACCGGCTGGCTCGATCCGGCCGACCCGCGCGCCGCGGCCATCGTCGGCGCCGCCTTCTCCTGCCTCATCGCGGCCGGGACCACGTGGCTCACCACCAACCAGGCGCCGCCGTTCGGCGATCTGCTCGACCAGGCAATGGGCGCCATCCAACCCACCTGACCCGCGTGGCCGGCACCAGGGCGGACATCGACACCGCCATGACTCCGGCCTGCTCTGCTGAGCGGGCGGAAGGCCGACGCGGCTGCTGGGCCTTTGCTCAGGACCGTGCCAGCGCGCCTGCGATCAGCGTGGCGACGGCGCTGTCCAATGCGACCAGGGCACCTGGAAATCGCTCAATGCAAGTCTGTGCGCCGTGTGAGTGGGGAGCGGCCGGGTACACATCGGGTACACATGACCGCCGTCTGAGCCCATGCGGCGCCACTCCCACCAACGCAGCGTGACACCGTGAGATCCTCGAGATTCCAACGATCTCGCGGTGCCCAACCAGTTCGTCGGACACCGCGAGACATACCGTGACAGCCCGCGGGAGAACCCGGCGTACAGACCGGCTCGTCCGCTTTTAACGCTCTGACCTGCCCAGAGGTCGTCGCCGCGATCCAGGTTTCAACGCATCGTGATCCCTTGTCGAGACCGGACCTGACCGACGAGCGGACGACTGACTCTGCTGACTGAGGGTTGCCGGCAACACCGGTGACCGCCCGTTCGGTCGGTCAGGAGGTCTTCACGGCATCGGTCATCGGTTGTGCGGACAGCACGGTACGTCAGCCCTACCCGACGGCGCGTCGTGACTCGTGGGCCGCGAGTTCCTCGGCCAACTGCATGCAGCGCAGGCGGGCGGGGGAGAAGCCGTAGGGCATCTTTCCGGTGGCTTCGAACGCGCTCATGGACTCGTGCCCCCTGCCAGTGGCTTGGCCTGCCTCGTTCGTACCCTCATCGGCGGTAGCGGGGTGCAACGCGTCCCAGGAGTCGAAGAGCGCATCGTCGCTCTGCGCCAGGCCGGAATCCTCGATGACGGCATGCAGCGCCAGTTCGAAGGCGTGCCGTTCGGCAGCCACCTGTGCCACGCGGGGGTCGTCGACAGCGATCGTGTCGTCGAGTGCCTCCTCGGCGGCATCAACGCGGTCGGACTCCTCCCGCAGACCCGGGTCGGTGGCCAGGGCGATGTAACGGGTGGCGTTGACGGCCGCACCGAGCGGGCCGAAGATCCGCTCGATGACCAGCAGGTTGTCCAGGTCCGCCTGGCGCAGGGAACCCTCGGGCAGGCTCTTGAGGCGGCTGGTGACGAAGTCGGAGAGCAGGCCCATCCTGCTGCCCTCGGTGCGCATGCGCTGCACGGCGGTCCGCTGCCGCCGCAGCTCTGCTTCCTGGGCGACGAGGGTTTCCTCCAGCCGTTCCAGGATGCTCGCGACGTCGTGGTCGCTGTCGGCACCTGCAGGTGCCGTGTCGGCGAAGGCGTCACGGACGTCGTCCAGGGCGATCCCGGCGTCGGCCATCTTGCGGATCCACAGCAGCCGGATCATGTCTTCGTATCCGTAGCGGCGGCGGTCGTCACTGCCCCGCTCGGGCTCGGGGAGCAGGCCGATCTCGTGGTAGTGACGGATCGCCCGCGGTGTGGTGCCGACGAAGGCCGCCGCGTCACCGATCTTGACGTGGCGCGGCGGGATGAACGACGAATACATGGGCAGGGCCTTCCTCAGTGGGCGGGACGTGAGTCAACCGGACCACATACCGCTACGAGAGGTGCAACTCCAGGATCGGGCACGATGAGAAATGGCGCCGATAGTCGTCTGAGCTGAGTACGGTCCGGTGAACGCGGGGCGCATCAAGGGAGAGCAACAAGATGAGACCACTTCGATACTCGATCAACGTCACACTCGACGGTTGCTGCCACCACGAGGCAGGGCTCCCCCCGGACGAGGAGTCGATGCGCTACTGGACCGCTGAGATGGAGCGAGCCGATGCCCTGCTCTTCGGCCGGGTGACCTACGAGATGATGGAGTCGGCGTGGCGGCAGCCGGCCACAGGGACGTGGCCCGACTGGATGGGTGAGTGGGAGACCCCGTTCGCCGAGGCCATCGACCGGGCGAAGAAGTACGTCGTGTCGAGCACGCTGAGCGAGGTCGACTGGAATGCCGAGCTGGTGGGAGGCGACCTGGGTCAAGCGGTGCAGCAGCTCAAGCAGGAGTCAGGCGAGGGCCTGTGGGTGGGTGGCGTGACGCTGCCCCTGGCGTTGGCAGATCTGGGACTGATCGACGAGTACGAGTTCGTTGTGCAGCCGGTCCTCGCCGGACACGGGCCGACGTTGCTCGCCGGTCTGCGCGAGCGCATCCAGCTCGAGCTCGTGGACCGCCATGAGTTCCGGTCGGGGGCGGTCGCCATGCGATACCGGCCCACGCAAGCAGCGGCTTGACGTGATACCCGACGTCGAGGGACGAGAGTTCAGGGACGCGCGAAATAGATGTCGTCCTCGGATCCGTACTCGCCACCGGCGTGGACCTCGACACCTGATCCGAGCGTCGCGTGTACGTCCGGCACGAGGTCGGGCGCCATGATGATCTCGTCCGCGAGCGGGCCGGTGAGCTCGGGCGGGTGTCCTGCGGCGCCCAGGGCCTGAGCGATGGCCGCCGCCGCCACGGTGGCACCACCAGCGCTGCGGTACAGCGCCTCCTGGTGCTGCCGTTCGAGCACCGGTGCAACCTGGTCGGGCTGTTCACCTTCCGCCTCAGGTCTGATCTCGTGCCCGGCACGGATCACCTGACGCAGGCCGCCGGGGCCGACCATCACCTCCAGGCCGGCCTTGAGCACACTGCCGAGAGGCCCGAAGTTGAGCGTGATGCTCAGCGGGCTGCCGTAGGACATGCTCCGCACGGCGATCGCGTAGTCGGCCATGTACTGCACGGCGTCTGCCGCAGGCACGATGATCGGCAGGTTGGCTGCCTCGGCGATCTTGTGCGGATAGGCGACGTCGATCCCCGAACCGCCCAGCGCCTGTGGCCCGAGCGCTCCACGGCGATGTACCGCCGCCCGGTCGACCAAGCCGGCCATCATCGTGGAAGGCCCCAGGACGATGCCACCGCGTGCCGCAGGCCGTCCCTCGAAGGCCAGCGCGACTTCTGAGGAGAGCGCCAGATGACCGGCGGCGATCGCAGCCGCAGATCGAACCCACGCCTTGGGCAGGTAGGTCGCCGTGGAACCCGACAGACCACGCAGGGCACCAGGCATCGTGAGTATGACGTCAGCCGACATACTCGGATGCTAGAACCAGGTGCCGTGATCGGCAGCGGACCCACGGATGAACTTCTCCGCCTGACCAGACGCGTCCGCGACCTGCGAGAGCGACGTACGGGCCCGGCACCCACAGTCGGTGGTTCTATGCTCGGAGGACCCAAGACCCGAGGTGGGGCTCATGCACCGTCTGTCAGCGCACGACCTGCTCGCGCTCGCGTATGGCGTCGCTTTCCCCGCTGCACCCGACCGGACGAGCCTCCTGAACGTCCAGGACAGCTCGGGGACCCGCGGCGCGGTGCTGGAGATCTGTCCCTACAGCTTGAGGATGGTCGATCGGGCCGACCCGGAGGCTTCCTACGAGTGGCAGTTCAGTGGCCCGGACGGTCTCCAGTCCGCCGCACGATTCGGGACGGAAGGGCAGGCCCACCGAGTCGCCAGGGACTGGGTCGTCGAGACCGTGACGCGCGGCATGAAGCCCTCGACAGTGCAGCTGGACGCGATGCGTGCCAGGAAGCAGACCGGACTCGGCGCAAGATAGCCGTTGACCAGCAGCTGCCGGTGATCGCGTCATGAACGAACTCGGCCGGCAGAGGCCATGACGCGGAGGCAGGGTCAGCTCTGGGACAGGGGGACCCGCCACTCCAGGCGAGTGCCGTTCGCCCCGGCCGGCTGAACACTGAGCGCACCACCGAGGTCTGCTGCCCGCCGGGCGAGGTTGCGTAGCCCGCTCAGGGGAACGTCGGTAGGAATGCCGACTCCGTCGTCGGCCACGGTGAGGACGACGTCGTCCAACGCCACCAGGCGTACCGAGACTGTCCGCGCGTGCGCATGCCTGGCGACGTTCGACAACCCCTCGCGCAGGACAGCGACGACATGATCCGCGATGTTCGGTGGGACAGCAGCATCGACGGGGCCGTCGAACCGCAACCGGGGCGCGTAGCCCAACCGGCTGGTTGCCGCATCGATCTCCGCGTAGACCCGTGATCTCAGGCCCGCCTGTCGTGAGCCCGCACCTTCGGGCTGCAGCCTGTGCACCGTGGTCCGGATCAGGGCGATCGTCTCGTCGATCTCGTCGACCGCCCGGCCGATCCGTCGTGCGTGATCATCGTCGAGGTCGCGGCCGGCGGCCAGCAGCGACAAGCCGGTCGCGTACAGGCGCTGGATGGCGAGATCGTGCAGGTCGCGCGCGATGCGCCCCCGGTCACGCTGCACGGCGAACCGCTCGACGTCCGCTCGATGCTCCGCCAGCTCCAGCGCAACGGCCGCCTGAGCCGCGAAACCCTGCAACGCCTCGACGACGAGGGGCGCGAACGGCACCCTGCCGCCGTACCTCCCGATGGCCAGCACCCCACGCGTACTGCTTGGCTCTCCCAGCGGAAACGCCAGGAGGGCGCCGATCTCACGGCGCAGATCGAAGGAGAGCTGGGCGCGTTCGTCCGCCATGGCGTCGGGGGCGACGCTCGACCCATCCGGCTCGAACGCGGCGCCCGAGAAGGTGCTACCCGGCGGGAGCATGACGCCGACCAGTCGCTTGGCCTCGGCCCCCGACGCGGATCTCACAACAAGGCGCTTTGACTCGGGCTCCGGCCTGGCGATGACCGCGAGATCCGCGTCTGCCACGTGCAGGGCACGGTCCGCGATCAGGGCGTGCAAGTCCTCCTGTGAGTGACCGGCGAGCACCCGGCGGGAGATCTCGTCGTTTGCACGTGCCGACTGCTCCCGCAGGCGCGACTCCTCGTAGAGGTGAGCATTCTCGATGGCGACGCTCGCTCCGGCGGCCAGTGCCTCCAGCAGCCGCTCGTCCTCATCGGTGAAGTCGCCACCGTCCACCTTCTGCGTGAGATACAGATTGCCGAACGCCGTGCCGTGCACACGTAGCGGCACCCCGAGGAAGGACCGCATGGGCGGATGGTTGGCCGGGAAACCCACGGATGCCGGGTGTGCCGAAAGATCATGCAGCCGCAACGGCACCTGGCGCCGGATCAGCTCGCCCAAGATTCCGCGCCCCGTCGGGTAAGGGCCGATGGCCCCTACCTGCGCGGCTGAGAGCCCGACCGTCAGCAACCGGGCGATGCGCCCGTCGTCGCCCAGTACGCCGAGTGCCACATACCGCGCCCCGACCAGCTGAGCAGCGACCGCACTGATCTGATTCAAGACGGCTTCAAGATCAAGACCGCGTCCAAAGTTCGCCATGGCATCAAGCAGGAGCTTGGTTCTCTCGCGGGCATGTTCTGCCACAGCGCCCTCCTGGGTGACAGCCCCCTGCGTCTTCCACAGTAGCCACCACAGGGCCTCCGGGCCCCTCTGGGGTGATGACCGCAGGGCCCCGGATCAGGGCGCGAGAGCGTTCGCGGGGTGGTCGCTCCGGCCGTCATCCCAGGGCATGCGTGGGTGAGAATTCGCGAAGCTCCTCGCGGCCGCCATGGACGACGAGGCACGTGGACTCCGGCACCTCTCGCCATGCTCCGCGCAGGTCCCCCAGCGGTTCGGACACCACGAGCCGTGCGTCGTTGGAGAGCTCGTGCAGCACGGGGTTGTCGGGGTACTGGAGTCGGAGCGTGGAGATGTCGGTGCTGTGGAACAGCGACCGAGACTTGCCCACGCTGGAGTAGCGGAACGCCCACGTGGTGGTCCCGTCGGTGGTGGCCACCGTCATCTGGATCGGGTGCTCGATGCCGTGGCGTCGCCCCGTCTCCTCGATGAGGCCGACTGCTCGGGCCACTGCTTCGGGTGGGTCCTCTTCGAGTCCGAAGGTCAGGGCCAGGAAGAAGAACAGCTCGGAGTCCGTCGATCCCTCGATCTCCGTGTAGAGGGCAGGATCGACGGCCAGGATCAGGTCGCGCTTCAGCACCGTGAAGTCCGTGATGGACCCGTTGTGCATCCAGAGCCAGCTGCGGTGCCGGAAGGGATGACAGTTGGTCTGCTGCACCGCCGTGCCGGTCGATGCGCGGATGTGAGCGAAGACCCGCCCGGCGGATGCGTGGGCTGAGAGCTCTCGCAGGTTGCGATCGTTCCATGCGGGCTCGGTGCTGTGGTAGATGCCTGGTTCCTCCAGGGCGCCGTACCAGCCGACACCGAAACCGTCACCGTTGATGGTCTCCACGCCCAGGCGTGAGTGCCTGCTCTGCACCACCAGCGAGTTCTCAGGTTTGTAGAGAAGATCCTGCAGAAGCACCGGCGAACCTGAATACGCGAGCCAACGACACATCTCGACCTCACTCTCGGCGCCAGTATGCGCCCGGGACGGTCCCCGCGAGTCATCCGAAACGGGTGAGGTCGAGCGCGCAACCCGTCGGCCGAACCCGCCGAGGAAGGACCGCGCTCAGCGCCTCGTCTCGTACCGGTTCATGGCCACCCCGCCAGGAGACGTCCGCGTCTCCGCGACCGGTCAACTGCGCCGTGAAACGGCGTCGTTCGCACGTTGCCACATCTCGTAGTTCCCGCATTCCGCCGTGATCTCAGCCGTCGCCTGAGCCGCGGCGAAGAAGTCGTCGGCCATCGGCGAGGTGCGCGACGCCGCCATGGCCAGGTAAATCTGCTCGGGCGCCAGATCCGGGACGGGCACGTAGCTGATGTCCGGACGTGAGTAGAACACGGTCTCCGAACGCCCCACGAACGAGATACCCCGGCCGGCCGCGACGTGCTCGAGCTTCTCCTCGACCCCGCGCACCCGGAGCCCGGAGTCGGGGTGCGGGCGCCTGGTGGGCTGCGTGCTCGCGTCGGCGTGCCAGACCAGCGGCTCGCCGGCCAGGTCGGCCTCGGTGACCTCCTCCTTGCCGGCCAACCGGTGACCGGCGGGCAGCACCACCATGAGCGGCTCGGTGTAGAGCGGTGTCAGGCGCAGTCCGGTCTCGTCGATGGGCAGCCGCACATAGCCGACGTCGACGCGGCCGTCGAGCAGCATCGGCGCCTGGTCGTCCCACTCCATGCGCTGCACGTCCACGACGACGTCCGGATGCCGGGCCTCGAACTCCCGCGCCGCCGGGATGACCGGGATGCCCGCCCGAAAGCCGACCACCAGCCGCCGGCTGCCGCGGGCGGCCGCGGACACCCGGCGCCGGACCGCGTGCGCGGAGGCGAGCAGCGGACCGGCGTCGTCCAGCAGCTGTCGACCCGCGTCGGTCAGCGCCGCGCCGTGGCTGTCCCTGGTGAACAGCGTGGCGCCGAGATCGTGTTCGAGCGCGCGGATCTGCCGGCTGAGCACCGGCTGCGCGATGTGCAGCTCCTCCGCGGCGCGACCGAAGTGCAGCGTGTTGGCGACGGCGACGAAGTAGCGCAGCTTGCGCAGGTCCAGATCCATGGGCCCTCCCGGTCCGGCAATGCCCCCAAGGTATCACCGCGGCTGAAAAGGGTCTTGGACGGCACGTTCGCGCCAATGGCATCGTTCATGAGGCCGAGCGAATTCGGCACAAGATTCCCGCACAAGAATTCGACGCCGGAATTCGGCAACCGAAATTCGGCATCGGGATCTGATCGCAGTATCCATCAATTCAACGGAGTGATAGTGGGAAAGCTCGATGGCAAGGTAGCGGTGATCACCGGCGGATCCACCGGAATGGCACTGGCGGGCGCCAAGCTGTTCGTCGAGGAGGGAGCGCACGTCTTCATCCAGGCCCGGCGGCAGGAGGCGCTGGACGACGCCGTCAGGCTGATCGGCCGCAACGTCACCGCCGTGCAGGGTGACGCGGCCGAGCTGGACGACCTGGACCGCCTGTACGACACCGTCAAGCGGGAGAAGGGCTCGATCGACGTGCTGTGGGCCAGCGCCGGGCTGGGCGAACCCGCCGTCCTCGGTGAGATCACCGAGGAACAGTTCCACCGTGCCTTCTCGCTCAACGCGCGCGGCACCCTGTTCACCGTGCAGAAGGCACTGCCGCTGATCAACGACAACGGCTCGATCCTCATGACCGGGTCCAACGCCTCACTCGGCGCCTTCCCCGGCTGGAGCCTCTACGCGGGGAGCAAGGCCGTCCAGCAGGCCTGGGCCCGCGTCTGGCTCAACGAGCTGCGCGACCGCAAGATCCGGGTCAACGTCCTGACCCCCGGCCAGGTCGCCACAGCCAAGCAGGAAGAACTGTTCGACGAGGCGACCAAGGCCGCATTCGAGTCCCTCATCCCCCGCGGAACGATGGGCCGCCCCGAGGAGATCGCCGCCGTCGCCCTGTTCCTCGCCTCCGACGACTCCAGCTACGTCAACGGCCTGGAACTGGTCGCCGACGGCGGCACCACCGCCATCTGAAGCACGCACCAGGAACCACGCATCGGGAAGAGAGCACAACTCATGAGCAGCATCACCCTCATCGGTACGGGAAACATGGCCCGTGCCATCGGCACGCTCGCGGTGGCGGGCGGCAACACCGTCGAGGTCATGGGACGCGATCAGTCCAAGGCCGACGACCTGGCCAGGGTTCAGGGCGGCGGCGCGACGGCGGGCAAGTGGGGCGCCGTCCCGGCCGGGGACATCGTCATCACGGCGCTGTTGTACGACGGCGTCGTCCCGGTCGTCGCCGAGTACGGGGACGCTCTTGCGGGCAAGATCATCGTCGACATCAGCAACCCCTTCAACGCCACGTTCGACGGGCTTGCCCACGGCGAGGAGACCTCGATCGCGCAGGAGGTCGCCAAGGTGGCCCCGGCCGGCGCGAGTGTGGTGAAGGCCTTCAACACCATCTTCCGCAACGTCCTGGAGAACGGCCGGCCCGACGTCTTCATCGCCGGCGACGACGCGCAGGCCAAGGTGCACGTGGCCACGTTCGTCGAGAGCCTCGGGCTGCGCCCGCTCGACGTCGGCGGCCTGAGGATGGCGCACTGGCTGGAAGGGATGGGCCTGGTCACGGTGAGCCTCGCCGGCAACGGGGTGGGCCACTGGGGCTTCGCCCTCGGCGTCGACGAATTCACGGGCTGAGCGCACTTCCACCAACATCTGTTGCGCCAGTTCACCTACCCGCATCACACGCCCGCACAACTCATCCCGCACAACTCATAAGGAGCAGCAGCGTGCGCGTCTTCGTCGCCGGCGGGACCGGCCACTCCGGTTCGTACATCATCCCCGAGCTCCTCGCCGCCGGGCACGAGGTCACCGGCCTGGCCCGGTCGGACACGGCCGCGGCGGCCCTGTCCGCACTCGGCGCGAAGGTACGCCGCGGCGATCTCCAGGACCTCGACGTGCTCAAGGAGGCGGCCGCGGACTCCGACGGCGTCATCCACGTGGCGCACCGGCAAGACCTGCTTCCGTCCGGCGGGATCGACGCCGTGACCGCCGCGGAGCTCCCGGTCGTGCTCGCGTACGGCGAGGCACTCGCGGGAACCGGAAAGCCGCTGGTCGCGGCGGGGAGCATCGGCTCGCCCGGGAACGGGCGGAACCTGGGCCGGCCGGCCACCGAGGAGGACCCGGCCCTTCCCGTCGGCGACGAGCACAAGGGCACCCTGCGGGCCCGTAACGTCGTGGAAGCCGCCGTGGTCGGACTCGCCGAGCGGGGAGTGCGGTCCTCGGTCGTGCGGATCGCCAACATCGCGCACAGCACGACCGATCGTGCCGGCTTCCTCCCCATGCTGATCGCGCTCGCGAAGGAGAAGGGCTTCGCCGGTTATCCCGGAGACGGCGCGAACCAGTGGAACGCCGTGCACGTCCGCGATGTCGCCTCCGTGTTCCGCCTGGCGCTGGAGACGGGCCCAGCCGGCAGGTACTGGCACGGAGTAGGGGACGGGGGCATCTCGGTCCGCGAGATCGCCGAGGCCATCGGCAGCCGCTTGGGTCTGCCCGCTGTGAGCGTGCCCCTGGACGAGCTGGTGCTGCCGGGGTATTTCGGGTTCCTCACGAACGTGGTCACGCGGAGCTACCCGGCGTCCAGCCTCATCACCCGCCGGACCCTCGGCTGGGAACCCGCTCAGCCGAGCCTGCTCGCCGATCTGGACAACGGCCATTACTTCCCCGCCGGATGAAGGCAGGGCCCCGATCACAAGACGTACCCCGCTCCTAGACTGTCCGCCATGACTCGACCGTCGCAGATCCAGGAGCGGGAGCACGCGGCGCTCGTCGCCGACCTGCGCATGCTGACGCCGGAGCAGTGGCGCTCGCCGACGCTGTGCGGCGACTGGGACGTCGAGGACGTCGTCGCGCACCTGGGTGCCGCGTCGACGCTGACGTTCTGGGGCTGGCTGCGCAGCATCGCCGGTGCCCGCTTCGACGCCGACGTGCACAACCAGCGGCGGCTGGAGGAGTTCCGCGGGGACTCGTCGGCGCAGACGCTGGAGCGCTACGCCATATTCGGGCCCATCGCGCTCCCCCGGAAGGAGAGCGTGGGCGGGCTGGGCGAGCTGATCGTGCATGCCGAGGACATCCGCCGGCCCCTGGGGCTGGAGCACGAGCCGGACGCCGAGGGCCTGATCCTGGTCGCGCGCTTCTTCGCGGCGAAGGACTTCGCGGTGAACAGCAGGTCGCTGGTCAAGGGGCTCCGGCTGACGGCCACCGACGCGGAGTTCCGGACCGGCGACGGGCCCGTGGCGAAGGGTCCGCTGCTCTCCCTGGTCATGGCGATGGCGGGACGGCGCGAGGCGCTGACGGACCTGGAGGGTGACGGCGTGCCGGTGCTGAGCCGGCGGCTGGGGGTCTGACGCCGGCATCGCCCAGGGTGCGTGTTGCCCGGACTCGACAGCCGGCTCGGCTCGTGCGCTTCTCGAGCCATGACTTCCGTCGATTCCCGGGCGGTTCGGTGGCACGCTTCACCCCATGAGTAACGAGACGGGCGGAGCCCCGAAGGCCGCCTCCCCGAAGCCGGTTGTGCACAGCTCCGCCAGCTCGCCGACAACGTCGACCGGGCGGCGAAGGCAGTGATCAACGGGCAGCGGCGCTAGCTCGGCTCCCAGACCACGAGGTCGAACGCGACGGTCTCGGCGTCTCGGTCGACCGCCGCGATGTGCGCGTACGCGGTACGGCGCTCGTTGGTCTGCACGCAGAGGTGCATCCCCTCGGTCACCGCGTCCGAGGCGATGGTCTGCTGCCAGGTCGTCTGCGCCTCGCAGTCCGCCCGGCTGGGCACTCCGCTCATGATCGTGAGGCGCGGACCCTCGACGCCGGCGTCGCCGTAGCAGAGGTCCTGGGGGACTGACGCCGCGCCCCAGCCGGCCGACGTCGTGTCCAGGTCGAGGCAGGTGTGGAGCATCACCTGGACGGCGGCGTCCGTCTCGCGCCTGACGCCGGAGACGACGGCGGAAGCGCCCCCGGCGGAGTCGTCCTGCGTGCCGTCATCATTCCCGGCGTCGGTCCCGGCGCTGTCGTCCGCGCTCGCCTGGTCACGGAGGCGATCGATCTCATCTCTCAGCTCCTGGTTCTGCGCTTCGAGGTCGTCGAGCTCGGCCCGCTGGCCGTCGTTCTGGTCGCGCAGGGCGGTCAGCTCGTCGTCGAGCCGGCCGTTGGCCGCCTCCAGGTCCTTGATCGTGGCTTCGAGCACGCGGACCTGCGCCTCGGAGTCCGACGTGCCCGGGGTGAACAGGTTCTCGCCCCAGGCCGTCGCCACGCCGCCGAGCACCGCGGCGGCGACGGCCGCCACGACGGCGACCGAGTGCTGGCCGAACCAGCCCGCCCGGCGGCCCGGCGAACTCTCCTGCGTGTCCACCATCGTGAGGATACGGGCATATGCCGCGAAAGCGAGGGCTCGTCGAGTGAGCGCGGGGCGCCGGTGCTCGGCCTCCTCGCGGCTAACCTGGCGGGGTGCTGATCGAGCGAGTGAGCGTCAGACCCGCCCTGGTCGAAGACGGCGCCTGGCCGTGGACCGTACCCGCCGTCGCCGAGATCGCCGCGCGTGGCGTGCGGCTGACCAGCAGCATCGTGGTCCTGATGGGGGCGAACGGGTCCGGCAAGTCCACCGTGCTCGAAGCGATCGCGGAGCAGTACGGGATCGACGTTCGCGGTGGCCACGGCGGTCGCAAGTACGCGAGCGAGCTCGACACGAGCCCGCTGGGCGAGGCGCTCGTCCTGGACCGGACGATCGCCGGGTCCCGGATGCTCCGGCAGAAGGCGAAGGGGTTCTACCTGCGCGCCGAGACGGCCGCGGGGATGTTGGAGTTCATGACGGGCGCCGGGGTGAGCGGCTACGGCGACCGGCTGTCGACGGAGGTCAGCCACGGCGAGTCCTACCTCCAGGCCATCTCGGGCCGGTTCAGCGGTCCCGGCCTCTATCTGCTCGACGAGGCCGAGGGGCCGCTGTCGTTCGAGTCCACGCTGCAGCTCCTGTACCGGCTGCAGGACCTGGTGGCCGACCACGCCGCCCAGGTGATCTACGCGACGCACTCACCGCTCGTGGCGGCGCTCCCCGGGGCGCAGATCCTGGAGATGACCGAGCACGGCATCGCCGAGCGCACCTGGTCCGAGCTGGATTCGGTCGCCCTCTGGAAGAGGTTCCTCGGCCGCCCGGAGACGTTCTTCGACGTTGTGTGACCGGTCGAACCCGGTCACAGCTCCGTCGTCAGGAACAGCGAGTCCCCGTGCACGGCGTCCTTCTCCACGCGGCCGGACTCCACGAACCCGACCTTCGCCAGCACCCGGAGCGACGCGCCGTTCCAGTCCCGCACCGTGGCCCACAGCCGCCGGTAGCCCGACTCCCGTGCCCAGCCCAGCACCGCCCGTGCGGCCTCGGTCGCGTACCCCTGACCCCAGGCGCGGCGCAGCAGCTCGTATGCCAGCTCCGGCTCGTCCTCCGGCCCGTGCGTGTTCGCGATCAGCCCGCAGTATCCGACGACGTCGCCGGTCGCCCTGACCTCCAGCGCCGGCAGCCCGAGGGAACCGGGCGGGGCACCGTCGCGGATCCAGCCCTCGACGTCCTCGACGGTGGGCCGGCCGTCGGCGCCGATCCGCCGATGCCGCGGCACCCGCGGGTCGCGTTCGGTCCACATCTCGTGCTGGACGGCGGCCTCGGACACGCGCCACGGCCGCAGCAGCAGGCGTTCGGTCTCCAGCACGAACATGCGACCGACCCTATCCGGCGCCCCGGACGCCGGCCGGTTGCCCGCCCTCGTCCGTCCTCGTCGCTCCGCCCTGACGTCCCTCGGACGCCCCAGCATCAGCCGCGCCCCGCATGGCAGCATGCGGGCCATGAAGCTGCACGAACGGATCGAAGGCCGGCTGCGCGAGTTCGTCGAACGGCAGCCCGTGTTCTTCGTGGCGACGGCGCCCCTGGCCGCGGACGGGCACGTCAACCTCTCGCCCCGCGGCGTCCCCGGCACCTTCGGCGTGCTCGACGACCACACGTTCGCCTGGCTCGACGCCACCGGCAGCGGCAGCGAGACCATCGCGCACCTGCGCGAGAACGGCCGGATCACCGTCATGTTCTGCGCGTTCGACGGCCCGCCGAACATCGTCCGGCTGCACGGCACCGGCCGCGTCGTGACCCGGTACGACGACGGGTACGCGGCGCTCGCGGGCGGCTTCATCAACGTGCCCGGCGCCCGCGCGGTCGTCGTCGTCGACGTCGACCGTGTCTCCGACAGCTGCGGCTGGGGCGTACCGCTCATGGCGTACGAGGGCGAGCGGGACCTGATGGGCCCCTACTTCGAGCGCAAGGGCGAGGCCGGGCAGCAGGAGTACCGGCGACGGAAGAACCTGACGAGCATCGACGGCCTGCGGGCCTTCGACGACGACCCGGCCGACGACCCTGCCGACGACCCGGCCCCCGCGGGTCAGTAGCCCGTACCGGTCTTGGCCTGCAGCCGCTCGGTCGGGTGCGCGCCACCCTTGAGGTCGAGGGTCGTGCAGGCGTCCTCGATGTCCTGCGTCAGCCGGTCCACCTGGGCCCGGCTCATCGTCTCCTTGACCAGGGCGCGGAGGATCTTCACGTCCTGCGCGTCCGGCGGGAGCGTGTACGCCGGCACCATCCAGCCGCGCTCCGCCGAGAGCTGCCAGGCGATGTCCGACTCGTCGTACCCCACGTGGTCGCCCGCCAGCCGGAAGGCGACCAGCGGCAGCTGCTCGGCGTCGTCGCCGATCACCTCGAACCGCCCCGTCTCGCGCAGGTTGGCCGCCAGCACCCGGGCGTTCTGCTGCATCTGCGTCATCACGTAGGTGTAGCCCTCACGGCCGAGCCGCACGAAGTTGTAGTACTGGGCGAGCACCATCGCCGCGCCGGTCGAGAAGTTGAGCGTGAAGGTCGCGTCCGTCTTGCCCAGGTAGTTCTCGTAGAACACGAGGTCCTTCGCGAGGTCCGACGTCTCACGGAAGACCAGCCAGCCGATCCCGGGATAGACCAGTCCGTACTTGTGGCCCGACACGTTGATGGACCGGACCTGCTCCAGCCGGAAGTCCCACGGCGAGTCGGGGTAGAGGAAGGGCCAGACGAAGCCGCCGCTGGCGCCGTCGACGTGCAGCGGGATGTCGAGCCCGCGCTCCGCCCGGACGTCCAGGAGCAGCCGGTTGATGCCGACGATGTCGTCCATGTGCCCCGTGAAGGTGGTACCGAGCACGGCGGCCACGCCGATCGTGTTCTCGTCGAGGTACGGGGACACGTCGTCGGGCCCGATCGTGTACTTGTCCTTCGCCAGCGGGATGATCCGGGGCTCGACGTCGAAGTACCGGCAGAACTTCTCCCAGACCACGTGCACGTCGCCGCCGAAGACCAGGTTGGGGCGGTCGACGGGCTGACCTGCTGCCTCGCGGCGCTCCTTCCACTTCCACTTCAGCGAGAGCGCACCGAGCATGATCGCCTCCGACGACCCCTGGGTGCGGCACCCGGTGGTCTCCCCGGGGGCGTGGAAGAGGTCCGCGAGCATCCGCACGCACCGCTGCTCGATCTCCGCGGAGATCGGGTACTCCGCGTGGTCGATGAAGTTGCGGTGCAGGTTCTCGGCGATGATCCGCTGCGCCTCGGGTTCCATCCAGGTGGTGACGAACGTCGCCAGGTTGCGCATGGGGTCACCCTCGAGCGCCAGGTCCTCGCCCAGCATCCGCATGGTGTCGGTGGGACTCATCCCCGTCGCCGGGAACACCGAGGAGGGTGCCTCCTCGGTGAGGAATCTGTTTCCGTAGAGCGCCGTCGTGCGCTCGTCGCGCGTGGCCATGTTTTCGAGTCAAGCACGGCGCCCCGGCACCGTCGACCCGAGGGAGGGCGAACTTGACCCGGCGCTCGCGGGTCTGTCCGCGGTGTCAGCGGTCCGGGCGTTCCGCGAGTTGCAGCGCCCCGCCGACGACGAAGCAGACCGCCCCCGCGAACGTGCCCCAGTTGACCATGCCCAGGTCCACCACGGTCGACGTGGCCGGCCGGGTGAACGCGGCGAGCCCGGCGAGGAAGAAGAAGACCGAGCCGAGCTGGTTGACCGCCACCACCCACCAGCCGAGATCGTGGGGCCGCAGCCCGATGCGGCCGTGGCAGACCTCGACCAGGGCGAGGTGCCCCGAGACGAGAAAGCAGATACAGCCCACGATGTCCGGGAACCAGATCCACCCGTTGGACTGCCGCGCCGTGAGGTCGGACGCGAACGCGGCGACGAGGCTGACCCCGAAGGACAGGGTGCCGGCGAACAGCACCGCCGCGCTGAGCCAGCCGATCTGCCGGGGCCACCATGCCCACCACCGCCACGACGTGGTGCGCAGCATGCCGCGCGCGTCGATGTCGGTCGGCATGTTCGACGCCTGCACCACCGAGACGTAGCCGCCCGCGCTGAAGAACACCCCGCCGACGAGGTAGACCATGTCGACGCCCCGGACGCTCCCCGCGCCGAACTGGGCCAGCAAGGGGCCGAGGGCGAACAGGGAGCCGCCGATCATGAAGGCGATGCCCGCGGCGAGGTTCGCCCGGGCCAGCCGGGTCGCGGTCGCGGGCTCGGCGCCGACGACGCGGGTCACGCTCCCGTCGGCGTCCCGGATCTCGACCCGGCCGCGGCGACGGACCGCCCGCGACGCCCAGCGGACCGACGAGCCGTCGACGAGATGCCAGGTCATCCGGGTGACGAACCCGCCCGAACGCTCGACCCGGCCCAGCGCCCACCGCGCCGGACGGGCGATACGCAGGCCGTGCGGCGCGTCGTCAGCCACGTCTCGAAGTTAGCACCGGCCCGGCCGGCGCGCGGGCCCCGCGCGTCGGCCGGACCCGCCCGGTCGGGGAGAATGCGCCCATGCGACTTCTGCTGCTGCGCCACGGACAGACCCCCTCGAACGTGGAAGGGCTGCTCGACACGGCACACCCCGGACCGGGCCTGACCCGGCTCGGCGAGCGGCAGGCGGCCGCGGTCCCCGCGGCGCTGCGCGGCCGCCAGATCGACGCGATCGCCGTCTCCTCGCTGGTACGGACGTCGCTCACGGCGGCGCCGCTCGCCCAGGAGCGTGGGATCGAGCCGCAGGTGCTGGACGGCCTGCGCGAGATCGACGCCGGCGAGCTGGAGATGGCCGGAGCGCACGAGGCGCACCTGCGCTACCTCGACACGGTGTTCGGCTGGGCGCGCGGCGACGTCGGCCGCGCGATGCCCGGCGGCCCCGACGGCCGCGCGTTCCTCAGCCGGTACGACGACGCCGTCGCGCAGCTCGCCGCGCAGGGCCTCGAGAGCGTCCTCGTGGTCTCGCACGGCGCCGCGATCCGCGCGTGGGCGGCGGCGCGCGCGGCGGACGTCGACGTCGACCAGGCCGAGCGCACGCCGCTGGCCAACACCGGCCTGGTAGAGGTCGAGGGCGACCCCGTGGGCGGCTGGCGGCTGAAGGCGTGGAACGCGGACCCCGCGGGCGGGCCCGAGCTGGCCGCTCCGGCCGCGGACGACCCGACGGGCGAACCCGTCGAGCCGTAGGACCTTCCCGCCGAGGGGGCGCACCGCCGATCACCGACGACCGCGCCGGACTCTCGATACAGCGTTCCATGAATACACGATTCCGTGTACTGTCGCTCCCATGACCGAGACGATCGCCGAGTCGGTGACCCTGACCCATACGGCCGCCCTGGCGCGGCTGGGGCACGCGCTGTCCGACGAGACCCGCACCCGCATCCTGCTCGCGCTGCGGGAGGCGCCGGCCTACCCGTCCGACCTCGCCGACGCGCTGGGCGTGTCCCGGCAGGTGATGTCCAACCAGCTCGCCTGCCTGAGGGGCTGCGGGCTGGTCGAGTCCGTCAAGGACGGACGGCGGTCCTGGTACCGGCTCGCGGACACCCGCCTCGCGCCCGCGCTGGGTGACCTGCTCGGCCTGGTGCTGGCGGTCGACCCCGGCTGCTGCGGCCCCGACTGCACGTGCGCATGACCGCGCTCCCCGTGCCCCGGCCGCTGAGCGTCGCGCGGCGTGCGGTGCTGGCCCGCCGCATCCGCTGGGTCGTGGCCGCCACGATCACCTACAACGTCGTCGAGGCGGCGGTCGCCCTGACCGCCGGCCACATCGCCTCCTCCAGCGCGCTGATCGGGTTCGGCCTGGACTCCGTGGTCGAGGTGCTGTCGGCGGCCGCGGTCGCCTGGCAGTTCGCGGGCCGCGACCCGGAGGCCCGCGAGAAGGTCGCGATGCGCCTGATCGCCGTCTCGTTCTTCGGCCTGGCCGCGTTCGTCACCGTCGACGCCGCCCGCGCCCTGCTCGGCGCCACCTCGCCCGAGCACTCCACGGTCGGCATCGTCCTGGCCGCCGTCAGCCTGCTGGTCATGCCGGGGCTGTCCTGGTTCGAGCGCCGCACGGGGCGCGAGCTGGGCTCCGCCTCCGCCGTGGCCGACTCCCGGCAGACCCTGATCTGCTCCTACCTCTCGGCGGCCCTGCTCGCCGGGCTCCTGCTCAACAGCCTGCTCGGCTGGTGGTGGGCCGACCCGGTCGCTGCCGTGGTCATCGCGGGCTTCGCCGTCCGCGAGGGCTGGGAGGCCTGGCACGGCGACGCCTGCTGCACCCCCGTGGCCCAGCTCGTGGGCGAGGGCGAGCTTCAGGGTGGGCTCAGGGCCGAGCAGGGGTGCGGCGACGACGGCTGCCGCTGCGGGGACTAGCGCCCGACGCCGGCCGCGGCCCCGTCCGGAGCCTCGTGCATGGCCCGGTCCGGAGCCTCGACGCCGAGCTCCGGCGGCAGGTCGCCGTCGTGCCGCACCACCAGCGACGTGACCGCGCGGGTGAGGCAGACGTAGAGGCGGCGCAGGCCGGTGGCGTGGTTCGGCTCGGCCGCGACGATCGCGGCCGGGTCGTGCAGCAGCACGTGGTCGAACTCCAGGCCCTTCGCCAGGGAGGCGGGCACCAGGTCCAGGTGGACGTCGAACTCCGAGGAGTCGTCCGGCTCCGCGTGGTCGCCGCCTCCCGCGGCCGGGGTGGCGTCCTCCTGCTCGCCCACGACGGCGAAGGTGAGCCCGACGGCGGCCAGCGTCTCGCGGACGTCCGGCACGGCGGCGTCGGGCACGATGAGGCCGACCGAGCCCTCCAGGTCCGCGATGCCGACGCCGACCAGCACGTCGTCGAGCGGCTCCGCGGTGAACCTGAGGCGGCCTCGGGCGCGCCGCACCGCGGTGGGCGGCTCCAGGCCGGGTGCGATGCTCGGCAGCAGCCGGGCCGCGAGCTCGATCACGTCGGCGGGCACGCGGAAGCCCGCCGTGAGCTGTTCCACGTACCCGTCCGGCTTGGCCAGGTGGCGCAGCACGTCCGCCCAGTCGCGCGCCGCCCAGGGCGTCGTGGCCTGGGCCAGGTCGCCGAGCACGGTGAGCGAGCCGGTGGCGGCGCGCCGGCCGAGGGAGCGCAGCATCATCGCGGACAGGTCCTGTGCCTCGTCGACCACGATGTGCGCCACCGACGTGGTCCGGTCCAGCAGGTCGGCGATCTCGTCGAGCAGCACGAGGTCCGCCGTCGTCCAGCGGGCGGAGCCGGCGGTGCGGGGCGGACGGGCCCAGGTCAGGAGGGCCTGCTCGGCGTCGGTCAGGACGTCCTGGGCGCACCCGGCCAGGAACTCCGGGTCGGAGAACAGGCGGAACAGCAGCTTGCGCGGGTCCACCGCGGGCCAGACGGCCGCCGCGTAGTCCCGCACGGGCTTGGTCCGGGCCAGCACGTCCCAGGCCTTGTCGTCGAGCGCGTCGCCGGTCTCCTCGATCTGGACCAGCACCCGGTGCGCCAGCGCGTGCCGGAGCTGGGCCGCGCCCAGCGCGTACGGCACGCCGCGGCCCATGACCTGCTCCACGGCCTCGCGCGCCTCGTAGGCCGGGACCCGCCAGCGGAACGAGCCGCGCGGCAGCACGAGCGTCTCCTCCGGGGTTCCGACGTGCGACCAGACGGCGCGGCGCAGCACCTCGGCCATCCGCCCGTCGCCCTTGAGGGTCGCGACGTCGGCGGGATCCGTGGCGCGGACCGGGGCGTGGCCGCTCACGATCTCCTCGATGGTCGCCTGCGTCGCGTGGATCTCGCCCAGGGCGGGCAGCACGTCGCGGATGTACCGCAGGAAGCTCTTGTTCGGCCCGACGACGAGCACGCCGCGGCGGGTGAGCTGGTCCCGGTGCGCGTACAGGAGGTACGCCGCGCGGTGCAGGCCCACCGCCGTCTTTCCGGTGCCGGGCGCGCCCTGCACCACGAGCGTGCGTTCGAGCGGCATACGGACGATGACGTCCTGCTCGGGCTGGATCGTCGCGACGATGTCACGCATGGGGCCGGAGCGCGGGCGCTCGATCTCGGCCTCGAGGATCTCGGAGTGTGCGGCGCCGTCGTCGCCCTGCCCGCCCTGCCCACCCAGGCCGGCACGGGTCAGGGACTCGTCCTCGAACGCCGTCAGGTGGCCGCGGGCGAACCCGTAACGGCGCCGGGCCGTGATGCCCATCGGCTCCTTGGCCGTGGCCCGGTAGAACGGGGTGCTCACGGGGGCGCGCCAGTCCACGACCATGGGCTCGCCGTCCGGGTCCGACACGTGGCGTCGTCCGATGTGGAAGGTCTCGCCGGCCGCGAGGTCGATGCGGCCGAAGAAGAGCGGGATCTCCGGGTCGTCGGTGAGCTGCTCCATGCGGCGCGCGAGCGTGGCCTCCAGGACCTCGGCGCTCACCCAGTCGCCCGCGTAGCTGCCGTCGAGCGCGGCGACGCGGTCGCGCATCCGGCCGAGCTGTGAGCGGGCCTCGGCAAGGAACTCCCGCTCCGTGGCGAGCTCGGACGCGTCGGCGGGCATGGCAGGTCCTCCAGGGTGTGTGAGCGGGTCGGTGCGGGATGTTCGGCGCGCGAGGCGCTCGCGCGAACGGCCGCGTGAGTCTAGTGCCGGGAACCTGAACGTGGCGGCACATTTTCTTGACCGGGGCGCCAGCTCGGCCGGTCAGGAACCATATGTCCTTCGAGTCCGTTTCCACTGTCGCGCCAACCTG
The DNA here is from genome assembly GCF_040655935.1 of Promicromonospora sp. NPDC050262. NCBI lineage: Bacteria > Bacillati > Actinomycetota > Actinomycetes > Micrococcales > Promicromonosporaceae > Promicromonospora > Promicromonospora sp. NPDC050262. The sequence goes on along the minus strand of NZ_JBFAKX010000001.1, from coordinate 500,416 downwards.
CCCCACGGTACGGTCGGTGCACCGCCCGGCCTAACGAGGAGCCTCAGTGTCGTCCGACGAGCTGCCCCAGGAGTTCCAGATCGACGTGCCCGACGAGATGGAGACCGGCGTACCGGCCGACTTCGCCTCGGTGTGGCACACACCGACGTCGTTCATCCTGGACTTCATCGCCGTGAAGCAGCCGCCGAGCCCGGTCTCGGACCCGGAGTCGGGTGAGGTCACGTCGATCACCGTGCCGGGCCGGGTGGTTTCGCGCGTGCGCATTCCTCCGCAGCAGGTGTTCGAGCTCGCCAAGGCTCTCACTATGCAGCTCGATGCATGGGAGAAGGAAAGCGCACCGAACGTTCGCAATCCCGGTGCCTCCGAAGGCCCGGACGGCCCCAATCGGTCGTCGGAGAATTGATTCCGGTGAATTTTTTTCTTGGACGTATGTCCAACTCGGTATCTTTATGTCCGATCTGACCGGGAGTTGTGTGCTAGTTTGCCCGGAGAAATACTGGGTTATACCAGTAGGGTCTTCGAAATGTAACCCTTGCAGGCTGTTCCACTTGCGATCTTCACGGATGTAGGCTGCCCGTGATCGCGACGAAGGCGTTGCAATCTCCCAGAGTTGCCCGGGGGGTCGGGCGACCCGTTCCGGCGGCCATGTCGGGGAGCAATGAACAGGGGCGATGCAAGTGAGCAACACCGAATTCGACAACAGGGGGCGCACGGGCGGGATCCTGTTCGAGGAACAGGCTCGCACGAGCGTCGTGAGCATGTGGGGAGAGATCGATGTCTCTTTGCGCGGTGAGTCGAGTGCTGCCATAGCCAACGCCCTCGAGCGGGCCAAGGCGGTGGTCATCGACACGTCCAAGGTGACGTTCATGGACTCGACCGGCGTCGCGTTCCTCATGCAGATGTACACCTACGGGACGCAGGAGGGGCTGACCGTCAGCCTTCCGGAGCCGCCGCCGGTGGTCCGGAACGTCATCGAGATGCTCGGGGTCGACGCGCTCTTCGCGCAGCCCGCGCACCCCCGCGCCGCGCGCGAGGCCTGACCGCGCCCGGCACGGAGGCCGGGCGCGCGCGCCTCAGCGCCCGGCGGCCAGTGCCGCGGCGCCGACGATGCCGGCCGCGTTGCGTAGCTGCGCCGGGACGATCGGCGCCCGCAGGTGCAGGTGCGGCAGGTACTTCTCGTGGTGCTTGCTGACGCCGCCCCCCACGACGATGAGGTCGGGGGAGATCAGGTCCTCGACCACCCCGAAGTAGCGCTGCAGGCGCTCGGCCCAGTCCTCCCACGACAGGTCCTCGCGCTCCCGCGCGGAGTCGGCCGCGCGCGACTCGGCGTCGTGCCCGTCGATCTCCAGGTGGCCCAGCTCGGTGTTGGGCACCAGGACGCCGTCGACCACCAGCGCCGACCCGATCCCCGTGCCGAGCGTCGCCACCAGCACCACGCCGTCCGCGTCACGGGCGGCGCCGTAGCGGACCTCGCCCACGCCGGCCGCGTCGGCGTCGTTCACCGCGACCACGTGGCGCCCCGTCACGCGCTGCACGAGCGCCGGCAGGTCCACGCCGGTCCAGGACTGGTCGAGGTTCGCCATGGAACGCACCACGCCGTGCTGCATCGGTGCGGGGAAGGCCACGCCGATCGGGACGTCGTCGGGCAGGTGGTAGGTGTCGACGAGCTCCGCGAGCACGTCCGCCACGGCCTGCGGGGTGGACGGTTGGGGTGTCGGGATGCGAGTCCGCTTCTCCGCGTACTCGCCCGCCGTGAGATCGACGGGCGCACCCTTGATCCCCGAACCTCCGATGTCTATGCCGAACGCCAGGTCGCTCATGTCAGGATCGTCTCATGAGCACCGAGGAGCAGTACTGGTACAACACCGAGACCGGGGCGGTCGAAGTGGGACGTCGTTCGTCCTGGTCGCACCTGATGGGTCCGTACAGCACCCGCGCCGAGGCCGAGCGGGCGCTGGACAGCGCGAGGTCGCGCAACGAGTCCTGGGACAAGGAGGACGAGGAATGGCGCAACAAGTGAGCACCCGTGTCAGACGTACAGGTCACCCGGGTGATCTGTACGTCTGACACGTGGATCACTTCTCGAACGAGTGCTCCGCGTCCGGGAACGAGGCGTCCTTGACCTCGGAGACGTAGTCCTCCGCGGCCTGCTGCAGCGCCGCGCCGAGCTCGGCGTAGCGCCGGGCGAACCGCGGTGACCAGTCGGTCATCCCGGCCATGTCCGTCCACACGAGCACCTGGCCGTCACAGTGCGGTCCGGCGCCGATGCCGATGGTCGGGATGCGCACGATCTCGGTGATCCGCGCGGCGACGTCGGTGGGCACCATCTCCAGGACGACGGCGACGGCGCCGGCCTCCTCGACGGCCTTCGCGTCGTCGGCGAGCCGCTCGACGGCGTCGTCGCCCCGGCCCTGCACGCGCGGTCCGCCCAGGAGGTTCTCCGACTGCGGCGTGTAGCCGAGGTGCGCGACGACGGGGATCCCGGCGTCGGTGAGCGCCCGGATCTGCGGCGCGGAGCGGACGCCGCCCTCCAGCTTGACGGCGTCGGCGCCCGTCTCCTTGAAGATCCGCACCGACGTCTCCAGCGCCTGCTGCGGCCCGGCCTCGTACGAGCCGAACGGCAGGTCGATCACCACGAACGCGCGCTTCGTGGCCCGCGCGACGGCGCGGGCGGCCGGGATCATGTCGTCCACGGTCACGGGGATCGTGCTGGTGTGCCCGTGCATGACGTTCCCGATGGAGTCGCCCACCAGCAGGATGTCCATGCCGGCCGCGTCGAAGATCGCTGCGGTCACCGCGTCGTACGCGGTGAGCATCGCGAGCTTCTCACCCTTGGCCTTGGCCTCGGCCAGATGGTGCACGCGGACCCTCTTGGGACCCTGAGTGGGTGAGGTGTGGGCGGACATGGTCCTCCTGTGGTTCGAACGGCCTCGGTGCCGCTGGAAAGCCTACGACCGGTCGTCCATGCTCGGTACACGCACCTGTAACAGGTTTAGTGCAAGATGGGCCCATGGACAGGCAGCAGGAGTTCGTGCTCCGCACGGTCGAGGAGCGCGACATCCGCTTCATCCGGCTTTGGTTCACCGACGTGCTCGGCGTGCTGAAGTCGGTAGCTGTGGCACCCGCCGAGCTCGAGTCGGCGTTCAGCGAGGGCATCGGCTTCGACGGCAGCGCCATCGAGGGCCTCACCCGGGTCTTCGAGGCGGACATGGTCGCCAAGCCGGACCCGACCACCTTCCAGGTGCTCCCGTGGCGCGGCGAGCGGCACGGTACGGGCCGCATGTTCTGCGACATCCTGACGCCGGACGGGCAGCCGTCCCTGGCGGACTCGCGCAACGTGCTCAAGCGCACCCTCGCCAAGGCGAGCGACCGCGGGTTCACCTTCTACACGCACCCCGAGGTCGAGTTCTACCTGTTCAACCAGCTCACCAAGTCGGACCCGAAGCTGGAGCCGGTGGACCAGGGCGGGTACTTCGACCACCTGGCCCGGGGATCGACGCACGACTTCCGCCGTGCCGCGATCACGATGCTGGAGTCCATGGGCATCTCGGTCGAGTTCTCGCACCACGAGGCCGGCCCGGGCCAGAACGAGATCGACCTGCGGTACGCCGACGCGCTGACCACCGCGGACAACCTGATGACGTTCCGCACGGTGGTCAAGGAGGTGGCGCTCGAGCAGGGCGTGTTCGCGTCCTTCATGCCCAAGCCGCTGGCCGACCAGCCCGGCTCCGGCATGCACACCCACGTCTCGCTGTTCGAGGACGACCGCAACGCGTTCTACGAGCCCGGCGCCCAGTTCGAGCTGTCCAAGACGGCGCGCCAGTTCATCGCGGGCCTCATGGTGCACGCGGGTGAGATCACCGCCGTCACCAACCAGTACGTCAACAGCTACAAGCGGCTCTGGGGCGGGCAGGAGGCCCCCAGCTACGTGAGCTGGGGCCACAACAACCGCTCCGCGCTGGTCCGCGTGCCGATGTACAAGCCGGGCAAGGGCAACTCCGCGCGCATCGAGTACCGCGCGCTGGACTCCGCCGCCAACCCGTACCTCGCGTTCGCCGTGATCCTCGCGGCAGGCCTCAAGGGCATCGAGGAGGGCTACGACCTCCTGGACCACACCGAGGACGACGTCTGGGAGCTCACGCCGGCCGAGCGCCGCGCGCTGGGCATCGCGCCGCTGCCGCGCGACCTCGACGAGGCCATCCAGTTCATGGAGAAGTCCGAGCTCGTGGCCGAGACCCTCGGCGAGCACGTCTTCGACTACTTCCTGCGCAACAAGCGCGAGGAGTGGGAGGCGTACAGCGCCCAGGTGACGCCGTTCGAGCTCAAGCGGTTCCTGCAGCTCTGACGTTCCTGCGGCTCTGACGTTCCCGCAGCTCTGACAGGGGTGCTGCACCCCCCACCCGCGTCGTAGGGTCGGGGGGTGCAGAGCCGCCGACCCGAGACCCTGACGACCCATCTGATCCGGGCCGGGTTCGCCGACCTCACCCGGTCCGCCTCGCTGTGGCGCGACCCCGACCTGGTCGCCGTCCTGGACAGCAGCCCCAAGGGCAGCGGAGCGGGCCGCGCGGCCGGCCCCGACCGCGGCGCGGTCGTCCTGGAGCCCGCCGACGTGGCGCTCCTGCGCTCGCTCGCCGGTGTCGCCGATCCCGACCTGGCGCTGCTCCAGCTCGTCCGCCTCGCGGCGGCCGCCCCGGACCGGTTGCGCCCGGTCCTCGCGGCCGCCGGCGCCGACACCGCGGTTCCGGACAAGGGATCTGCCGGCAACGGCTCCACCAACGGCTCCGGCGCGAACGGCGGCCCGGGCAACGGCACGGACGACGGCCCCGCCGTCGACGACGGCGCGCCCCGCCCGACCGCCGTCGACCGGCTGCTGCGGGTGCTGGGCTCGTCCTCGGCGCTCGGCGACGAGCTCGTGCGCCACCCCGCGCTGCTCGACCTGATCCGCGACCTGACCCCGGGCACCGGTGTCCCCGCCGAGGCCGTGCGCGCCGAGCTGCTGCGCGCCGTCGACGCTGATCCGGACTCCGCCGAGCCCGTCGCGGGCACCCACGGCCGGCACGGGGAGACGGCACCGGACGAGGGCACCTCGTCGTCGTACACCGACCGGCTGCGCCGCGCCTACCGCGCGCGCCTGCTGCGGATCGCCGCCACCGACGTCACCGCGTCCGAGCCGACGACGGTGCTGCCCGCCGTCGCGGCGGCGCTGGCCGACCTGGCGGCCGCCGCGCTGGAGGGCGCGCTGGCCGTGGCGCGCTCCGAGGAGGAGGACCACGCGGCCGGCGTCCGCCTGGCCGTGCTCGGGATGGGCAAGACCGGCGGCCGGGAGCTGAACTACATCTCGGACGTGGACGTCATCTACGTGGCCGAGCCGGGGGTGCTGCCCGACGGCGCGCCCGCGTGCGACGAGGACCACGCCCTCCGGGTCGCCGCACGGCTCGCGGGCCGCCTGGCCCAGGTGTGCTCGGGGGCGTCGGCGGAGCCGGCGCTGTGGCAGGTCGACGCGGCGCTGCGGCCGGAGGGCAAGCAGGGGCCGCTCGTGCGGACGCTGGCCAGCCACGTCGCGTACTACGAGCGGTGGGCCGTGACGTGGGAGTTCCAGGCGCTGCTCAAGGCGCGTCCCGTGGCGGGCGACCTGGCACTGGGGGAGGCGTACGCCGCAGCCGTCGGGCCGCTCGTGTGGCAGGCCGTGGAGCGGCCCAACTTCGTCGAGGACGCCCGTGCGATGCGCAAGCGCGTCGAGGACAACGTGCCGGTGGCCGAGGCCGACCGGCAGATCAAGCTCGGCAAGGGCGGCCTGCGCGACGTCGAGTTCACCGTGCAGCTGCTGCAGCTCGTGCACGGGCGGGCGGACGAGGACATCCGGTCGCGGACCACGCTCGACGCCCTCGCGGCCCTGTCGCGGGGCGGCTACGTGGGGCGCGAGCACGCCCGGCGGATGGGGGAGTGCTACCGGTTCCTGCGGGCGCTGGAGCATCGGATCCAGCTCTTCCGCCTGCGCCGCACCCACCTCATGCCGACCGCCGAGGCGGAGCTGCGGCGGCTGGCCCGCGGGCTGGGCCAGGGCGGCGCGGACGACCTGGTCAAGACCTGGCGGTCCGTGCGGCGTGAGGTGCGCGACCTGCACGAGGCCGTCTACTACCGGCCGCTCCTGCCGGCCACGGCGCTGCTGTCCACGAGCGAGGCGTCGCTCGCGCCGCGCGCGGCCATGGCCCGGTTCGCCGCGATCGGCTACCGCGACCCGGCCGGCGCGATGCGCCACGTCCAGGCCCTGACCGACGGCGTCTCGCGGCGCGCGGCGATCCAGCGCCAGCTCCTGCCGGTGCTGCTCGGCTGGTTCGCCGAGGGCGCCGACCCGGACGAGGGGCTGCTCGCGTTCCGCAAGCTGTCGGACACCCTGGGCTCCACCCACTGGTACCTGCGGCTGCTGCGCGACTCCGCGGAGGCGGCCTCCCACCTAGCCCAGGTGCTGTCCTCGTCGCGCTACCTCGCGGACGCGATCGGGCGGTCCCCGGAGTCGGTGCGCTGGCTGGCACAGTCCGACTCGCTGGCGCCGCGCGGCGCGCGGCGGCTGGCCGCGGAGGCGGACGCGCTGCTCGGGCGCGCGCAGGAGGTGGACACCGCCACGGTCGCGCTGCGTGCTCTCCGGCGGCGCGAGCTGGCCCGCACCGGCGTGGCCGAGGTGCTGGGCGAGCTCGGGCCGGTCGACGCCGCCAGGGCCATCTCGGACGCCGCCGACGTCGTCCTGGCGGGCGGGCTGCGCATCGCGGAGCACGAGGCGCGCGGCGAGCGGAACATCGCGCGCGGCGACGAGCCCGCCCGGCTGCTCATCGTCGCGATGGGCCGGCTGGGCGGCCAGGAGATGGGGTACGGCTCGGACGCGGACATCATGTTCGTCTACGAGGCCGTGGGCGGCGCCGGGGACAAGGAGGCCAACGACTACGCCCTGACGGTGGCGAAGGGCATGCGGCGGATCCTCACCGCCGTCGGGCCGGAGCCGGGCCTGCCCGTCGACGCCGACCTGCGGCCCGAGGGCCGCAACGGGCCCCTGGTGCGCTCCTTCCAGTCGTACGTCGAGTACTACAGCCGCTGGTCCTCGCCCTGGGAGGCCCAGGCGCTGCTCCGGGCGCGCGCCCTGTCGGGCACGCTCAGCGTGGTCGCGGCGGGCGGCCCGGACGAGGGCGCGGTGGCGGCCTCGCTGTCCGACGGCGGGGGTGCGCTGCCCGAGGGCGGGAGCGAGCTCGACCTGGGACCCGGCGCCGAGGGCGGCCGGTCGCTGGGCGCGCGGTTCACGGAGCTCGTCGACCCCCTGCGCTACCCCGAGGGCGGGCTGGACGCCGCGGTGCTGCGCGAGGTGCGGCGCATCAAGGCGCGCGTCGAGTCGGAGCGACTGCCGCGCGGGGCCGACCCGGCACGGCACCTGAAGCTGGGCCGGGGCGGGGTCTCCGACGTCGAGTGGACCGTCCAGCTCCTGCAGCTCCAGCATGCGCACGAGGTGCCGGGCCTGCGGACCACGGGCACGGTCTCCGCGCTCAAGGCGGCGAACGAGGCGGCCCTGCTCACCGACGACGACGCCGAGGTGCTGCTGGAGGCGTGGGTGCTCGCGTCGCGGCTGCGGTCGGCGATCGTGCTGTGGTCCGGGCGGACGACGGGCGCCGGCGTCGACATGCTGCCGCACGACAGCCACGCCCTGACCGGCATCGCCCGGCTGCTCGGCGACGTCGGCACGGGGCCGGAGCTGGAGGAGCTGTACCTCCGCGTGGCCCGGCGGGCCCGGGCGGTGATGGAGCGGATCTTCTACGGTGCGGAGTAGCTCACGGTCCGCGGGCCGGCCGCTCGATAGCGCGGCCGGCCCGTAGCAGCCGATCAGTAGCGCGTCGGGCTCCCCTCGAGCCAGGGCATCGCACTGCTGGGCCTGCCGTCTACCGTCGCGCCCGCGAAGCCGAGGCTCGGCGCCAGGTCCCGGTTGTTGGCCGCCGGAAAGCTCAGTGCCGGTTCCGACACCTCGTCGAGCTGCGCCGTCTGCGCGGTCGTGAGCCGGACGTCCACGGCGTCGAGGTTCGCTCGGAGCTGGTCGAGGCGCCGGGCCCCGATGAGCACCGACGTGACACCCGGTCGCGCGCCGACCCATGCGAGCGCCGCCGCGGCGGGCGTCACGCCTGCCTCGGCTGCGACGTCCACCAGGGCGTCGATGACCGGCCAGTCGCGATCTCCCGGCCCACCGACGATGCCGCCACGCATCGTGTCGGTCGTACCGCCTCCGCGCGTGAACTTGCCGGACAGCCATCCGCTCTTCAGCGGGCTCCAGGGCAGCACCCCGAGCCCGTGCTCGGCTGCCATGGGGATGAGCTCGCCCTCGACGGTGCGTTCGAGCAGCGAGTACTCGAGCTGCATCCCGACGGCGGGCGTCCAGTTCCGGAAGTGCGCGACGACCTGTGCCTCCGCGGCCTTCCACGCGGGCAGGTCCGACAGGCCGACGTAGCGGATCTTGCCTGAGGTGACGAGGTCGTCCAGCGCGCGCAGCGTCTCCTCCAGCGGGACACCGCGGTCCCAGTTGTGAAGCCAGTAGAGGTCCAGGTAGTCGGTGCCCAACCGGCGCAGCGAGGCTTCGACCTGTGCGACGACCGCCTTGCGCCCTGCGCCGCCACCGTTGGGGTCGCCGGGGAACAGGTTCCCGAAGAACTTCGAGCCCAGCACGACCCGGTCGCGCAGGCCAGGGCGGGCGGCGAGGTAGTCGCCGATGATCTTCTCGGAGTGGCCGTTGGTGTAGATGTTGGCGGTGTCGATCGAGTTGCCGCCACGTTCCAGGTACTCCGTGATCATCGCTTCGGACTCCGCGACAGGGGCTCCCCAGCCATGGTCCTCCCCGAAGGTCATCGCGCCGAGCGTGTAGGGGCTGATCCGCAGGCCAGAGCGGCCCAGCGTGACAAAGCTGTCGAGTGTCATGGGTCGATTGCACACCCGCACGACCTTGCCGAGGTAGCGCGATGCTGCCACCGGATTGCCTGATCCTTCCAACGTTGACACTGTGGGACCGTGAGTGCGTTGCCAGAGATACGCGAGCTGGTCCTCCGCCACGCCGGGGGTGCGACGCCGGCGGGGCTGGTCCTGCACCGTAGTGACGGTCCGACCGAGCCCATGCCCGGTCAGACCGCTCCCGTCTTCGTGCTCGTCGTGCAGGGCGCGAAGCGCGCGGTGCTCGGCGAGCGCGTTTTCACGTACGGCGCCGGCGAGTTCCTGGTCGCATCGATGGAGCTCCCGGTGATCGCCCATGTCAGCAGAGCCTCTGCCGCCGAGCCCTACCTGGTGATGGGCCTGGCCCTCCGACCCACGCTCATCGCCGAGCTCGTCCTGGACGCACCGCTTCCGGCGGCAGGCGGGCCGTCTCCGGGGGTCGGGGTCAGCTCGGCCGGCGACGAGCTGCTCGACGTGGTGGTCCGGCTGCTCCGGCTGCTCGACCGACCCGACGACCAGCGTGTGCTGTGGACCGGGGCCGAGCGCGAGCTGGTGTGGCGGCTGCTCACCGGTCCGCAGCGGGGGACAGTTCGGCAGATCGGGTTGGGCGACGGCAACGTCGTGCAGGTCGGCCGGGCGATCCGCTGGATCCGGGAGCACCACGCCGATCTGTTCCGGGTCGAGGACGTGGCACGGGTCGCGGGGATGAGCGTGACCTCTCTGCACCGCCACTTCCGGGCCGTCACGACCATGACGCCGATCCAGTTCCAGAAGGTGATCCGGCTGCAGGCGGCGCGAGCCCGGCTACTGGCCGAACCGGGCGACGTGGCTGCCGTCGGATTCGCCGTCGGCTATGAGAGCGCCTCGCAGTTCAGCCGCGAGTACCGACGGTTGTTCGGGCTCCCGCCGGGCCAGGACGCGGCCCGCCTGGCCGGTGTCGATCCGGCGCGTCTCGCCGACGTCTGAGGGAGGCCTGCAGCGCGCGTCTGGGACGGCGAGTGTCCATCCCCTCGGCCTGTGACGCACGATCCGCCGGAGGCCAGAAGTGTTCGCGCCATGACGGCTCCTGTGATGGCCTGAACATGGCGGAGCGAATGCGGACGAGTACCCCCTGGACGCGACGGCGACCCTGGTCGGTGGCCCGGTGCGACGGGCAGGCCGGCCGAATAAACCGTTGCCCCGGCCTCGGTCGGGAGGGCAGGGTCGGGGCAACCCGAGAGATTGGAACACCGATGACAGCTGTCACGCCCCGTGCCCTGACCCACCTGACCACGGACGTGACTGCTTTTGTCGTACCTCAACCTCGGGATCGTCGCTCATGTCGACGCCGGTAAGACCAGCCTGACCGAACGCCTGCTGCACCACTCGGGCGTGATCGACCGCCTCGGTTCCGTCGACGGCGGCGATACCCTGACCGACTCGCTCGCGCTGGAGCGCGAGCGGGGCATCACCATCCGCGCGTCCGTGGCGTCGTTCCCCGCGGGAGACGTCACCGTCAACGTGCTGGACACACCGGGCCACCCCGACTTCATCGCCGAGGTGGACCGCAGCCTCGCCGTGCTCGACGGCGCGGTGCTCGTGCTGTCCGCCGTCGAGGGCGTGCAGGCGCAGACCCTCGTGCTGATGCGCGCCCTGCAGCGGCTGCGGCTGCCCGTGATCGTGTTCGTCAACAAGATCGACCGGCGCGGCGCGCGCCCGGAGGCGGTGGCCGACGCCGTCGCGCGCCGCCTCAGCCCCGACGTCCTGCCGGTGCAGCGGGTGCTCGACGCCGGCACACCCGCGGTCCGGGTGGAGCCCCTGCCCGACGACGGCCTGCGGGCCTGGCTCGCGGGAGAGTCGCGCCGTGGGGCCGCGCACCCCGTGCTGTTCGGGTCGGCGGTGACCGGCGTCGGCATGCCCGACCTGACCGCCGCGCTGGGAACGTACCTCCCGGTCGTGGCCGACGGCGGCGGCCCGGCGTCGCCCGGGGACGCGCGAGCAGACGACGCTGCCGAGCCCGACTCGGATCCGCTGCCGGCCGCCGGGACCAACGGGCCGTCCGGCGTCGTCTTCGCGATCGACCGCGAGGACGGCCGCAAGCGGGCGTTCGTCCGGATGCGGTCCGGCGCGCTGCGGGTCCGCGACCGGATCGACCTCGGGCACGGGAGGTCCGAGCGGATCACCGGGCTGCGCGTCGCGCACCGCGGCACGCTCGAACCGCGCTCGACGGCGCGGCCCGGCCAGATCGCCGTCGTGCAGGGGCTGGCGACAGCGCGCGTCGGCGACGTCGTCGGGCCGCAGCGGCCGGGGGACGAGCGGGCGAGCCAGTTCCCGCCGCCGTCGTACGAGACGGTGGTGGACGCCGAACCGGCCGCGCGCGGGCGGCTGTACGCGGCGCTGTCCGAGCTGGCGGAGCAGGACCCGCTCATCCAGGTGCGCCGCCGCGACGAGGAGATGACCGTCTCCCTGTACGGCGAGGTCCAGCGGGAGGTGCTGGCGGCGATCCTGCAGCGGGAGTACCGCGTCGACGCGCGGTTCGGCGAGGTCCGGACGGCGCGCACCGAGCGGCTGGTCGGCAGCGGGCACGCACTGGAGATCAAGAAGCAGAACGGCAACGAGTTCCACGCCACGATCGGGCTGCGGGTCGAGCCCGCGGCCCCGGGGAGCGGCGTGAGGTTCGAGCTGGAGTGCGAGCGCGGGTCGATGCCGCCCGCGTTCTTCGACGCGACCGAGGACACCGTGCGCCGCTCGCTCGCTCGCGGTCCGTTGCGGTTCCCGGTTCCCGACGCCCGCGTGGTGATGACTCACTCGGGCTACTCACCCCGACAGAGCCACATGCACCAGAAGTTCAACAAGGCGATGTCCAGCACGGGGGCCGACTTCCGCGGGCTGGCGCCGCGCGTGCTCGCCGCCGCGGTCCGCCGGGCCGGGACGGTGGTGTGCGAGCCGGTGCACCGGTTCGTGATCGAGCTGCCGGAGGACACCGTCGGACCGGTGGCCTCGCTGGTGGGCCGGCTGGGCGGGGTGCCGTTCGAGTCGCGCGTCGGGAGCGGCGGCATCGTCGTCATGCGCGGCGAGATCCCGGCGGGGAGCGTCGCCGCGCTGCAGCGGGACCTGCCGGGCCTGACCCACGGGGAGGGCATGTGCCGCACGGAGCACGACCGGTTCGAACCGGTGCGGGAGGGGGCGTGGGCGTGACGCGCCGCGAGCGGTGCGGGGTTGCGCTGCCGGCTCCACCGCCGGCTCCGTTGCCGGCTCCACAAATCGGGCATGCAGTTGCTGCCAGGACCGGGCAGGTCCTGGCAGCAACTGCATGGTGGTCGAGTCGTCAGGAACTCACGGCGGCTGCGTGCAATGCGCCAAGTGCCTGGGTCGCGTGCCGGCCCCAGTGCGTCTCGAACCCGAACCGCCACTCCCAGAGAACATCGGCTGGGTCCGCGCCGGAGTCCAGCCAGTCCAGCGCCGAACGAAGGTCACGCCAGATGTCGGCCAGGTCGTCGGCGAGTGGCACCAGTGCGACATCAGCCTCAGTGCCGGCGGTCGGTAAGGCGGCCCAGTAGGTCGCCGCCGGACCGAGAGCCCTGTCCAGGGCGGCAAACTTGGCGCTCCAGGCCTCGTGACTGATACTCGGCGAGATCTCCGACGTCGTGACCTCGACGTCGGGAAGGGCGACAGCCGCGGCCAAGAGCGCCGCGACCCGTGCCCTGAACCCGAGGACCATCGCCCTCTCGTCCGCGCTGTCGGGCGGTTCGGCCCCGACGGCCTCGACCTCGGTGCAATACGCCTTCGCGGCATTCAAGAACGCGACGAAGGCCGGGCCGTCCAGGTCCGGGTCCTCAGTCACGGGGCCACTCCACTGTCTCGAGCAGCGCGTGTGTGCGGACGGCCGTGATGAGCTCCGGACTTCCGCTCACCTTTGTGGCGCACAGGTCATAGTCGGTCCAGACGAACCATGACTTGTCCGCGGGCCAGAGGTTTGACGGACTGGACGAGGGAAGATTCACCGAACCGAAGACATGCGGGACGTCCCACGACATCTCGTACAGCGCCAGTGAGTCGAAGTCCCACGTCGTCATCTGCGCATAGAACGCGTAACACGTGTCGGTAACCCTGGTAACGCCGGCCAGGACCTCGAGCAACCCGCGAACACTCTCGCCCTGCATCGAGCCCTCGGTCGTGGTGCCGCCAAGCTCCCGCGGGAGTAGCCACGAGCTCGGCGGCCTCGTGCTCGACTGGAGGCGAGGACTGATTGGCTCAGACGCGACGTCGGCCCATCGTCTCCGCTCCCACACGAGGTCACTCGCCGGCTCACGTGCGACCTCGAGCTCGAAGTCGTGCAGGACCCACGTGCTGTCCAGCCATCCGACGGCGTCCATCCCGGTCAGGCCGCCGTCCTCGATCGGCAGGCCCGCTAGAGCCGCCGTCGGGTCGTCCACGAGCTTCATCGTCACGGAGGCTACCGGTCGAGCATCCGGCCTGCTAGCCTCCCTCCCGATGATGACCTTCACGATCACCAGATTGGGGGTCCGGTACACCGAAGGTGAGTGCTGATGCACTCATCGAGGTCGACCGAGAACCTCCGGCTCCTTTCCTGGCAGCGGGTACGTGAGTACGCCGTACCGCCGCCGATGATCGAGATCTCCACGGCCCGCCGTCAGATGGGCGACTGGGCGGGCGCCTGCGCGGCCGCGCACGTGGACCTTGACGTGAACCTGCGCGACCTTCGACATCGTCACGGCGCCGAGCTCCCCTCTGCGGTCCGGGCGGACCTCCGCCACCTCGCACCCGACCTGCTGCGTTGGCACATGCCGCGGGTGCTGCCCGACGGCCTGCTCCGGCCCGGTACCAGCTGCACGCTCGCCCGGTACCACCTGCCCGACGGCGGCACCGGGCACCTGGTGGTCCGGACACCGCCCGCGTGGGCGGCCGGGCCGCAACGGATGAGCCTGGCGTGGTGGGACGCCGCCGACGCGGCGGCGCCACATCCCGACCGGCGATTCCGGCTCGACCTGCACCGGCACCTCTGGGATGTGCGGCGCAGCGACGAGCTCGCCGAACGAGCCGGGCGAGCGCCGGAGGCCGCAACCCCGGTCGGGCCCGACCCGGCCGTGGCTACGCCGTCGGACTGGGCGGTGACCCGGTGGGCGGCTGAAGCCGCACTCCTCGTCGAGTCGGACGGCGCGCCTGATAGTGGCGTCGTGGTATACCTCGGCGCGAGGCGCCTGGTCCTCCGCCTGGACGACGACGGAACCCCGTGGCCGCCGACGCCCGAAGACCTGGCGGACCTTCTCGACGAGGGCCGGCTCTCCGGAACGCCCCAGGCCAGACGACGTCGGGTCCCCGGCATTGCGGTGCTCCCGAATGCCGCGACCTGGGTGCCACCCGACGTCCTGCTCCTGCGGGCTGGGCTGATCGCGCCCGGCGACCTGCACCCGCTCGTCGCCCATGCGCTGGCTCCCGGAAGCATCCGCAGCCGGCGCCCCGAGTCGGCGCCGGGCACACGACAGGTCGAGTGCCGCGGCGCGTTGCACCGACTGGCGGTTGTCGACGGCGTCCTCACCGCCCTCGACCACCCTCCCGACGAGGTCCGGCGCGAAGAGCTGCTGGCGCGGCTCGGCGGAACGCCGCTGCCCTGCCTCCACGTCATCGACCAGCTGCACCGTGCGCCGACGGCGCTCGCGGACGTGCGTGCACGACTCGACCACGGCGACGTCGACTCCGCCCTGGCCGTCATCGAGAACCTCCTGGGTCCCGAGGCAGTGCTCCGGGTCGGCGACCTCCAGGACGAGCTGGCCGCGGTGGCGGCCGGACGAACCGCGTACGGCGCATACCGGGCGGGCCTTCTGCCGCTGCTGCTCGACATCGACCCCGAGGTTCCGCCCGATCCGTATGCCCGCTCCGACCAGAGCTTCCGTGCGCGCGTGGTCGCTTCCTCCACACCCCGCCGTCAGCGGGACCGGCACACCCGCCGCCTTCTCGCGGCGTCCCACTGACCTGCCCGGCCCCGGCCGGACCTCTACCACTCACAGGTGACCCATGACTTCTCAGCTTTCGGTCGCATCCGACCTCCTGTCTCTGCTCACCGGCTCGACCACCGAACCACGACCCGAACCACAGCTCACCGCACTCGCGCTGGCGGTGGCCGCCGACGTCCCCGTGCTCCTGTGGGGCGAACCGGGCATCGGCAAGACCTCGGCGATCGCGCAGCTCGCCGACTCCCTGGCTCTGCCCCTGACCACCGTCATCGCGAGCGTGCACGAGCCGTCCGATTTCAATGGCCTACCGGTCATCGGTGACGACCCGGCGCGTCTCGGCGTGCCGATGGCCCCGCCGGACTGGGCGGTCCGCCTGGCCGATGCCGGCCGGGGACTGCTCTTCCTCGACGAGCTGTCGACGGCACCGCCGGCGGTGCAGGCGGCCCTCCTGCGGGTCGTCCTGGAACGCCAGGTCGGGGCGCTTCGGCTACCCGACGGCGTCCGTATCGTGGCTGCGGCGAACCCGCGAGGCTCGGCCGCCGACGGGTGGGAGCTGAGTGCCCCGCTGGCCAACCGGTTCGTCCACCTACCCTGGCGGCACGACCCCGACGTGGTTGTCCGCGGGCTGAGCGGGACCTGGCCGAGCGCCGTCCTGCCCAGGCTGGACGCGGAGAATCTGCCCGATGCCGTGGCCTTCGCCCGGCGCGCCGTGTGCACCTTCCTCGAGGCGCGGCCCGCGCTCATGCACCAGCTGCCGACCACCGAGACTCGTCGCGGCGGCGCCTGGCCGTCGCCGCGCAGCTGGGAGACGGCGTTGCGTCTCATCGCATTCGCCACGGCAGCGGACGTGGACCGTGATGTTCTCTCGCTGCTGGTCAAGGGCGCAGTAGGGGACGGGCCGGGCTTCGAGCTGCTGGCTGCAATCGACCGGCTCGACCTGCCCGATCCGGAGACACTCCTCGCCGACCCTGCCTCGGCTGTCTTGCCCGAGCGGGGGGACCTGCGGCTGGCGGTCCTGGACGCCGTCGTGCTGGCGGTGAAGAAGCGGCCGGACGAGGGCCGGTGGACCGCGGCATGGGAGGTGCTCGTCCGAGCCCTGGACACCGGCGCACCCGACCTGCTCGTCACGCCGGTCATGACCCTGTCGACACTGCGCCGACCGGAATGGGCGGTACCTGCCGCGATCGAACGGCTCGCGGTCGCGGTGCCGCTGGGCAAGCACGCCGGCCTGCTGCCCGTGAGCGCGTGACGACGAACATGGATGCCGAGAAGCTGTATGCGGCCCGGCTCAGGGCCTGTCACCTGCGCCCCTATCTGGCGACCGCACTGTTCGCCCTGGAGGTGGTGCCGACCTCGACGGTGCCGACCATGGCCGTCGACAGGCACTGGTGCTGCTACGTCTCGCCGGCTTTCGTCGAACGGACGCCGCTGGACGAGCTCGCCGGGGTGTGGGTGCACGAGGTCTCCCACCTGTTGCGTGACCACCACGGTCGCGGCAAACGCCTCGTGGCGGCCCGGACGGGCCCCGAGGCGCGTGTCCGGCCGTTCCAGATCAACCTTGCCGCCGACTGCGAGATCAACGACGACATCGACGACGACCTGCCGCTGCCGTCGGGTGCCGTCACTCCTGCCCGGCTGCATCTGAAGCCGGGCCTGCTCCTGGAGGAGTACGTCGACGACATCAGCCCTGGTCCCTTGACCGACCCGTACGCCTGGCACGACTGCGGCAGTGGTGCCGACGGGCAGGACCGGGCATGGGACCTGGGGCAGGGGAGCTCCCACGGTTTGTCCGAGTCGGAGCGTGAGGCCGTCAGGTTCCGGGTCGCACGCGGGATCGTCGGGGCACCCGGTAGCACGCCCGCGGGGTGGCAGCGCTGGGCCAACGACGTCGTCCATCCGCCGCAGACCTGGCGCGACCTGCTGGGCGCTGCCCTTCGCTCGGCGGTGACCAGCAGCGGCGTCGGCGACAACTACACCTACGGGCGTCCCGGTCGGAGGAGTGCCTCGCTGCCCGGGGCGATTCTGCCCAGCCTGCGCCGTCGGCCGCCGCGGGTCAGCGTGGTCATCGACACGTCCGGATCGGTGAGCGACGACGAGCTCGGCACCGCACTTCTGGAGGTCTCGGCGATCCTGAAGGCAATGGGTGGACGGCGCGACCTGGTGACCGTGTTCTCGTGCGACGCGGCCGTGCAGACCGCGGGACGCGTCTGTCAGACGGAGGGGATCCCGCTCGTCGGCGGCGGGGGCACGGACCTGACGACGGGAATGGCGGCAGCCCTCGGCTGTCACCCGAAGCCCGACGCGCTCGTGGTCCTGACCGACGGCCAGACGGCGTGGCCCTCCGCCAGGCCGTCGTGCCGGACGGTGGTGGGGCTGTTCCCTCGACCGAGCAAGTGGCGCGAGGACAGCACCTACCAACGACCGTCGCCGCCGTCGTGGGCCCGCGTGGTACGGCTCGGATGATGGGTTATCGAGTGTCGAGGGACCAGGACCGGTATTCAGGGCGTGGCTGCCCGAAATCGAGACCGTTCTCGTCGAGGGCGTTGTAGACGAGCACCCGACCGTTCTCGAGAACGACTCCGACGGCGACCATCCCGTTCGCCAGGTCGGGGTCGGGTCCCCGCCACTCGAGAAGCTGCCCGGCGAGCACCCGCTGCCCATGCAGGTGCGAGAGGCCGGCCAGCGCGTCATCGCTCCAGACGAGTTCGCTCTCCGGCCAACGGACTGCGGACCGGGCATCGATGGTGTTCCAGGTGATCGAGAGCTCGTCGAACTTGTAGTGCTGGATCTCGAGCTGCTCGTTCCCGAAGTCGAACAGTACCGGCGCATCGGAGAACCACGAGTCGTCCTCGGCGTCCCAGAGCACCCAGGTGCGCCTGAGTACTCGCCCTGCCAGTGCGTCCAGGCGATCTCCGTGCCTGGCGGTGATCGCGTCGAGCCCATGCTGGTACTCAGTCTTGTAGTGCTCGATGCCGAAGTACCAGCTCGCCGAGTCATCAAAGGTCTCGGGGAGTCCGACGATCCGCTGTTCGTCAGATCGTTCGATGCCGTCCATGGGCGCGAGCGTAGGGCCGGTCACGCACCCGCCGCCGGCGGTACTCGTCGACGGCGAACGATCGATCATCGAAAGAGACCGTTCGCGGCGTCAGGCATGATTCATGCCGCCACGTTGCGGCCACGGGCTCACCGGATCGACCTCGCCGACGGCGTCCGCCACAAAGGACTTGGCGTCGGCCAGGGGCATGTCGAAGGCGCGGTGCATGGCCAGGATCGCGGTGATCATCGAGCCGGTGGCGGCGTGGACCGCGACGGGGGTGGCTGCCTTGACCGCCTCGACGAAGGCCCAGATCTCTGCGCGAACGACCGGCCAGGGGCGCGGCTCCGTCGTCGTCCGCCCGTAGTGGGACCCGATCGTCCATCCGTCGACCGTGTTGACGATCCGCACGGCGCCCGGGACCTCGTACGCCATGGAGTCGAAGGCGAAGTCGTCTCGCGGCTCGTCCGCCTCCGGCGCCCACAGCTCCAGGGCCCGGGCAAGTTCGGCGACGGGAAACGACGGCTCGGCGAGGATGACGTCCTGGCCATCGCGTACGGAGAAGTCGGCTTCCACATCCAGCAGGAACTCTGCGCCCGTCAACGCTGCCAGGCCGTTCGTGGTCAGCAGGAGGTCGATTCGCCGCGGCAGATCGGGTGCGCCCACGGTGCCGAAGTGCAACATCGCCGTCGGCTCGTCTGCGATCTCCACCGTAGCCACCATGCTCCCTCGTCACCGGCAGGCAGCAGGAGCTGCTCGTGCCGGATCATCTCAGACGGGTGCACGCCCTTTGGCCCCAGCTCCTCACACCGCCCGCCCCGCCCCTCGCCCGGCTTCGATCCGCGGTGCCCTGCCGCCCCCGTCCGCACGCCCGCGCAGGAACACCTTGATGATCTCCTCGATCACCAGCAGGCTCAGCGCCAGCGCGATGCAGACACCCCACTGCCGCCCGTCGAGCTCCGTCGTACCGAAGACCTGTTCGAGCAGCCCGATGGTGGTGACCGCGACGATCGCCAGCAGCGCCAGGCCGTAGCGCCGTAGCTGGGCGGCGCCGGGCACGGCGTCGCGGTCGAAGATCGTGCCGAGCTGGTCGCGGGACAGCAGGCCGGCGACCACGTGGAAGAGCGACAGCGTGGTGAGCAGCATGGTGGCCGCGACCACGGCCCCGGCGTCGGTCCCGATCTGGTACGCCCAGAGCGACCCGGCCGTCATGACGGCGCCCTGGACGCAGAGCCGCACCCAGGCTGCGCGGGACAGGACCGGCGCCCCGACGGGTCGCGGGGGCCTGCTCATCAGGCCCTTGGTCGGCTGGTCGAAGCCGAGCGCGATCGCGATCGGGATGTCCACCACCATGTTGAGCCACAGGATCTGCAGGGGGTTCAGCGGCGTGCCGGCCGCGATGTTCAGGATGCCCGCGATCAGGAAGATCGCGATGTAGGCGACCAGCGTGGACATCTGGAAGCGGAGGTACTTCACGAGGTTGTCGTAGAGGCTGCGCCCGTAGGAGACGGCACTCACGATGGTCGCGAAGTTGTCGTCCGTCAGGATCATCACCGCGGCCTCTTTCGAGACCTCGGTGCCGGTGATACCCATGGCGACGCCGATGTCGGCGGCCTTGAGCGCGGGCGCGTCGTTCACACCGTCGCCCGTCATCGAGACCACGTTGCCCGAGCGCTTGAGCAGCTGCACCAGCCGGATCTTGTCCTCGGGCGCCACGCGGGCGATCACCCCGATGTCGTGGAGCTGGGCCAGCAGCTCGTCGTCGGTCAGGTCCGCGAACTCGTTGCCCGTCAGGGCGCGACCCTCGATACCCAGCTCCCTGGCGATGGCGGCGGCGGTGGAGGCGTGGTCGCCGGTGATCATCCGCACCCGGATCCCGGCGGAGCGGCACTCGGCGATCGCCGCTCGCGCCTCGGGCCGCGGCGGGTCCACGATGCCCACCATCGCGAGCAGCGTCAGGTCGGTGACCAGGGCGATCAGGTTCCGGCCGCTCACGCGCGCCGCCTCGAACGTCGCGTGGTCGATGTCCCGCTGGGCCACCACCATCACCCGCTCGCCGGAGTTCGCCATCCGGTTGTTCGCCTCGAGCGCGAGGCCACGGTTCTGGTCGGTGATCGGTACGACGGCGCCGTCGGGGGACCGGTAGGCGGCACCGCGTGCGATCAGCACGTCCGGGGCACCCTTGACGTAGCAGCGCACCACGGGACGTCCGGCGTCGTCGGCCATCTCGTGGAAGGTGGCCATGAACTTGTACTCGGAGTCGAACGGCACCTCGGCGACGCGCGGGAAGTCACGCCGCGTGGCGTCGATGTCCAGGCCGCCCTTGGCGCCGAGCACGATCAGCGCGCCCTCCGTGGGGTCGCCGATCAGGCTCTCGCCGTCGAGCACGGCGTCCGCGCACAGGACCATGGGCAGCAGGTACGGGTCGAGGTCGATACGCGAGCCGCCCACGTGCCTGATCTCGCCGGTGGTGCCGTAGCCCTCGCCGGTGACGGTGAAGGCGTGCTGGCCGGGGATCGCCAGCTCCCGGGCAGTCATCTTGTTCAGCGTGAGGGTCCCCGTCTTGTCCGAGCAGATGGCCGACGTCGACCCGAGCGTCTCCACCGCGGGCAGCCGCTTGACGATCGCGTGGCGACGCGCGATCTCACGCGTGCCCATGGAGAGCAGGGCGGTCACGACGGCGGGCAGACCGGTCGGGATCGCCGCCACCGCCAGCGCCACGCCGGTGATGAACAGCGTGTCGAACGACTCGCCCCGCACCAGCCCCAGCACGACCACGAAGACCAGGGCGACGGCCGCGATCGTCGCGATGATCTTGGACAGGCCGTCGAGCTGCTTCTGCAGCGGCGTCTTGTCCGTCTCGGTGCCGGCCAGCAGGTTCGCGATGTGCCCGATCTCGGTGTTCATGCCCGTCGCGGTGACCACCATCTCGCCGCGGCCGCGGGTGACCGCGGTGTTCATGTAGGCCATGCAGGTGCGGTCCCCCAGCGGGACGTCGTCGCCCGCCACCGGGTCGGTCGACTTACCGACCGGGAGGCTCTCCCCGGTGAGCGCGGCCTCCTCGATCTCCAGCGTGGCAGCGAGCGTGATCCGGCCGTCAGCGGGCACACGGTTGCCCGCCTCGACGAGGACGACGTCGCCCGGCACCAGGTCCCCGGCGTCGATCTCGACAGCCTGCCCGTCGCGCCGGACGCGCGCGACCGTCTTCATCATCTTGGCCAGGGCAGCGACGCTCTCCTCGGCCTTGGCCTCCTGCCGCAGGCCGATGACGGCGTTGAACAGGGTCAGTCCGGCCAGCACCAGCGAGGTGCCGACGTCGCCGGTGACCAGGAGGTTCACCACCGCCGCGACCAGCAGGACGATCTGCATGAAGTCGCGGTACTGGCGCCCGAAAGCCTGCAGCGGCGACTCCTTCTTGGCCGCGGTCAGCCGGTTCGGCCCGTACATCTGGAGCCGACGGCCCGCCTCGGCAAGGGAGAGGCCCTGTACCACGTCCACGTGGAGCCGGTTGGCGACCTCGATAGCGTGCGTGGACGCCGGGTCCACCGCGATCCGGCCCACGGTCCGCGACATGGTCGCCTCCAGCGCGGTCCTGCGGGCGCACCCTGGAGCAGGTCGGCGCCTCGTCCGCTAGGCACACGATGGCGGACGGCGGCCCGCGGGGCCTCCCCCGAAACGGGCGACCGTGGCCCGGGCCCGGGACCTCGGCGCTCCGCGGCGGCCTGACCTGAGGTGACGCACGGGTGAAAGGGCTGTCGGGTGTCGTGGGCCCGTGCCACCATCGGAACAGACCGCGCGTGCCCCAGCCCCTGGCAACGACGCCACGGGCTCCGGAGCGGCAGCGGTGACGCTGACCCAGGAGGCATCATGCGGCGGACTGCAGCCGCGAGCATCGCTGCCGGTGCCCTTGCCGCGGCGTTGCTCGCCACGACGTTGCTTGCCGGAGCGTCGGCGTCCGCCGCTCCGGGCGACCCGGCGTCCGGCTGGAGCGGCCCGGAGGGGGAGGTCCACCGGGACGTGGCGGTCTCGGGGTCGGGTCGCGTGTTCAGCGTGAGCCTGCCCGGGCCCGGCACCCAGGACGAGTCGTGGCTCGAGCACGGCCGCTGGCTTGAGTGGTCACGCGTCGACGTACCCGCCAGCTCCCAGGGCGGCGTGATCGCGGGGCCGGGGGACTACGCGATGGCGGTCACGGGAAGCGTGTCCTGGCTGTTCGACGGGACGGGATGGGACGGCCCCGTGACGGTTACCGCGCAGGAGGTCACGCGGTCGAAGCTCGTGGGCAACAAGGACGGAGACGCCGCCCTGCTGTGGAGCGCTGCGGGCGGGCGGGCGTACCTGAGCCGGCTGGAGCGGGGCGGCTCCTGGGTCACCCGCCGCGTCCCCTCGGTCCTGGTGGACGCGCCGAGGGACGTGGCCATCAACGACGCGGGCAAGGTCACCGTGGTCTGGGCGGCGCCGAAGGGGACGACGGCGGAGATCCGGCGGACCGTGATCCAGCCCGGGGCCACGACCTGGTCCCCGTCGGTGGCGCTGGGCACCGTCGACCATCCCAGGCCGCGGCTCCGGCTCGTCACCGAGGGTGGTGGGCGGGAGACGCTGCTCGCGCGCGACAAGCTGTGGCGCCAGGCGAGCAGCACCACGATGCCGACCTACCAGCTCCGGACCAGCAACCGCGCCGAGCTCGCCGCCGGCGACTCCCTCACGCGGCTGGTCTGGGCCGGGATGACCGGCGACGAGCACCGGTTCTACACCCGCTCGGCCGGGACGAGCTGGGGGCCTCGGACCCTGATGTGGGCGAACGACGGCCCCGGGGACTGCCCCGAGAGTCCCTGGTTCGGCGTCGGCATGGTGCCGAGCGGACGGTCCTACGTCGCGGTGGCCGTCCGCACCGACGTCGGCGAGACCACCGAGGTCTGCGGGGGCCCGTTCGCCGCCTTCGTCACCCTCGACCGGTTCGACGGCATCCTGAACACGTCGCATGGGGTCGACACCGCACTCCAGATCACGCCGTACCAGATCGTGGGCGGGACGAGCGGCCCGATCGTGTTGGAGTACGAACCGGGCAACTGGACCGTCGACTGGAGGATGCAGTTCTACGACCGCTGACGGGGCTGGGCCGGTCACGGCGTCGACGCGGACGGCCACCGGTAGCGGCGGAGCAACGTTCAGTCGAACGCCGCGATCAGCCGCACGCCCTCGGACCCGAACCTGCCCGCGAGTGCGCGCATGACGGACAGCACGTGGCCCCACGGGGTGCCGTCTCCGAAGTAGGAGCCGAGGGTCATCGGTCGGTACCAGTAGGTCGCGCCATCGTGCTCCCACGTCGCCGCGTCGGCCGGGGTCAGCGCGGCCGACACGGCGGCTGGTCCTGCGAACTTGATCGCTTCGGCCGTCCAACCGTGCTGAAGGAGCAGTGTGCGGTACAGCGGCGAGCCGTCGTTCGACTCCAGGTAGCCGATGATGTGTCCGAACGGCTCATCCGGGTCGAGCGCGGCGAGTTCGTCCCACCCGATCCAGGAGGCGATCAGCTCTCCGGACTCGATGTAACCCTGCAGATCGTCGCGAAGGGCACCTGAGACGTCGTCGGGCAGCCCGCGCGCCGGTGCCAGAGGCTCGAAGCCGTAGCTGTTCCGGATGCCGAAGAGGTAGGCGTAGGCCGGATAGGCGCCCGCCGGGCCGCCGTCCTCGAGAAGCGGGTAGAGATCGAGGATCTTGAACCACGGCTCGCCGTCGTACCAGTCGCTGTTCGCACCCGGGTGCCTGACCTCGATGCCGCCGTAGCTGTCGGTGCCCATCGGGGAAGCGTACGCACTGACGAAATGCTTGATCGCGCCAGTGTTGAGCAGAGCAGTTGCTGCCAGGAGCCGGCCCTCAGTGGCAGCAACTGCTGTGCTGAACACAACGGCTCGTGCTGCATGGCCGCACCAGTGTCCGGAGGGGGACTTGAACCCCCACACACGAGATACACCGGAGCACGAGAAACGGCGGCCGACGCCGCACCTCGTCGCGAGACGAGAGCGCAGGCCAGCCGCCGTTCCGGCGACATCTCCAGGCCCTACCGGGCCCAGGGATCAGATGTCGTAGTAGAGCTCGAACTCGTGCGGGTGCGGCCGCAGGCGGATCGGGTCGATCTCGTTCTCGCGCTTGTACGCGATCCAGGTCTCGATCAGGTCCTCCGTGAACACGTCACCGGCGGTGAGGTACTCGTGGTCGGCCTCGAGGGCGTCGAGCACGCCGTTGAGCGACGTCGGGACCTGGGCGATCTGCGCGTGCTCCTCGGGCGGCAGCTCGTAGAGGTCCTTGTCGACCGGGGCCGGGGGCTCGATGCGGTTCTTGATGCCGTCCAGGCCGGCCATCAGCATCGCGGAGAACGCCAGGTACGGGTTCGACGACGGGTCCGGCGCGCGGAACTCGATGCGCTTCGCCTTCGGGGACGTACCCGTGATCGGGATACGGATCGAGGCGGAGCGGTTGCGAGCCGAGTAGACGAGGTTCACGGGGGCCTCGAAGCCCGGGACCAGGCGGTGGTACGAGTTCACCGACGGGTTGGTGAAGGCGAGCAGCGACGGCGCGTGCTTCAGGATGCCGCCGATGTACCAGCGAGCCAGGTCGGACAGGCCGCCGTAGCCCTTCTCGTCGTAGAACAGCGGCTCGCCGTTCTTCCAGAGCGACTGGTGCGAGTGCATGCCCGAGCCGTTGTCGCCGAAGATCGGCTTCGGCATGAACGTGGCCGACTTGCCGGCCTCGAACGCGACGTTCTTGATGACGTACTTGAACTTCATCAGGTCGTCGGCGGCGTGCAGCAGGGAGTTGAACTTGTAGTTGATCTCCTGCTGGCCGGCGGTGCCCACCTCGTGGTGCGCGCGCTCGACGGAGAGGCCGACCTGGCCGAGGGTCTTGACCATGTCGTCGCGCAGGTCCGCGAAGCGGTCGCTCGGCGAGGTGGGGAAGTAGCCGCCCTTGTAACGGGTCTTGTACCCGAGGTTGCCACCCTCCTCCTCGCGACCGGTGTTCCACGCAGCCTCGACGGAGTCGATGGAGTAGAAGCTCTCGTTCGACGCGGTCTTGAAGCGCACGTCGTCGAACACGTAGAACTCGGCCTCGGCACCGAAGAACACGGTGTCGGCGATGCCGGTCGACTTCAGGTACGCCTCGGCCTTGGCCGCGATGTTGCGCGGGTCGCGGGCGTAGGCGTCACCCGTGAACGGGTCCACGATCGAGAAGTTCACGATCAGCGTCTTGGCCTTGCGGAACGGGTCGATGTACGCCGTCGCGATGTCCGGCACGAGCTTCATGTCGGACTCGTGGATCGCCTGGAAACCGCGGATGGACGAGCCGTCGAACATGAGGCCCTCGCTGAAGGCGTCCTCGTCGAACTGCTCGACCGGGATGTTGAAGTGCTGAGTGACACCCGGCAGGTCGATGAACCGGACGTCGACGAACTCCACCCCCTCGTTGCGGGTGAAGGCAATCGCCTCCTCGGCGTTGTTGAACATCTGCGCTCCTTGCTCGCTCGATAAGTCCAGGGGGAGTCCGTCGCACGACGCCGAACGGCTGGGCAGGCTTGCACGCGGATCGCCACGAACCTAAGGGCAGGTGGTTTCTCTCGGGTTACTGATTGTTGCCGGAGTGTTTCTCGCGCCTCTCGACCGTGTAACCGTGGGGAGATGTGCTGGTGGTAGCTCCGGCAGCGTTATCACAGCGTGCCAGAACTCACATGCCGCGGCCCGGCGGCGTCCGTCCATCGGACGACCGCCGGGTGCGCAAAAGGGGCGCCTCCCGTACGGGAGGCGCCCCTCTCGAGGTCAGGCCGCTCGGCTGCCCGACGGCGTCCGCGGCCGGCTGGTGCCGGCCGGGAGCCGGTCAGCGACCGCGCATGCCCTTGCGGTCGGGGCGGGCCCGGGTCGGGTCGATGCCCTTGGGGATCGGCAGCTTCATGCCGCCGATGGCCTTGAGGCGCTTGCTGATCTCGGCCACCTCGGCCCGGGTCAGCGTCGACTTGAGCCGGGTGACGGCTCGCGCGACCTTGGTCAGCGGCACCTGGCCCTCGCCGTCGCCGCACTGGATGACGGTGACCGGCACGTTGGACAGGATGCGGCTGACCTTCTTGCGCTCCTGGTCGAGCAGCCGCGTCACGCGGTGCGAGGGACCCTCGGAGACCAGCACGACGCCGGCTCGGCCCACACCCCGG
Organism: Promicromonospora sp. NPDC050262; assembly: GCF_040655935.1. Classification (NCBI taxonomy): domain Bacteria; kingdom Bacillati; phylum Actinomycetota; class Actinomycetes; order Micrococcales; family Promicromonosporaceae; genus Promicromonospora; species Promicromonospora sp. NPDC050262. The sequence goes on along the minus strand of NZ_JBFAKX010000001.1, from coordinate 474,285 downwards.
AACACGAAGTCCTGGTTGCGGGCGTCGACGGCCACGGGCTCGTCCTCGAACGTCCAGCCGCCGCGCACGGTGCCGAGCGCGGCGCGCGCCGCGCCCGGCTGACCGGCGATCTGCGTGTAGGCGGCCTTCTCCGCGCTGCGCGACAGCACGAACATCGCCGCCAGCACGCCGAACGGCACGCCGATGACGAGCGCGTAGACCCACGGGCCCGCGAGCACGCCGATGAGCAGCGCCACCGCCACCACACCGATGAACGCGGCGAGCATCCACCAGGTGACGAGCGGGTTCTGCTTGCGGGTCATCTGGTAGACGTCCCACAGCTGGTGATACCAGCGGCGCTTCTTGGGCTTCTTCTGCTTGGTGACGGACGCGTCGTCGCGCGCTTCGCCTCCGGACGAGGTTCGGGCCATGGTCATCGATTCTAGTGCGCTGCGAGGGTTCGGCGTGCCGGGTCAGCGCGCCAGCAGGCTCGCCGCCTCCTGACGGGACGTGGTGGGCTGTGCGAGGTGCGAGAGCGCCTCGGGGATCGCGCGGCCGTGCTTGGTCATCGCCTGGCCCCACAGCCGGCCCGCGCGGTAGGACGAGCGCACCAGCGGCCCGGCCATGACGCCGAGGAAGCCGATCTCCTCGGCCGTCTCGGACAGCTCCACGAACTCCTCCGGCCGCACCCAGCGGTCCACCGGGTGGTGGCGTAGCGACGGGCGCAGGTACTGGGTGATCGTGATGATGTCGCAGCCGGCGTCGTGCAGGTCCTGCAGCGCCTGCTTGACCTCGTCGACGGTCTCGCCCATGCCGAGGATCAGGTTGGACTTGGTGACCAGGCCGGCGTCACGGGCCCGGGTGATGACCGAGAGCGACCGCTCGTAGGTGAAGGCCGGGCGGATCTGCTTGAAGATCCGCGGCACGGTCTCCACGTTGTGCGCGAGCACCTCGGGGCGGGACTCGTTGACGGCGTCGAGCAGCTCGGGGATGGCGTTGAAGTCCGGGATGAGGAGCTCCACGCCGGTACCGGGGTTGAGTGCGTGGATCTGGCGGACGGTCTCCGCGTAGAGCCAGGCGCCGCCGTCGGCCAGGTCGTCGCGGGCGACGCCCGTGACGGTCGAGTACTTCAGGCCCATGGTCCGCACGGACTCCGCCACGCGGCGCGGCTCGTCCTTGTCGAAGTCGGCGGGCTTGCCCGTGTCGATCTGGCAGAAGTCGCAGCGGCGCGTGCACTGGTCACCGCCGATGAGGAAGGTGGCCTCGCGGTCCTCCCAGCACTCGAAGATGTTGGGACAGCCGGCCTCCTCGCAGACCGTGTGCAGGCCCTCGCCCTTCACGAGCGATTTCATGTCGCGGTACTCGGGTCCCATCACCGCCCGGGTCTTGATCCACTCGGGCTTCTTCTCGATGGGCGTGGCCGAGTTGCGCGCTTCGATGCGCAACATGCGTCGGCCTTCAGGTGCGATGGTCACGCAGATCCCTCCCAGGTCAGCGGGTTGGCCCAGCCTAAGCCTCGGGAGACCGCCGTCGCGCGGCCGTCCCCGGGGCGGCACGTGGCGTTCGTCACGCTGACGCGGCGACGGCCTCGGCCGGCGCGGAGTCCCGCGCGAGCAGCGGCGAGAGGCGCTCGATCAGGGCCGCCTCCAGCAGGGGCCGGACCTCGTCGACGGTGACCCGCCGGCCGGCCTCGGCGGTCAGCGAGGTGACGTCGGCGTCCTCCGCCGGGATGCCGCACGGCACGATGTGGTCGAACGCGGCCAGGTCGGCGTCGCAGTTCAGGGCCAGGCCGTGCATGGTCACACCCTTGGCGACCCGGGCCCCGATGGCGCACACCTTGCGTTCGAGCCGGGGGTTCGGCACGTCGGGGGAGTCGGCGGCGACCCAGACGCCGGAGCGGCCCTCGACCCGCATGGTCTCCACGCCGAACGCGGCGCACACGTCCATCACCGCCTGCTCCAGCGTGCGGACGTACTCGACGACGTCGAACGGCTTGGCCAGCTTGATGATCGGGTAGGCCACGATCTGGCCCGGCCCGTGCCACGTGATCTTGCCGCCGCGGTCGACCTTGACGACCTCGGTGCCGTCGGTCGGGTACTCGTCGCGGTGCGTGCGCGCGCCCGCCGTGTAGACGGACTCGTGCTCCAGGAAGAAGACGGTGTCGGCCAGGTCCTCCGCGCGGACGCCCTCGTGGGTGCGTCGCTGCAGGTCCCAGCCCTCGTGGTACTCGACGTGCCCGGTGAGGTGTCGGATGTCCATGCGCGCAAGCCTAGACCCGCGCCGCTGGGCCGCCGCCGAGAGCGTGTTGATCAGGGTTCAGCAGGAGATCGACGGCCGTCAGGGGCCCGGTCGCGGTCGCCTTCGGCCTGCTGAACCGCACTCAGTCCAGGTGGACCGGAGACAGTCGGGGCGCGGGTTCTGGGGAGTGGCCGCCCAGGTGCTTGAGACGGGCAGCGACGACCGCCCCGATGCCTCCCGGGAGGTCGTTGTCGGCCGGCTTGAAGCGCAGCAGCACGATCTTCCCGGTCGCGAGCAGCCGGTTCTGCCGGGGTGCGTCCTTGACCAGGGCCTCCGGTGTGGAGTGCGGTCCGACGCCGTCGACCTCGACCACGAGCCATCGCCCGTCACGCAGCCGCCAGCCGAGGTCGCAGCGGCCGAGGAACGTCCCGTTCTCTCGGAACTCCACCTGGACGCGGTCGGGAGGTACGCCGTGGTCGATGCAGGAGAGGCGGGTACGTGTCTCCGCGGGGGACTCGTCCCCGCCGTCCGAGAGGCCGAGCCGGCGTACGGCTTCCACGGATCCCCGGCGCCCGCGCAGCAGCCGTTCGACGTCGGCGCGCCCGGTCGTGCCGAGCAGGCCCTTGTTCAGGGCACTGCTGACCACGGCGACCGCGTCGTCCCGCGAGAGACCGGGCAGGGCCTGGGCCAGCGCGCACTCGACCTTCGCGATGCGCCAGGAGCCGTGGACCTGGGACCCGAAGTTCCCGTACTGGCGCACGAGCACGCCGTCCCGCCCCTGATGGCGAGTGCCCCGGGGGAACGAGACCTCGGGGTCGATGCGCCGGGGCAGGCCGGCGACCCCGTGCAGGGCGAGTGCGGCGCACCCGACGGCAGCCGTTCCCGGCCAGACGAGCAGACCCTTCACCGCGGACCGGCGTCGGAGATGGTCGAAGTAGTCGTCCCGTACCCGCGTGGCCGGCGGAGCGGGGTCGGTGTCGACGACGCGGCCACCCTCCCTGCGCCAGACACCGCGGTCGACGAGCCGTCCGATGCGCCGCCGGTCGATGCCTGCGGCGTAGCACTGCCGCACGGAGACGAGGCCTTCCTGTCTGGCGGCGAGGTCGTGCAGCATCTGGGGGACCGCGGTGAGCGAACGCATGCGGGGATCAGATCACCGCGGAGCCCGCCGTCGACGGCGCGCGGGCCGAGCCTGTGCACAACCTCGCCGAACCCGGACCTGTGGTCGCGCTACGCCTCTGCTGCCACCTCAACCAGGGTCTGCCGGGCCAATGGTGCTGAGTGGCGTTCAGCAGGCCGGGGACGACTGCGTGCGGTCCGGTGATGGTCGCCGACTGCCTGCTGATCCACCGTCAGCAAGGATCCGCCCCATCAGGAGGCCGGGAGCGTCTCCGCCGGGCAGCTCGTCAGGACGTCCTCCATGGCGTCGTGCTCGGCGGGCGTGACCCACAGCTCGTACTTGGCCTTGACGGCGATCTGCCGCGCCACGTACTCGCAGCGGTAGGCCTGGTTCTCCGGCAGCCACTCCGAGGCGTCCTTGGCACCCTTGCCCATGTTGGCGGGGCCGTCCGAGGCGACGAGGTTGAGGGGGTCGTTCGCGATGGCGACGCGCTTGTCCTTGTCCCAGTCGGCCGCGCCGGTGGTCCACGCGTTCATCAGGGCGACGACGTGGTCGATCTGCACGGCGCCGGAGTTCTCGCCCCGCTCGAACTCGATGGTCTCGCCCGTGTACGGGTCGTCGAGCGTGCCGGAGGCCACCTGGCACGAGTCGCCGTCGGTGAGCACGAAGTCGTCGAGGTCGCGCTGGAGCATGTCGTTGCGGGTGTCGCAGCCGTTGTCGTCGGCGTCCTGCCAGGCGCTGCCGAAGTCGGACTCGCGGTCGTAGCCGTCCTCGGTGGCGGCGTCCTGCACGGTCAGCGTGTCCAGCGCCGCGAGGGCCGAACCCTCCGCGCCCTCGGCGGGGGCGACGTCGTCACCCAGGGACTTGACGACGAAGTTGCCGGCGAGCACCAGCGCCGCGACGGCGATGAGCACGAGCTGCAGGGTCTTACGGGTCTGGCTGGACTTCTTGGCTGTGGCGGACACGAGCCCCTCAATCTGTCGGCCGTTGGTCCGACCAAAGATGGCCGGACAAAGTCTAAGAACGTGCGAAACGCACCTCTTGCCCCAGTCTGCCAGAGTTGTGTTACGGGAATTAAGCGGCTGACCAGTAATCTCGCGTCGCTGCGTCCCGCGGGGCACGATGGGGCCATGGCACTTCGGATCGGGATTGTCGGCTACGGCGGCGCGGGCAGGCAAATTCACGCTCGGCTGGCGCGAGCTGCGGGTATGTCGGTAACGGCGGTCGTCGCGCGCGACTCGGGACGGCGCGTCCAGGCGGCCGGTGACTGGCCCGGCGCGCGGCTCTTCAACGACCTGCCCTCGATGCTGGCGGAGCCCGGTCTCTACGACCTGGTCGTCATCGCCAGTCCCTCCTCCCTGCACGCCGAGCACGCGAACGCCGTCTCCGTGGCGGGCAAGCCCTTCGTGCTGGACAAGCCGATCGCGACCACGGCGGCGGAGGCCCGCCGGGTGGTGGCCGCGGCGTCGTCGTCGGGCACGCCGTTCACCGTGTTCCACAACCGGCGCTGGGACCCGGAGCAGCTCACGCTCAAGGCCCTGCTGGACCGGGGCGACCTCGGCAAGGTGCACACCTTCGAGCGGCACTGGGAGCGCTGGCGGCCCAAGCCCCAGCAGCGGTGGAAGGAGAACGACGTCGTGGGCGGCGGGCTCCTGCTCGACCTCGGCCCGCACCTCGTGGACTCGGCCACCCAGCTGTTCGGGCCGGTGGTCTCCGTGTACGCCGAGACCCGCTCGCTCTCGACGCCCACCGAGGACGACGTGTTCCTCGTGCTGCACCACGCCGCGCCGGGCACCAGGCCCGGTGCGGTCCCGGGGCGCGCCGCGGCCGCCGACGTCCTGTTCGGCGTCGAGCCGCCCGCCAAGGGCGTGGTCTCCCGGCTGTGGGCCGGTTCCCTGGTCGGCGCCCCCGGACCGCGCACCCGTGTGCTCGGCGACGGGGGCGCGTACCTGGTGAACTCGTTCGAGGGCGACGCGTCGCCCTTCGACGTGCTCGACGACGACCAGCCCGAGGGCACCCACGGCTGGCTCACCCGCGGCCGCGAGCGGACCGCCGTGCCGCAGCCCCGCGGCGGCCACGGCGACTTCTACTCCGCCGTGGCCGAGTGGCTCGCCGGCGAGGCCGACGTGCCCGTCGATCCCGCCGACGCCGTCCGGACCGCGGAGGTCCTGGACGCGGCCCGGGTCTCGGCCAAGGAGGGGCGGCTCGTCGACGTGTGATTCCCTGCGTGTACCCAGGAGTTCACCCACAGGGCGTCGAATTCGGCAAATCCTGTGGATAAAGAGCGGGCTCCGATTCACGGAGTTCTCATGATCGGGTGCACTACATCGAATCCGCGGAACTGGTCCGCGTAGCCGTCCCCACCGAGGCCGCGGCACGGGAGCTTCTGGTGCGCCGCCTGGACACCCTCGCGACACTGGACCACCCCCATCTCGTGCCGCTCATCGCCATCTCGCCGAACGGCCCGGACAACCTCGACGTCCGGCTGTCGCGGACGGGCGCGGTCGACCTGCCGACCGCCGTCGGCTCGCGCGGTCCCCTGACCGCCGCCGAGGGCGCCGGGATCACCGTCGCCATCGCGCAGGCGCTCGCCGCGCTGCACAGCGTGGGCCTGGTCCACGGCGGCGTGCGGCCCACGGACGTGCTGCTGCGCAGCGACGGGAGCGCCGTGCTGCGCCCGCGCGTCACGCTGCCCGAGCACAGCGACGACCCGGTCGACGTCACCTCGCTGGCCACACTGGTCGAGTCGGTGCTGGGCTTCCCCGGGCCGAGCCTGGACTCCAAGGCCGACCAGGCGCTGCGGGCCGTCCTGGCCCGCGCCCGGGCGGAGGACCCGCGCGACCGGCCCGAGCCGGGCACGCTCGCGGCGCTCGCGAACGACGCCGTGACGCCGCAGCCGGTGCGCCTCCCGGACGCCTCCGCCCTCGTCTCGGCCGCCATCAGCGGGCCCGTGCCCATCGCCGGTCACGTGCCGCTCGGCGCGCACACGCCGTCGGCCTGGCGCTCCGCGGCCAAGACGCTGACAGGCTCCATCGCGGCGGTCGACGCACGCTCCTGGGCGACCAGCGCGCGGCGCCGGGCGACGATGCCCGTCACGGGCCGGGCCGCCGGCGCACGACCGGGCGCGCGGGCCGCCGAGCCGCGCGTCACCGCGGGCTCCGTGCTCGCGACGGTCATGATCGCCGCCGGCGTGGTCACGGGGATCACGGCGGGGGTCACCGCCCTGCCCGAGGCGTTCGGCGGCGAGGAGCCCGCCGTCGCGGCGCCCTCACCCGAGGCCTCCACCCCCGTCTGGGGCGGCATCAACCCGGTGAGCAACGCCAAGGACCCGGCAGGCGCCGCGGTCGAGCTCACCGAGCGTCGCCTCGCGCTGCTGGCGGGCGCCGTCTCCGACATCAGCACGGTCAACCTGGAGGGCTCGCCGGCCTACCTTGCCGACCAGCAGATCCTCGACGAGCTCAAGCAGAACCGGTCCCAGGTGGTCGGCGCGTCCGCCGAGGTGGAGTCCATCGAGGTCGTGACCCAGGGCCCTGGTGCCGCGTCGGCCGTGCAGAGCGCGACCACGGCGTCGCGCAAGACGGTGCAGACGTCGGACGACGCCGCCGAGCAGACGTCCGCCAAGAAGGTGCCGATCGAGGCGATCGTGCGGATTCAGTACACGATCACCGCGCACCGGCAGGTGTCCGCCGACGGCGAGACGGCGGTGCCGGCATCGAAGGAGTCCGCCGACCTGACCCTGGTCTGGACGCCGGCCGGCTGGCGGGTCAGCGAGGTCCGCTGACGCGGTGCCGCCAGGCGGGCCGGTCCGGCCCGCCGGGCGCGCCGGGCCGGCTCAGCGTCCGGCGACCCAGCGCGCCGCCTCCTCGGGGGCGGTGTGCGTCCAGGTGAACCCGGTGCGGTTGAGCACCGCGGGGACGACCCGCTGGGAGGCCACGAGGTCGCCGGCGAACTCTCCGAGCGCGATCCGCAGGGCGAACCGGGGCACCGTCAGGGCAGCGGGCCGGTGGAGGGCCTGGGCGAGTGCCCGGGTCAGGTCTCGGTTGGTGGTGGGCTCGGGCGCCACGGCGTTGACGGGGCCGCGCACGTCCGCGCCGATGACGTGGCGGATCGCCGCGACCTCGTCGGTGAGCGTGATCCAGCTCCACCACTGCCGGCCATTGCCGAGCGGCCCGCCCACACCGAGGCGCAGGAGCGGCAGCAGCCTGCCGAGCGCCCCGCCCGACGGCGCGAGCACGATGCCGCTGCGCAGCCAGACGACGCGGGCCCCGGCGGCGGTGGCGGGCGCCGTGGCGTTCTCCCAGGCCTTGACCAGGCCCGCGAGGAAGTCGTCCCCCCGTTCCGACGCCTCGGTCAGGACCTCGTCCCCGCGGTCCCCGTACGCCCCGATCGCCGACGCGTTGACCAGCACCGGCGGGCCGTCCAGGCGCGCGATCGTGCGGGCGAGCAGGCTCGTCGTCGTGGTGCGCGAGCCCAGGAGCTTCTGCTTGTAGGCCGGGGTCCAGCGGTGGTCACCGATCCCCGCCCCGGCCAGGTTCACGACGGCGTCCGCGCCCTCCAGCGCGGCCTGGTCCAGCTCGCCGGTGCGCGGGTCCCACGGCACGTGCCGGACGCCGGGCGGGCCCGCGGCGGCCTCGGCGGAACCGGACGACTCGCTCCCGCGCCGCACCAGGCGGCGCACGCCGTGCCCTCGGGCGACGAGGTCCGAGACCAGCGCGGAGCCGATGAGGCCGTGCGACCCGGCCACGACTACGTCCATGCCGCGAATCTAGCCTGCCCGACGGCGGGGCACCGACGGCATGGCACCGACTGCGGACAGACGGCTGTGGCCGGTCCCGAACCCGGAACCGGCCACCACCCGCTGCTGCGGGGTCGGCGTCAGGTGCGTGAGCTACCCGGCCGACCCGTGGGACGTCGTCAGAGACCGACCTCGGCCTCGAACGCGCCCTCCTCGATCCGGTTCTTGATCGCGGTGAGGAAGCGCGCGGCGTCCGCACCGTCGACCAGGCGGTGGTCGTAGGACAGGAAGATGTACGCCATCGAGCGCACCGCGATGCTCTCGTTGCCCTCCGCGTCGGTCACCACGACCGGGCGCTTGGTGATGGTGCCCGTACCCAGGATGGCCGCGTGGCCCAGCGGCACGATCGGCGTGTCGATGAGGGAGCCGCCGGAGCCGGTGTTCGTGATGTTGAACGTCCCGCCCGAGAGCTCGTCCGGCGTCACCTTGTTGGCGCGGGTGCGCGCACCCAGGTCCTGGATCTGCCGGGCGATGCCCGCCAGGTTCAGGTCGCCCGCGTTCTTGATGACCGGGACCACGAGGCCACGCTCGGTGTCGACGGCGATGCCGACGTTCTCCGAGCCGTGGTAGGTGATCTCGCCCTTCTCGGTGTCGATCGTGGCGTTGATCTTCGGGTACGCCTTGAGCGCCTCGACGGCGGCCAGCGTGAAGAACGGCAGGAAGGTCAGCTTCGCGCCCTCGCGCGCGGCGAACGACTCCTTGGCCTTCCCCCGGAGCTTCGCGACGCGGGTGACGTCGACCTCCAGGACCGTGGTCAGCTGGGCCTGCGACTGGACGGCCTCGAGCATGCGCTCGGCGACGATCTTGCGCAGGCGCGACATCTTCTCCGTGGTGCCGCGCAGCGGCGACACCTCGAGCTTGGTCGCAGCGGGCGCCTTCGCAGCAGGTGCGGCAGCGGCGGCGGGTGCCGGGGCGGCCTTGGCCTCGGCGGCGGCGAGCACGTCCTCCTTGCGGATGCGGCCACCGACACCGGTGCCCTTCACCTCCGCGACGTCGACGCCCTTCTCCGCGGCGAGCTTGCGCACGAGCGGGGTCAGGTACGAGCCGATGGTGCGACCGCCCGCGGCGGCGGGAGCAGCGGCGGCGGGCGCCGGAGCAGCAGGCGCCGGAGCGGCCGCGGCCGGTGCCGGCGCGGCAGGCGCGGGGGCAGGTGCCGGAGCCGGAGCAGCGGGCGCCGGGGCAGCGGGTGCTGGGGCAGCGGGTGCCGGAGCAGCCGGAGCGGCGGCCGGTGCAGCAGCGGCGGGGGCCGGAGCCGGAGCAGCAGGCGCCGGAGCAGCAGCCGGAGCGGCGGCGCCGGAACCGACGCGGGCCAGGATGGCGCCGACCTCGACGGTCTCGTCCTCCTTGACCAGGATCTCCTGGAGCGTCCCCGCGACGGGCGACGGGATCTCGGTGTCGACCTTGTCGGTCGAGACCTCGAGCAGGGGCTCGTCGACGGCGACGTCGTCACCGACCTCCTTGAGCCAGCGCGTCACGGTGCCCTCGGTGACCGACTCGCCCAGCGCGGGCAGCGGCACGTCGGTGCCGGCACCGGCCGGAGCCGGCGCGGGCGCCTCGGCCGGAGCCTCGGCAGGGGCGGGCGACTCCGCCGCGGGTGCCTCGGCGGGAGCGGCCTCGGCCGGCTCGGGCGTCGCCTCCGGGGCGGGGGCCTCGGCAGCGGCGGGCTCGGCGGCAGGCGCTGCCGGGGCGGCACCGGATCCGGAGCCGTCGCCGATGACGGCGAGGGTGGCGCCGACCTCCACGGTGTCGTCCTCCTGGACGAGGATCTGCTCGAGCACGCCGGCGATCGGCGACGGGATCTCGGTGTCGACCTTGTCGGTCGACACCTCGAGCAGCGGCTCGTCGACGGCGACCTCGTCGCCGACAGCCTTGAGCCAGCGGGTGACAGTGCCCTCGGTGACGGATTCGCCGAGGGCCGGCAGCTGCACGTTCTCAGACATGACCTGTGGGGTCTCCTTTGTCGTTATGGTCAGTTGTGGGCGTGCAGAGGCTTGCCGGCCAGTGCCATGTGTGCCTCTCCGAGTGCCTCGTTCTGGGTGGGATGTGCGTGGACGAGCGAGGCGACGTCCTCAGGGAACGCCTCCCAGCCCACGATGAGCTGGCCCTCGCCGATCAGCTCGCCCACGCGCGAGCCGATCAGGTGCATACCGACCACGGGTCCGTCCTTGCGGCGCACGAGCTTCGCGAAGCCCTGGGTACCCAGGATCTTGCTCTTGCCGTTGCCCGCCAGGTTGTACTCGATGGTCTCCACCCCGTCCGGGCCGTACAGCTCGGCGGCCCGTGCCTCTGTGACGCCGACCGACGCCACCTCCGGCTCGCAGTAGGTGACGCGCGGGATCGTCGCCTCGTCGATCGGTGCGGGCGACAGGCCCGCGATCTGCTCGGCCACGAAGATGCCCTGCGCGAACCCGCGGTGGGCCAGCTGCAGGCCGGGCACGATGTCACCGACGGCCCAGACCTGCCCGCCGGCCGGCGTCGGGACGCCGGTGCGGAGCAGCTCGTCGGTCAGCACGAACCCGCGGTCGACGCGCACACCAGCGGCCTCGTAGCCGAGGTCGGCGGTCCGCGCTCCGCGCCCGACGGCGACGAGCAGAAGCTCGGCGTCGAACGTGGTGCCCGACTCCAGCTCGACCTGGACGCCGTCGTCGGACTGCTTGGCCTGGGCGAAGCGCTCGCCCAGGGAGAACTTGATGCCACGCTTGCGGAACGCGCGCTCCAGCGCCTTCGAGAGGGCGACGTCCTCGTTGGGGACGAGGTGGGGCAGCGCCTCGACGATCTGCACGTCGGCGCCGAAGGACTTCCAGACGCTGGCGAACTCCACGCCGATCACGCCGCCGCCGAGCACCACGACCGACTTGGGCACGGTGTCCAGCGTGAGCGCCTGGTCGGAGGTGAGGATGCGGCCGCCGAGCTCCAGGCCGGGCAGCGTCTTCGCGTACGAGCCGGTCGCGAGCACCACGTGGGTGCCGGTCCAGCTGGTCTTCGCGCCGTCCGCGGCGGTGACCTCGACGACGCCGGGGGAGGCGAGCGTGCCGTGCCCCTCGACGACGGTGATCTTCCGCGAGGCGATCAGCCCCTGCAGGCCCTTGTAGAGGCCGGCGACCACGGAGTCCTTGTAGGCGAGCACGCCGGGCATGTCGATGCCGTCCAGCGAGGTGCGCACACCGAACTGCGCGCCGTGCGTGGCGGCGTCGGCCACCTCGGCTGCGTGAAGCAGCGCCTTGGTGGGGACGCAGCCCACGTGCAGGCACGTTCCGCCGAGCTTGCCCTCCTCCACGAGGGCCACGCTCAGGCCCAGCTGTGCGGAGCGGAGCGCGGTGGCGTAGCCGCCGCTTCCCCCGCCGAGCACGACGACGTCGAACGTGGTCGGACTGTCATGCGTAGGCACGTGCTGGCTCCTCGTTGACTCTGCGGCGGTGACCGCTTGGCTTCGTCGGCTGCGTGGGTTGTCGCCGCATGCCATCTTGACACTTCAGCGGGCGTGGCCCCAATCGTGTACGCGGCTTGTCGGGTGTGACCGTGGCGACATTGACGCTCCGGCGGCCCTGTGACAGGACGGCGTGCCCGGTCCGTGCCCGCTCCGTGCCCGGTCCGGGCTGGGACGGTCGGCGGCGAGAAGGTGCGAGTTTCCTGCGATGTGCGTGGAGATGCCTAGGACAGCGCCGGTCTCGCTAGTACCCTCGGTGCATGCCCCGCCAGTCCCGTAGCTCGCTCGCGCGCTTCTTCCAGCGACGCTCCGCACCCGGTAGCGGATCCCGCCCCACCGGCAACGACGCGCGCCGCCAGACCCTGGCGCACCTCGGTGAGTTCATCGGTTCGCGCGTCGGGGTCGAGGCCTACGTGGAGCCCCCGACCACCGACATCCCCAGCACCATCCTGCTCGTGGCGAGCACCGGTGAGTGGACGCGCCGCCGGGTGCCCGACGAGCGCACCGCGTTCGACATCGCGAACCAGCTCGGGGTGCCGGTGTACAACGTACGGTTCACCGGCTACCCCCAGCGGATGCGCGACTGGAACAGCGCCCAGCGCAAGAAGTAGCTACTTCGCGGCGGCCCGGCCCTCGACGAAGCCCAGGAGGGTGCGGACGCCGACGCCGGTGCCGCCCCCGGACGTGTAGCCGTGCGCGCCGCCCTCGTTGAAGGCGGGGCCGGCGATGTCCAGGTGCGCCCACGGGTGGTCGCCCACGAAGGTCTGCAGGAACAGGCCGGCGTTGAGCATGCCGCCCCAGCGCGGGCCGGAGTTGGCGACGTCGGCCACCTTGGACTTGATGTTGGCCTTGAGCTCCTCCGGGAGCGGCATGGGCCAGAAGAGCTCGCCCGACGCGTCGGCGGCGGCCTTGACCTCGTCGCGCACCTCGTCGGTGCCCATGACGGCGGACGTGCGGTTGCCGAGCGCGACCATCTGGGCGCCCGTGAGGGTGGCGATGTCGAGCACCACGTCGTGGCCGTCCTCGACGGCGGACACGAGGCCGTCGGCCATGACGATGCGGCCCTCGGCGTCGGTGTTGAGCACCTCGACGGTCTTGCCGCCGTAGATCGTGATGACGTCGGCGGGACGCTGCGCGTTGCCGCCCGGCATGTTCTCGGCGAGGCAGAGGTAGCCGGTGACGGCGACCGGGAGGTTCAGCTTGGCGGCGGCGATCACCGTGGACAGCACGGCGGCGGCGCCGGCCATGTCGGACTTCATGGCCTCCATGCCGGCGGCCGGCTTGATCGAGATGCCGCCCGAGTCGAACGTGATGCCCTTGCCGACGAGCGCGACCTTCGCGTCCGGCTTGGCGGGCGCGTAGGCGACCTTGACCAGGCGCGGGCCGCGCGACGAGCCCTGCCCGACGGCCGTGAGGCCGCCGTAGCCGCCCGACGCGAGCTGCTTGTCGTCCAGCACCGTCACCTTGACGTGCTTCACGTCCTTGGCCGCGGCCTTCGCGGCGTCGGCGAACGTGGCCGGGTACAGCTCGTTGGGGGCGGTGTTGACCAGGTCGCGCGTGGCGTGGACCGCCGCGGCGAGGATCTCGGCGCGCTCGGCGGCCAGCTTGGCCTTCGCGTTCTTGTGCAGCGGGGTGAGGATCTCGATCGCGGCGACCGGGTCCTTGCCGTTCTTCGCGGCGTCCTTGCCGTTGCTCTTCGCGTCCTTCGTACCGTTCGCGGCGTCCTTGCCGGCGGTGCGGTACCGGTTGAAGGTGTAGGCGCCCAGCAGCGCGCCCTCCGTGACGGCGGTGATCTCCGCGTCGTCGGACGCGGGCAGGGCGATCGCGGCGGACTTGAGGCCCACCAGCTCGCGGGTCGCCGCGCCTGCCGCGCGGCGCAGCGTCTCGGCGGCGAACGTGCCGTCCTCGGCGCGCTCACCCAGGCCCGTCAGGACGAGGACGTCGGCGGCGAGCTTGTCGCCGGCCGGGATCTTGCGCACCTCGTCGCGGGCGCCGGTGACGCCGAGCTGCGGGGCGAGCGTCTCGAGCTGCGTCAGGAGGTCCGTGGGGAGCTGGTCGGACACGACGGCTACGCCGTCCGACGTCTGGGCGGTCGCCACCACGAGCGCTTCGGCCTTCACGGCGGTGGGATTCTTGCTGGAGAGGGTCACGTCGGTCACGCAGCCGATGGTATCCCGGGCCTCCGACAGCCGGACCTCGGGCCGGGACGGGGCCCGTGCACCGCCCCGCACGCCACCCGTACACGCCCTCGCCCGGCCTCATGGAGGCGCAGGTCACGCACGATCCGATTGCCGCCCCACCGGGACCGCCCGGTAGTCTGCAGGACGTGATCCCTGCCCTCCTGCTCCTCGTGGTCGCGCTCTGCGTGGTCCTGGCCGGGTGGGCCGGGTGGTTCGTCGCCCGCGACCGCGCGGTCATCCTGAACCAGCTCTGGGGCGGCGCCGTCATCGAGTTCTTCCTGCTCGTGCAGGGCGTCGTGGCGATCGTCCAGGGTGCGGGCGGCGACGGTGCGAGCGACCCGGTGCTGTTCTGGGGGTACTTCGCCACGACACTGGTGATCCTGCCGGTCGCCGCCGCGTGGGCCTTCGCGGAGCGCACGAAGTGGAGCTCGGTGGTGCTGCTCGTCGCGTCCCTGACGGTGGCCTTCCTGGAGTGGCGCATGTGGCAGATCTGGACGGGGGCCTGATGGCGATGACGGAACGGACAGCCGGACGACGGACCGGGCGGGGCTTCGGCCGCGTCCTGGTGACCATCTACGGGATCCTGGCGTTCGCCGCCCTCGGCCGCTCGTCCTACGAGCTCGTCGTGAAGTTCGGCGAGGCGCCCGTGGCGTACACGCTCTCCACGCTCGCGGCCGCGGTCTACGTGGTCGCGACCTTCGCTCTCGCGATCGGCACGCCCGCCTGGCGCGTGACGGCGTGGATCACCGTCGGGATCGAGGCGGTCGGCGTGGTCACGATCGGGGCGCTGTCGCTCGCCGACCCGGACGTGTTCGGCGAGTCGACCGTCTGGTCCGGATTCGGCCAGGGCTACGGTTACGTGCCCCTGGTCCTGCCCTTCGTGGGGCTGTGGTGGCTGTGGCGGACGTCGCGCAGCACGTCCGAGGAGAGGACTGCATGAGCTGGCCGTACTCGCTGTTGTTCAACGGTGTCTTCCGCCGGATGGACCCGGAACGTGCCCACGAGATCGCGTTCTCGCTGATCGAGCGCGCCGGGAAGGTGCCGGTCCTGCGGGACGTCGCGCAGGGCGCGCTCGCCCCGTACCTGGGCCAGCGCGCCGGGGGCCCGGGCAGCGTGCGCCTCTTCGGCCGCGTGGTGCCCGCGCCGTTCGGCCTGGCGGGCGGTTTCGACAAGAACGCGCGCGCCGTCCGGGGCCTGACGATGCTCGGCTTCGGGTTCGTCGAGATCGGCACCGTCACCGCGCGCCCGCAGCCCGGCAACGACAAGCCGCGCATGTGGCGCGAGCTCGACGTGCGGGGCGTGCGCAACCGGATGGGCTTCAACAACGAGGGCGCGGCCGCGGCCGCGGACCGGCTGCGCGCGCTGCGTCGCACCGCCGCGGGCCGGGCGATCGTGGTCGGCGCCAACATCGGCAAGTCCAAGGTGACGCCGCCCGAGTTCGCCGCCGCCGACTACGCGACGTCGGCCCGGCTGCTGGCTCCCTGGGCGGACTACCTCGTGGTCAACGTGTCGTCGCCGAACACCCCCGGCCTGCGTGACCTGCAGGCGACCGAGTCGCTGCGGCCCATCCTGGAGGCGGTCCGCGCCGCCGCCGACGAGGCCACCACCGGGACGGCCGCGGGCAAGGGCACGGGCCGCAGGATCCCGCTCCTGGTGAAGATCGCCCCCGACCTCGCGAACGAGGACGTCGACGCCGTCGCCGACCTCGTGCTGGAGCTGGGGCTCGACGGCGTGGTGGCGGTCAACACGACCATCGGCCACGACCGCGGTCCGGGCGGGCTGTCCGGCCCGCCGCTGCTCGGCCGGGGCATCGAGGTGGTCGCGCGCCTGCGCGAGCGGCTCGGCACGGGCCCCGTCATCATCGGCGTGGGCGGCATCACCCGGGCCGACGACGTCCGCGCGTACCTGCGCGCCGGCGCCGACCTGACCCAGGGGTACACGTCGTTCGTCTACGAGGGGCCGCTGTGGGCGTCGGAGATCAACCGCGCCCTGACCCGGTCGGCCGGCTCGACGGCTAGTGGGAGGTACGAGTGATCCGTCCGCAGTGGGAGTGGGCCCTGGACGACGCCGAGGGGCGTCGCCTGAGCGACCCCGTCACGCCCGTCTTCACCGCGCAGTACGACGCCGAGCAGTGGCTCGGTGAGCACTGGCGCGAGCTGGCCACGGCCGGCGCCGTGCTGGCGAGCCTGCTGCACGACGGCACGCAGGCCGCGCCGGGTGTGGAGCTGCGGATCCCCTGAGGCCCCGCGGCCTCGGGTCAGCGCCTCGGCCTGCCGGACGGCACCACCCGGCTCCAGGCCCGGGCGAGCCGCGGCACGGCGTCGGCCAGCTCGGCCGGGGACCGCGTGAAGGTGAGCCGCACGCGGGACGCGGAGCCGGTGCTCTCGGGGCTGAAGATCGGCCCGGCCGCCACGAGCGCGCCCTCCGCGGCCGCCGCGGCGGCGAACGCCTGGGCGACCGGCCGGCCCAGGTCGACCCAGCAGAACAGGCCGCCCTGCGGCGTCGGCACGTCCCAGGAGGGGAACGCCTCCCGGAGCCGGTGGACGAGGAGGTCCCTGCGCTCGCGCAGCATCCGGCGCCGGCCGGCCATGACCTCCTCGTGGCGCCCGAGCAGCTCCACCACGGCGAGCTGCTCGAGCACGGCCGTCGCGATGTCCGCCGACTGCCGCGCCCGCGCGAGGTGGGCGATCACCTGCGGGTGCGCCCTGACCCAGCCGACGCGCAGCCCGCCCCAGAACGCCTTCGAGGCCGACCCCACCGTCACCACGTGCGGTGACGTCCCGTCCCCGGCGAACGCGGGCGGCAGCTCGACGTCCGACAGGTTGAGCTCGACGAGCGTCTCGTCGCCCACGACCGTGACGCCGTACCGGTCGGCGATCTCCCGGACCGCCGCACGCTCGCCGGCGGACATCACGAACGCCGTCGGGTTCTGGAAGTCCGGCACGAGGTACACCAGCCGCGGCTGGGCGCGCCGCACCGTGGAGGCGAGCAGGTCGACGTCGAGCGGACCCGTGGGCACGCCGACCACCCGGCCCCCGGCGTCGCGCATCGACTCCATGGCATGGAAGTAGGTGGGCGACTCCACGACCGCCCGGTCGCCCGGGTGCAGGTGGGTGTGCGCCAGCAGCGCGATCGCCTGCTGGGCGCCGGTGGTCACCAGGATCTCGTCGGCCGTGGTCGGCACGCCGCGCTCGCGATAGCGAGCGGCGACGGCCTCGCGCAGCGGCGTGAGGCCGTGCGGCTCGTAGCCGCCCGAGTCGAGGTAGGCGGGCAGGCGCTCCAGGGCCCGCGCGAAGGCCTCGTGCAGCTCCGGTGGCGCGGGCGGGGTGGCCTGCCACAGGTCCAGGTGCCCGACGCCGGACGGCAGGCCCGCGGGCGTCACGGCCCGCAGGGCGTCGTCGGCCACCGGGGCGTCGCCCCCGGCCGGCCGGCCGGGGGCAGGATCGGCGCTGCGCTGCGGCAGCGTGGCGACCGTGCCCGACCCGACGCGGCTGACCGCGAAGCCCAGCTCGCGCAGCCGCGCGTATGCGCCCGACGTCGTGGTGCGCGACACCTTGAGCGTCGCCGCGAGCTCACGTTCGCTGGGCAGGCGGGTGTTCGGGGCGAGCGTGCCGGACAGGACGGCGGCGCGCAGGGCGTCGGCGAGGGCCACGTAGGCGGGCCCGCCCGCGTGCCACGAGCCGAGCAGGCGGGCGGTCGTGGCGGGGGAGAGCTGACGCAGCACGGTCGGGGTCGCGGCGGACATAGGGGCCACTCTTGCGCGATTGGCCCTGGATGACAAGGCCAATAGCCCCGCACCATGGGGACATGACGACGACCACCGGCCGCCCGGCCGAGCCTGCCCCTGCGACCGACACCGCGATCGCCGCTGCCGCGCCCGGCGCCCCGGTCCTGATGCACCCGGTGCGCCGCGGCGTCCAGCTCCTGCTCGGGCTCGTGGGCTTCGGCGTCGCCACGGCGCTGATGCTCCACTCGGGCCAGGGCGCGATGCCGTGGGCCGTCCTGGACCAGGGCATCGTGGACCGGACCGGGCTGGCGTACGGCTGGGTCGTGCTCGGCGTCGGGCTGCTGGTGATGCTCGCGTGGATCCCGCTGCGCCAGAAGCCGGGGATCGGCACGATCGCCAACATCATTGTGATCAGCCTCGTCATCGACCCCTCGCTGTGGGTGCTCGAACGGCTGCTGCCCGAGCCGGCGCTCGCCACCGGGATCGTGCTGGCGCTGGGCGGGACGGTGCTGCTCGGGGTGAGCACGGCGGCCTACGTCGGGGCGCGGCTCGGGCCGGGGCCGCGGGACGGGCTGATGACCGGGATCGTGCAGCGCACGGGCTGGCCCGTCTGGCTGGTGAAGACCGTCATCGAGGTCACGGTGGTCGTGGTGGGGGTGCTGCTGGGCGGGACGTTCGGGTGGGCGACCGTGGTCTTCGCCTTCGGCGTGGGCCCGGTGGTCCAGGTCGCCGCGCGGTGGCTCGCGCCGCGCGGCCTCGTGGGGTGAACCTCGTGGGGTGAGTGTCATGGGGTGAGTCTCGTGGGGTGGTCGCGCGGCCCGCCCTCGCCGTCGGCCGGTAAACCTGCGAGCCTCGGTGACCGTGGTGGGGGACATGAGCACCGACACCGAAGAGACCGGGCACGCCGAGACCGGGCAGACCGAGACCGGGCAGACCGAGACCGGGCGCGCCACGGTCCGCGTGGCCCGGGCGCGCGACGACGACTTCGTCGCGTTCGTCGAGACGGCCGGACCCTACCTGTACCGCACCGCGTACCTCCTGGCCGGCGACAGCCACCGGGCCGAGGACCTGGTGCAGACCGCGTTCGAGCGCACCTACCGCGTCTGGGACCGGGTACGGGACCGCGAGCCGCGCGCCTATGCCCGGCGGGTCCTGGTGAACCTGCGCATCGACACGTGGCGGCACACCCGGCGCGAGGTCGTGCCGGGCGACGACCGCCTCCCGGTGGGGACCACCCCGGACCGGGCCGGCGAGGTGGAGCTCCGCGACGCGCTCGTCCGCGCCCTCGCGCGGCTCGCGCCGCAGCAGCGGCGCGTCGTGGTGCTCCGGCACCTGCTGGACCTCTCGGAGGCGGACGTCGCGGCGGAGCTCGGCCGGAGCGTCGGCACGGTCAAGGCGACCAACGCCCGCGCGCTGGAGCGGCTGCGCGGCTTCGTCACCGAGGCGGACCTGGAGGCGGTCGACGCGCCCGCCCTGGACGCCGCCGCGGTGCTGCGGGGCAGCAAGGCGTCGCTGCGCCGTCGTCGGGCCGCGCAGGGCGCGACGTCGGGCGTCGCCGCGCTCCTGCTCGTGTGGTTCCTTGCGGGGCCGGTGCGCGTGCCGGGCCTGGGGGAGGTCGCCCTGCCGGGCAGCGAGTGGTTCCGGGAGGTGACCGGCATCGAGCGGCTGCTCGAACGGCGTGACGACGCGGCACCCGGGCCAGGCCTGACCGCCGCGCCTGTCGGTTCCGCCGAGGTGGAGCCGCTGCGCGAGACCTTCGCCGTGTCGGGCGATGGGACCGCCACGGCGACGCTCGCCGAGGACGGCTCGTACTTCATGGTGAAGTCGTTCGCGGAGTCCGGGAACCCTGACCTGGCCGGGAGTGCCGGTTCGTCCGTGATCGAGATCGTGGAGATCCAGGAGGACGGGATTCCGCATGCCGGCGAGTACGAGAGCTCGAGCGCGCTCGGCGGCCTGAGCACCGTGGTCCTCTCAGCGGTGCGCCAGGACAGCTGGCTGGCCTGGGTCGACTCGCCCGTCACCGAGGGCGCCCCGGGCGTGTGGGCGATCCGCGTGCGGGGACCGGAATCGGGTCGGTTCACCGTGGCGGAGCACCGCGCCTCGGATCACGCGGCGGACGGCGCGGTCCTCGGTGACCCGTCGCTCGGGCTCACCGCCGGACGGGTCGCCTGGCTGACCGAGGCGCCCGGACCGGACGGCGAGCTCGTGCGCACCGTCTCGGCGACGGCGGTGGACGGCACCGGCCCCGAGCAGGTCGTCGCGACGGGCGTCCGGACGTTCGCGACCCACGACGACGAGCTGGTGGTCACTACGGTGGAGCGGGTCGCCGACGGCACGATGCGGTACGCCATCACCTCCCACCGGGACGACGGGCGCACGGAGACACTTCGGCCCGCCACCCCGGCGAGGCCCGGCACCGGTGCCTACTGGGGGCGCGAGCTCGCGGTGTCCGACCGGCTCGTGGCCTGGAACGACGGCGTGATGGTCCACGTCCTGGACCGTGCGACGGGCCGGGAGCGGGTCTTCGGACCGGGGACCGCCGGGGAGGTCGTGACCTCGCTGGACGTGTCGGCGGGCGACGTGGTGTGGAGCACGGCGGGGAACAAGGGCGACACCGTTTACCTGGTCGCCGACGCGGTCGGCGACGGGCAGCCCCAGGTGGTGGACCACTTCGGGGTGGTCCCGAACGATCGCGCGGTCTCGGCAGCGGTCGCGGGCGACCTCGTCGCCTGGCACGTGGAGAGCCCGGGCGACGGAACGGCGTCGCTGTACCGGGCCAGGTTCGAGCCCTGAGCGCAGGGACCGGGCCCCGATCGGCGTCCTGGGTGCACGTGGTCGTTCCGGTGCGTGAAAGTGGGTCAAAGCGATTCGACCGTTGTCATAGGGTGATGCCATGGTCAACTACCGGTACCTCGGCAACAGTGGTCTCAAGATCTCGGAGATCACCTACGGCAACTGGCTCACCCACGGCTCGCAGGTCGAGAACGACGTCGCCACGGCGTGCGTCCGCGCCGCCCTCGACGCCGGCATCACCACCTTCGACACCGCGGACGTCTACGCCAACACGGTCGCGGAGCAGGTGCTCGGCGACGCGCTGAAGGGCGAGCGCCGCGAGTCCCTGGAGATCTTCACCAAGGTGTACTGGCCCACCGGCCCCAAGGGCCCCAACGACACGGGCCTGTCGCGCAAGCACATCCTGGAGTCGATCAACGGCTCCCTGACGCGGCTCGGCACCGACTACGTCGACCTGTACCAGGCGCACCGCTACGACGTGGAGACGCCGCTGGAAGAGACGATGCAGGCGTTCGCCGACGTCGTCCGCCAGGGCAAGGCCCTCTACATCGGCGTCTCCGAGTGGACCGCCGACCAGATCCGCGCCGGCGCCGCGCTCGCCAAGGAGCTCGGCTTCCAGCTCATCTCGTCGCAGCCGCAGTACTCGATGCTGTGGCGCGTCATCGAGGACGAGGTCGTGCCCGCCTCGAAGGAGGTCGGCGTCTCGCAGATCGTGTGGTCGCCCATGGCGCAGGGCGTGCTCTCCGGCAAGTACCTGCCGGGCCAGGCCGCGCCGGCCGGCTCGCGGGCCACGGACCAGAAGGGCGGCGCGCAGACGATCAGCCGCTTCATGAGCGACGAGACCCTGACCGCCGTGCAGAACCTCAAGCCGGTGGCCGACGAGCTGGGCCTGTCCATGGCGCAGCTCGCCGTGGCCTGGGTGCTGCAGAACGACAACGTGGCCGCCGCGCTCGTGGGCGCGTCCCGCCCCGAGCAGGTCGCGGAGAACGTCAAGGCGTCGGGCGTGACCATCCCGGACGAGCTGCTCAAGCAGATCGACGAGGCCCTCGACGGCGTCGTCGAGCGCGACCCGGCCAAGACCCTCGAGGGCATGCCGAAGAAGCGCCTCGCCTGACCTCCCCGGGTCCGCCCGGATAGACCTGTGGCGAGACGGAACCAGCCGGTTCCGTCTCGCCACAGGTCTCTCAGCGGTTCTGCCGCAGCGGCCGCAGGATCACTCCGGGTAGTTGCCGCGCTTCTTGCTCATCGGCTTGGGCAGCCGCGAGCGGCGCAGCTGGTAGGCGCGGGTGACCGTGTACATCACGAGGCCGCGCGGGACCTCACCGAACTTGGCCGTCAGGCGCTTCTTCAGCGAACGCCACAGCAGCCACACGTCGATGATCGTCAGGAACAGGAACCCGTACAGGCCGAGCATCACGAAGATGCTGAGCTGCGGGTACTGCGTCGTGAAGAACGTCGCGAACAGGAAGATGAACGCGACCGGCAGGAAGAACTCGCCCAGGTTCCAGCGCGCGTCGACGAAGTCGCGCACGTACCGGCGCACCGGGCCCTTGTCCTTGGCCGGCATGTACCGCTCGTCGCCGGTCTGCATCGCCTGGTAGGAGCGCTCCCGGTCGATGCGCGACTTCTCGCGCTGGGTCTTGCGCGCCGCCCGGCGGTCGTCCGGGACCAGGGGACGCTTGTTCGCGGCCTGCGCAACGTTGCGCTTGGGCGTCGGCCGGCCCTTGCCGGCGGCGGCACCCGACGTGGTGTCGGACGTCGGCGTCACCTCGTCCGGGGAGTCGCCCACGGGGGTCACGCCGTCTGGAGTCGAAGTCTTGCTGCGGGAGAACACCCTCCCAGCCTAATCGCTCCCGGCGGCGGCCGGTTCCGAGCCGTTAACGTGGGGCTGTGACCATCGATACCACCGCGGCCCTCCGGGCCCGCGTCACCGAGCTGTTCCCCGCTCTGCAGGCCGACCTCGAGGCGCTCGTCCGCATCCCGAGCGTCTCGGCCGCCGCGTTCGACCAGGCGCACGTGGCCGCCAGCGCCGCCGCCACGGCGCAGCTCCTGCGCGACGCCGGTCTGCCGGACGTCCAGATCCTGTCCGCCCCGCGCCCCGACGGCACGCCCGGCGCGCCCGCCGTCGTCGCGCGCCGCCCCGCGCCCGAGGGCGCGCCGACCGTGCTGCTGTACGCACACCACGACGTGCAGCCGCCGGGCGACCCCGCGACCTGGGACACCGAGCCGTTCGAGCCCACGCAGGTGGGGGAGCGGCTCTACGGCCGTGGCGCGGCCGACGACAAGGCGGGCATCGTGGCCCACCTGGGCGCCCTGCGCACCCTCGGCCTGCCGGACGGTGCCGACCTGCCCGTGGGCGTCACCGTGTTCCTCGAGGGCGAGGAGGAGTCGGGGTCGCCGTCGTTCCGCGCCTTCCTGGAGCAGTACCGCGACCTGCTCGCGGCCGACGTCATCGTCGTGGCCGACTCCACGAACTGGAAGGTGGGCGTCCCCGCCCTCACGACGTCGCTGCGCGGCCTCGTCGACGGCGAGATCGAGCTGCGGGTCCTGGACCACGCGGTGCACTCCGGCATGTTCGGCGGCGCGGTGCTGGACGCCGTCACCCTGATGTCGCGCCTCGTGGCGACGTTCCACGACGAGGCCGGCGACGTTGCGGTCGAGGGCCTGGTCACCGCGCCCGAGCCCGAGGTCGACTACGCCGAGGCCGAGTTCCGTGCCGACTCCTCGCTGCTCGACGGCGCGGAGCTCGCCGGTACCGGCACGCTGTCGGGGCGCCTCTGGTCCAAGCCCGCGCTGTCCGTCATCGGCATGGACGTCACCTCGGTGGCCGAGGCGTCCAACACGATCGCGCCGCGCTGCACCGCGAAGATCTCGCTGCGGCTCGCGCCGGGCCAGGACCCGGCCGCGGCCGACGCCGCCCTCGCCACCCACGTCGCGAAGCACGCGCCGTTCGGCGCACAGGTCACGTGGCGCTCGGGCGAGCAGGGCAAGCCGTTCCTCGCCCCGGGCGACACGGCGGCGATGCGGGCGGCCCGTGCCGCCTTCACCGAGGCGTGGGGCACCCCGCCGGTCGACGTCGGCGTGGGCGGGTCCATCCCGTTCATCGCGGACCTGCTCGAGATCTTCCCGGACGCCGCGATCCTCGTGACGGGCGTCGAGGACCCGGACTCGCGGGCGCACGGCGCGAACGAGTCGGTGCACCTCGGGGAGCTGCAGAACGTCGTCCTGGCCGAGGCGCTGCTGCTGACGAAGATCGGCGAAGGGCTCTAGCCCGTCCCTCCAGCCCGTCCCTCTAGTTCTTCGCGGAGGGCTCGCGCGGTGCGACATCCATCGCGCGGGCCCAGGCCGCGACGTCCTCGGGAAGGGCGGGGGAGGGCAGGTCCTGCCCCGTGGCGTCCCGGACGACGTCGAGCGCCGAGATCCGGTTGCCCCTGCGGTCCAGGAACCGGCTCGCGACGATCCCGCGGGCGTACAGCGTGTCGCCCCGCGTGAAGACCTGCTCCAGGTAGAAGACGCGCTCGTCCCAGCCCAGGATCCGGGTCGTGATCTCGAACCGGTCGAACGGCTGCAGGGAGCGCCGGTACTTCATGGTCGAGGCCGCGACCACGGGGGCCCAGCCCTTCTCCTTGGCGACCGGGAACATGCCGAGGTCGGCGATCTGGTTGTTCCGGGCGACATCCATCATCTGCAGGTACGTGCCGTTGTTGACGTGCAGGTAGGAGTCGAGGTCCAGGGGGCCGACGCGCATCCGGGTGACCGACGGGTCGAGCAGGGTCTGTCCGGGGCGGGCCTTGCGCGGGAAGAGTCCGGTCCAGGTGAGCTGGAGCATGCGAGCCATGCGCCCGAGGTTATACCGGAAACTGGCAGTATCAGATACCTGGTCCGGTCCCTGGTCCGGGCGCGCCGAGCGCCGTCGGCGGGTGCTGGATCGCGTTGCGCACCAGCCGGGCCGCGGCCGGGGTCTCCAGGCGTTCGACCAGGTGGAGCGCCATGTCGATGCCCGCCGAGACGCCGGCGGACGTGATCACGTCGCCGTCGTCCACGTACCGCGCCTCGGTGTCCACCAGCACGCTCGGGTCCAGCTCGGTGAGCTCGTCGTAGTGCTCGTGGTGCGTGGTGGCGGGCCGCCCCGCGAGCAGCCCGGCGGCGGCCAGGGGCAGGGCACCCGTGCAGACGCTCGCCATGATCGGGGTCTGCTTGCGGATCTGGCGCAGCCACTCCAGGTGCCCCGGCTCGGCCAGCAGCGGCCGCGTGCCCATGCCGCCCGGGTAGACCAGCACGTGCAGCGGGCCCACGTCGTCCGCGCCGTGCGCGGGCAGGATCCGCAGCCCCTTGGCGAGCCGCACGCCGGAGCCGTCCCAGGAGAACGTGCTCACGGTGGGCCGCAGCTGGGAGTGCGAGCCCCACTCCGCGAAGACCTCGAAGGGTCCGACGACGTCGAGCTCCTCCGCCCCGTCGAAGACGAAGATCCCGATGCGCAGCCCGCCGTTGCCGCTCACACGCTCAGCCCGGTCAGATTCCGGGAAGGGCCAACATCTGGTCGAGGGCCACGCGCGCCCAGTGGGCATCGTCGGCGTCCACGACGATCCGGTTCACCATGCGCCCCTCCGCGAGCGACTCCATGGCCCACACCAGGTGGGGCAGGTCGATGCGGTTCATCGTGGAGCAGAAGCACACCGTCGAGTCGAGGTAGTGCACCTGCTTGTCCGGGTGCGCGCGGGCGACCCGGCGGACGAGGTTGAGCTCCGTGCCGATGGCCCACGAGGAGCCGGGCTCGGCGGCGTCGAGCTGCTTGATGATGTACTCCGTCGAGCCGACGTAGTCGGCGGCGGTGACGACCTCGTGCTTGCACTCGGGGTGCACCATCACGTTGATGCCGGGCACCGCCGCGCGGATGTCGGTGACGTTCTGCTCCGAGAAGCGGCCGTGGACCGAGCAGTGCCCGCGCCACAGGATCATCCGGGCGTCGCGCAGCTCCTGGTCGGTCAGCCCGCCGTTCGGCTTGCGCGGGTCGAAGACCACGCAGTCGTCCAGCGACATCGCCAGCTCCAGGACGGCGGTGTTGCGGCCCAGGTGCTGGTCGGGGAGGAACAGGACCTTGCCGGTGCCGTCGATACCGCCCACCTGGTCGAACGCCCAGCGCAGCGCGACCTCCGCGTTGGAGGAGGTGCAGACGGTGCCACCGTGGCGCCCGGTGAACGCCTTGATGGCGGCCGACGAGTTCATGTAGGTGACGGGGATCGTGGAGTCGGCGATGCCGACGTCCTGCAGCACGGCCCAGGCCTCCTCGACCTGGCCGATCGCGGCCATGTCGGCCATGGAGCAGCCGGCCGCGAGGTCCGGCAGCACGACCTGCTGCGCGTCGGACGTGAGGATGTCCGCGCTCTCGGCCATGAAGTGCACCCCGCAGAACAGGATGAACTCGGCCTCGGGGCGGGCAGCTGCCTCGCGCGCGAGCTTGAAGGAGTCGCCGGTCACGTCGGCGAAGTCGATGACCTCGTCGCGCTGGTAGTGGTGGCCCAGGACGAACGCGCGGCTGCCGAGGGCGGCCCGTGCGGCGCGGGCCCGGTCCACCAGGTCCGGGTCGCTCGGTGCGGGAAGCTCGCCCGTACACTCCACGCCGCGCTCGGAGGCCAGGTCACGACCCTGGCCGAGCAACAGCAACGGGGAGGAGGCGGGCTCGGAGAAGCCGGAGTATTCAGCCAGCAGGGTGCTCACGGTCACCATCATGACACGCGGTGATGACACCCGGTCAGGACGGTGCCACGATGCGTCTCGTGCACGTGCTGCTGCTTGCCGAGACCCTGCCCGACGCCGAGCGACTGGCCTCCGCGTGGCATGCCGCCGCGCCGCACGCCGGCACCGAGGCGCGCGCGGTCCGGGTGCCGGCGGCCGCCGCCGCGTCCACGGGCGGTCCGGGCGGTGCGCCGGGCGGCGGCTCCGGCAACGGGCACGAGGAGGGTGCGGGCCGTGGCGTGCTCCTGGCGGGTCCGGCGATCCCGGTGGGCCGGCCGGCCGCCGTCGGGCCGCAGGACGTGGGGCCGGCCCACCCGGGGCCGACCCCGCCCGGGCCGGCCCCGTCGGCCCTGCCGCGGGCGGAGCAGGCGGCGCTGAGCGACGCCGCCGCACGCGCCGACGTCGTAGTGGCGTACGTCACGCTGCTCGACGGCGAGGGGCTGCACCGGGGGGTCGTCGTGGAGGCGGCGGCCGCCGCCGCGCCGCACGCCGTCCCCGTCGTCGTGCTCACCGGGCGCAGCCAGGTGAGCAGGCGGGAGTGGTCCACTGCGGGCCTCAGCGGGGTGCACGAGGTGGCGGACGACGGCGTCGCGCGCGTGGCCCGGACGTGGTCCCCGGGCTGGGCAGACTGACAGCGCTCACCGTGCCACGCAGGCGGAACGGTGATGGGCTCGGGCGAGACCTGGGCGTACGATCTGAGAACAGACCGGAACGCGGGAACAGACGGACCAGCTCATCGGTTGGCAACGTTCAAGGATCGACAACCGGTATGTCGAACACGATCGGGAGATGACATGACCGACACCACCACGGACATCGCAACCCACGGCGTCAACGTCACCGACGTCGCCGCGGGCAAGGTCCGTAGCCTGCTCGAGCAGGAGGGCCGCGACGACCTGCGCCTCCGCGTAGCGGTGCAGCCGGGTGGCTGCTCCGGGCTGATCTACCAGCTCTACTTCGACGAGCGGGTGCTCGACGGGGACGCTCTGCGCGACTACGACGGCGTCGAGGTCGTCGTGGACAAGATGAGCGTGCCGTACCTCGAGGGCGCCACGATCGACTTCAAGGACACCATCGAGCAGCAGGGCTTCACGATCGACAACCCGAACGCCGGCAGCGCATGCGCCTGCGGCGGGTCGTTCTCCTGATCGAAGCTCGCCGAGCGTAGTTCTCGGCACGACGGGCCGGTCACCTCAGGGTGACCGGCCCGTCGTCGTTCCCGGAAGGGGCGCCGGAGCCGCGTGCGTCAGCCGAGGCGGACCGTGACGGCCCAGCCGTCCCAGGCCTCGTCCCCGGCTTCCGGGGCCGCGGCCCGGTGCTCCCGGGTCCCCACGTGCTCGTGGCCGCGCATCCGGCACCACGCGGGCACGTCGAGCTTGGCCGCGGGGTCGGTCGACAGGACGGTCAGCTCCGTGCCCGCGGGCAGGCCCTTCGCCGCCGCGGCGAGCCGGATCACGGGCAGCGGGCAGCGCAGCCCGCGAGCGTCCACCAGCGTGTCAGACACACAGGTCACTCTAGTGACCCGTACGTCTGACACGGACGAGGGGAGTCAGAGGCCGCCGACGCCCAGCATCTCCCGGACCTTCGCCACCGCGCCGGGGAGCACCGCGCAGAAGCGGTCGACCTCGTCGGCCGTGGTGGACCGGTCCAGGGCGATCCGCACGTTGCCGTGCGTGAGCACGCCCATCGCGGCCAGCACGTGCGACGGCTCCAGCGTGCTCGCGGTGCACGCCGAGCCCGAGCCGACCGCGAACCCGTGCCGGTCCAGCTCCGTCACGAGCGCCTCGCCGTCCACGTAGAGGAACGAGAACGTGGCCACGTGGGGAAGCCGGTCGTCCGGGTCGCCCACCACCTCGACGTCGGGGATGCGCGCCACCGCGGCACGCACGCGTTCCACCAGCGCCCGGCGGCGCGCCTCCTGCGCCACGCGGTCGGACTCGACCGCCTGCAGAGCCACCGCGGCGGCGAACGCGAGCGGCACGCTCACGCCGCCCGGGGCCCACGGGTCCTCGTCCTCGGGCCCGACGGGCGCGGTGCGCACCCGCTGCCGGACGGCGAGGACGCCGACGCCGGCGGGCCCGCCCCAGTCGGCCGGGTCGGCGGCGAGGAGGTCCCAGGCGTCGGGCACCGCCACGTGCCCGACGCTCGCCCCGGCGTCGACCAGCAGGGGGACGGCGGCCGCGCGGGCCGCCTCGTGCACCGCCTCGACCGGCTGGACCGTGCCCACCTCGCCGTTCGCGTGCTGGAGCGCGGCCAGCGCGACGCCGGGAGCCCCGACCGCGGCGACCATGGCGTCGACGTCGACCCGGCCGAGCCGGTCGACGGGCACGGGACCGGTACCCCCCGCGGCGAGCGTCGCCGCGTGCAGCACAGCGGCGCGCTCGACGGCGCCGACGGCGACCGCGGAACCGGCGCGCCGTCGGGCGGCGGCCGCCGACGCGACCGCGGCGTGGAGAGTGGCCGTGTGGCTCGGCGTGAACCGGACCTCCTGGGTCCGCGCGCCGAGCACGGCGGCGATCGCCTCGCGGGCGCCGTCGAGCAGCCGGGCCGCGCGGCGGCCCTCGGCGTGCAGCCGGCGGGGGTCGGCCCAGCCGTCGGCGAGGGCCTGCTCGAAGGCCTGCCGGGCGAGCGGGTGCCACGGGGCCCGTCCGCCGTTGTCGAGGTAGACCCGCTCGGGGACACCTGGGGTGGCGTGGCTCACACGTCCTCCTGCTCCTTGTGCCGTCCACCCGATCCTCGCACCCCTGCCGCGGTGCCTCGTGACGATCGTTCTGACACGACTTGGGTGGGTGTCCTGAACAGCGTCGATGTGTGCCCCAGGTGCGGAGTGCGTCACGTTCCCGCGGGCGCCTTCCGGGCATCATCAGGCCCCGGAGCGCGCTAGGCTGCATCCCATCGAGGACGAAGGTTCTGCGTGGAGCTCGGGAGGAAACCGGTGCGACGCGCCGGACGAGACGTGAAAGGCCTCCCTTGCACTCGAAGCCACCTACCCGCACCCGGCGGGCCATCCTGCGTGCGTCGGCTCTTGCCGCCGCAGTCGCAGTGCTGGCCTCCGGCTGCGCAAGTGAATCCGTCCAGCGCGGATACCTGCCCGGCTACAGCGACGGGGAGGTGACTAACCAGACCGAGCGCATCACCGACCTGTGGGTGGGCTCGTGGATCGCTGCCCTCGCCGTGGGCATCGTGACCTGGGGCCTGATGCTGTGGTGCATCGCGGCCTACCGGAAGCGCAAGGACGACCACCAGCTCCCGGTGCAGACGCGCTACCACCTGCCGCTCGAGCTCATGTACACGGCCGTGCCGATCATCATGGTGCTGGTGCTGTTCTGGTACACCGACCGCGACGTGACGGCCATCAAGACCGTCGACGGCACCGCGACCGAGCACATCCAGGTCATCGGCAAGCAGTGGAGCTGGGACTTCAACTACCTCGACGCCGACGTGTACGACTACGGCGAGCACGAGGCGGACCCCGGCAGCGTCACGGCCGAGGACGAGCTCGACGGCGCCGTCGGCACCTCGACGTCCTTCCCGACGCTCTACCTGCCGGTGAACGAGACGGTCGAGTTCACGCTCGACTCGCGCGACGTCATCCACTCGTTCTGGATCCCCGCGTTCCTGTACAAGCAGGACATGATCCCGAACCGGACCAACACGTTCCAGGTCACGCCGACCCGTGAGGGCACGTACGCCGGCAAGTGCGCCGAGCTCTGCGGCGAGTTCCACTCCGGCATGCTCTTCAACGTGAAGGTCGTGTCCGCCGAGGAGTACGACGCCCACATGGCGGAGCTCGAGGCGAAGGGTCAGACCGGCTCGCTCGGCATGGACCTCGCCCGCACCGCCGGCCCGGTGGAGGACCCGGCAGAAACACTGGAAGAGGAGGCTGGGCACTGATGGCCGCAGCGACCACGACCGAGCTGATCCCGGGCCTGGCGCCCGGGAGGCAGACGCTCGGCCGGACCGTCATCAAGTGGATCACGTCCACTGACCACAAGACGATCGGGTACCTCTACCTGATCACGTCGTTCATCTTCTTCTGCATCGGCGGCCTGATGGCCCTGCTGATCCGGGCCGAGCTCTTCGCGCCGGGCATCCAGCTGGTGCAGAGCAAGGAGCAGTACAACCAGCTCTTCACGATGCACGGCACGATCATGCTGCTGCTGTTCGCCACCCCGCTGTTCGCGGGTTTCGCGAACGTGATCATGCCGCTCCAGATCGGCGCGCCCGACGTCGCGTTCCCGCGGCTGAACATGTTCGCCTACTGGCTGTACCTGTTCGGCGGCCTCATCACGGTGGCCGGTTTCCTGACCCCGCAGGGTGCCGCGTCGTTCGGCTGGTTCGCCTACGCGCCGCTGTCGACCACGACCTACAGTCCAGGGTTGGGAGGAGACCTCTGGGTCTTCGGCCTGGCGCTGGCCGGTTTCGGCACGATCCTCGGTGCGGTCAACTTCATCACCACGATCATCACGATGCGTGCGCCGGGCATGACCATGTTCCGGATGCCGATCTTCACCTGGAACACGCTGGTCACCAGCCTCCTGGTGCTGATGGCGTTCCCGCCCCTGGCCGCGGCACTGTTCGCGCTGGGTGCCGACCGCCGTCTCGACGCGCAGATCTTCAACCCGGAGAACGGCGGCGCCATCCTCTGGCAGCACCTCTTCTGGTTCTTCGGTCACCCCGAGGTGTACATCATCGCGCTGCCGTTCTTCGGCATCGTGTCCGAGATCTTCCCGGTCTTCAGCCGCAAGCCGATCTTCGGCTACACGGGCCTGGTCTACGCGACCATCGCCATCGCCGCGCTGTCGGTGACGGTGTGGGCGCACCACATGTACGTGACCGGCGCCGTCATGCTGCCGTTCTTCGCGTTCATGACGATGCTCATCGCGGTGCCGACCGGCGTGAAGTTCTTTAACTGGATCGGCACGCTCTGGCGAGGAAAACTCACGTTCGAGACACCGATGCTCTGGTCCATCGGCTTCCTCGTGACCTTCCTCTTCGGCGGTCTGACCGGCATCATCCTGTCGAGCCCGGCGCTGGACTTCCAGCTCTCCGACTCGTACTTCGTGGTGGCGCACTTCCACTACGTGGTCTTCGGCACCGTCGTGTTCGCGATGTTCGCCGGGTTCTACTTCTGGTGGCCCAAGATGACCGGCCGCATGCTGTCGGAGCGCCTGGGCAAGGTGCACTTCTGGATGCTCTTCGTCGGCTTCCACACCACGTTCCTCATCCAGCACTGGCTGGGTGTGGAGGGCATGCCGCGCCGCTACGCGGACTACATGCCGCAGGAGGGCTTCACCTGGGAGAACCAGGTGTCCACGATCGGCGCGTTCATCCTCGCCGCGTCCACCCTGCCGTTCCTCTGGAACGTCTACATCACCTGGCGCAAGGCGCCCAAGGTCACGGTCGACGACCCGTGGGGCTACGGCCGCTCCCTGGAGTGGGCCACGTCCTGCCCGCCGCCGCGGCACAACTTCGCCTCGCTCCCGCGCATCCGCTCGGAGTCGCCGGCGTTCGACCTGCACCACCCCGAGGTCGTCGCGATGGAGCACCCGGAGTACAACCGCGGTGTGCTCGACAACATCTACGGCGAGGCGGACCGGCGCGGTCAGGACAAGCAGGCCCAGCAGCGCGCCGCGCACGGCGGCGGCGAGTCGGGTCAGAGCAGCACGACCATCGTTGACCAGCCGGACGAGGGGACCAGCAAGTGAAGATCGAGAGTCGCCTGTTCCTCTGGGGCACGCCCTTCTTCGTCCTGGCCGGAGTCGTCTACGGCTTCATGACGGACTGGCAGGAGCCGGTCGGCTACCTGGGCATGCCGCTGGTCGGCGCCCTGGTGGCGATGATCGGCGCGTACCTGACGCTGACGGCCCGGCGCATCGACGCCCGGCCCGAGGACGACCCGAACGGCAACATCGAGGACGCCGCGGGCGACCAGGGCGTCTACGCGCCCTGGAGCTGGTGGCCGCTCGCGATCGCGGGCTCCGCCGCGATCTGCTTCCTCGGCCTGGCCGTGGGCTGGTGGGTGCTCTACATCGGCTTCTGCGTGGCGATCATCGCGCTGGTGGGCTGGGTGTTCGAGTACTCGCGAGGCATCCACTCGCACTGAGCTCGTTCTCACTGCTTTTCACGGCCGACCCGGCGTCGGAGCGTGCCCTCGTGCGAGGGTGTGCCCCGACGCCGGGTCGCTTCGTTTTCACCCGGTAGTTCACCCGCTGCCGACGGTGTCCTGGGAGTCCACCGTGGTGAGATCGACTGTTCGCTGGCCGGTTCCCCGAGGCAACCTGTGCGTCGGCCGGAGGGCGAGCAGGAAGGCCAACAGTGCGTTACTCCAAGACGGTGGTGCTGGCGACGGCGGGCGTGCTCGCCGTGGGCCTCGGCGGCTGCGCGGCAACCTCGAGCGGCTCCGCTGACGAGGCTGCCCCCACCGAGGCGGCGCAGACCCAGGTCGAGCTGACCCAGGCCTCGTTCGTCGAGGAGCTCTCCGCGGCACAGACCGAGGCGGGCACCGTCCACATGTCGATGGGCTACTCGGGCGCGGGGGCCGAGGAAGCCGGGCTGGCGGGCGCTCCCCTCGAGGCCGACATCGACCTGGCCGACCCGAAGAACCCGGCGATGGCGATGACGATGGACATCGAGGGCGAGACCGCTGACATGGTCCTCGTCGACGGCGACTTCTACATGAACATGGGCGAGACGACGTCCGGCAAGTTCCTGAGCCTGACCGAGGCCGGCGAGTCCGACAACCCGATGGGCACGCTCTTCAAGGGCATGGGCGACGCCATGCGGAGCAGCCTGGAGGACATGGACCCGGCCGCGCAGCTCCAGGGCATGGAGGGGGCCATCACGTCGTTCGAGAAGTCCGGCCCGGAGACGGTCGACGGCGTCGAGACGGACGTCTACACGCTGCTCGTCGACCCGACCAAGATGACCGGCCCCCAGGTGGAGGACCTGCCCGAGGACATGCTGGCGCAGATGGGCGAGATGGAGATCGTCTACCACGTGGACGAGGACAACCTGGCACGTGCGCTGGTCATGACGATGGACGTCGAGGGCAAGCCCCTGGTGGCCAGCGGCACCTTCACCGGCTGGGGCGAGCCCGTCGACGTGGCCGCCCCGACCGGCGACCAGCTCGTGAGCATCGACGAGCTGACCGAGGGCATGCTCGGCTGATCCCCTGCGCTGCTGTGCTACCTCGCGGCCTGGGCCCAGCGCTCCAGGGTGGCCTGCGCCGCCCCGGAGTCCACGGCCTGGGCCGCGAGGCCGATGCCGGCGGTGAGGCGTTCCACGAGCGTGCCGGAGCCGGTACCGGGCAGCGTGCCGTCGGCGACCAGGCCCGAGGCCGCGTTGAGCAGCACGGTCTCGCGGACCGGACCGGACTCGCCCGCCAGCACGGCGCGGGCGACGCCCGCGTTGTAGGCGGCGTCGTGGCCGCGCAGGTCCTCGACCTTGATGCGCGTCAGGCCGAGGTCGTCGGCGGGGTCGATGCGGTGCTCGGTGACCGTGCCCCCGGACACCTCCCAGACCGTGGCACCCGCGGTCGCGGCGAGCTCGTCCAGGCCCTCGTCCCCGCGGAAGACCAGCGCGGACTTGCCCCGCTCGGCGAAGACGCCCGCCATCAGCGGCGCCATCCGCGCGTCGGCGCAGCCCACGGCGGCCGCGCGCGGCTGGGCCGGGTTCGTGAGCGGGCCCAGGAAGTTGAAGACCGTGGGCACGCCCAGCTCCTTGCGGGTCACGCCCGCGTGGCGCATGGACGGGTGGAAGGCCGCGGCGAAGCAGAAGGTGATGCCCGCCTCGCGCGCGATCTGCGCGACGCGCTCCGGCGGGTGGTCCAGGCGGATGCCGAGCTCCTCCAGCACGTCCGCGCTGCCCGACGACGACGACGCCGCCCGGTTGCCGTGCTTCACCACCCGCAGGCCGGCGCCCGCGATGACCACGGAGGCCATCGTGGAGATGTTCACGGTGTGCGCGCGGTCGCCGCCGGTGCCGACGATGTCCACCGACGGCCCGGGCACGTCGATACGCACCGCGTGCTCGATCATGGAGTCGGTCAGGCCCGCGAGCTCCTCGACGGTCTCGCCCTTGGCCCGCAGCGCCACGAGGAAGCCGGCGAGCTGGACGGGGGAGACCTCACCGGTCATCACCCGGTCCATCGCCCAGCGGGCCTCCCGCTGGCTCAGGTCGGTGCCGGTCATGAGCCCGGCGAGCAGACCGGACCAGGTGGGTGCCTCGAGGTTCACGCGGTACCCGCCGTCGAGGGGGCGAGCAGGCGCGCGACGGCCTCCTGGACCTTGATGGCGTCGAGCGGGCGCGCCACCACGCCGTCGGCCAGGGACCAGGTCGCGAGCCAGGCGTCCGCCGGGCGGCCCGTGAGGACCAGCACCGGGGGGCACTCGTAGATCTCGTTCTTGAGCTGGCGGCACAGCCCCATGCCGCCGGCCTGGTCGGCCTCTCCGTCGAGGACGAGCAGGTCCCACGTCTCGTTGTCGGCCTTGTCCACCACGGCGGCCGCGGTGGCGGCCTCGGCCCACACGA
This sequence comes from Promicromonospora sp. NPDC050262, assembly GCF_040655935.1. Classification (NCBI taxonomy): domain Bacteria; kingdom Bacillati; phylum Actinomycetota; class Actinomycetes; order Micrococcales; family Promicromonosporaceae; genus Promicromonospora; species Promicromonospora sp. NPDC050262. Next base: position 439,758 of record NZ_JBFAKX010000001.1, on the reverse strand, counting down.
TGTCGGCCGCGCCCGCGTGCAGGCGGGGGCCGACGGCGAGGCGTACCTGCTCACGCACCGTCCGGTCGTCGCTGTACAGGAGGACTCGCGGGCTCGACGTCGCGCTGGGGGAGGGCGTACCGCTCGTGCCTGCGCTGGTCACTTCCGTCGTCATGCCGGTCATGCGTCGATCGTGGCACAGACCCCGCTCCGACGGCAGATATGTCCACGCCCTTTTCATGGCACTCTGCAGAATCGCGTCAGCAAGAGACGCCCCAGGTAGGGCGTTGAGTGGACTTTGTGAGATTCGACGCGAGCGTCCGTGACGGTTCGGCGTTCGGGACACCCGAACGTCGGCCATAATGGCTGTCGTGTCGACCGCAACGGCTGCAGCCACCCCCACGCACCAGCACGTGACAGTCAATCGTCCGAACCCGGTCTCGGTCGGGACGATCGTCTGGCTCGCGAGCGAGCTCATGTTCTTCGCAGCGCTCTTCGCGATGTACTTCACCGTCCGGCAGACCATGCCGGCCGAGGAGTGGGCGCTGCAGGCGGACAAGCTGAACATCACCTTCTCCACGATCAACACGATCGTCCTGGTGCTGTCCTCCTTCACCTGCCAGTGGGCGGTCTTCAAGGCCGAGCAGTTCAAGCCGTCGCGCTCCGGGAAGCTCTTCCAGTTCTGGACCTGGGGCATGCACGAGTGGCTGACCATGACCTACCTCATGGGCGCGTTCTTCATCGGCGGCCAGATCTTCGAGTACACCGAGCTGGTGCACGAGGGTCTGACCATCTCGTCCAGCGCGTACGGGTCGGTCTTCTACATGACCACCGGCTTCCACGGTCTGCACGTGACCGGCGGTCTGATCGCCTTCCTCTTCGTGCTCGGCCGCTCGTTCGCCGCCAAGCGCTTCGGTCACCACGAGGCCACCACCACGATTGTCACGTCCTACTACTGGCACTTCGTCGACGTGGTGTGGATCGCGCTCTTCGCGGTGATCTACCTGCTGCGCTGACCGGTCGCGCGGTCGCCCCCGGGCAGCCGCGCCTCACGGCCACGTGCGGTGGCATAGGTTCATAACAGAGAAGCTCAACACTCACAGCGAGACGAGGAAATTTTCGTGAAGGCACTCGCCGCCCGCAGGCACCACCGGCTGGCGCCGGTCGTACTCCTGCTGCTGGCGCTGCTGACCACGGGCGGCGTCTACGCCGCCCTGGCTCCGAGCACGGCTAAGGCCGAGACCGTCAGCACCGCGGACATCGAGACCGGTAAGAAGCTGTTCCAGGCCAACTGTGCGACGTGCCACGGCGCGAACGCCGAGGGCACCGACGGCGTGCCGTCCCTGGTGGGCGTCGGCGCTGCCGCCGTCGACTTCCAGGTGTCGACCGGCCGCATGCCGATGCAGATGAACGGCCCGCAGGCCGAGGCCAAGCCGCCGCAGTTCGACGCGGAGCAGACCGCGGCGCTGGCCGCGTACGTCGCCTCGCTGGGCGCCGGCCCGGCCATCCCGACCGACGAGCAGGTCGACCCGACGCAGGGTGACCCCTCGAACGGCATGGCCCTCTTCCGCACCAACTGCGCCATGTGCCACAACGCCGTGGGCGCCGGCGGCGCACTCTCGGAGGGCAAGTTCGCCCCCGCGCTCTGGGAGACGTCGGAGCGGAACATCTACCAGGCGATGCTCACCGGCCCGCAGTCGATGCCGGTGTTCAACGACGCGAACATCACGCCGGACGAGAAGCGCGACATCGTGTCGTTCCTCGTCGAGCAGCGCGAGGGTTCGGCCGGCGGTAACGCGCTCGGCGCCCTCGGACCGGTGTCCGAAGGTCTCTGGGCCTTCGTGATCGGCCTCGGCCTGCTCATCGGCGCCGCAGTGTGGATCGGAGCGAAGTCCTCGTGAGCGAGAACCAGAACAACCCCGCCGACACCTCGCACGAGGTGACGGTCACCCCCGAGGCGGGTACCGCCGTCGGGCACCCGGAGCGGTTCCCGGACCCGGGCGTCCCGGACCACAAGCACCGTCTGACGGACACCGACCCGCGCGCCGCCAAGCGCGCCGAGCGGACCGTCACCATCCTCTTCGTCCTGTCGATCCTGGGCACGGTCGGTTCGATCGTCGCCTACGTGATGGTCCCGCCGGACGGCACCACCTCGGGTGTCCGCCTGTCGACCCTGCTGCTCGGCCTCTGCCTCGCGGTATCGCTGCTGGGCATCGGCATCGCCGGCATCCACTGGGCCAAGTCGCTCATGGGCGACAAGGAGATGGTCCAGGAGCGGCACCCGCTCGCGACGAACGAGGAGGACCGCGCCATCGCGGTCCAGGACCTGAACGAGGGCCTCGCCGACTCGGGCGTCGTCGGACGCCGCGGCGTGCTCAAGGGCGCCTTCTTCGGTGCCCTGGCGCTGTTCCCGCTGGCCATCGCGGTACCGCTGATCGGCTCCGTGGGCGGCGACTGGAACGTCTCCAAGTTCAAGCACACGATGTGGAAGAACGGCACGCGCCTGGCGATCGACCCCTCGGGCCGGCCCATCAAGGCCGCCGACGTCACCGTCGGCTCCGTCTTCCACGTGATCCCGGAGACCACCGAGGAGTTCCGCTCCACGCACGAGTGGATCAACGAGAAGTCCAAGGCCGTGGTCCTGATGGTCCGCCTCAACCCGGAGGACCTCCGCACGGACCAGTCGCCCGAGGGCGAGACCTGGTCGCACGAGGGGATCGTCGCCTACTCGAAGATCTGCACGCACGTGGGCTGCCCGGTGGCCCTGTACGAGCAGCAGACCCACCACCTCCTGTGCCCCTGCCACCAGTCGACGTTCGACATCGCGGACAGCGCGAAGGTCGTCTTCGGCCCGGCCAACCGCCGGCTGCCGCAGCTGCCGATCACGGTCGACGACGAGGGCTACCTCGTGGCGCAGGACGACTTCGCCGAGCCCATCGGCCCGAGCTTCTGGGAGCGCCTGAAGTGAGCACCGCGACCCACGACACCAAGCGTGAGGCACCGGCCAAGCCGACGACGACCGTCGGCAAGGCGGCGGACTACCTCGACCAGCGCACCTCCATCGGCGTCGCCGTCAAGGAGTTCGCGCGCAAGGTCTTCCCGGACCACTGGTCCTTCATGCTCGGCGAGATCGCACTGTTCTCGTTCGTGGTGCTGATCATCTCGGGATTCTTCCTGACGATGTTCTTCGAGCCGTCGATGGCGCTCACCACCTACGAGGGTGAGCACCCCGCGACCATGCACGGTCAGCTCATGTCCGTCGCGTTCGCCTCGACCCTCGACATGTCGTTCGAGGTGCGCGGCGGCCTGCTCATGCGGCAGATCCACCACTGGTCGGCCCTGATCTTCATGGCCTCGATCGTGGTGCACATGATGCGCGTGTTCTTCACCGGCGCGTTCCGCAAGCCGCGCGAGATCAACTGGATCGTCGGCATCCTGCTCATGATCCTGGGCCTGGCGGCCGGCTTCACCGGCTACTCGCTGCCCGACGACGTGCTGAGCGGCAACGGCCTGCGCATCACCGACGGCGTGGTCAAGTCGATCCCGCTGATCGGCTCGTTCATGTCGTACATGATCTTCGGCGGCGAGTTCCCGGGTCACCACATCGTGCCGCGCCTGTTCACGCTGCACATCTTCGTGGTGCCGGGCATCCTGCTGGCGCTCATCGCGCTGCACCTGTTCCTCATGGTGCTGCAGAAGCACACCCAGTACCCGGGCGGCGGCCGCACGGACAAGAACGTCGTCGGCTACCCGGCGCTGCCGGTGTACGTGGCCAAGATGACCGGCAACTTCTTCATGGTCTTCGGCGTGCTGGCGCTCATGGGTGCCACGATGTCGATCAACAACGTGTGGAACTACGGGCCGTTCGACCCGTCGCCGGTCTCCGCGGGTGCCCAGCCGGACTGGTACATGCTGTTCCTGGAGGGCTCGCTGCGCCTGATGCCGGGCCAGGGCACGGAATGGGTCATCTTCGGCTACACCTTGCCGCTGAACGTGCTGATCCCTGCTGTGGTGATCCCCGGCATCCTGTTCACGTTCCTGATCGTCTACCCGTTCCTCGAGGCGCGGGTGACCGGCGACGACCGCGAGCACCACGTGCTGGACCGCCCGCGCAACAAGCCGGCGCGCACCGGCCTGGGCGTCGCGTTCCTGACGGCGTTCATCATCCTGGCCCTGGCCGGGTCGAACGACCTCATCGCCACGCACTTCGCGCTGTCGATCAACGCGATCACCTGGGTGTTCCGCGTCCTGTTCTTCGTGGGGCCGGTGTTCGCGTACTGGGTCACCAAGCGCATCTGCCTCGGGCTGCAGCGCAAGGACCGCGAGCTGGTGCTGCACGGTCACGAGTCGGGCCGCATCGTGCGCTTCGCCAACGGCGAGTACATCGAGGTGCACACCCCGCTCGACGACCAGGAGCGCTGGCTGCGCGTCAACTTCGAGGCGCCCGCCCCGCTGGCGATCGCCCCGAAGACGGACGCCCGCGGCGTCAAGCGCAAGGGTTACGGCGCCGACAAGCGCTGGCAGGGCCTGTCCCGGTTCTTCTACGAGGACCGCGTCTCGCCCGTCACCCCGGCCGAGGTCGCCGCCGCGCACTCGCACGGCGAGCACGACGAGCTGTCCGGCTCCGAGCGCCAGGCCGTCGAGGCAGGCGCGGGAACCACCTCGCGGGAGCACTGAGCGACCTGCGACACCAAGCGATGGCCTGTGTCTCCTGGTCCGCATCTGCGGCCAGGGACACGGGCCATTGCCGTCCCGGCGGGCACCACACCGGCGCACGACCAGGACGGCGTCCCACCCCTGCGCACCGTCCGGTGTGCGGACCGATCCTGGAGGTACCTCAGCAATGGCTGTTTACACGCTCCCTGACCTGACCTACGACTACGCCGCGCTCGAGCCGCACATCTCGGGCAAGATCATGGAGCTGCACCACTCCAAGCACCACGCGACGTACGTCAAGGGTGCCAACACTGCCCTGGAGCAGCTCGAGGAGGCCCGCGAGACGGGCAACCTCGGAGGCGTCAACAAGATCGAGAAGGACCTCGCGTTCAACCTCGGTGGTCACATCAACCACTCGATCTTCTGGACGAACATGGCACCGGAGGCCGGCGGCGAGCCGACCGGCGACATCGCCGCGGCGATCGACGAGCACTTCGGCTCGTTCGAGAAGTTCAAGGCGCACTTCACCGCCGTCGCCGCCGGTGTGCAGGGCTCCGGCTGGGCCGTCCTGGCCTGGGACTCCGTGGGCCAGAAGCTGGTCGTCGTGCAGCTGTTCGACCAGCAGGGCAACATCCCCTTCGCGCTCACCCCGGTCCTCATGCTGGACTGCTGGGAGCACGCCTACTACATCGACTACCTGAACGTCCGCCCGGACTACATCAAGGCCTGGTGGAACCTGGTGTCGTGGAGCAACGTCTCCGAGCGCCTGGCGCGGGCGAAGACGCAGACCGCGGGTCTCGTCGTCGCCTCGGCGTGACAGCCTGACGGGACCAGATCCGGCGCGCCCCGGGAGATTTCTCCCGCGGGTGCGCCGGATCTGTCGTGTCACGTTCCGGCGCCCTGATTCGTCGGCGAGGGTGGAAGCAAAGCCCGGCACGGTGTCTACTGGATGTCAACGGTAGAGCCCGCGCCGCCGAAATCAGGGGTGATGACGTGGCAACGAAGCAGCGTCCGAGTGCCGTCGGCAAGGCAGCCGACTACCTGGACCAGCGCACCACCATCGGGGTGCTGGTCAAGGAGCTGGCGCGCAAGGTCTTCCCCGACCACTGGTCCTTCATGCTGGGCGAGATCGCCCTGTTCTCGTTCGTGGTGCTGATCGCGTCCGGGTTCTTCCTGACGATGTTCTTCGAGCCGTCCATGGCGCTGGTGCGGTTCGAGGGCGACTATCCGCCGTCGATGCAGGGGCAGCTCATGTCGGCGGCGTTCAGCTCTACCGTGGACATGTCGTTCGAGGTGCGCGGCGGTCTGCTGATGCGGCAGATCCACCACTGGTCGGCCCTGATCTTCATCGGCTCGATCGTGCTGCACATGTTCCGGATCTTCTTCACCGGCGCGTTCCGCAAGCCGCGCGAGATCAACTGGCTGGTCGGCCTGACCATGCTCATCCTGGCCCTGGCGGCCGGCTTCACCGGCTACTCGCTGCCCGACGACGTCCTGAGCGGCAACGGCCTGCGCATCATCGACGGCGTGGTCAAGTCCATCCCGGTGATCGGCTCGTACATGTCGTTCCTGGTGTTCGGCAGCGAGTTCCCGGGCAGCCACATCATCCCGCGGCTGTTCACCCTGCACATCTTCGTGATCCCCGGGATCCTGATCGCCCTGATCGCGCTGCACCTGTTCCTCATGGTGCTGCAGAAGCACACCCAGTACCCGGGCGGCGGCCGCACGGACAGGAACGTCGTCGGCTACCCGGCCCTGCCGGTGTACGTGGCCAAGATGACGGGCAACTTCTTCATCATCGCCGGCGTGCTGACCCTCATGGGCGGCACGATGGCGATCAACAACATCTGGAACTACGGCCCGTACGACCCGGCACCGGTCTCCGCCGGCACACAGCCCGACTGGTACATCCTCTTTGTCGACGGCGCCCTACGGCTCATGCCGGGACCGGGCTGGGAGTGGGTCATCGGCGGCTACACGCTGAGCATGAACATCCTGATCCCGGCGGTCGTGGTGCCGGGCATCCTGTTCACCATCCTGTTCGCGTGGCCGTTCCTCGAGGCCCGCGTGACCGGGGACCACCGCGAGCACCACGTGCTGGACCGGCCGCGCAACCGGCCGGTGCGGACCGGCATCGGTGTCGCGCTGTTCGTCGCGTTCCTGGTCTGTGCCCTGGCCGCCACGAACGACATCATCGCCACGCACTTCTCGCTGAGCATCTTCGCGATCACCTGGGTGCTGCGCGTGCTCCTGTTCGTGGGGCCGGTGTTCGCGTTCTTCGTGACGAAACGGGTGTGCCTCGGGCTGCAGCGCAAGGACCGCGAGCTGGTGCTGCACGGCCACGAGTCGGGCCGCATCGTGCGCTTCGCCAACGGCGAGTACGTCGAGGTGCACACCCCGCTGGACCCGCAGGAGGTGTGGCTGCGCACCCAGCACACGTCCCCGAAGCCGCTGGAGATCAGACCCGCGACGGACGCCCGCGGTGTCAGGCGCCAGGGCTACCGGTCCGACCGGCGCTGGCAGCGGCTGTCCGAGTTCTTCTACGAGGACCGCGTGGAGCCGGCCAGGCCCGCGGAGCTCGCGGCCGCCCACTCGCACGGCGAGCACGACGAGATCGAGGCCAGGACCCCGGCGGCCGTCGGGCCCGGCACCGCCGGGCAGGGCACGTCCGGCCCGCGGACGGCCGGGCCGCGTACCTCCGGAGAGGGCGCCGCGGGGCCGGGCGAGGAGCCGCGGTAACGGGGGAGCCGCGGTCGGGGGCGCGAGCTAGTCGTCGAGCCCCAGGGCGAACGCCTGCTCCAGGTCCGCCTTGGAGAAGGCACGGAACGCGATGAGCGTCTCGGTGTTCTGCACGCCCGGCACCTTGTTCACGGTGTCGGACACGACGCCGGCGAGCTGCTCGTGCTCGGGTACGCGCACGATCGCCACGAGGTCGGTCTTGCCGGTCACGGAGAAGACCTCGCTCACACCGTCGATGTTCGCGACCTCCTGCGCGACCTCGGGAATGCGGGACGTCTCGGCGTCGATGAGGACGATCGCGGTCAGCATGCCGTCATCGTATCCACGTGCCGCGGGTTCTCGGGTCCCGGGACGACGGCGGTTCCGTCCGTGGAGGGCTCCGCGTCGGCCGAACCCTCCGCCGTGGCGATCTCCGTCCGCACCCGCTCCGACGCCCAGGTCAGGTCGGCGTGCGCCCCCGCCGCGCGCACCGGGCACGCCCAGGTGTCGCTGACGTGCACCAGCCGGACGCCAGGGGAGTCGAGCCAGGCGAGCAGCAGGTCGGTCTCCTCGGGGTGTGCGGCGGGCGCGGGGGCGACGGGCGGCTCGACGTGCTCCGCCGTCGTGCGCAGGGCGGACACCAGGGGGAGCGGGCTGGCGCCCGGCGCCGACACGTCGGTGGCGGCGAGCCGGCCGTGCTTGATCACCACGATCTCCCAGCCGCCGGGCTTGCCCGGGGCGTCGCCGATCCCCGACGGGCGTGCGGCGACCAGCTCGGCGCACCTGGCCAGGGGCCCGAGCCGCTGGGCCCGGTGCGCGCCCTGCACGAAGGCGCGCAGGCGCCGGGTGACCTCGCCCGCCTCCTCGTAGCGTTCCTGGTGGGCGAGCGTCGCGATCCGGTCGGAGAGCGCCCGCACCACCGGGGCGGGGTCGCCGGTGAGGGCGTCACGCGCGGCGTCGGCGACGTCGGCGTAGGACGCGTCGGGCGCCTCCGTGGCCACGCACGGGGCGGAGCAGCGGCCCATCCCCGCCAGGGCGCACGGGCTGCCGGGCCGCTTGGAGACCAGCGGGATGCGGGCGGTGCACTGCCGCAGGTTCAGGGCGTCGTGCAGGGCGTGCACGGCCTCCTGGGCAGTGCGCCGGGACCCGAAGGGGCCGATGTGCGCGGCGCCCGGTACGACGCCGCCCACGACCGACAGGCGCGGGTAGGCCTCGTCGGTCAGGCGCACCCACGAGTGCCGCTCCGGGAACTTGGAGCGCCGGTTGTAGCGCGGCGCGTGCTCGGTGATGAGCCGCAGCTCCCGCACCTGGGCCTCCAGCGGCGTGGCGCAGGCGACGGGCGTGACCCGCTCGGCGATGCGCACCATCTCCGTGATCCGCTTTCGCTTCTCGGCGGCGGTGAAGTACGAGCGCACCCGCTTGCGGATGTTGACCGACGTGCCGACGTACAGGACCTCGTCCCCCGGGCCGCGGAACAGGTAGACGCCGGGCGACTCGGGCAGGCCGTCGGCCAGGTGGCGTTTGCGGCGCACCTCGGGCGGCACCGGGTCGGCCGCCGTGGCGAGGTCCTCCAGGTGCGTGACGCCCATCGGCGCGAGGCGCTCGAAGAGGGCGTGCAGCACGTCGACGGTCGCGCGCGCGTCGGCCAGCGCCCGGTGGTCGGGGGAGACGGTGGCGTGGAACAGGTTCGCCAGCGTGGAGAGCTTGTGGTTGGGCGCCTCGTCCCGCGTCACCAGGCGGCGGGCCAGCGGCACCGTGTCCACGACGGTGAACCCGGGCCACGGGTAGTCCAGCCGGGCGCACATCGCCTTGAGGAAGCCGACGTCGAACGGCGCGTTGTGCGCCACGAGCACCGTGTCGTGCGCAAACTCCAGGAAGCTCGGCAGGACGAGGGCGATGTCCGGCGCCGTGGCGACCATGGCGTTCGTGATGCCGGTCAGCCGGGCGACGAACGCGGGGACCGGCTGCCCCGGGTTGACCAGCGACTGGAACTCGCCCAGCACCTCGCCGCCGCGCACCTTGACCGCGCCGATCTCGGTGATCCCGCCCTCTTTGGCGTTGGTCCCCGTGGTCTCCAGGTCCACGACGACGAAGGTCACGTCACGCAGCGGCGTGCCGAGCTCCTCGAAGGTGGCCTGGTAGGCCGACTGCTGGACGGATGCCGCGGTGCTCACGGCGTGCACGCTAGCGCGTGCCACTGACACTCTCCGGCACCGCGGCGGCCGAGAGTGCTCAGGCCCAGCGTTCGCCGGTGAGCTGCTCGTAGATCTCGACGTACCGGGCGCGCGTCTCCTTGACCACGTCGTCCGGGATCTCGGGGCCCGGGTAGGTGCGGTCCCAGCCGGTCAGGGTCGAGGACCAGTCGCGCACGAACTGCTTGTCGTAGGACCACTGGCCGCGGCCGGGCTGGTACTCGCTCGCCTTCCAGAAGCGCGAGGAGTCCGGGGTGAGCACCTCGTCGGCGAGCGTCAGCACGCCGTCGGCGTCGAACCCGAACTCCAGCTTTGTGTCGGCGATGATGACGCCACGCTCGCGCGCGATCTCGGCGCCGCGGTCGTAGATCGCGAGCGTCAGCTCGCGCAGCCGGTCCGTGGTCTCCGTGCCGAGGTCCTTGGCGATCTCCTCGACGGAGATGTACTCGTCGTGGCCCTCGTCCGCCTTGGTGGACGGCGTGAAGACGGGCTGCGGCAGGCGGTCGGCCTCGACCAGGCCCGGGGGGAACGCCACGCCGGACACGCTGCCGGTGGCGTTGTAGCTGTCCAGCCCCCCGCCCGCGAGGTACCCGCGCGCGATGCACTCGACCGGCACGATGTCCAGCTTCTTGCAGCGGATCGCGCGGCCCGCCCACTCCTCGGGCACGTCCTCGCTGATCACGTGGTTGGGCACCAGGTCGGCGAACTGGCGGAACCACCACAGCGAGAGCTGGGTCAGGATCGCGCCCTTGTCGGGTACGGCCGTGGGCAGCACGACGTCGTACACCGACACGCGGTCGGAGGCCACCAGGATCACATCGTCGCCGTCCGCGTAGACCTCGCGAACCTTGCCCTTCCGGATCAGTTCCACGGGCCCAAGGTTAACCCGGTACGCGCACCGGACCGGTGCGCGTACCAGCGTCGTGCGCCCTACGCGCCCGCCAGGTCGAGCACCGCGTAGCCGTGGCCGTCCAGGTGCACGACGTCGGGTCCGCCGTCGCCCGCTGCGCCGTCGCCCGCCTCGACCCGGAGGCCCCGGGCGACGAGCGGCCGCGCCTTCCCGGCGCCGTCCAGCGGGAGCTCCACGGCCGCGCGGCCCGGGTTGAGCACCACGGCGAGCGTGCCGCCGCGCACGTACGCCAGGGGGTACCCGGTGGCGAGCACCTCGACCGGCGCGGCCACGTCGAGGCGCTCGTCGTCGTGCCGCAGCGCGATGAGGTCGCGGACCAGGCGCAGCAGCGAGCCGGCGTCGTCGACCTGGGCGGCGACCGTCGGCCGGTCCGGGTCGGGGTCCTGCGGCAGGTACGTGGACGTCGCGGGCTTGCCGGGCCCGTACGGGTCCGCGGGCAGGTCGCCCCACTGCATCGGCGTGCGCGAGCCGGCCCGGTCGTAGGCAGGCCCCAGCCGGGAACCCTCCAGGGTCGGCGTGCCCGGCACGTACCGCATGCCGATCTCGTCGCCGTAGTAGACGGACGGCATGGCGGGCCACGTCATGGTGAGCACGTGCGCCACGCGCGCCTGCTCGGCGTCGCGGGGGCCCGCCACCAGCCGCGTGAAGTCGTGGTTCGACGTCGGCAGGCCCACCACGCCGCCGCGGCCGGCCGCCGCGATGGCGTCCGTCGCGGCCCGCCACGCCTGGACGAACGTGGCGGCGTCGCCGGTCCCGTCGGCTCCGGCCCAGGGCGCGAGCTCACCCCACGACGGGCTGACGGTGCCCGCGCCGTTGTTCCACAGCGACCGCAGCGGCAGGCCGTCGTCGTCCCCGCCGAACTGGAGGAAGAAGTCCGCGTGGAAACCCGCCGGGACCGCGACCCGCGGGTCTCCCCACTCGCTGATGATCACGCGGCCCGGGAACTCGCGGTCCAGCCACGCGCGCATCTCGTGCCACAGCTTGGCCGTCTCCACGTGGCCGGGGTCGTCCTTGACCAGCGACGCCGCCATGTCCACGCGGAACCCGGCCACGCCGAGGCCGAACCAGTGCGCCATGATGTCGCGCAGCGCCGCGCGGTTGGCCAGGGGACCGGGGGCGTCGACGGGCTGCCGCCACGGCTCGGCCGGGTCGAGGCGGGCGTACCCGAAGTTCAGCGCGGGCTGCACGGGGAAGAAGTTGGGCTTGTAGTACCCGCCGCGTGCGCCCGGCCCGGGCTGGAAGCCCTCGGCGGGCACGTCGCTCCACACGAACCGGTGGTCGTCCGGGTCGTCGGCCGACGCGCGGAACCAGGGGTGCTGGTCCGACGTGTGGCCCGCCACCAGGTCGAGCAGCACGGAGATGCCGCGGCGCCCGGCCTCCTCGGTCAGCCGCGCCATGTCCTCGTTCGTGCCGTAGCGCGGGGCGACGGTGAGGAAGTCGGCGACGTCGTACCCGGCGTCGGCGAACGGCGAGACGAAGCACGGGCTGAGCCAGATCGCGTCTACACCGAGCCAGGCGAGGTAGTCCAGGCGCTCGGTGATCCCGGCGAGGTCGCCGATCCCGTCGCCGTTCGCGTCCGCGAAGGACTGCGGGTAGATCTGGTAGAGCACGGTGCGCCCGAGGCGCGGGGCGAGGTCGACGGAGGCCAAGGAACTACCCCTTCGTAGATGGTGCGGGAGGTCCAGCGTGTCAGACGCTCAGGTCACTCCGGTGACCTGAGCGTCTGACACGTCGGGGGTTTCAGTCGCGGCCGACGGCGAACGTCTCCATCGCCATCAGCGGTCGCACCTCGCGCTCCAGGGCGCCGGGCGCGACGTAGCGGCGCATCGCGTCGTCGGCCAGCTCGTTGCCGAGCGCGGCCATGATCATGCCCTGGTCCAGGGACAGGTAGCGCTGGGAGACCTGGCCGCTGCGCACGGCGACGGCATCGTAGAAGCCGCCCGGGCCGTAGGCGTCGAAGTCGGTGGCGATGTTCCGCAGGTTGGTCATCGCCTCCCGCGGCGCGTACCGCAGGGCGAGGAACGAGGCGTGCGGGGTCACCACGCCGTCGCCGTACGCCGTGGGCTCCGGCGAGCCCTCGCGGCAGCCCTCGTACGGCTGGTCGACCGTCGTGCGCTCCTGGTCGGAGGTGTAGCCCGGCCCGTCCAGCCCGAGCTGGTCCACACCGTACTCGCGGTACCCGCCGGCCGGGTTGTTCGACGGCGAGAAGCCCCAGTACCCGTAGTCCGCCTCGCGCAGGCCGTGCTCGATCTGCCCCTGCACGTACAGGGGGTGGTTGCGGCCCCACGACCGCGGACCCCACTTCTCCTCGGGCACGAACAGCGGCACCATGAGCGCCTCGAACATGCTGCCGCCCCAGGTCGGGACCACCCGCATGCCCCGGTAGGGCAGTGCCCCCTCGAAGACCGGCACCCCCAGGTACTCGGCCCACCCGCCGACCGGCCGGGTCTCGGTCCACGACCAGTCGCACGTGTCGGGGAACGTCCGGTAGGTGCCGAAGTAGTGCTCCGCCGGGATCTGCCCCTCGGCGATGCCCAGGTAGGACGCGATCCGCGGCTCGGTGTTGAACGCGCCGTAGTGGTGGCCCGTGTACCAGACGTCGGCGCCCATCTCGCAGTAGTCGCCGGCCACCGGCGCGGTCTCCTGCGGGTCGACGTCCCAGAACCCGCCCCGGATCTGGTTCTGCGCCGCGTCGTAGTAGCAGCCGAAGTCCATGGCCTCGCGGACGGCGTCCGCCTCGTCGGCCAGCGACGGCTCCGCGCGGCTCGTCAGCAGCAGGCCCGTGGCGAGCCAGCCGTTGTCCACGCTCGACAGGAACGGCTTGATCGGGTCGCCGCTCGTGGGGAACGTCAGGAGCTTGGCGCCCGTGGCTGGGTCGTACCAGTTGTAGAACATGCCGCTGGGCTCGTGCTTCTCCAGCCCGGCCACGGTGTGCAGCGTGGTGGCCAGGCGCTCGCGGGCCTCCGTGCGCCCGATCAGGCCCGTGTCGCGGGCCACGACGGTGCTCCAGAGGTACGCGCCGATGTTGGTCGGCGAGGTGTAGCCGCCCCGGCTGGCCGGGTCCAGGTCGCCGCCGATGTTGTCGTCGGGCAGGCCCGTCTCCTCGTCGACCAGCGCCTCGAACGAGCGCCAGGTGTCGGCGGCCCAGGTGCGGAGCTGGCGGCGGTCCTGGGCGGTGCCCGCGGCCTCGGCCTCGGCCGGGGCCGCGCCCCGGTCCGGCGCCGCGCCGGTGGCGCTCACCGGGAGGGCGGTGAGCGCCAGCGCGGCGACGGCGGCGGTGGCGACCGCTGTCCGAATTCTCCTCATGGTGTGTCTCCTTCTACGTCGTCGTAGTCGTGACAGTTCGGGGCAGTGCTGTGCGGTCCAGCGGTCCAGCGGTCCAGTGGTGCATCTGTCCGGCGGTGCCGGACGGGTCAGGCGGGCAGCTCTCCGGTGCGCGCGACCTTGCCGAGCCACGCGAGGCTCGGCTTGGGCGTGCGCTCGAAGGTGGTGCGGTCCACGGCGATCAGCCCGAACGTGGGCCGGAAGCCGCTCATCCACTCGTAGTTGTCGAGCAGCGACCAGTGCAGGTAGCCGTCCACCCGGCAGCCCGCGGACATCGCGCGGGCCATGCCCTGCAGGGCGCCGGTCGTGTAATCGATGCGGCGGGCGTCGTCGGCCGTGGCCATGCCGTTCTCGGTGACGATCATCGGCACGCCGCCGGTGAACTTGTGGGTGTACTCCAGCGCCTCCCCGAGCGCCTGCGGGTAGTACTCCCAGCCGGTCAGCGTCTTCTCGACGTCGTCGCCGAAGGGGATGGGCTCGCCGTCCGCCCCGATGATGGTGCGCAGGTAGCTCTGCACGCCCACGAAGTCGTCGCCGCGCGCGACCTCCAGGAAGAAGTCCTCGCGCGGATAGGCGTAGGCGTCGCGGGCCTCCTCGGCGCCGGGTGCCGCCTGGAACACCTGGTTCGCGATGGTCCAGCCGGCCTTGACGTGCCCCAGCCCGTGCAGGATGTCGACGGCGCGCCGGTGAGCGGTGGCCTGGATCTCGGAGGCGGCCTGGTCCGGGGCGGCGAGCCCGGCGGCGTCCAGGTTGGTGCGCCGGCTCGCGCCGAGCATCATCGAGGTGATGTTGGGCTCGTTGATGGTCACCACGTGGCGGACGTCGCCCAGGATCTGGCTGGCCGTCTCGACGTAGCGGCTGAACAGGTCGACGGCGTCGGGCGCGAACCAGCCGCCGCGCTCGGCGAACCACCGCGGGAGCGTGAAGTGCAGGAGCGTCACCATCGGCGTCACGCCCGCCTCCAGGCAGGTGTCGATCATCCGCCGGTAGTGGTCGAGCTGCGCCCGCGAGAACTCGCCCTCGGCCGGCTCGATCCGCGCCCACTCGATCGAGAAGCGGTAGGCGTTCAGGCCGGCGTCGGCCAGCAGCCGGATGTCCTCCGGGTAGCGGTGGTAGCTGTCGACGGCGTCGCCGGAGCTCTCCGCGCACAGCGACCCGGCGACGTGCTCCTTGGCCCACCAGTCGCTGTTGGTGTTGCCGCCCTCGATCTGGTGCGCGGCGGTCGAGGCGCCCCACAGGAACTCGGGTGCGGTGGGCAGCGTGATCTGTTCGGTCACGGAAGAAACTCCTCGGGTGGTGCGGCTGGCGTGGTGGGGCTGGGCGGTGCGGCTACTTGAGCCCGGTGGTCGAGATGCCCTGCACGATGTGGCGCTGCAGGGCCAGGAAGACGATGAGGATGGGCAGCACGATGACGGTCGCGCCCGCCACCAGCAGGCCGTACTGCACGGTGTTCTGGCCCGTGGAGTACAGGGCGAGCGCCACGGGCAGCGTGTACTTGTCGGCCGACTGGACGGCGACCAGGGGCCACAGGAAGTTGTTCCAGGACCCGAGGAACGTCAGGATGCCGAGCGTCGCCAGCGCGGGCTTCGTCTGCGGCAGCACGACGGCGAAGAACGTCCGGAACTCGCCGGCGCCGTCGACGCGGGCGGCGTCGAGCAGCTCGTCCGGGATGTCGAGCATGAACTGCCGCATCAGGAACACGCCGAACGGCGCGGCGAGGAACGGCAGGATCAGCGCCGCGTAGGTGTTGATCAGATCCAGGTTGGCCACGAGCACGAACAGCGGCACGAACGTGACCATGCCGGGGACCATCAGCGTGCCCATGATCAGCAGGAACAGGGCGCGGCGGCCGGGGAAGTCGAGCTTGGCCAGGGCGTAGCCGACCATGGCGCTGAACAGCACCGACCCGGCGGTGACGACCAGCGCCACGACCACCGAGTTGGCGAAGAACCGCGGGAAGTCGAGCGTCGCGAACAGCTCGGTGTAGTTGTCCCACGTGGGCTGCTCGGGGAACAGGGTCGGCGGGAACTGCCGGATCTCACCCTCGGGCTTGACCGAGGAGACGATCATCCACACGAGCGGCCCGAACGAGGCCGCGAGGCCCAGCAGGAGCACGACGTTGAGGAGGATCGCGCGCGGCGTGAAGCGGCGGGTGGCGGGCCGGCTGGGGGCGGAGGGGCGCGGGGCGGTGCGGCGCGTGCCGGACCGCTCGGACAGGACCGTCATCACTTCTCCGTCCTGAGCAGGCGGAACTGGAGGTAGGACAGGATCACGATGGCGACGAACAGCACGTAGCTCATCGCGGCCGACAGGCCGTAGTTTCCGAACCCGAACTGGTTGAAGACCTCGTAGGCCACCGAGTTGGTGGCCCCGAGCGGCCCGCCCTGCGTCATGACGAACGGCTCCTCGAAGAACTGCAGGTAGCCGATGCCGGTGATGACGGCGCAGAACAGCAGGGTGGGCCGCAGCAGCGGCACCGTGATGGACCGGAACTGCCGCACGGCGCCCGCGCCGTCGATGGCCGAGGCCTCGTACAGGTCGCGCGGGATGCCCTGCAGCCCGGCCAGCAGGATCACCATGGAGTACCCGACGTTGCGCCAGGTCGCCATCATGATCAGCGACGGCATGGCCCAGACCTCGTCGGTGAGCCAGCGCGGCCCGTCGATCCCGATCAGGCCGAGGGCCGAGTTCACGAGCCCGAAGTCGGGCTGCAGGAGGAACCGCCACACCACCGCCACCGCGACGATCGACGTCACGACCGGGGCGTAGAAGCCCACGCGGAACACGGACCGGAACCAGACCAGGCCCGAGTTCAGCAGGACCGCCAGCAGCAGCGCCACCCCGAGCGTGAGCGGCATGGCCACCCCGACGAAGTAGAGCGTGTTGCCGGCGGCCTGCTGGAACTTCGGGTCGGCCAGCGCGGCCGCGAAGTTGTCGAACCCCACGAAGTTCACGGCCCAGGGCGTCCGGAGGTCCGCGCCGTGCATGTCGGTGAACGCCATGTACAGCGAGGACGCCACCGGGACCAGCATGAACACGGCGAACAGGATCGTGAACGGCAGCGCGAAGCCCCAGGCGGCGAGGCCCGTGCGGCGGCGGCGTGCGGAGATGGCCACGGGTCAGTCCAGGCCCGTCCCGATCGAGGTGGCCGCTTCCTGCATCTTGGCGGCGGCTTCCTCCGGGGTCAGGTCGCCCGCGATGGTCTGCTCGATGATGAGGTCGAGCTCGTGCTCGATCTCCGACCAGGTGGGGATCGCGGGGGTGGAGCGCGCGGTCTCCAGCACGCCCTGGTACATGGCCACGGCTTCGTCGTCGGCCAGCGCGGGGTCCTCCCACGAGGCCTGGACGGCCGGCAGGTCGTTCGAGATGCCGAACCAGTCGACCTGGGTGGCCGGGTCGGTGGCGAACTGCACGAACTTCCAGGCGGAGTCGGGGTTCGCGGCGTCCGCGAGGACGGCGAGGTTGGAGCCGCCGATGAACGACGCCGTCGCCTCGTCGGCGGGCAGCGGCACCACGCCGAACTTGTCGGCGAAGTCGTCACCCGCGGTGGTCAGCAGGTTGGCGCGCTCCCACGGGCCCGAGACGAACGAGCCGAGCTTGCCGTCGATGAAGTTCTGCACCTTCTCCTCCTCGACGAGCACCGGCGGGGCGAGCCCGTCGCGCATGAACGAGGAGTAGTACTCCAGCGCCTTGACCTGGGCGTCGTTGTCGAGCGTGAACTCGCCGGCGTCGTCCAGGATCTCGCCGCCCGCCTGCCAGTAGAACGGGAAGTACATCAGCGCGGTCGAGTTGCCGCGCGTCTGCAGCGCGATGCCGTGCTCGGCCCCGGCGTCCTGCAGCCCGGCCGCGAAGTCGGTGAGGCCCGCCCAGTCCGCGGGCGCCTCGACACCGGCCTCCTCGGCGAGGTCGGTGCGGTAGTACAGCACGCGCGACTCGACGTACCACGGCACGCCGTACGAGGTGCCGTCGACCTCGGTGGTCTCCCAGGCGCCCGGGAAGAACGCCGAGGAGTCGATGTCCTCGGGCGTGGGCGCCAGGCCGTCCAGGCCCACGAAGCCGCTCATCAGGGTGGTGCCGACCTGCATGACGTCGGGCACCTCGCCGGTGGCGATGGCGGTGTTGATCTTCTCGGTGGACGACTCCCACGGCACCGGCGTCACGTTCACGGTGACGTCCGGGTTGTCGGCCTCGAACTGCTCGGCGAGCTCGGGCAGCAGCTCACCCTCCGTGCCCATCGCCCAGACCTCGACGGTGCCCGTCGCGGGACCCTCCGAGATGCTGCTGGCGCTGTCTGCCGTGGTGCCGGCCTCGTCGCTGCGTCCGCACCCGGTCAGGGCGAGGGCCAGCGTGAGGGTCGACGCCGTCGCCGCTGCGGCGAGGCGAGGTGTCCTGTTCACGATCACTCCTTTGTTGACCTGCTTCCGAAATTTCGAAGCCGAATCTCGGAAAGACCCCGGGAGGTTAGACGGACCGCCGGATGGTGTCAACCGACCTCCAGCCTTCGACCGCTTGGTTTGCAGGGGCACGCGCCGGGATGGGCTACCATCCTGATTTCGGAAACGCTTGCTTCACCGATGTCCGACGGAGGACCCATGGCAACCGACCAGCCGCACATCCCGCTCGCCGTCGTGGCGGCCGAGGCGGGCGTCTCGGTCCCGACGGTCTCCAAGGTCCTCAACGCCCGGCCCGACGTGTCCGGCAAGACCCGGGCCCGCGTCACCGAGGCGCTGGCGCGGCACGGCTACGAGGTGCGCCCGCCGCAGGCCAAGCCCACCGGCATGATCGACGTCCGCATCGTCGACTTCGAGGGGACGTGGTCCGAGGCCGTGGTCCGCGGCGCCGTCGCCGGCGCCCGCCGGTTCGGGCTCGACGTGGTCCTGGCGGTCGAGCCCGACCCCGACGACTGCAGCGCCTGGGTGCGGCACGCGCTGGAACGCGGGACGGACGGCCTGGTCAGCATCGTCGCGGTGCCCGACGCCGAGGCGCGGCGCGCCCTGGAGCAGACCGGCACGCCGCTCGTCGTCGTCGACCCGCGGCAGCGCCCGCCGGAGGGCATGCTCAGCGTGGGCGCCACCAACTTCCAGGGCGGGCTGGAGGCGACGGCGCACCTGCTGTCCCTCGGCCACACGCGTATCGCCACCATCACCGGCGCGCTGGAGCAGGACAACGCCATCGCGCGGCTCGCGGGCTATCGCGCCGCCATGATCCGGGCGGGTCTGACCACCGACGACGACCTCGTCCACGTGGGCGCGTACGGCGTGACCTCCGGGTACGAGGGCGCGCAGCGGCTCCTGGGCCTGGACGACCCGCCCACCGCGATCTTCGCGAGCAGCGACGACACGGCGCTCGGGGCGCTGCGGGCCCTGCGCGAGGCCGGGCTCGTCGTGCCGCGCGACGTCTCGCTCGTGGGCTTCGACGACCTGCCCATCGCGCCATGGATCGACCCCGCGCTCACCACGGTGCGCCAGCCGCTCGCCGAGATGGGCGCCACCGCCGTCGACCTGGTGTACCGCGCCCGCACCGCGAGCGGGCACACCCTGCGCACCGAGCTCGCGACCAGCCTCGTGGTGCGGAGCTCCACCGCGGCGCCGGTTCGTTAGGCCGGCGGTTCTTCTGGCAGCGGCGCGGCGCGGTCAGCGCGGCGCCACGCGCTCGTTCGGGGCGAGGGTCAGGTCCGTGCGGGTGCCGTCGGGCAGGGTGAGGGTCCCGGCGACGGGCCGGCCGGACACCCCGGTCACCGCCGCCACCTCGCCCGACGGCGCCAGCTCGACCCGCCAGCCCACCGGGAAGGCGAGCCACGGCGAGCCGTCGCGGGTCACCGCGACCCGGTCGCCCGCGACGGTCTGTGCCCAGACGCCGGAGCGCGTGGGCCGCTCGTAGGTCAGCGACTCCACGCCCGGCCACCGGCCCGGGTCGGCGGCGGACAGGCCGGTGCACAGCACGCCGCCGTCGGGCAGCTCCAGGACGCCGAAGAACCGTTCGACCGCGTCCAGGAAGAACAGCGCGGCGGGGGAGTAGCCCGACCCGTACCCGGCGTCGCCGGTCCACGGGTCGAGGGTCTGGGGGAACCGGTCGGCCCGCAGCAGGGCGTCGAACGCCCCGCGCAGCGCCCGGGCCAGCTCGGCGGTGCGTCCGTGCGCCTCGAACGCGCGCGGGGCCCGCAGCAGCGCGAGGAAGTTCACGGGCCCGCCCCACGAGTTGCGCGTCGCGTCGCGGTCGAACCGGGGGTCGTCCAGGGCCACGGAGGTGAACCCGGCCGGTGCCAGGAACCCGCGGGTGCTCAGCAGGTGCCGGCGGAGCAGCCGGTCGAAGAGCGCGTCGTCGCCCACCCCGCACGCCAGGACCCGCAGCAGCACGTCCGTGCGGATCCGCACCGGCTCGCCCGTTGCGTCCCGGTCGTACCAGGTCTCGTCGCCGGCGTGCCACAGGCGGTCCAGCGCCGCGAGGCTGTCCGACGCCGCGGCCCGCCACGGGCGCGGGTCCTCGCCCAGCTCCTCGGCGGCCCGGGCGAGATGGACGCGGCGGGCGTAGGCCTCGGCGGTCAGGTCGGGGGCGACGAACGGGAGCAGGGGGTGCGCCGCGTCGAAGCGCGCGGGGTCGCCGTCCGGGCAGGTGTCGGGGACGTGCCAGAACCGGGGCGAGGCGTCGTGCCCGGTGTCGTAGGTGCAGAACGCCTCGACGCCGCCGGTGCCGCGGGTGTCCCGGTGCTCGGCGACCCAGGCGTCGTCCGCGGCCAGGGCCGCGTACATCTCACGCAGGTAGTCGGTGTCGCGGCCCTCGTCGTCGCGGCCTCCGTCGGCCCGGCCTCGGTCGTCCCGGCCCGAGCGCAGGTACTGCTCCCACACGCTCCTGGCCAGCGGTGTGACGCGCTGGATCTGCGCGTGTGCGGGCCCGTCGTCCGTCACCTTGTAGGGCAGCAGGCCGTCGTCACGCGCCCCGCGGGCGAGCAGCAGGTGGGTGTCGCGGGCGACGCCGGGCGCGAACCGGCCCAGGACCTCGGTGCTGATGCTGCCCGTGCTCTCCAGCCAGCAGCCCGGGTAGGGGCCGCCCTCGGTGAGGGCCGCGGTGAGGGGCTCGGTGAGGGGCTCGGTGGGCGCGCCGCCGTCCGCCCCGGCGGGAGAGCCGGGCAGCGGGCGGACGCACGCGGCGACGTCGGTCAGCGCCGCGTGCCACGTGGCGGCGAGCGCCGCGGCGCGCTCGCCGCCGGTGACGCGCAGAGACGTACCGGCGGCGAGCCGTTCGGGGGTCAGGGGCACCGGGCTACTCGAGTGCCGCCGACATGTCCGCGGTCCACGCCTCGGCCGCCTCCTGCGGTGTCATGGTGCCGAAGAGCACCTCGGAGTCGTACAGGATCGTGGTGTCGTTGAGGATCGAGCCGCCCTCCGGCTGCGGGGGAGCGGGCTCGGCCGTCTCGCCGATCTCCTGCACGTACGCGCCGGACTCCGCGTCCTTGGGCGAGAGGTCGCCCTCGATGGCGGAGAACACCTCGGTGTTGAACGGCAGGCCGCGGTCGGCCAGGATCTTGCTGCCCGCCTCCGGGCTGTTGACCAGGTAGTCCACGAGCAGGGCCGAGGCCTCCGGGTGCTCCGACTGAGACGAGACGGCCCAGTACTGCGAGGGCAGCACGGTGACGCCGGGGTGCTCGAACTCCTGCTCGCCGGGGATCTTCAGCAGCACCAGGTCGTCGCCGGACGCGTCCGCGTAGGTGCCCAGCAGGTTGGAGTAGACGAAGCCCATCGCGGCCTTGCCGGTGCCCATCAGCGTGAGCTCGGGGGACTGGCCCTGGAACTCCGTGGTGACCTCGGCGGACGGCTGCGCGCCCGACTCGACGAGGCCCAGCTCCAGGTCCCAGAAGTCCACGAGGGTGTCGGTGTCCACGGCGAGCTGTCCGTCCCAGTCGTAGATGCCCGTGCCGCGCTGCCCGGCGTAGCTGCCGAGGATGTCGGTCACCTGCATCTCGAACCCGTAGGTGTCGTCGTCGGGGTGCTCGTCCGAGATCTCGGCGGCCAGGTCGGCGAACTCGTCCCAGGTCCACGTCTCGTCGTCCGGCAGCTCGACGCCGGCCTCCTCGAAGATCCGGGGGTTGGCGAGCAGGCCGATCGCGTTGCCGCCGGTCGGGGCCCCGTAGACGGCGTCCTCGTACGTGGCGCCGGACAGGGCGGCCTCGTTGAAGGCCGACATGTCGAGCTGCTCGCCCAGGGTGCCCAGGTCCACGAGCGCGCCCTTGGCCCCGTACTCCAGCGGGTAGGCGCCGCCGAGGGCCATGACGTCGGGCGCGTCGCTCGCGGCGGTGGAGGTGGCGATCTTGTCGAAGTACGACTCGAAGTCGCTGGGCTCGGTCTCGACGGTGATGTTGGGGTGCTCGGTCATGAAGTCGGCCACGACGTCGTCGGTGGTCGCGTTCCGGTCCGCCTCGCCCCACCAGCTCAGCCGGAGCGTGACCTCCTCGTCGGGGTCGTACTCGCCGCCCCCGCCTCCGCCGGCTCCGGCCGGGTCGACGGCGCAGCCGGCCGTCAGGAGGGTGAGCGTCGCACCGGCGGCGACCAGCGCCGTCGTCGTGCGCCTGGAACCTGCACGTGCTTTTCGCATCCCTGCGCCTCGCTTCATTGCGATCGGGTCCGTGATGGTGGGCGTCAACGTATGCGGGGCTATTGAATCGTGTCAACGATCTGTGCTTCACTTCCCGCAATCGTTATCCAGAACGGTTTCGAAGGCGGGCTCCCAAGGACGGGGGAACGTCGAGGACGAGGAGGTCCTGCGTGAGCAGCATCGGTGAGCTGCGCACCCTGGCGCGTGGACGGCGCCGTCCGGCACCCGGGCCGGACGGGACCGCCGCCCGGAAGATCCGCTACCCCGACGCGAAGGCGGGCTACGCCTTCCTGACCCCCTGGCTGATCGGTCTGGTGACGTTCACCGTGGGCCCGATCCTGGCCTCGGCGTACCTGTCGCTGACCGACTACAACCTGCTCCAGCCCGCCCAGTTCATCGGGCTGGAGAACTACGCGGACATGCTCGGCGACCGCCGGCTGTGGGCCTCCCTGCGGGTCACGGTGGTCTACGTGGTGGTGTCCGTGCCGCTCCAGCTCGCGCTGGCGCTCGCGATCGCCCTGCTGCTGGACCGCGGCATGCGGGGGCTGGCGTTCTACCGGTCCGTCTTCTACCTGCCCTCCCTGCTGGGCGGGTCGGTCGCCGTCGCCATCCTGTGGCGCCAGGTGTTCGGCACGGACGGGCTGGTGAACTGGGTGCTGGCACTGGTGGGCATCGACGGCCCGGGCTGGATCTCCAACCCGTCCACCGCGCTGAGCACGATCATCGTGCTGCACATCTGGACCTTCGGGTCACCGATGGTGATCTTCCTGGCAGGCCTCCGGCAGATCCCGGCCGTGTACCACGAGGCCGCGCAGGTCGACGGCGCCTCGCCCGGCCGGCGGTTCGTGTCCATCACGCTGCCGCTGCTCAGCCCCATCATCTTCTTCAACCTGGTGCTCCAGGTGATCTTCGCGTTCCAGACCTTCACGCAGGCGTTCATCGTCTCGGGCGGCACCGGCGGGCCGAGCGACTCGACGCTCTTCTTCACGCTGTACCTGTACCGCGAGGGCTTCGGGAACCTGAACATGGGCTACGCGAGCGCGATGGCGTGGTTCCTGCTCACCATCATCTGCGCCTTCACGGCGTTCAACTTCTGGCTGTCGAGGTTCTGGGTGTTCTATGACGACTGAGACGACCGACCCCGCCCTTGTCTCCCGGTCGGCGCCTGCGCGGGTGCCCGCGCCGCGGCCACCGGTGCTGCGCCGCCAGGTCCGCAGCGTGCTCAAGCACGCCGGGCTGCTGGTGCTCTCGCTGCTGATGGTCTACCCGCTGATCTGGCTGGTGGTCGCGTCGCTGCGGCCCGACGACGAGATCTTCCGCGACCTCTCGATCCTCCTGACCGACCCGACCGCCGAGAACTACGCCTCCGGCTGGGACGCCCACCGGTACTCGTTCACCCGGTACTTCCTGAACTCCGCGGTGCTCTCGGTCGGGGCGATCCTCGGCAACCTGATCTCCTGCTCGCTGGCGGCCTACGCGTTCGCGCGCCTGCGGTTCCCGCTGCGCACCCTGTGGTTCGCGGTGATGCTGGCGACGATCATGCTGCCCGTCCACGTGGTGATCGTGCCGCAGTACGTGATCTTCGCCCAGCTCGGCTGGATCAACACGTTCCTGCCGCTCGTGGTGCCCAAGTTCCTGGCCACCGACGCGTTCTTCGTCTTCCTGATGGTCCAGTTCATCCGCGGCATCCCGCGCGAGCTGGACGACGCCGCCCGGCTGGACGGCGCCGGCCACCTGCGGATCTTCGGGCAGATCATCCTGCCGCTGATGGTCCCGGCGCTGGCGACCACCACGATCTTCACGTTCATCTGGACGTGGTCGGACTTCTTCGGGCCGCTGATCTACCTGACGTCGCAGGAGAACTGGACGGTGTCGCTCGCGCTGCGCGCGTTCCTCGACGCGACGTCGGAGTCGAACTTCGGCGGCATGTTCGCGATGTCGGTGCTGTCGCTGGTGCCGCTTTTCCTCGCGTTCCTGCTTGGACAGCGCTACCTGGTCAAGGGGATCGCGACGACGGGGATCAAGTAGGGGAGCGGCGTTCGGGCCGGAGGCCGGGCCGGTCAGCGCTTGGGCCGGCGCGGCTTCTCGACCTCCGGCAGGGGCAGGCCGCCCGGGCCCTCCTCCGCCGTCGGGATCGCGGGCTCGCCGCGGGCCGCGCGCTCCTTGGCGCTGGCCGCGTACGCGTCCACGTACTCCTGACCGGACAGGGCCAGGATCGCGTACTCGATCTCGTCGGCGACGGCGCGCAGCACGAACTTGTCGCTCTCCATCCCCTTGTACCGGCTGAAGTCGAGGGGTTCGCCGATCACGGCGCCCAGCGGCATGAACGTGGGGATGGTCCGGCCCACCGGCTGGGCGACGTCGGTGTCGACCATGGCGACGGGGATGACCGGGGCACCCGACTCGAGCGCCATCCGGGCCACGCCCGTCTTCGCCTTGTAGAGGCGGCCGTCGGGGCTGCGGGTGCCCTCGGGGTAGATGCCGAACAGGCTGCCCTCGCGCAGCACGCGCAGTCCGGTGCGCAGCGCGGCCTCGCTGGCGGCGCCGCCGGAGCGGTCCACGGGGATGACGCCGATGCCGGTCATGAACCAGGCCACGATCTTGCCCTTGAGGCCCTTGCCCGTGAAGTAGTCGGACTTGCCGAGGAAGGTCACGCGGCGCGAGATCAGGAGCGGCAGGATGAACGAGTCGATCACCGCCAGGTGGTTGCTGGCCACGATCGCGGCGCCGGTCCGGGGCACGTTCTTGCCGCCGACGACCCACGGCTGGTACGCGAGGCGCAGCAGCGGGCCGACCAGCACGTTCCTCATCACCCAGTAGAACAAGATTCCTCCTCAAGACCCGCCCCCGCGGGCCCCCTGACGACAATAGAGTGTGCCCATGGCCGCATCGAACACCGACGACCGAGACGACGACGTGCCCGGCGACACCCCACGCGAGCTGGGCGACGACGACGTGGCATCGCGCTGGGCCGACATCGTCGCCACGCTTGGCGACATGGACGTCTCTCGGGCCGACGGGGACACCGACGGCGCGGAGAAGTCCGCCGAATCCTCTCAGACATCGCGACCCGATGACGAGGGCAGCGACGACGACGGCGCTCGCGGTCGTGCGCCCGGCACCCGGGCCGACGACGAGACCGGTGACCGGGGCGTCGGCAAGCGCCGCCAGGTGGGCGGCTGGTCGGACGGCGGCTGGGCCGGCGGCGACTGGACGAGCACGGGTGACGCGGCCGACGAACCGGGCACGGGACCGGGCTCGTCGTCGGACGCGTCCGGGTCGCGCACGCCCTCGGGCCCGCGCGACTGGCCCCTGTCGCCCGACGCCGAGGCGCTCGAGGAGGCGGAGTCCCACTTCACGCCGCCGGAGCCGCCCGCGCTGCTGTCGCGCGACCCGCTGCTCACCATGGCGTGGAGCTTCGTGGTCGGCGTGCCCGTGCTCGCGGTGATCGGCATGATCGTCTCCGCGGCGGTGCCGGCCGTCTCGATCCCGCCGCTGGCGGGTCAGATCGGGCTCGGCCTGTTCGTCGCCGGCCTGGGCGTGCTGATCTGGCGCATGCCGCACCAGCGCGACCCCGACGACGACGGACCGGGTGCCGTCGTCTGAACCGGAGGCGCAGCGCAGGGTGAGGGCCGAGGAACGAGGCATCTCGCCCGGAGCGGAGCCGCAGGTTCGGACGACAGAAAATATCGTCTGAGCCGGAGCGGAGCCGCAGGCTCCAACGAGTCAGACCCACAGATCACCCGGGTGATCTGTGGGTCTGACTCTTTCCGGGCCGGTACGGGCCCAGGGGGACTAGCGCCGGGCCAGGTCCGCCGCGCCGACGATGCCGGCCTCGTTGCCGTGCTCGGCCAGCTCGATCTTGGCCACGGGCCGGTGGCCCATCGCGGAGAGCTGCGCCTCGAAGCCGCGGCGCACCGGGCCGAGCAGCAGGTCGCCGGCCGCGCCGACGCCGCCGCCGATCACGATGAGCTCGGGGTCCAGCAGGGCCGCGACCGACGCGGAGCCCTCGCCGATCCAGCGGCCCAGGGTCGCGAGCAGCTCGATCGACAGCTCGTCGCCCTCCTGGGCAGCCTCGGTCACCATCTTGCCCCGGATCTTCTCCGGGTCGCCGCCCGCGAGCTCCAGCAGGCGGTCCGCCTGGTCCACCCGGGCGACGGCGGCGTGCTGGGCGTCACGCTCCAGGGCGCTGCCCGACGCGTACTGCTCCCAGCAGCCCTCGTGACCGCACCCGCAGTAGTGGCCCTCCGGCACGACGCGCATGTGCCCCACCTCGGCGGCCATGCCCCACTTGCCGCGCACGAGCTCCCGCTCGGAGATGACGGCGCCGCCCAGGCCGGTGCCGACCGTGAGCATCAGCATGTCGGTGGCCTCGCGGCCCGCGCCGAACCGGAACTCGGCCCAGCCGGCGGCGTTGGCGTCGTTCTCCACGACGATCGGCAGGTCGGCGTCGACGAGCTCGGCGACCTTCGCGGCCAGCGGGTACTCGCGCCAGGCGATGTTGGGCGCGAAGTTCACCGATGTGCGGTCGGGGCTCACGAAGCCGGCCGCGGCCAGGCCGATCGCTCCCACCTCGTGCTCCTTGACGAGCTCGTTGCACGCGTCCGCGATGGCCCTGTCGATGTGCGCGACGTCGTCGGCGTCGGTCTCCCGGCGCACCTGGGCGAGGATCTTGCCCTCCTCGTCGACGACTCCCACAGCGATCTTGGTGCCGCCGATGTCGACCCCGATGGCGTGCATTCGTCCTCACGTTCTCTCGTTGCGCGACGGCCGCGAGGACCGTCCAGAAGGGGGCTGCACCGAGAAGGTGCGCACACCCAGGGTAGCGACCGCGAGGAGTGCAACACGCGGAGTCCGTTTCCCGGTATCTTTGCAGGCACGGTCAGTACTGCCACTGGAGTCAGAATGGACGAGATCTTCAGCCCGATCCTCATCGAGCTGCCCCCCACCTCCAATCTCAACGATGTGCTCGCCGAGCGGGTCGGCGCCGGCGCCGACAAGCCGATGATGGAGGTTCCTGCGGGGAAGGGCGAGCCCTGGCGGGTCGTCAGTGCCGGCGAGTTCGACGCCCAGGTGGTCGCTGTGGCGAAGGGCCTGGTGGCCCGCGGGATCGAGCCCGGGGACCGCGTCGGCATCATGTGCCGCACGCGGTACGAGTGGGCCGTGCTGGACTTCGCGGCGTGGGCCGCGGGCGCGGTGCCCGTCCCTGTCTACGAGACGTCCTCGGCCGAGCAGGTCGAGTGGATCCTGTCCGACGCCGAGGTGAAGCTGGTCTTCGCCGAGACCCCGGCCAACGCCGCCACCGTCGCCGAGGTGCGCGACGCGGTCCCGCTCGTGACCGACGTGCTCGTCATCGACGACGGTGCGCTCGACGCGGTCGCGGCCGAGGGCGCGGACGTGCCCGACGACGAGATCGCCCGGCGCCGGGGTCTCTCCGGGCTCGACGACCTGGCCACGATCATCTACACCTCGGGGACCACGGGTCGCCCCAAGGGCGCCGAGCTGACGCACCGCAACTTCGCGTCGCTCGCCGTGAACGCCGTCGAGGCCGTGCCGGAGGTGTTCGCCAAGGAGGGCGGACGCACCCTCCTGTTCATCCCGATGGCGCACGTGTTCGCGCGCTACATCCACGTGCTCGCGGTGGCGGGCGGCGTGGTCACGGGGCACTGGGGCGACACGTCCACGCTGGTCGACGCCCTGGGCGAGTTCAAGCCGACCTTCATCCTCGCGGTGCCGCGCGTGTTCGAGAAGGTCTACAACACGGCCGAGCAGACGGCGGCGGCCGGCGGCAAGGCCAAGATCTTCCACTGGGCCACGGCGACGGGCATCGCGTGGTCGCGGGCGCTCGACACGCCGTCGGGCCCGGGGCTGGGCCTGCGGCTGCAGCACGCGGTCGCCAGCGCGCTGGTCTTCTCCAAGCTGCGCGCCAAGCTCGGCGGGCGCGCGGAGTTCGCGGTGTCCGGCGGCGGCCCGCTCGGCGAGCGGCTCGGCCACTTCTACCGGGGCCTGGGCCTCAAGGTGCTCGAGGGCTACGGCCTCACCGAGTCCACCGCGCCGACCAGCGTGAACCGTCCCACGGCGACGAAGATCGGCTCGGTCGGCCTGCAGCTCCCGGGCTGCGGCGTGAAGATCGCCGAGGACAGCGAGATCCTGCTCAAGGGCCACCACATCTTCCGGGCGTACCACAAGAACGAGGCCGCCACGGCGGAGGCGTTCACCGAGGACGGCTGGTTCCGCACGGGCGACCTGGGCGTGCTGGACGACGACGGGTTCCTCACGATCACCGGCCGCAAGAAGGAGATCATCGTCACGGCGGGCGGCAAGAACGTGGCGCCCTCGATGCTGGAGGACCGCATCCGCGCGCACGCCCTGGTGAGCCAGTGCGTCGTCGTCGGTGACGGCAAGCCGTTCATCGGGGCGCTCTTCACGCTCGACGCCGAGGGCCTGCCGGGCTGGCTGAAGATGCACGGCAAGCCGGTGATGTCGGTCGACGAGGCCCGCAAGGACCCGGACGTCCTCGCGGCCCTCGACGGCGCGGTGCAGCGGGCGAACAAGGCGGTCTCGAAGGCCGAGTCGATCCGCAAGTACACGGTGCTGGCGGGCGACCTGACGATCGAGAACGGGTACCTCACCCCCAAGCAGAGCGTGAAGCGGGCGGTGTTCCTCAAGGACTTCGACGCCGACGTCGAGCGCCTGTACGCGGACAAGAACAAGGACAGCCTGCACCTCCTCAACTGAGGCCGGCCGACCCTCGCTCGTGTCGGAGCACGTGTCAGACCCACAGATCACCCGGGTGACCTGTGGGTCTGACACGTGTCTGACGCGTGTCTGAGGCGGGCGGGGTCAGCTCGTCGTGAACGAGATCCAGGTGTCCGGCGGCAGGTCCGGGCGGCCCGGGACGGCGCGGTGCTCCTCGGTCCAGGCCGCGCCGACGGCGTCCGTGGCCACCGCCCGCCAGAAGTTCACCGCCGGCGGGTTGGCGTCCTGGAAAGCGACGTCCCAGCCGCCGGGGAACGCGGCCAGCACGTGGGCCGCGAGCTCCCGCCCGACGCCGATGCGCCGCACGCCGCGCACCACGAAGAACGAGCTGAGCACGCGGGTTGGCCCGTCGAGCCCGCGCACCAGGGCGAATCCGACCGGCGACGGCGCCGCGCCGGCGGGCTCCAGGTGCGCGATGACCCCGCGCCAGCCCGGGTCGGTGAACGCCGCGTCCAGCCGTTCGCGCCGGAACTGACCGGTCGCATCGGGCAGCGCGCCCGAGACCTCGGACATGTCGTGCCGGAACAGGAGCCACAGCCGCTCCAGGACCGGCTGGTCGCTGCCGGTGGTGGGCCGGATCGTCAGTCGTGCCGGCGGGGTCTGCGGTGAGTTCGTCGTGCCTGGTGAGTTCGCCGTGCGTGGTGAGTTCGTCATAACGGAAAGCCTCCCGGGCCGCTAGGCGCCGGGAGGCTCACCGCCATTCTCTCATGCGCGGGACGCCGTCCGACAGCGCCCGTCCGGACGTGCTCAGTCACCGGACGTGCCGAGCGCTGCCCCCGGCGCTCAGTAGGATGACGACGAAGGGTGCCGCGCGGGCGATCGCCGGCGGCGGCGCCCCCGAAAGTTCCCTGATGAGAGGTGCTCCTCCGATGGCTGTTCGTCGTGTGGCCCTGCTGACCGCCGGCGGCTTCGCGCCCTGCCTGTCGTCCTCGGTCGGCGGTCTGATCGAGCGTTACACCGAGCTCGACCCCGAGATCGAGATCATTGCCTACCTGCACGGCTACCACGGCCTGCTGACGGGCAACAAGATCGAGATCGACGACGAGGCTCGCAAGCAGGCTCACGTCCTGCACAAGTTCGGCGGCTCGCCGATCGGCAACTCGCGCGTGAAGCTGACCAACGTCAAGGACGCGGTCAAGCGCGGCCTCGTGCAGGAGGGTCAGGACCCGCTGCACGTCGCCGCGGAGCAGCTCAAGGCCGACGGCGTGGACGTGCTGCACACCATCGGTGGTGACGACACCAACACGACGGCCGCCGACCTCGCTGCCTACCTGCACGAGAACGGCTACGAGCTGACCGTCGTGGGCCTGCCCAAGACGATCGACAACGACGTGGTGCCGATCAAGCAGTCGCTGGGCGCGTGGACCGCCGCCGAGGAGGGCGCGAAGTTCGCGGCCAACGTCATCGGCGAGAACCGCGTGGGCCCGCGCATGCTGATCGTGCACGAGGTCATGGGCCGCCACTGCGGCTGGCTGACCGCGGCCACGGCGCAGTCCTACCGCGGCTGGCTCGACGAGCAGGAGTGGGCACCGGCCCTGGGTCTGTCGCGCGAGCGCTGGGACGTGCACGCGGTGTTCCTGCCCGAGCTCGAGATCGACCTGGAGGGCGAGGCCAAGCGCCTGCGCGGCGTCATGGACGAGATCGGCAACGTCAACATCTTCCTGTCGGAGGGTGCGGGCATGCACGAGATCGTGGCCCAGCTCGAGGCGGCAGGCGAGACCGTGGAGCGCGACCCGTTCGGGCACGTGAAGCTCGACACGATCAACCCTGGCCAGTGGTTCGCCAAGCAGTTCGCGGAGAAGCTGGGCGCCGAGAAGGTCATGGTCCAGAAGTCGGGCTACTTCTCGCGCGCCGCGGCCGCCAACTCCGAGGACCTGCGCCTCATCAAGTCGATGACCGACTACGCGGTCGAGTGCGCGCTGCGCGGCGAGTCCGGCGTCATCGGCCACGACGAGGAGGACGGTGACCGGCTCAAGGCCATCGCGTTCCCGCGCATCGCCGGCGGCAAGGCGTTCGACGTCTCGCAGGAGTGGTTCGGCCAGATCCTCGCCGAGATCGGCCAGCCGCTCGTGCCGGCCGCTCCCGCGGAGCACTGAGCACCGTGCGGGCACCACTGGCGTCACAGGTGGCACCGGCACTGCTGGTAGCACCGGCACCGCGGACGGTGGGTCGATGAGCACCGTCGCTGACCCGGCCGAGCGCGCCGCCGGTCCGGCGGGGCTGGACCACTACCGCACGCTGGAGGCGCGCCAGCAGCCCACGTGGCCGGACCCGGCCGCACTGGCGGCCGCCACCGGCCGCCTGGCCCAGGCCGCGCCCATCGTGGTGCCCGCACAGGCCGACACCCTGACCGAGCGGCTCGCCGCCGCCGGCCGGGGCGAGGCGTTCCTGCTCCAGGGCGGAGACTGCGCGGAGACGTTCGCCGAGGCGAACGCCGACCGCATCCGCAACAAGATCCGCACCATCCTCCAGATGGCGGTGGTGCTCACCCACGGCGCGAGCACGCCCGTGGTGAAGATGGGCCGCATGGCCGGCCAGTACGCCAAGCCGCGCTCCAGCGACACCGAGACGCGCGACGGCGAGACGCTGCCTGCCTACCGCGGCGACATGATCAACGGCTTCCCGTTCACGCCGCAGGCCCGGATCCCCGACCCGGAGCGGCTGGAGCAGGCCTACCGGATCTCGTCGGCGACGGCCAACGTCGTGCGGGCCTTCACGCAGGGCGGTTTCGCCGACCTGCGGCAGGTGCACGAGTGGAACCGCGGCTTCATGAGCAACCCCGCCTACGCGCGGTACGAGAAGACGGCGGACGAGATCGACCGGGCCATCCGGTTCATGCACGCGTGCGGCGCCGACTTCGACGCGCTGCGCTCCGTCGAGTTCTTCCTGAGCCACGAGGCCCTGGTGCTCGACTACGAGCGGGCGCTGACCCGCACCGACCAGCGGACCGGCAACGCCTACGACACCAGCGCGCACTTCCTGTGGATCGGCGAGCGCACGCGTCAGCTCGACGGCGCCCACGTCGACTTCATGTCCCGGATCGCCAACCCCGTCGGCGTGAAGCTGGGCCCGACGACGACGCCGCACGACGCGCTGGCGCTCACCGAGCGGCTCAACCCGGACAACGTGCCCGGCCGCCTCACGTTCATCACGCGCATGGGCGCGGGCCGGGTCCGCGACGTGCTGCCGTCCCTGGTCGAGGCCGTGACGTGGTCCGGCGCGAACGTCACCTGGGTCACCGACCCGATGCACGGCAACACCATCACGTCGGACAGCGGCTACAAGACCCGCCGGCTGACGGACGTGCTCGACGAGGTGGCCGGGTTCTTCGAGGTGCACAAGGCGCTGGGCACCGTCCCGGGCGGCCTGCACATGGAGCTCACGGGCGACGACGTCACCGAGGTGCTCGGTGGCAGCGAGGAGATCTCCGACGCCGGCCTCGCGCTGCGCTACGAGACGCTCGTCGACCCGAGGCTGAACCACCAGCAGTCGCTGGAGCTGGCCTTCCAGGTCGCGGAGATGCTCCGCCGGTAGCGGTCACCGACAGCAGTCCTGCGGCCGGCCGTCCCGAGGGGCGGCCGGCCGCAGGACCGGGTCAGGTCGTCAGAGCAGCGTCTGCGCCACCCGGCGCACCGCGGCACGCTTGCCGTCGATCAGGGCGTCCACGGGCCTCTCACCGAGCTCGTCGTTGGGCGTGAACAGCCACTCGAGGATCTCTTCCTCGGTGAACTGCGCGTCGGAGAGCACCATGATGGTGCCGCGGAGCGTCGGGATCACGCCAGGGCGTCCCTCGACGTCGGGCAGCACGAACAGGGCGGGGACCTGGAAGGTCGTGCGCTCACCACGCTTGATGCCGACGACGTGCCGGTCGCTCACCAGGCCGCGGGCCTTGCCGACCTCGATGTCGAGGGACTCGGCGAGGTCAGGGAGGGTCAGCCATTCGCCCACGAGGGCGTCGAGATCTGTCACGGGAGAAGCCTAGGCGACGAGGCCTGGGCCCGGGACACGGCAACGATCCGGCAACGGCCCGCCGTCCGGTATGCGCGTTCCTGCCGGGCCGTGGGTGGTCACCCGTACACTCCCACCCGTGGCTCAGGTGACGGCAGACCCTCTCATCGGCCGCCTGGTCGACGGGCGGTACGAGATAGTCGCGCGCGTGGCGCGCGGAGGCATGGCCACGGTGTACCGCGCGCACGACACGCGGCTGAACCGTGAGATCGCCCTGAAGGTGATGCACCCCCACCTCGCGGAGGGGGAGCAGGCCGCGAGCTTCCGGCAGCGCTTCGAGCGCGAGGCCCGGTCGGCCGCCGGCCTGCAGCACCACGGCGTCGTCGCCGTCTACGACCAGGGCACCGACGGCGACATGCGCTACCTGACCATGGAGTACGTGCCGGGCACCAACCTGCGCCAGCTCATCCGCGACGGCGACCTCACGCTGCGCCGCTCGTTCGCGATCCTCGACGTGGTGCTCTCCGCGCTCGCCGCGGCGCACGCCAAGGGGATCGTGCACCGCGACATCAAGCCGGAGAACGTGCTGCTGGAGGAGGGCACCGGGCGGCCCAAGGTGGCGGACTTCGGCCTGGCCCGCGCCATCTCCGAGGTGTCGAACACGACGACGGGCACGATCCTGGGCACGGTGGCCTACCTCGCACCCGAGACCATCGCCACGGGGCACGTCGACGCGCGCGCCGACGTGTACGCCGTGGGGATCCTCGCGTTCGAGCTGTTCACCGGCCGCCTGCCGCACGAGGGGGAGGGGCCCATCCAGGTCGCGTTCGCGCACGTCAACACCGACGTGCCGCCCGTGAGCGCGTTCGCCGGCCACCTGGGCCGCCCGCTCGACGTCCTGGTCCGGGCACTCACCGCGCGGGACCCGGACCGGCGCCCGCACGACGCCGCGGTGGCGCTCGACGCCCTGCGCAGCACGTTCCGGCAGATCCCCAACGAGGTGCTGGACATCCCCGCCAAGGTGGCGCCGCCGCCGTCGTCCGCCGCGGTGAAGGCCGCGCGCACCGCGGTCGTGGAGCGGCCGCCGGCCGGCCAGTGGGCGGTGCCGCAGCAGACGCCGCAGCCGCCTCCGCCGCCGCCCGCGCGGCAGCCGCGCCGCGGCGGCAGGATCCTGCTGGGCGTCACGCTGGTCGCGGTCCTGTTCAGCGCCTGGTGGTACACGGAGCACGGCCCGGGTGCCTACGCGGTGGTCCCCGACGGCGTGGTGGGCGTGGCCGTGGCCCAGGCCGAGGAGGCGCTGACCGAGGCCGGGCTGACGTCGTCGAACGTGGAGCAGCACGACTCCGACGTGCCCGAGGGCGAGGTCATCTCGGTGGTCCCCGACGAGGGGCGGCGCTCGCAGCGCGACGAGCCCGTGCGCCTGGTGGTCTCGCTCGGGCCGGAGGTGGCCGAGGTGCCTGCCGGGCTGGTGGGCATGACCGAGGAGCAGGCCCGGGCGGCGCTGGGTGACGTCGGCCTCGTCGACGTCGAGGTCTCGCGCGAGTACTCCGCCGACGTGCCGCGCGACCAGGTGATCTGGGCCTCCGTGCGCGACGGCGGCACCGTGCCGACCGACGAGACCGTCCGGCTCACCGTCTCCGACGGGCCCCCGCCGGTGACCGTGCCCGAGCTGACGGGCCTGTCGGCGGGCGAGGCGGAGGACGCGCTCGTCGCCCAGGGGTTCGACGTCGTCCGGGAGGACACGTTCGACAAGAAGGCAGAGGCGGGGACGGTGATCCGCACCAAGCCGGGCGGGGGCAAGGGTGCCGAGCCGGGCAGCACCGTCACCATCGTGGTCAGCATGGGTGCCCAGGGCACCGTGCCCGACGTCGTCGGGCTGTCCGTCGAGGACGCCCAGGCGCTGCTCGACGAGGCCGGCTACACGTCGGTGGTGCGCGGCTTCGGCGAGCTGTTCGACGAGGGTGTCAAGGAGACCGAGCCCGTCGCGGGGGAGAAGCTGAAGAAGGGCGAAGAGGTCACCCTCTGGACCTGGTGAGCTGGGCTGGCGAGCCTGGTGAGCTGGGCTGGCGAGGCTGGGCCGGGTGAGGCTCAGGCTGTCCGGTCGACCGCGGCGTGGGCCAGGTCGGTGAGCAGGCCGCGGCCTGGCTCCGCCAGGTCCGCCAGGTCCAGCAGCGCGTGGCCGCGGACGGCGAGATCGGCGATGAGCTCCTCGACCGCGTCCAGCGCACCGGAGCCGACGATGACCTCGCGCACCCGTGCCACGTCGTCGTCGGACAGGTCGGGGTTGCCGAGCGCGGCGACCAGCACGGCCGCCTCGGGGCCGTCGGCGTCGGGCAGCAGTGCCAGGGTGCGGGCCACGACCACCGTGCGCTTGCCCTCGCGCAGGTCGTCACCGGCGGGCTTGCCCGTGACGGCCGGGTCGCCGAAGACGCCGAGCACGTCGTCCCGGAGCTGGAACGCCTCGCCCAGCGGTTGGCCCGCCGCCTCGATCCCGGCCGCGGCCTGCGGGCCCGCGCCGGCCAGCAGCGCGCCCAGCGCGAGGGGGGCGGCCACGGAGTAGCTCGCCGTCTTGGCACGCAGCACGTTCCGGGCGCGCTCCTCGTCGGCGGCTGGGTCCTGGCCCCACGGCTCCGCCTGCACCAGCACGTCCAGGAACTGGCCCACGACCACCTCGCTCTGCATCGCGTCGAAACGGGCGCGGGTCGCCTCGGCGACGGCCGCGGGCAGCGGTGCTAGCGCCGCCGACAGCTCGCGCTGGGCGGCCAGGAGCACCAGGTCGCCGATCAGGATGGCGGCGGAGTCGCCGAACCTCACCGGCTCGCCGGCCCAGGCCGCGCCCGCGTGCTTCGCGGCGAACGCGCGGTGCGCCGTGGGGCGGCCACGGCGGGTGTCGGAGTTGTCCATCACGTCGTCGTGCAGCAGGGCCGCGGCCTGGAACAGCTCCAGCGCGGCGCCCACCCGGACGGTCGCGACGCGGGCGGGGTCGGCCGGGTCGGCGGATCCGCCGTGCGCGCGGAACGACCAGTAGCAGAACGCGGCTCGCAGCCGCTTGCCGCCCGCGAGCAGACCCGCCGCCTCCTCGACCATGGCCTCGGCGCTCGGGCTGATCGCCCCGACCTCGGCCGTCAGCCGGGCGAGGTGGGCGCTCACGGCGGCGTCGACGTCGCCGCGGAGCTGCTCGGCGTCCACGAGGGCGGCGGGGCTCAGGGGGCGGGGGTCGCGGGGGCTGGTACGGACAGGTGAGGCGGGCACGGCACCAGCCTATGGGGTGCGGACGGTGCCGCTGATCGAGCAGAGGCGCCGCTCCCCGTCGTCGAGCACGCCCACCACGAGCGACTCCTGCACCTCGCCCGACTTCTCCTTGGTGATGCGCAGGAACGCGGTCTGCGCGGTGAGGCCGCTCGCCTCCGGCGCGTCGATCCGCCGGAAACCCTGCCCCGTGAGGATCTTCTCGGCCTGCTTGATCACCTGGTCCGTCGGGCGGCTCGACGACAGGTTGAGCGTGACCTGGGTCATCGGGACGGCCTTGGTCTTCGACTCCGTCGACGCCGTGGGCACGGGCTGCGCCGACGAGGCGAGCAGTGTGGCGTCCTTCGGCATGGGGAAGAGATCGGGCGGGAACCCCTGCGCGTAGGTGGCCACCGCGGACGACGGGTCGAAGGTCGGCAGCTCGGTCGGTCCGCCGGTCGCGGCGCCGCCCGGCTCAGGGCCGGTGGTGCTGCCGGTGGTGGTGCCGCCGGTGGTGGTGCTGCCCGCCGCGGACTGTTCGGTCCCGGCGCCGCAGCCCCCGGTGGCGAGCGCCAGCCCGACGGCGGCGGCGAGCGCGGCCGTGCGGCGGGCTGTGGCGAAGCGGGGCACGTCGCACACGGTAGCCGCACAGGCCCGGGTGACGACAGCGTGCGGTGATGAGACCGTCTGGACGGGGCGGTGCGGGAGCGAGCGCGACCACAGGAAGCCGGTTGTCCACACGGCCCGCCCGGGCGCGCCGCCGTCCTGCCGGCGGGCTGAGATCGTCCACATGAACCTCGACAACGGCACCGACCGGGACGGCGTCCCGAACGACAGCTCCCCTCACGACAGCCCCGCAAACGACGCCTCCCGTCGCGACATCCCGGGGAACGCCGACCCCGGGTACGGCATCTCCCAGGACGACATCCGCCGGACGGAGGTCCCCGGCGCCGTCGCCCCGGCGCGCGGCCGGCGTCCGGACCGCGGCCGGACGCCTGCCGTACCGGCCGCCCGGGTGGTCCCCAACGAACGGGTCGTCCGCGTGTCGGGGCCGGAGGACCTCCTCGCCTACGTCCCGTACCGACTCGGCTTCGAGCCGGTCGAGTCCGCGGTGGTGGTGAGCCTGACCGGCCCGCGCCAACGGGTGGGGCTGGTGGCCCGGGTCGACCTGACCGACCTCCGCCTGCGCCGGCCGGGAGACCCCGACGGGCCCGACGGTGGCGCCACGGCCCGCTGGCTCGCCGACCACGTGGTGGCCGACGGCGCGGACCGGGCCGTCGTGGTGCTGTACACCGCCACGGACGCCACGGCGCCGTCCGGCGCCGCGCGGCTCGCGGCGGACCTGCTCCGGGCACGTCTCGACCGGCGGCTCCCCGGGACCGAGGTCTGGCTCGTGACGCCGACGGGCTTCCGGGCGCTCGACTGCGCCGACCCGAGGTGCTGCCCGGCCGAGGGCCGGCCGTTGTCCGCGCTCCAGGGCACCCGCGTCGCCGCCCACATGGTCCTGGAGGGCCGCACCGTGGCCGGCACCCGCGAGGAGCGATACACCCTGCGGGCCGCGCCCGAGGCCGCCCGCACGCAGGCGCGGCGGGCTGCGGCGCGCTGGACCGACACCTACCGCCGGCTGCTGCACCGGACCAGGTTCCCGAACGGTGGCGGCCCGGTCGACGGTGGTCCCGTCGACGGCGCGGTGTTCGGCCTGGGGCCAGCCGGGGACACGGCCGGTAGCTCTGCCGGTAGCTCTGCCGGAAGCCCTGCCGGAAGCCCTGCCGGAGGCACGGCCAGGACGGCGGCCCGGAACGCGGCCCGGAACGCGGCCCGGGGCCTGGCCGTGCGGGCCGAGCAGGTCGCGCAGGCCGAGCGGGCGCTCGCCGACTGGGGAGCCGAGAGCCTCGGCCTGTGGCGTGCCGCGGTGCGTGCCACGGCGCGTGCGACACCCGGCGAACGCGTGCCGCTCTCCCCGGTGGATCTGGGCAAGATCGGTGCGGCGCTCGCGGACACGCCCGTCCGGGACGCGGTGCTGCTCAGCCTTGCGCCTGGCACGGCGGAGACGGCGCTCCGTACCGCGCGGCGGGAGGCGGACGGCGACACGGACCGGTCCACCGGAGCCGTCATGGCGCAGATCATCGACCCGCAACGGGGCATCCCGCCCGACGAGGGCATCACCCGCCCGGCCCGCGACGTGCTGGAGGCCGTGGTCACGCACGTGCCCCGCAACCGGCGGGCCCCGGCGTACCTGCTGCTGGCGCTCGTGGCCTGGTGGCACGGCGACGGCGGGCTGGCGGCCGAGCGGGTGTCGGACGCGCTGGGCGTGGACCCGGACTACCGGCTCGCGCTCCTGCTGCGCAGCGCGATCGTCGGCGGCGTCCCGCCGGGCTGGGTGCGGCGGGAGCAGGCCCTCTTCCACGGTGATCCCCGTGGCGACACCCACAGCGACACCCACAGCGATCCTCACGGTGATCCCCACGGTGAGGCGGGATCGGACGAGATGGCTGCGGTGTGAGTGCGGCGGGAGCGTCGTGTGCGGCATCGACCGGGCCGCGGTGTGGGGTAGCGTCGGCTGACATGACGATCGTCGTCGGCCACCTCGCCACGCCCGAGGGCCGAGAGGCCCTCAGTACCGCTGTCACCGAGGCTCGGGAGCGCAGCGCCCCGCTGGTCGTCGTCACGAGCGGGAAGCGTCCCGTCGACGAGTGCCAGGCCGAGCTCGACGAGCTCGCGACCGGCCCGGCGGCCGGGCTCGACGTGCGCGTCGAGGAGGGCACCGGAGACCTCGCTGAGGACCTGATCCGTGCGGCCACGAGCACCGGCGCCGACCTGATCGTGATCGGCCTTCGCAAGCGCAGCCCCGTCGGCAAGCTCATCCTCGGCGCGGGTGCGCAGCGGATCCTCGTCGAGGCGCCGTGCCCGGTGCTCGCCGTCAAGGTCTGATCCAGCGGCGTCTGATCCTGTGGTGTCTGATCCTGTGGCGTCTGATTCGACGGCGTCCGATATCGCGGCGCCTGACGCGTCGGGTCCTGCGGCGTTCGAGCTGGCGCGGGTGAGTCGGCGCGGGTGAGCCGCGGGTGATCCCGGGGCGACGTTCGATCCGGCCCGGGCCCGGTCGGTTGCCCCGGTCCTGACGAGGTCGCGGCAGGCCCTGACCAGGTCCGTCAGGCCCTGTCCGGGTCCGGGGCCATCGGACCGCCGGTCCCGGGCCTGGTCCAGGGCTCCGTCGAGGGCCTGGTCCAGCGCCTGGTCCAGCGCGAGTTCGCCGCAGATTCGCCGAACCGGGAATGGTGCGGGGGTGCCAGTCGTTGACTCTTGGCACGCGAAATCAGAAACCCCGCGGGGTAGTCCCGCCCGACGTGACTTCGCACTGACTTTGCCCATATCACCGCGTTCGTCGCGGGGTACAGGGAGGCCGACGGTACAATATATATGTTCGCCGGCGGAAGAAGAAGGTCCAGTGACGGCCCCGCCGGCGGTACACCGCCCCCTCGAATGCCGAAAGGTCGGTTTGTGGCGCCCACTCCGCTGAAAGCCCCCCAGGACACCGCTCCTGTCCCTGCACGCGACAACCTGCCCCGTGAGTTCGAGCATCCTGCCTTGCAGGAACTCCTCGCTCGCGGTGCCGCCGACGGCTCGGTCGACGCCGAGAACTTCCGGCGTGCATGCGAGACGGCGCAGGTCGGTGACGCCAAGCGGCTGAAGGCGGTGCTGCGCGCACTGGCCAACGCCGGTGTGCAGGTGGGGCTCCCCACTGTTACCAAGGTGGCCGCGGCGTCGGCCACCCGTTCCACAGCGGTCGCCGCCAAGGCGCCCGCCGACGAGGCGGAGGCCTCCGCGAAGCCGGCCCGGCGCACCCGGGCGACGGCGGCGAAGACCACGACCGCCAAGAGGTCGACCCCGGCGCGCTCCACCGCGAAGCCGAAGGACGACGACGAGATGCCCGACGACGTCGATCTCGACTTCGACGACGTCGACGATGACGATGACGAGGCAACGACGAGCACGCGCAAGAAGCCGGCGGCGAAGGCCGGCGCGAAGAAGCCTGCTGCTCGGGGCAAGTCGAAGTACGACAACATCGAGCCCGACGGCGTCGCCGTCGAGGACCCCGAGGACGAGACCGACTCCGGTCCCGAGACCGTCACCAAGACGACTCGCGGCCGAGCCGGCAAGACGGCCAAGGAAGGCGACGAGAGCTCCGGCTTCGTCGTCTCCGACCGGGACGACGACGACCAGCCCGCACAGCAGGTCGTCACCGCCGGTGCCACGGCCGACCCGGTCAAGGACTACCTGAAGCAGATCGGTAAGGTCGCGCTGCTGAACGCGGAGCAGGAGGTCGAGCTCGCGAAGCGCATCGAGGCCGGCCTGTTCGCCGAGGAGCGCCTTGCCACCACGGAGTTCGACCGGAACGACAAGGACCAGCGCCGCTTCGAGCGCGACCTCAAGTGGATCGCGCACGACGGCAAGCGGGCCAAGAACCACCTGCTGGAGGCCAACCTCCGCCTCGTGGTCTCGCTGGCCAAGCGGTACACGGGCCGCGGCATGCTGTTCCTGGACCTGATCCAGGAGGGCAACCTCGGTCTGATCCGTGCGGTCGAGAAGTTCGACTACACCAAGGGTTACAAGTTCTCGACCTACGCGACCTGGTGGATCCGGCAGGCGATCACGCGTGCCATGGCCGACCAGGCCCGCACCATCCGCATCCCGGTGCACATGGTCGAGGTCATCAACAAGCTGGCCCGTGTCCAGCGCCAGATGCTCCAGGACCTGGGCCGCGAGCCCACGCCGGAGGAGCTGGCCAAGGAGCTGGACATGACCCCCGAGAAGGTGGTCGAGGTCCAGAAGTACGGCCGCGAGCCCATCTCGCTGAGCACCCCGCTCGGCGAGGACGGCGACAGCGAGTTCGGTGACCTCATCGAGGACTCCGAGGCCGTCGTCCCGGCGGACGCCGTGTCGTTCACGCTGCTCCAGGAGCAGCTGCACCAGGTTCTCGACACCCTCTCGGAGCGCGAGGCCGGCGTGGTCTCGATGCGGTTCGGCCTGCAGGACGGCCAGCCCAAGACGCTCGACGAGATCGGCAAGGTCTACGGCGTGACGCGTGAGCGTATCCGTCAGATCGAGTCCAAGACGATGTCGAAGCTGCGCCACCCCTCGCGGTCGCAGGTGCTGCGCGACTACCTCGACTGAGCGACTTCCTCCACCGAGCCCGGCACGATCCGGGACCGACGCCGGGCGGGTGAACTTCTTCGGAAGGTCACCCGCCCGGCGTCTTCGTATGGAAGCGTGCCCGATGTGTCCCCATCGATCAGCGCCGCTCCCGGAGCACGACGTGTCCGGACGCTCGCGGCAGTCCTCGTCACGTGCCTCGCAGTCACGCTCCTCACGGTCGGCCTGTCCGCCGTCCCCGCCGCCGCGGCGGGGTACACGCTGACGGCGTCCGGCTCCGCCACGACCACGGCGGCCACAGCCAAGACCCTCTCGGTGGTCTACCGCTACAACGGCGCCGCCCGGAAGAACGCGTCGGTGGCCGTCCAGCAGTACCGCGACGGCGCCTGGGTGCGGATCAAGACCGTGACCACAGGTTCCACCGGCAAGGCGACGACGTCGGTCAAGCCGTCCGTCACCACGAAGTACCGCTTCAAGACCGTGAAGGCCACCAGCGCCACCCTCACGATCACGGTCGTGCCGGGGTCGTGGGCGATCGCCGGCTCGGGCAACGGGCACGGCGTGGGCATGGCCCAGTACGGCGCCTACCAGATGGCGCGTGCCGGCAGCACGGCGACCCAGATCCTGGGGCACTACTACCCGGGTGCGACCGTGGGCACCGCCAACAACCCGCGCACGTCGATCGACGTCCAGGTGCTGGGCAAGGCGGCCGACCCGACCACCACCACGATCAGCCTGTCCGCCGGCTCGTGGCGGCTGCTCGACGGCGCACAGGCGCAGCTCGCCACCGGCACGTCGGCCCGCAAGCTCTCGATCGCCCGGACCACGGCGGGCGTGACCGCCAAGATCACCGAGAACGGCACGGTGCGCCAGACGATCAGCGCCCGCCGCACGCTCTGGCTCGAGTGGACGGGCACCGACTACTGGGCGGGCACCGCCGGCACCGTGACCGTCTCCGGGGCGCAGGGCAGCTACCGGCACGGCCGGCTGCGGATCACCAGCCCCAACCCGCGCCCCAACGTGGTCAACCAGGTGGTCCTCAACGACGAGTACCTCTACGGGCTCGACGAGATGCCGTCGCTGTGGGGCACCAGCGGCTACGGCGGCGCCGCCGCGCTCCAGGCGCAGGCGATCGTCGCGCGCAACTATGCCGTCCTGGCCAAGACCGCCGGCCTGAAGACCTCGTGCGACTGCCACCTCTACGACGACACCAGCAGCCAGAACTACACCGGCTGGAAGAAGGAGGGCGGCGAGGCGGGCTCGACGTGGCGCGCCGCCGTCGACGCGACCCGGCAGGACGGCGCCTCGACCGTCTCGATCGTCCGCAACCCCGCCGGCGAGATCGCCGAGACGCCGTACTTCGCCTCGACCGGCCACGGCGGCAGCTACTCCGGAACCACGAACAACCAGGACGCGTTCGGCACCGCCGCGCAGTCCCACCTCGCGCACGTCGCCGACCCCTACTCGGCCCAGGCGCCGGGTAACCCGAACACCTCCTGGACCGGGACGCTCACGCAGACGAAGGCGAAGACGGTCTTCGACCTGGCCTGGGTCAAGTCCGTCAAGGTCACGGCCCGCTACTCCAGCGGCCAGATCAAGACGATGCAGGCGGTCTCGGTGCAGGGCACCACCCGCAACCTGACCAAGACGGCGGAGGGCTGGCGCACCACTCTCGGGTTCCGGGCCTCCTGGGCGGACACGGTGACCGCGCGGAAGTGAGCCAGGCGGCAGCTCTGCCCGGACATGACGACGCCGGCGGTGGGTCACCCTTCGGGGTGGCTCACCGCCGGCGTCGGTCTGTCGGCGTCTGTGGGTCCGGTGGTCGTCCGGCCTGGGTGTCAGGCCTGGCCGTGCTCCGCGTGGAGCCGGTCGGTCTCGTCCTGGACATGGGTGGCGACGTCCGCGTAGGCGGACGCGTGTGCGCGCGCGTGGTGGCCGCAGAAGAGCAGCTCGCCAACGGGCAGAACGACGCGCACGTAGGCCTGCGCGCCGCAGCGGTCGCAGCGGTCGAGGGCGGTGAGCGGTTCGGTCGTCAAGGTCGTCACATCTCCATCCAACCATTCGCTCGCGCGGTTCATGCCAGCCCATGTGGCCGGTTCGCTGCGAGCATAGCGGCGTCGCTCACACTTCTGGTGCCCTTCCGCCCCCAATTGCGCTGAAAGGGTAATTTCCGTCATGGGGTGAATCTTGGCGTCACACGGCTGTTCGCACGGCGTTCGAGCCACGTCACGGGGCGCCTGACGTGGGATGTCGGTGACCTCGTCTACGCTGTCGCCGTGACCGCAACGTCCGAGTCGTACACCGCTCGCCACCTGTCCGTCCTCGAGGGCCTCGAGGCGGTTCGTAAGCGTCCCGGTATGTACATCGGGACCACCGACTCCCGTGGCCTGATGCACTGCCTCTGGGAAGTCATCGACAACTCCGTCGACGAGGCCCTGGGCGGCCACGCCACGAAGATCGGCGTCGTGCTGCACGCCGACACCTCGGTGACCGTCTCGGACGACGGGCGCGGCATCCCCGTCGACATCGAGCCCAAGACGGGTCTGAGCGGCGTCGAGGTGGTCTACACCAAGCTGCACGCGGGCGGTAAGTT
The DNA here is from genome assembly GCF_040655935.1 of Promicromonospora sp. NPDC050262. Classification (NCBI taxonomy): domain Bacteria; kingdom Bacillati; phylum Actinomycetota; class Actinomycetes; order Micrococcales; family Promicromonosporaceae; genus Promicromonospora; species Promicromonospora sp. NPDC050262. The sequence goes on along the minus strand of NZ_JBFAKX010000001.1, from coordinate 395,708 downwards.
CGGCGGCGGCTCCTACCAGGCGTCCGGTGGCCTGCACGGTGTCGGCGCCTCCGTGGTGAACGCGCTGTCCTCGCGCCTCGACGTCGAGGTGGACCGCGGCGGCAAGACGCACCGCATGACCTTCCACCGGGGCGAGCCGGGCACGTTCTCCGACCCGGCCTCGGGTCCCAGCCCGGACGCGGCGTTCCACCCCTTCGTGGACCACTCCGAGCTCGGCGTGGTCGGCAAGGTGCCGCGCGGCCGCACCGGCACGCGCGTGCGCTACTGGGCCGACCGGCAGATCTTCCCCAAGTCCGCGGTCTTCAGCTACGACGAGCTGGTCACGCGCGTCCGGCAGACCACGTTCCTGGTGCCGGGCCTCGAGATCGTGGTGCGGGACGAGCGCGGCCTGCCCGGCACGCCGGGCGAGAACGGCCCGCACGAGGAGTCCTTCAAGCACACCGGCGGCGCCGCCGACTTCGTCGAGTTCCTGGCCCCCGACACGCCCGTCACGGCGACGTGGGTGCTGCAGGGGTCGGGCAACTTCACCGAGACGGTGCCGGTGCTGGACGAGCGCGGCCACATGTCGCCGCGCGAGGTGCAGCGCGAGTGCGAGGTCGACATCGCGCTGCGCTGGGGCACGGGCTACGACACCGAGGTGCGGTCCTTCGTCAACATCATCTCGACCCCCAAGGGCGGCACGCACCTGACGGGCTTCGAGCAGGGCCTGCTCAAGGTGATCCGCAAGGGCGTGGAGACCAACGCGCGCAAGCTCAAGGTCTCCACGAAGGACGGCGCGGAGCGCATCGAGAAGGACGACGTGCTCGCGGGCCTCACGGCCGTGGTCACGGTGCGCCTGTCCGAGCCGCAGTTCGAGGGGCAGACCAAGGAGGTGCTGGGCACCGGGCCGGTGCGCCAGATCGTCTCCCGTGTGGTCGAGAAGGAGATCCAGGCCCGCCTGACCTCCACCACGCGCGACGGCAAGACGCAGGCCTCGCTGCTCCTGGACAAGATCGTCGCCGAGATGCGCGCACGCATCACGGCCCGCAAGCAGAAGGAGATCTCGCGCCGCAAGAACGCGCTGGAGACCTCCTCGCTGCCGGCCAAGCTGGCGGACTGCCGCTCGAACGACGTGGACCGCTCCGAGCTGTTCATCGTCGAGGGCGACAGCGCGCTCGGCACCGCCAAGCTGGCCCGGTCCAGCGACTTCCAGGCGCTGCTGCCGATCCGCGGCAAGATCCTGAACGTCCAGAAGGCGTCAATCAGCGACATGCTGCGCAACGCCGAGTGCGCGGCGATCATCCAGGTGCTCGGCGCGGGCTCCGGCCGGTCCTTCGACATCGAGGCCGCGCGCTACGGCAAGATCATCATGATGACCGACGCCGACGTGGACGGCGCGCACATCCGCACCCTCCTGCTGACCCTCTTCTACCGCTACATGAAGCCGATGGTGGAGGCCGGCCGCGTGTTCGCGGCGGTGCCCCCGCTGCACCGGGTCGAGGTGATCGGCAACGGCCGGCGCAAGAACGAGTACATCTACACGTACTCCGAGGCCGAGCTGGGCATCACGCTGAAGAAGCTCGACCGGGCGGGCCGGCGCTACAAGCCGGACATCCAGCGGTACAAGGGCCTGGGCGAGATGGACGCCGACCAGCTCGCGGAGACCACGATGGACCCGCGCCACCGCACGCTGCGTCGCGTGACCGCGGAGCACGCCGAGGCGGCCGAGCGGGCGTTCGAGCTGCTCATGGGCACCGACGTGGCGCCGCGCAAGGAGTTCCTCATCGCCGGCGCGGCCGAGCTGGACCGGTCCCGGATCGACGCCTGAGACGGCGGCGCCGTCGTGTCCACGCCGACCTAGACTGGCCGGCGTGAACACGACTTCCCGCCATCCCCTCCGGACCGTCGCCTCCGCGGCGGCCGCCCTTCTCGTCGCCGGCCTGCTCGCGGCCTGTGGCGGTACGACGGCGGAGCCGGAGCCGATGGTCTCGGCCACGCTGGGCCAGCAGTCGGCCGCCGAGGCGTCGCCGTCCGCCGAGGCCTCGCTGTCGACCGACGCGTCGGGCGAGGTCGAGAGCCTCAGCTATTCCGGCCGGACGGGTGCGACCGCCCTGGAGCTGCTGCTCGAGGCGGACCCGTCGGCCGAGGTCACGGGGGAGGGCGCGAACGCGTTCGTCACCGCGATCGGCGGCCGGGTCGCCGACGACTCGAAGAGCGAGTTCTGGTCGCTCTCCGTGGACGGCGAGCTCGCGCAGGTCGGTGCCGGATCGCTGGAGACCGAGGACGGCCAGGAGATCACGTGGACACTCGAGACGTACTGACGCCGTCGTCGGACGGGCGCGATGGGGCGCGTCGTGACCTGACGGTCCGGGAGCTGGCCCACCGCTGGTGGCGGCCCGCGACCGTGGTGCTGGTGCTGGCCACCGCTGTGGTGTGGCGGCTGGTCGCGCCGGGGCTCGGCGCGCCACCGAACCTGGAGATCGCCACCGCGGCGACCTTTCTCGCCGTGCTCCTGCTGCGCAACCGGTGGGCTGCCGTGGTCCCGTTCGCCGTGGTCGCGGTGAGCGACGCGGTGCTCGGCAACACGCAGATCATGTGGTTCACCTGGTCGGCGTGGGCCGTCGTGGGCGCCGGCGCGATCTTCGCGCGGCACCTGCGCGGGCCCGGCCGGTACGCGGCCGCGCTCGGCGTGGGCGTGGGCGGCTCGCTGTGGTTCTTCGCCTGGACCAACTTCGGTGTCTGGCTGCTGGACGGGCTGTACCCGTCGACCCTGGACGGGCTGCTGGCGAGCTACGTCGCGGGGCTGCCGTTCCTGCGCACCATGCTGCTCGGCAACCTGGTGCTGGTGCCGTTCGCCGCGCTGCTCGCCGGCCTGGTGGAGCGCGCCGAGGCGGCCGCGTCGCCGGCCCCGGCGGTCGCCAAGGGCTAGTCCGGCCGCCGCGCGGGCCGGGAGCGCACTCCGGCACGCTGCACAGGATCTGCTGCTGACCGAGCTCGGCGACCTTCCGGTCCGGAAGCGGACTCTTCTGTCCGGATGCTGTTCGGGTCGCGTTATTGCGGTTAGAGTCAGTAGCGGCCCGCTCGCGGGCGCGGGCGCTCAAGGCCGAGCGTCCGAGGACCTCACCGAGGAGATCCGATGCCGCTCGTCCACCGTTCGCACGCCTCCCACGCCTCGTCCGCCGTCCCGAAGGCTGTTCCCCAGGCAGGTCGACGCCGCGCCCGGCTCCGCTGGACTGCCGTCGCCGCCGCCCTGACCGTGCTGGCGTTGCCCACGGTCGCCGTCCCGGCCGCGGCGACATCCGACCCGTCCGAGCCGGCCGGCCTGTCCAGCACGGCGGCCGCCTCACCCAACCGGTCCAGCTCGGCGTCCGACGTGCCCGACGTGCCCGTCGTACCGAACCAGGCCGTCCCGCTCGACGACTTCTACACCCCGCCGACGCCCCTGCCCGACGGTCCGAACGGCGAGGTGGTCCGGTGGCGCGAGGAACCTCGGCAGCTCAGCGCCCGCAACTACCTGGTGATGTACCACTCGACGAACGCGACCGGCCAGGACATCCCGGTGACCGGCCGGGTGCTGGTGCCGACCACGCCCTGGCGGGGCGAGGGCCCGCGGCCGATCGTGTCCGTGGCGAGCGGGACGCGCGGCGTCGGCGACACGTGCGCGCCGTCGCGCTGGCTCGACTACGAGCGGCCCTTCATCGAGCCGATGCTGCTGGCGGGCTGGGCGGTCGTGGTGACCGACTACGAGGGGCTCGGCACGCGGGCGGGCACACCTACGTCGTCGGGCAGTCGGAGGGGCGCACCGTCATCGACATCGTGCGCGCCGCCACGAACCTGCCGGTCACCGGGCTGCGGGCCGGTGGCAAGGTCGCGTTCTCCGGCTACTCGCAGGGCGGCGGGGGAGCGATGTGGGCAGGTGAGCTGCAGCCCGAGTACGCGCCGGAGCTCGACCTCGTCGGTGTCGCGGCGGGCGGCGTGCCCGCCGACCTGAGCGAGGTCGCCGAGGGACTCGACGGGCAGGTCGGGTTCGGTTTCCTCCTGTTCGCGGCCTACGGGCTCGACGCCGCCTACCCCGAGCTCGATCTCGGGTCCTACCTCAACGAGCGCGGCCGGGAGACGTACGAGCGCGAGAAGGATGCCTGCGTCGAGGCCACGATCGCCCACGCGTTCCAGAACATCGGGATGTTCACCTCGACCAACCCGCTCCAGTCGCCGCAGTGGCGGGCGCGCCTCGACGAGAACCGGCTCGGGGACAACCCGCCGGACGTCCCGATCCGCCTGTTCCACGGGACGCTCGACGAGATCGTCGCACCGGGCCAGGCGCGGGCGCTGCGGGACGAGTACTGCGCCGCCGGCGCGGAGGTCCAGTGGGAGTGGCACCTCGGCGAGCACGTCTCGACGATGGTGACCGGGGCGCCGGGTGTCATCGCGTTCCTCGACCGGCGGTTCGAGGACCGGCCGTTCCTGGCGCACTGCTGATGCGCTGCCGCTGACTGAAACTCCATGCAAAAGCGCAGGTAGGACCCACTTTTTGCGCGACCGACGACGGGCCCGGGGTGATCCCCGGGCCCGTCGTCGCCATGCCGCGTGCCGTTCCCCGGCTGTTCACTCGCGCGTCGCCGTCCGGTTAGTCCCATTGATGACGATTGCCGGGTACGTGAGTCCGTCCGAGCACGACCAACGCACGAACGAGGGGTTCTGTCATGGCCAACATCAATGTGACCTTCCAGCAGATGGAGGACGCCGCCCAGCGCATGAAGCAGGAGGCGGACGACATGCAGGCGAAGCTGGACCAGCTGCGCACCATGGTCGACAACCTGGTGCAGGACGGTTACGTGACGGACAAGTCCTCCAAGCGGTTCGACGAGTCCTACAAGGAGCTCGACAAGGGTGGCAAGCAGGTCATGGAGGGTCTGACCGGTATCGGCGAGTACCTCAAGCAGGCCGCCGAGGCGCTCCGCAAGACCGACGAAGAGCTCGCGAACGCCCTGAACAAGTAGCCCCGTGGCCGACCTCGTAGTCACGTCGGTCGCCGTCGACGAGGCCGCCGAGCAGTTGGCGGCGATCGTCGACGAGTTCAAGAACATGGGAAAGCTGTGGGAGGACGGCACCGTCTGGGGCCACGACACGGTCAAGAAGGCGATGGACGACTTCGTCGACGACTGGTGGGTCAAGCGGGAGAAGCTGACCACCAACCTCTCGGACCTGCAGAAGAAGATGGAGCAGGCCGCGGAGCAGTGGAACAACCTGGAGATCGAGCTCGCGGCCTCGTTCGACGAGCAGTAGCTCCCCAGGGAACGGGCCGACGCCCAGCAGCCCGACGCCCAGCAGTCCTGTGCCCAGAAGTTCGGTGCCCCGCAGTTCGATGAGCAGTTCACGCGCAGTAGGAGGACGAGGATGGGCGACACCCGGGCCGGGGAATGGCATCTGCTCGACTACGACTCCGACCCCGTCCCGGCCGACGTGGCCGGGTTGGACCCGGTGATCAAGCACTACGAGGACATCGCGCTGGCGATGTCGACGCAGGCCAAGCTGCTCAAGAAGATCGGCGACGGCGACGAGACCCTGCTCAAGGGCAAGGCGGCCGACGCCATGCGCAAGCGCTCCCGGGAGAGCGCCGACGCGCTGAACAAGGCGTCCGGCCGGTACGACGACATCCGGGACGCGCTGCGCACCTTCCGGCCGGAGCTGGAGTACGCACGCTCGGAGACGGGCCTGGCACTGACGGCCGCCCAGGACGCGGCCGCCGCCCAGAAGGGTGCCGAGGGCCTGCCTGACCCGGTGAACGCCGACCGGCCGGACGACGCGCCGCCGCTCACCGACAAGGAGAAGCAGGAGTCCGAGAGCCGCACGGGCAAGATCAACGAGGCCAAGGGTGACCTGGAGGCGGCAAAGGCCAAGGCGCGTGCGGCCATGGTCAGGTTCGACGCCGCTGCCACCGCAGCCGCGAACAAGATCCGGGAGAACTGGGGCGACGACGGTCTGCACCACAGCGGCTGGGAAGCGTTCCTGCACAAGCTGAACAAGTTCCTCAAGAAGCTGGTCGAGATCCTGATGTACATCGGGATGGCGCTGGCGGTGCTCAGCATCCTCATCCCGGGCCTGGGCATGCTCACGCTGCTGAGCGTGATCGCGACAGTGGTCTCCGTCGCCGCGAGCTTCATCCTGGCCGTGCAGGGCGAGGGCAGCTGGCTGAGCGTCATCATCGGCATCCTCAGCCTGGGCCTGATCGGCGTCGCGGCGAAGATGGCCGGCTCGCTCAAGACCATCCAGGCCGCGCAGCTCGGCTCCAAGGTGAAGTTCACGCCGGGAGCGATCAAGGAGCTCAACAGCCTCGCCAGCCGCCTGGCCATCTACTCGAAGAACCCGATGCGTCCGTTCGACCGGTTCATGACCGGCAAGCTCGGGGCCCAGATCAAGCCGTTCACGAACTGGGGCAACTTCATCCAGACCACTCGCGTCTCACCCGGCTGGTGGCAGATCGGCAAGCCAAACGCGTGGGTCAAGGGCGACTTCAGCAAGTTCGGTGCGTGGTTCAAGAACGACTCGAGCCGCTTCATGACCGCGATCAAGGGCGGCCCGTGGCGCTGGGACCGGCTGATCGGCATCAGCGACATCAAGGACGTGCAGAAGATCAACGCGGCCCTCGGCCAGCTCGGGATCACCGGATTCGCGATCAAGCCGTGGATGTACATCGGCCCCATCTCGTACACGTTCGGCTGGTCGATGCGGCCGTTCAGCCTGATCAACCCGTCGAACTTCAACCCGACCGACCCGCGCTGGAGCCTAGACGGCTGGCGGGACGCCGACTACAGCGGCCTCTACTCGGAGCAGACGGGCCTGTGACGACACCGGAGACGAGCACGACCGGCACACCCCGTGCCCTGGCGTCGTCCTGGGAGTGGCGGCTGGATCTGCCCGAGGGCTGGCTCGAGGTCCCGGGCGGCATCACCGGGGCGTCCCACGACCTCGCCGCCTGGGAGCGCGGGGCCACGGCAGTCGTGCGTGAGTCGCTCGAGCCCGTACCCGACGAGTCCGGCACGACGGTCGAGCTGGACGACGACGCACGCGCCCAGCTCGACCAGCTTGCCGCCATCTCGGTGGTGAACCTCCGGGAGTTCGCCGACGGCATGGCCCCCGGCGACCATCGCGTCGTCGCGGCCCTCGGGGTGATGGGGCGCGGGCCTGTGCCGGTGCTCGTCGCCGTCGGGACCAGTGACCCGGCGGCGCCCGACGACGACCTCATGGCCGCGCTGGGCGCAACGGGCGGCTACCCCGCGGCGCCGCCCACGGTCGAGTACCCCGACATGCCCGACGGCGACGGGGTGCGGGTGATCCGCCTCGACATCGGCGAGGAGTCCGGCGGTGCCTGGATGAGCGTGGGACTGGGGCGGCGCACCGAGCACCCGGACGCGGTGGTGGACACGGTACTGGTCTGGCGCACCCAGGATCTCGTTCTCGGCGCGGCGATGGTGGAGCTGCTCGACCAGCTGATGCCGGCCGTGCGGATCGACCGGACCGCGGCATGACCGGGCCTGCGGCAGGCCCGGCGGCAGGACCGGTGACAGGCCCGGCGGCAGGACCAGCGACAGGGTCGCCGGCGACGCCTACCGACACCTGGGCCTTCCTCCTGCCCCCGGGCTGGGCGCGGTTCCCGCTCGGCGCGGGGCGCGGCAAGGAGCGCGACGCCGCCGTCGACGAGGTGGTCGCACGCGCGCTGCCCCGGGACCGGGCCCTCGCGGGCGGTCCGCAGGACGCCGACCTCGCCGCGCGCCGGGAGCTGCTCCGGGCCTCGCTCCGCGCGGCGCTCACCGGTGCGGGCGGCGCCGACGCCGAAGCGGGCACGAGCACCAGCTCCGTCACGAGCACCAGCACCAGCACCGGAGCCGTCTACCTCCCGACTGTTCCGATCGCCGGCATCGCCGTCCCGGCGTCGATCACCGAGACCGAGCTCTTCGGCGAGGTGGGGCACAGCCCCGCCGAGGTCGCCGAGCGCGTGCTGGGCCGGACCCACGACACGAGCGAGGCGGTTGACCTGGACGGACGTCCGGGTGCGCGGGTGGTGCGGACCGGGCACGATGTGCACCGAGAGGGCGGTCGGCCGGCGCGCTCCACGCGTGAGGTGACGTATGTCGTCTCCCGGGACGAGGCGGCCGGCGACTGGCTGGTGCTGTCCTTCAGCACCGGCTGGAGCAGCCGGGACACCGAGCGGCTGGCCGAGACACTGGTCGAGTTCTTCGACGCCGTCATGGCCACTTTCCGCTGGACCGGTCCCGGTTCGAACCCCGTGAACCTGCCCGAACGGAGGGTCCCCGGATCCGCGTAAGGGATAACCCGAAGATTCACCCCAGGGGTGTCCGGTTCATGTACGATCGCCCTGTTTTCCACGAGGCAACCCGAGAGGACCGATCATGGCCAACATCAATGTGACCTTCCAGCAGATGGAGGACGCTTCCCAGCGCATGAAGCAGGAGGCGGACGACATGCAGCACAAGCTGGACCAGCTGCGTTCGATGGTGGACAACCTCGTCCAGGACGGTTACGTGACGGACAAGTCCTCCAAGCGGTTCGACGAGTCCTACAAGGAGCTCGACAAGGGTGGCAAGCAGGTCATGGAGGGTCTGACCGGGATCGGCGAGTACCTCAAGCAGGCCGCCGAGGCGCTCCGCAAGACCGACGAGGAACTCGCCAACGCCCTGAACAAGTAGTCGTCGGATGGCCGACCTCGTCGTTACCTCGATCGCCGTCGACGAAGCTGCCGAGCAGCTGAAGTCGGTGCTCCACGAGCTCGAGAACATGAAAGAGCTCTGGGACGACGGCGACCTCTGGGGTCACAGGACGGTGAAGAACGCCATGGGCGACTTCGTCGACAGCTGGTGGGTCAAGCGGGAGAAGCTCCAGGAAAACCTCAAGGACCTCCAGGACAAGATGGAGAAGGCCGCCGAGACCTGGAACGACACCGAGATCGAGCTGGAGAAGTCGCTGACGCCCGAGGGCTGACCCGACACACCTGAAGCTCGACAGACCCGAAGACCTGGTCGGCGCCGGACGGCGCGACACAGGCCCGAACTATGAGGAGGCCGGATGAGCGCCGCCCGCGTGGGTGAGTGGCATCTGCTGGACTACGACGACGACCCTGTTCCGGCCGAGGCGTCCGGTCTGGATGCGGTGATCAAGCACTACAAAGAGATCGCCGAGATGATGACCACGCAGGCGGCGCTCCTCAAGAAGATCGGCGACGGCGACGAGACCCTGCTCAAGGGTGAGGCGGCCGACGCCATGCGGGGACGCGCCGGGGAGAGCCACGAGCACCTCGCCGCCGCCGCGGGTCGGTACGACGACGTCCGCGCGGCCCTGGAGGCCTATCGTCCCGAGCTGGAGACCGCGCGCTCGGAGACGGGCAAGGCCCTGGCGAAGGCCGAGGACGCGGCCGCGGCCCAGAAGGGCGCCGAGGGCATGCCCGACCCGGTGAACGCGGACCGGCCGGACGACGCGCCGCCGCTCACCGAGCAGCAGAAGCAGGAGTCCCAGAACCGGGCGAACAAGATCGAGGGTGCCAAGGGCGAGCTGGCGGCGGCCAAGGCCATCGCCGTCGCCGCGATGTCGGCCCTCGACTCGGCCGCCGAGCGGGCGGCCGCCAAGATCAAGGAGAACTGGGGCGACGACGGGCTCAAGCACAGCGGCTGGGAAGCCTTCGTGCACGGGTTCAACAAGTTCCTCAAGGGGCTGGTCGAGATCCTCGGCTACATCGGCATGGCGCTCGCCGTGCTCGCCATCCTCCTGCCCGGGGTGGGTGCGCTGGCGCTGGCCGGCCTGATCGTCGGCGTCGTGAGCCTGGTCGCCTCGATCGTGCTCGCCGCCCAGGGCGAGGCGAGCTGGATGGGTGTCATCCTCGGCGTCATCGGCGTCGCGGCGGCCGGTGTCGGCATGGTCGTGGCCAAGTCGATCACGGCGTCGGTGAAGGCGGCACAGGGTGCGGTGCTCGCCGGCAAGGGCGCCTCGGGCCCCTTCATCGGCACCCTGGGCGGCCTCATCATCAAGCCCATGGCGATCCAGAAGATCTCGATCATGATCTCGACGAAGCTGCCCGGCTGGGCCTCGATCGTCGCCCCGATCAAGTCCTGGTCGCTCAGCGGCGCGCTCGGCCTCGGCGGGCTCAGGGAGCTCAGCCTGCTCGGGCTCTGGGGCGCGAAGTTCACGATCAAGCCGTGGATCTACGTGGCCGGTCCGGGTGCCATGCTGTCGGGCCTGATCAGCGGTCTCTGGGGTGCCGTGCCGCCCACGAGCTTCCCCGGCGAGGACAAGCGCGGGGACTGGACCGCGCCGACGGACTACGAGTACAACCACCTCACCACCTGAGCCAGGAGCCGATTCAGTGTTTGCGACTTCGCTGTGTGCGACGAGACGTAGGGGGCCGGCATGAGCGGCGTCGGCGTCCAGGACTGGACCTGGACCATCGAGGCCCCGGCCGGCTGGCTGGTCGTGCCCTCCACGGTGACCGAGCCCGCCGAGACGGTCGGCGCGTGGCAGGGGGAGGCCGTCGAGCTCCTGCTCACGTCGTTCCTGCCGCAGGACTCGGTCGGCGGGGCGCAGCCCGACGCCGGCCACGTGGAGCTCGTCCGCGACTCCCTGACGCAGACGGTCGCGAGCCTGGTGGCGTTCGCCGACGAGGCGGCGACCGAGGGCGCCCGGGCGATCGCGGGCCTCGGCCTGCTGGACCGCGGCCCCGTCCCCGTGCTCGTCACCGTCGGCATGATGGACCCGGCCGAGTCGGACGACGCGCTCATGACGGTGCTCGGCGCGACCGGCGGCAACCCGGTCAACCCGGTCAACCCGCCGAGCATCGAGTACCCCGAGCTGCCCGACGGCGACGGCATTCAGGTCACCCGCGTGGACATCGACGAGGCGGGCGGCGCCTGGGTGACGGTCGCCGTCGGCCGGCGCACCGAGCACCCGGAGGCGGTGGTGGACACGGCCCTGATCTGGCGCAGCCAGGACCTCGTGCTCGTCCCCACGATCCTGGAGACGCTCGTCGGCCTGCTGTCGGCCGTGAAGATCATCCGGAGCGAACCGTGAGCGAGAGCCCCGTGAACGAGAACCCTGCGAGCCAGACCCCCGCGAGCCAGACCTGGGCGGGCGAGACCCCCGGGAACGGGCAGGCGGGCGGCAAGCCGACCGATGCCTGGGTGATGCTCCTGCCACCCGGCTGGGCCCGGTTCCCGACGGGCGAGGGCCGCCAGCGCGAGCTGGACGAGGCGGTCGAGCAGGTCGTCGCCCGGGCCCTGCCGGAGTCGCTGCCCCGCGACAAGGCAGAGCCGTTCCGGCGCATGCTGCGCGACGAGCTGCACAAGACCCTGGGCCAGGCGCGCGACGCCGGCACCGGCGCGGTCTACCTGCCGACCGAGCCCATGGAGGGCGTGATCGTCCCGGGTTCGATCGCGGAGATCGAGGTGGTCAGCGACGTCGGCACCGACCCGACCCGGATCGTCACCAGCATCCTGAGCGACGGGTACGAGCAGAGCGAGCTGGTCGAGATCGACGGCCGCCCCGGCGTCCGCGTGGTGCACACCGAGCACGGCGTCAAGAGCGAGGACCTGGAGCTGTCGACCCGGCAGGTGCTGTACGCGGTCTCCCGGGACGAGGCCGACGGCGAGTGGCTGGTCCTGTCGTTCACCACGATCTGGAACAGCGAGAACACCGAGCGCCTGGCCGAGGCCATGGTGCTCTTCTTCGACGCGGTGATGACGACCTTCCGCTGGGCCGGCCCCGGCACGAACCCCCTCAGGCTGCCGGAGCGAAGCGTTCCCGGCTCGGCCTGAGCGAGCCTCCTGCGCGAGACCCTTCCTGAACCACCCGGGCCTGAACCACCCGGCGCACCACCCCTGACTGACGCGGCTCACCTGGAGCGCGACACATCTGAAGACGGAGCAACTGTGCAGCACGCACCCCGTATCGCCGCCGCTATCGCAGCGGCGGCCCTGTTCACGACAGCCGTCACGGTTCCTCTCGCGGCCGCCGCCCAGGCGGCCACCACGGGTCCCGTTCTCGTGGGCGCCGCCCACACCGCGGTCCACGCCGGCCCTGTCGCGCACCACCTCGCCACGGACAAGCTCGCCACGGCCACGAAGGACGGCGAGAAGGTCAAGTACTACGTGGTGCCGGCCAAGCCGGAGGGTGAGCAGGAGTTCCTGTTCGACATCGCCCAGCGCCTCCTCGGCGACGGCAACCGGTACAAGGAGATCTTCGAGCTCAACAAGGGCCGCACGCAGCCCGACGGCAACGCCCTGACCGACGAGACCGTCCTGCTGCCGGGCTGGGTGCTGCAGCTGCCCGACGACGCCGAGGGCGAGGGCATCGAGGTCGGCGTGCTGCCGACCGGGCCCGCGGAAGGCGCCGGCGAGGCGAGCGCCTCGCCCGAGGCGCCGGCCGCGCCGTCGGTCCCCTACTACGTGATCGCGACGACGCCGGAGGGCGAGCCGGAGTACCTCCACATGATCGCCGAGCGGTTCCTGGGCGACGGCGAGCGGTACACGGAGATCTTCGAGCTGAACAAGGGCCGCACGCAGCCCGACGGCGGCAAGCTCACCGACGCGGCGGTCGTGACGGTGGGCTGGGTGCTCCAGCTTCCCGAGGACGCGGAGGGCGAGGGGCTGCAGCACGGCCCGCTCCCGGGCGCGAGCCCGTCGGCGGAGGCGAACGCCCCGACCGAGGCGACCGCGCCGGCCGGCTCGGACGAGCAGTCCACCGGCGGGTCCGGGCTGGAGCCCGTCCTGATCGGCGTCGGCCTCGCCGTGGTCGCGGCGGCCCTCGTGCTCGTGGTGGTCTACGCGGTGCGCCGTTCGCGCGCCGGCCGGGAGGCGCCGTTCGACGACAGCCTGCTGCGCACCGACACCTCGGCGTCGTGGATGGTGGACCGCGCCCTGCGGGTGCTGCTCGCGTCGTGCGAGCGCGACGGCGTCGAGGTGCCGGGCATCACCGGCGTCTTCATCGAGGGCGGCGCGATGCGGCTGCGGCTGGCCGGCCCGGTCTCCCCGGCGCCCGAGCCGTGGGTGGCGAACGAGGACGGCCAGAGCTGGTCGGCCCCGCTGGCGCGGCTGCAGGCGGCGCCTGCCAGCGAGGCCTCGACCGCGCGGTTCTCGCGCCTGGTCACGATCGGCGTGGCCGAGACCGGCCGGGTGCTGGTCGACTTCGCCCGCGCCCGCGGCGTCATCAGCCTGGACGGGCCCACCCGCGCGCGGCACGAGGTGCTGCGCCGCTGGCTGGGCGAGCTGACGGGCAACCCCTGGTCGAACGACCCGCGCGTGGTCATGGTCGGCAACGGCCTGCCGCAGCCGGAGCAGGTGGAGCACCTGGCGGCGATCGAGCAGGTGATCCCGGAGCTCGACGCCACCGGCGGTGGCGTGCTCGTGCTGTCGCAGGCGCCGTCGGTGGCGCAGCAGGACCTGCTGGCCGCCCGGTTCGCCGACCCGCGCTTCGCCTGGGTGGTCATCGTGCTCGGCGAGTCGACGTCGGCGAAGTGGCGGATCACCGCCGGCGACGACGGCTGGCTGCGCAGCGGCTTCCTGCCCGACGTCCGCTACACGGAGCAGACGGCGGTGCGTCGGGCCGGTGAGTGAACGACTGACAAGGGTCGCGCGCCTCTGCCTGGCGACGACCCTGGTGACCGCACTGCTCGTCGCGCTCGTCGGCACCGTTCTCCCGGGGGTCACCCCGGCGCAGGCGCAGGAGGACCCGGTACTGCTCTCGCAGGGCAAGCCGGCCGTCGCGTCGTCGCTCGAGAAGCCCGAGTTCCCCGCGCGCCAGGCCGTGGACGGCAACCCGAACACCCGGTGGTCGAGCGCGTTCAGCGACCCGCAGTGGCTCCGGATCGACCTGGGACGGTCCACGACCATCCACCGGGTCGAGATCGACTGGGAGGTCTCCTACTCCACGGACTACCGGATCGAGCTGTCGAACGACGGCGAGACCTGGGAGGCGGCCTCGATCCAAGCGGGCGACGGCGGCAACGACGTGCTCAACTTCCTTGGTAAGGGCCGCTACGTGCGGATGTACTCCGGGGCGCGCGTCGGCACGGCCGGCAACTCCATCTGGGAGATGCGGGTCTACGGCGAGCCGGAGCCCACGCCGACCCCGACGCCGACCCCGAAGAAACCGACCCCGAAGCCCAGCGTGACGCAGCAGGCGGAGGTCTCGCCGACCCCCACGCCCACGCCGGTGCCGAGCCGCAGCGGCCCGCCGGGCTCGGTGCTGTACTACGTGGTCAAGGCGACGCCTGACGACAACGTGGAGAAGCTCAACGACATCGCCGAGCGGTTCCTGGGCGACCGGGAGCGCTGGCCGGAGATCGCCGCGCTCACCGAGGGGCACCGGCAGCCCGACGGCGAGTACCTCACCGACCCGAGGACCCTGACGCCCGGCTGGGTGCTCAGGATGCCGAAGGACGCGGTGGGCGAGGGCCTGGAGTTCGGCCCGCTGCCGGGGTACGAGGGGGCGTCCCCCTCGCCGTCGGCCACGCCCTCGCTCGAGCCGACCCCGACCCCGGCGCCGACCAGCGACGTGGCCGGGGCCGAGGAGGCCGCAGTCTCCGTACCCGTCGTCCCGATCCTGCTGGTCGTCGGCGGTCTGGTGCTCGTCGCGCTCCTGGGGCTGGTGCCGTTCTGGCTGGTGCGCCGGCGCAAGCGGCACGAGCCGTTCGACGACAGCCTGCTGCGCACCGACACCTCGGCGGCGTGGACGGTCGACCGGGCGCTGCGGGTGCTGATGGCGGCCTGCGAGCGCGACGGCCTGGACGTGCCGGGCACGACCGGGGTGTTCATCGAGGGCAGCTCCCTGCGGCTGCGCCTGACGAACCCGGCCTCCCCGGCCCCGGCCCCGTGGCAGGTGAGCGAGGACGGGCAGAGCTGGTCCGCGCCGCTGGCGAGGCTGCAGTCCGGGGCGGCGTCGGAGAGCCCGACCACCCGGTTCTCGCGGCTGGTCAACCTGGGTATGGGGGAGACGGGCCGGGTGCTCGTGGACTTCTCCGTGGCCCGCGGCGTGATCAGCCTGGACGGCCCCACCCGGGTGCGGCACGAGGTGCTGCGCCGGTGGCTGGGCGAGCTGACGGGCAACCCGTGGTCGAACGACCCGCGCGTGGTCATGGTGGGCAACGGCCTGCCCCGGCCCGAGCAGGTGGAGCACCTGGCGGGGATCGAGCAGGTGCTGCCCGAGCTGGAGGTGGGCGACGGCGGCGTGTTGGTCCTGTCGCAGGCACCGTCCGCGGCGCAGCAGGACCTGCTCGCGGCCCGGTTCGCGAGCCCGGAGTTCACCTGGGTGGTGATCGTCCTCGGTCAGTCCCCGTCCGCGAAGTGGCGCTTCACCGCGGGCGACGACGGCTGGCTGCGCAGCGGGTTCCTGCCCGACGTGCGCTTCGACGAGCAGACCGCCGTGCGGCGGGGAGGCGAATGACATGCACGCTCTGATCACCGTGCGCCACGGTGCGCGCGAGACGCTCCTGTCCCTGGACCTGGACGAGCGCACCAAGGCGGCGGATCTGGCCGAGCGGCTTGCCGCCGAGGTGGGCGCACCCCGGGGCAGCACCATGTACGTGGACGGCCGGGCCGTCCAGGGCTACGGGGTGCAGGACCGCTCCGTGCACGGCGACGCGGTCGTGGACGGCCCGGGCGCCGAGCTGCTCGTCGCCGACTCGGGGATCCGGGACGGCGCCGTCGTCTCGTTCGCCGAGCCGGTGATCGACAGCGCCGGCTCGGGCGGCCCCGTCGACCTGTGCGTCACGGGCGGCACGGGCACCGGAGCCGTCGTCCGCCTCGGTGTCGGTGAGTCCGTCCTGCAGGTGGGTCCCGACGGCCGGGTCCGGGTGGACGAGCCGCGCGAGGGCGGGCTCGCCGCCGTCGCCGTCGTCGTGGGACTGGACGGCGCCGTGCGGGTGCGGCGCGTGCCGGACCCGCGCTCGGTCGGCCGACCGGTCCACCTGGACCGGTCCGAGGACCCGCTGGGCGAGGAGGACGCGCCGTGGCCCGCGGGCACGCAGCTGCGGATCGGCCCGAGCGTGCTGACGGTCCAGCCGGCCACGCGGCCCGACGCCGACCTGCGGCCCGCCACCGAGCCCGGGCACCTGGACTACAACCGGCCGCCGCGGCTGCTGCCGCCCATGCCGGACACGCACTTCCGGCTGCCGGCGGAGCCGGTCGCGCCCGCCCGCAACCCGCTGCCGTGGCTCGGCATGGCGATGCCCGCCGTGCTGGGCGTCGTCATGGCGATCGTGTTCAAGTCGCCGTTCTACCTGATGTTCGCCCTGGCCACGCCGTTGATGGGCTGGGGCAACTGGTGGATGTCCAAGCGGAACGGCAACATCACGCACAAGGAGCGGCTCAAGCAGCACGCCGAGGAACGGGCCGCGCTGGAGGAGGAGGTGCTGGAGGCGGTGCGGCGCGAGCAGCACCGACGCCGGGTCTCCAGCCCGGGTGCCGCCGAGCTGCGGCTCATCGCCACCACGCCGACGCGCCGCCTGTGGGAGCGCCGCAGCACGGACGGCGACCACCTCACGGTGCGGCTCGGGCTCGCCGACGCCACCAGCCAGGTCGAGGTGGAGGACAGCGCCGAGCCGGAGCACCGCCGCAAGACCCGCGCGACCGTCCGGTCCGTGCCGGTCACGGTCTCGCTCAAGGAGGCCGGCGTGGTCGGCCTGGCCGGCCCGGGGGACTGGCCGCGCCGCCGCGCGCGGTGGATGGTGGGCCAGCTCGGCGTGCTGCAGAGCCCGCGTGACGTGCAGGTCTACGTGCTGACCAGCTCCGAGCACGTGCAGGACTGGGCCTGGGCGGCCTGGCTGCCGCACGCCCGCCCGGCGTTCGGCCAGGAGGCCGTCGCCCTCATCGGTACGACGACGGACACGCTCGCCGCCCGCGTCGCCGAGGTGAACTCCCTGATCACGCAGCGCCGCGCCGCCATGGAGGGGGCCGGCGGCAAGGTCATGTCCGGCCCGCAGGTCGTGGTGGTGCTCGACGGCGCCCGCCGCCTGCGCGCCCTGCCCGGCGTCGTGTCCATCCTGCGCGACGGCCCCGGCGTCGGCGTGAGCGTCGTCTGCCTGGACGGCGACGAGCAGATGCTGCCGGAGGAGTGCACGGTCGTGGCGCTCGCCCGTGTGGACGGCGGCATGACGCTGCGCCGGCAGGACGCCGACGACCTGCGCACCATCCTGGTCGACGAGGTGAACGACGACTGGTACGAGCCGGTGGCCCGCGCCGTCGCCGCGGTGCACGACGTGACCGCCAGCGAGGGCGAGGGCCTGATCCCCGACTCGGCGCGCCTGGTGGAGGTGCTCGACATCGAGGAGGTCGACGCCGAGCAGATGGTGGCCCGGTGGCGGAAGATCTCCAGCGGCGGCAAGGGCAGCACCGCCGCCGTCGTCGGCGTGTCCCTGGACGGGCCGTTCGTGCTCGACATGGTCCGCGACGGGCCGCACGCCCTGGTGGGCGGCACGACCGGTTCCGGCAAGTCCGAGTTCCTGCAGACCGTCGTCGCCTCGCTCGCCGTGGTGAACACGCCGGAGACCATGAACTTCGTGCTGGTCGACTACAAGGGCGGCGCCGCGTTCAGCCAGTGCGAGCAGCTGCCGCACACGGTCGGCATGGTCACGGACCTCGACACGCACCTCGTGGAGCGCGCGCTCGACTCGCTCCGCGCTGAGCTCACCTTCCGGGAGCACGTGCTGGCCGCCGCGGGCGCGAAGGACCTGGAGGACTACCTCGACGCGCAGAGCCGCGGGTACGTCGGCCCCACGCTGCCGCGCCTGATGATCGTCATCGACGAGTTCGCCTCGATGGTGCGCGAGCTGCCCGACTTCGTCACCGGGCTCGTCAACATCGCCCAGCGGGGCCGGTCGCTCGGCATCCACCTCATCCTCGCCACGCAGCGCCCGTCCGGCGTCATCTCCCCGGAGATCCGCGCCAACACGAACCTGCGCATCGCCCTGCGGATGACGGACAAGAGCGAGTCCAAGGACGTCATCGACGCGAACGAGGCGGCGGAGATCGCCAAGTCGCAGCCAGGCCGCGCCTACGCCCGGCTCGGGCACTCGTCGCTGGTCCCGTTCCAGTCCGCGCGCGTGGGCGGCCGGCGCCTGTCGCTGTCCGACGTCGGGCAGGTCGAGGCGCCGTTCGTCGCGCGGATCTCCGTGACCGACCTCGGGGCCCCGGCGCCCGCCCGCCCCCGGGTCAAGCGGAGCGAGGACGTCGAGACCGACCTCGCGGCGCTGGTCGAGACGCTGCGCGAGACGGCGCGTGTGGGCGGTTGGGACGAGCCGCGGCGGCCGTGGCTGCCCGCGCTGCCGGACCTGCTGCCGTTCGACGACCTGGTGCAGACCAGCGCGCAGTCGCAGTTCGCCTGGGCGCTGGAGGACTCGCCGTCCGACCAGCGGCAGGGACCCGCCCTGATCGACCTGGACGAGTTCGGGCACCGGTACGTGGTGGGCGCACCAGGCAGCGGCCGGTCGACGGTGCTGCGCACCAGCGCGTTCGCCGCGGCCAGCCAGATGGCGGTGGCCGACCTGCACCTGTACGCGATCGACTGCGGCAACGGCGCGCTGACGGTGCTCAACGAGCTGCCGCACACGGGCGCCGTCGTGCAGCGCGGGCAGGCGGAGCGGGCCAAGCGCCTGCTCACCCGCCTGCAGGCCGAGCTCGGCCGGCGCCAGCAGGTGCTCGCCGCCGGCAACTTCGCCAGCGTGACCGAGCAGCGCGAGCTCGCCGAGCCGGGCACCCGCCTGCCGCGCGTGCTCGTGCTGATCGACCGCTGGGAGAGCTTCATGAGCACCTACGGCGAGGTCGACAGCGGCAAGCTGGTCGAGACCGTCCAGGAGCTCCTGCGCGACGGTGCGAGCGCGGGCATCCACCTGCTGGTGTCCGGCGACCGCAGCCTGCTCTCCAGCCGGATGAGCGTGCTGACCGACGACGCGCTCGTGCTGCGGCTCACCGACCGGTTCGACTACGGGATGGTGGGCATCGACCACAAGAAGCTGCCCGAGGAGATCCAGCCGGGCCGCGCGTTCCGGTCGGGCAGCGGGCTCGAGGTGCAGGTGGCGATCCTCGGCGACGACCCGTCGGGTCGCGCCCAGACCAGCGCCGCGCGGCTCATGGCCGCCACGATCCGCGAGCGGGAGGACGTCGTGCCCGGCACCGGTCCCTTCCGCGTGGACGACCTGCCCTCCACGATCACGGTCGACGCCGCCTACCAGTACGTGGGCCCGGAGGCGGCCCAGCCGATGTGGGCGCTGCTCGGCGTCGGCGGCGACGACCTGACCGCGTTCGGCATGGATCTCGCCGGGGACGCGCCCGCGTTCCTGGTGGGCGGCCCGTCCAAGTCGGGGCGGTCCACCATGCTGGCGGTCATGACGGAGTCGCTGCTGCGCGGCGGCACCCAGGTGGTCGTCCTGGCGCCGCGCCCGAGCATCCTGCGCGACCTCGAGGGCAGGGCGGGCGTGCGCGCCGTCCTGACCGGCACGGAGATCACCGAGGAGGAGCTGGCGCCGCACCTCGACCCCGACGGCGAGCCCGTGGTGCTCGTCGTGGACGACGGCGAGCTGGTGGCCGACGTCCCCGCCAAGACCTGGCTGCGCGCGTACCTGCGCACGGCTGCCGACAACCGGCGCGGCCTGATCCTCGGCGGCGACGCCTCCGAGGTGGCCAGCGGGTTCTCCGGCTGGCAGGTCGACGTCAAGAAGAGCCGGCGCGGTGCGCTGCTCAGCCCACAGGACCGGTTCGACGGCGACCTCGTCGGGGCGAGCCTGCCGCGCTCGGCGGTCTCGACGCAGGTGACACCGGGCAAGGCGCTGGTGCACCTGGGGTCGGGCGAGCTGATGACGGTGCTGGTGCCGACGCTGTAGCTGGTGTCGCTGCTGGAGGAGGCTGTCGCGAGCCGGGGCCGGACTGCCGGTCCCGGCTCGCTGGTCTTGCTGGCCGGGAATGGTTCGCCGGGTGTTCGCGGGCCGTTCATCCCGGTGGTGGAGGGTGCCGCCCGTGCGTCGCTCTCCGACTGTCGCGGCAGCCTCCGCGCTGCTCGCGTTCCTCCTCCTGCCCGCGCTCGCCCCCTCGGCGGGCGCGCACGGCTTCACGTCCACCGTCTACGCCGACGCCTCGACCCCTGAGCCCGGCGTCGTGCGCACCGAGCTCGGCCTGGAGTACGACCTGCTCGTCGTCTCCGCCGCCGAGTACCAGGACGACCGCGCCTTCTTCGACGAGGGGATGGCCGTCTGGGAGACCGGCGAGGAGCCGACGGCGCTCGCCGCCCACGCCGACACCGTGCTCGGCTACGTCACCGACCGCTTCGAGGTGACGGCCGACGGCGTGGCGTGCACCCCGGCGCAGGTCGGCGACGTCGAGATCACCGACCGCGAGGGTGTGCCGTACGCCGTGCTGGTGCTCGACCACGACTGCGGTGCTCCGACCGACTCGGGCGAGCCCGTCGACTACGAGGTGCGCAGCACCCTCTTCGCCGACGACGAGGGCTACGTCACCGGCACCACGACGATCCTCGACTACGAGCTCGACGGCGCCGCCGGCAGCGCCGCGCTCACGCAGCACACGCCGTCCTTCTCGACGGTCGAGCACTGGTACGAGCGCATGGGGCACTTCTTCGTGCTGGGCGCGGAGCACCTGCTGCTCGGCCCGGACCACCTGCTGTTCCTGCTCGCGCTCATCGTGGGCTCGCGCCGCCTGCGGGACGTGGTGCTCGCCGCGACGTCGTTCACGCTGGCGCACTCGGTGACGTTCCTGCTGGCCGCGCTGGGCGTGGTCAGCGCGCCGGCGGCCGTCGTCGAGCCGGTCATCGCGCTGTCGATCGCGGTGGTGGCGGCCTGGCACGTGTGGGGGATGTGGCGGGGACGCGCGGCGGCGCCACACGAGGGCGTGCTGGAGCCGGCTCGGGTCGGGCGGCTCCACCTCGACAGGGCCGGACTGGATCGGGCCGACTGGTTCCGGCTCGCCGTGGTCTTCGGCTTCGGCCTGGTCCACGGCCTCGGGTTCGCCGGTGCGCTCGGCATCGACGAGCCGTTCTCGTGGGCGCTGCTGTGGTCGCTCCTGGTGTTCAACGTGGGCATCGAGGTGGTGCAGCTCGGCGTCATCGCCGTCGTCTTCCCGCTGCTGACCCTGCTGCGCCGCCGCGCACCGCGCACCGCGCTGTGGACGGGCGTCGTGGTCGCGGCCGGGGTGACGCTCGTCGGGCTGTTCTGGTTCGGCCAGCGGCTGCTCGGGCTGGGTTGATCTCCTGGGCTGACCGGCTGGGCTGACCTGCTGGGCTGACCGGATGGGCTGACCGGCTGGCTGACCTGGGACTTCGCGTCCAGGGCCGAAAGATCACCCGCCGCCGCGCCGCATGTTCATCTGCCGCTCACCCCGGCGTCGGCACCGATTCGTCTCCCGGGGCAAGTGTCTGCTCGGCGCCGCTCGGCGCTCCCTTCACTGGAGGACTCATGCAAGCGAATGACCATCGCCCGGCCGCGTCCGTGCGCGGCTGGGGTCGTTCAGCCGTCGCGGCGGTGGGGCTCGTCTCCGTCGTCGCCGGCGGCCTGACGTATGCCGCGACGTCGGCGGGCGCGGCTGACCTGCCCTCGACGTTCCTGGGCGGCACGACCACCTGGGCGTACTCGGACACCAACACCGACCCGGCCGCGGGCAGCAGCGACCGGCTCACCTGGACCTACGCCGGGTTCGACGACGCGGGCTGGAAGCGCGCCACCGGACCGTTCGGTGCGAAGAACGGCTCGGCGACGCCGGACCTCGGCTCGGGTTTCCCCGTGACCACGGTGCTCGACCACTACGTGGACCCGGCCGCGGCGACCAAGGTCGCGATCCCCACGTACCACCTGCGCACCACGTTCGACGTCACGGCGGACCAGCTCGCGGACATCGCGTCGCTGCGTGGCGACGTGACGTTCGACGACGCGGTGCAGATCTTCGTCAACGGCACCAAGGTGGCCGGCTTCGTCGACGAGCGTGTCGAGGCCGTCCCCGACGCGCAGAAGAACCTCACCTACGCCGGCTCCAGCGCCGGCGACCCGGTGAGCCAGCAGTTCAGCGTGCCCGCCGACGTGCTGCAGGCCGGCGTGAACACGCTGGCGATCGGCCTCTACAACGACCGGGCGGCCAGCTCCGACGTGTACCTCGACCTCAAGTCGCTGGTTCCCGTCGAGGTGCCGGAGGAGGAGCCGACCACCACGGTGACCGACCTCGTGCTCGGCATCGGCGCGACCCAGGCCGAGCGCAACCTGGCGTGGTACTCGGACCAGGACACCGAGCAGGTGGCCCAGATCGCGCCCGCGGGCGAGGTCGTGGACGGCGTCTTCCCGGCCGACGCGATCAGCGTGGCGGCCACGGGCGGGCCGTCGTCGAGCGGCGAGTTCTACCGCCACGCGACGTTCACGGGGCTGCAGGAGAACACCGCGTACTCCTACCGGGTCGGTACTGAGGGCCGGGCCGGCACCGAGGGTGCCTGGTCGGCGGTCTCCACGTTCCGTACGCAGGACTTCGACGGCGACTTCGACTTCCTGTTCTTCGGCGACCCGCAGCTCGGCTCCTCGGGCAACGTGCCGCGCGACACCGAGGGCTGGGTCGACACGCTCGACGTCGCCACGGCCGCCTACCCGGACGCCGAGATGCTCTTCTCGGCCGGTGACCAGGTGGAGTCGGCGAGCAGCGAGGCGCAGTACGACGCCTTCCTGTCGACCGACCACCTGCGCCAGATCCCGTTCGTGGCGAACAACGGCAACCACGACGTCGGCAACAAGGCGTACCGCCAGCACTTCAACACGCCGAACCTCGACGAGACGGCCGGCCCTGGTTCCGGCACGAGCTCGGGCGGCGACTACTGGTTCGTCTACAACGACGTGCTGTTCCTCAACCTCAACTCCAACAGCCGGGACTACGCCTCGCACGAGCGGTTCGTGCGCGACGTCGTCGCGGAGCACGGCGACGAGGCGAGGTGGAAGGTCGTGTCGTTCCACCACTCGATCTACTCGGTGGGCCCGCACGCCACCGACAGCGACGTGATCGACCGCCGCAACACGTGGCCCACGCTCTTCTCCGAGCTCGGCATCGACCTGGTGCTCCAGGGCCACGACCACAGCTACGCCCGCTCGTACCTGATCCGCAACGGCGAGAAGGCCGACCCCGCCGAGGAGGCGGGCGCCGACGTCCTCACCCCGGGTCCCGGCGGCGTGCTGTACGTGACGGCCAACTCGGCGTCCGGCTCGAAGTACTACTCGGCGAACGCGGCCGGCTCGTGGTGGCTCTCCGCCTTCAACCAGGAGAACGTGCGCAACTACACGGCCGTGGAGGTGTCCGACGACGCCATCTCGGTGCGCACCATCCGCTCCGAGGCCAAGGACGCCGACCGCCCCGTGAACTCGGTGGTGGACCAGGTGACCATCGCCAAGCCGGTCGACCCCGACACGCAGAAGCTGCAGGTCGTGGTGCCGCAGGGCGCCCCGGGCGAGTTCGTCTGGAGCATCGACGGCGCCAACACACTGGTCGACCTCGGCACCGCCGAGGCCGCCGGTGACCACTACGCCGCCGACGGTTCGATCAACCCGATCCGGGTGACCGACACGCGCCGCGGCGGCCCGCAGTGGTCGCTGTCGGCCCAGGTGGGCGACTTCACCTCCGGTGACCAGTCGTTCTCCGGCAAGTACCTCGGCTGGACGCCGGACGTGATCGAGGCGGGCGGCGGATCCGTCGCCGGCGCGCAGGTCGCGACCGGGTTCACCGGCGGACCGGGCCTGTCCCAGTCGGCGACCCTCGGCCGCGCCGCGGCCGGGCACACCACGGGTTCGGCGCTCTTCGGCGCCGACCTCGACCTGAAGATCCCCGTCGACGTCACCGACGGGACCTACCGGGCCACGCTCACGCTCACCGCGCTGAGCTGACCTGAGCGGGGCTGACCTGAGCGGGGCTGACCTGAGCGGGGCTGACCCGAGCGGGGCTGACCCGAGCGGGGCTGACCCGAGCGGGGCTGACCCGAGCGGGGCTGACCCGCGCCGGGCGGGCGGCGCTCTCACGAGGAGCGTCGCCCGCCCGGTGACCCGGTCAACCCTCTTCCCGAAACCTGTCTGTCCGGCACCATCGAAGGAACCTCCATGCCCGTGCCTGCCGCCCGCGCGACCACGCGCCGTGTCGCCGCTCGCTCCTCAGCCGCGCTCAGGGCTCTGCCCGTGGGGCTCGTGGCCCTGGTCGTCACCCTCGGGACGGCGCTCGCCGGGCCCTCGGCCGTTGCTGTGCCGGTCGCTGCTGTGCCGATCGCTGCTGCGCCGTCCGCCGTACCCACCGACGACGTCACCTGGGGCGTGCGCACCGCGACCAACGACCAGGGGACCGAGCGGGAGAACTTCCGCTACACGGTGGACCCGGGCGCCAAGGTGTCGGACGAGCTCGTCGTCACCAACCACGGCGAGACCCCGCTGAGGCTCGACATCTACGCGGCCGACGGCTACACGACGACGGCGGGGCAGCTCGACGTGCTGACGCGGGATGACGCCGCTGACACCGGGTCCGACGACACAGGGCCCGACGACACCGGGTCCAACGACACCGGCTCCGTGAACGTCGGGTCCTGGCTCGACCCCGCCGTCGACCAGGTGCGCCTCGCGCCCGGCGAGAGCGCCGACGTCCCCTTCACGCTCCAGGTGCCCGACGACGCGACGCCCGGCGACTACGCGGGAGCGATCCTGACCTCGCGCACCGTCACCGCCCAGGACGCGGGGCTCGACTACGAGACCCGGTCCGGCATCCGCGTGTACCTGCGGGTCGCCGGCGACCTCGCGCCGAGCCTGACGGTCACCGACGCGCACGTCGAGTACCACCAGACCCTCAACCCCTTCGGGCCGGGGGACGCGACGGTCACCTACACCGTCCGCAACGACGGCAACGTCCGCCTGGCCGCGAACCAGCAGGTCGGCGTCGCCGGCCCGTTCGGCTGGCTCGGCGCGCAGGGCGCCGCCGACGACGTGCCCGAGCTCCTCCCGGGTGAGTCCTGGCCGGTGTCCGTGCCGGTCGACGGCGTGGCTCCGCTGTTCTGGCTCGGTGCCGACATCGTGCTCGTCGCCCAGCTGCCCGACGTCGCGGGCGCGACCCCCGGCGTCGCCCCCGTCGAGGCCCACGCGTCCGGGTGGGCCGTGCCGTGGCTGCCGCTCGTCGTCGTCGTGCTGCTGGTCGGAGCCGTCGTCGTGATGGTGCGCCGCCGCCGGACCCGCGGGCAGCGCGAGGACGCCCGCGTCCAGGCGGCCGTCGCGAAGGCGCTCGCGGAGCGCGCGGCGGCGGAGGGTGTTCCTGTGGAAGGCGCGGTGAAGGAGGCGGTCCGGGCCGAGGGGGCAACGGGCTCTGACAAGGCAGCCGCCGAGGAGTCCGAGGTGGTCGCGCCGTGAGGCGGCCGGCAGTGGGACTCACCGCGAGCCTGGCGGCGGTCGCCGTCGCGCTCACCCTCGCCGCGTGTGGCGCCGTCACGCCCGGCCCGACGTCGGACGGTGTCGCCAGCCCGGCGCCCCTGACCGGGTTCGCCGCGCGGTTCGTCGGGTCGAGCCACGAGCCGGCGCCGGAGGCGACGGTCCGCCCCACGCCGGGCACGTGGGACGACGTCGCCGTCCCCGCCGGGTACACGATCGTCGTCGTCGCCCGCGGCGACGACGCCGCGACCGCGACCCTGACGGACGCCGTCGAGCACTATGCCGCGGAGCACGGGGCGGACCTGACGGTCCTGCCGGCCCGGAGCGACGACGAGGTCGAGCGCCGCATCGACGAGGCCGTGGCGGCCGCGCCGGACCTCGTGGTCGGCGTCGGCGACGGGGTGGTGGACGTGTTCTCCCTGATCACCGCCCAGTACCTGGAGACCGACTTCCTGGTGGTCGGTGCGCAGCTTCCGGAGCCGACCCACAACGTGACCGCCGTCGTCTGGCCGGGGGCGGAGTTCCGCGGAACGGGGCTGGGGAACGACGACGCCCACCCTGCCGCCGTCACGGCGGGCCGTGCGCGCGAGGCGGTCGCCGCCGGGGCGGCGAGCGTGCTGCACGACCTGACGGGCATCGTCATCGAGCTCGGCTAGCTCCTTCGGGGTGTCGGTGGGCCCGGATACAGTCGGGAGATGGCACGAGACCGGATCTTCGCGATGAGCTTTGCCAGCATCTACCCGCTCTACGTGCAGAAGGTGGAGCGGAAGGGCCACACCACGGCCGAGCTGGACCAGGTGCTCTCCTGGCTCACGGGCTACGACGACGCCGGCCTCCGGCAGGCGATCGACAGCGGGGTCGACCTGGAGACCTTCTTCGCGCAGGCCCCCGCGATGAACCCGAACGTGTCCCTGATCAAGGGCGTCATCTGCGGGTACCGCGTCGAGGACATTGAGGACCCGCTGATGCAGCAGATCCGGTACATGGACAAGCTGGTCGACGAGCTGGCACGCGGCAAGAAGATGACCTCGATCCTGCGGGGGAGCGCGACGGCCGGCATCTGAGCCCGCACTCCACGGGCGCCGCTGCCGGGACGATGTCCGCGACGGCGCCGGGCCCGGGGCGGCTGTGTCGACGTGCACCTCGGTGAGGTCGTGCGCCTCTCCGGGAGCCTCCGTGCGTAGCGGGGCACGCTGCCGTAACGGCCGTGGCCGAGCCAGGTCCTCCTGTTCAAGGTCAGCCTGCCTTCCGCGTGGCGCGAAGCCTTCTCGCGCGCGAAGAGTTATCCACAGATTTCATGTGTGCCTCGCGATGCGTATGAATGTTCGAGACAATGGTGTCAGGCGAGCACAGGGGGTGGCACGGGTGGATTCGATGGGGGTGGCGTCCGGTGGTGTGTCCCCGGGTTCGTTGGAGGGTGTGTTGGATCGGATCGAGGCCGTGGTGGGTGAGCTGGCGGAGTTGGTCGCGCCGGGGGTCGCGGATGGTTGGGGTGCGCCGTCGGTCACCAGGCTGATGCAGGCTCATACCCGGGTGCGCCGGGTCGTGGGTCGTTTGGAGGGTGTGCGGTTGACGGTGTTGCCGCGGATCGAGGACGACGGGTCGTGGCGTAGTGGTGGGATGTCGCGCACGTTCCCGGCGTGGTTGCGGCTGCGGGAGGGTGTGTCGGCGTCCACCGCGCGGAAGGACGTGGCGATGGCGCGTCGGTTGGCGCGGGCGTTGCCGGTGACGCGTGAGGGTCTGGTCGCGGGCGTCCTGGGTGTGGATCATGCGCGGGTGATGAGCGAGGTCGCGCCCACGAGCCGGAGCCGTCAGGACGCGTTGGCGTGGTTGGTCGATGCCCGCACCGGGCAGACCACGACACCGGAGGCGTTCGTGGACACGGTCGCGGTGGATCTGCCTGACCCGGCTGATGATCCGGACGGGTCGGAGACCAGGGCCCGGATCACGAAGGTGCTCGAGGCCGCGATCGGTGAGGGGACCCTGGTGACGGGTGAGGGCCTGGTCCTGCGCGAGGCCGGGGTACTCAATGCGGATCAGTTTCGGGTGGTGGCGCGCCGGTTCGCGACGGTGACGGATCCGGATACCGATGACGTGGACGATGACAGGGCTGTCCGGGGTGAGTTCTTGGATGTGTCCAGGACCCTGGGCGGGTTCCATGTGGCGGGGTTCTTGACCGATGAGCACGGTCTGCTGTTGACCACGGCGTTGAACGCGGTGGTCGGTGCACCGGCCGCGGAGGACTCCAGGACTCCTGGTCAGCGCCGTGCGCAGGGCCTGGCCGACATTGCGCGTCTGGTGCTGGACACGAATCAGGCCTCGCCGGGTGCGTCGATCCGGCCGCACCTGAATGTCACGGTGTCCTGGTCGGAGCTGGTCACTCAGGTCACCCGCACGCGTGAGGGGTCGTGCCTGACCTGCGGACGGAGGGTCCCGGACCGGTCGGCGACCGGGGGTGCGTCGAACCCAGGTGCATCGAACCCAGGCGTGCCGAACCCAGGCGTGCCGAACCCAGGTGTGCCGAACTCAGGGGTGCCGAACTCGGGCGTGGGTGCTGGCATGGGGTTGTTGGGTTCCGGTGGTGCGGTGTTCACGGAGTCGGGTGGTCGGATCCCGCGAGGGTTGTTGCGCAGGTTGGCGTGTGACAGTGCGGTGACGCGGGTGGTGTTCGGTGCGGATGGTGGTGTGTTGGATGTGGGGCGGGCGCAGCGCACGGTGTCGGGGCAGATGCGGCGTGGGGTGATCGCGCGGGATGGGCATTGTGTGTTCCCGGGGTGTGATCAGCCGCCGTCGCGGTGCGAGGTGCATCATGCGGTGACGCACTGGGCGGATGGTGGCGCCACGTCGGTGGCCAATAGTGCGTTGTTGTGCTGGTTCCATCACCAGCTCGTCGATACCCGGGGCATCACGATGTCCTGGGCCGGCAAACCCCTCCACGCCAACACCGCGGGCGGTGTGCTGGTGGAGACGGGGTGGGTCTTCACCGATCCGCGTGGTCACCGCATCCGTGTGCCCGAACCGATCGACCCAGCACCCATCGACCCCGCACCTGCACCCGGCGAGGCTGTCGACCCCGACGACCCGTCCGCCATGCCACCCGCAACGGCGGCATGACCATGCCCTGGCTCTGCCTCTTCTCGCCTGTTCGACGGCTGTGCGAGGTGGGGACGAGCCAGGGCGACGGTGACGCCGGTCAGACCGCGTTCGGGGCGAGCGCGTTGAAGACGACCTCGCGTTCGGCGCCTGTTGCGATGCGCCAGACCGCATCAGCGAGGTCGTCGGGGTCGAGAACTGGGACGGGAGCCGAGCCGGGAGCCGGGTCCGACGTCAGGTCCGACGCGAGGTCGGGCGCCGGATCGAGCGTCGCTTCCGGTGCATCTGCTCCGCCGACGTCCGTCTGGCTCGCGGTCAGCATCCTGTGGATGTCGCCGCGTTCGATGAGCCCGCCGACCACGAGCGAGCCCACGTGGACGCCGTCGGGCGCGGCAGCCTCGGCGAGGGTCAGGGCGTAGGTGCGCAGCGCGGCCGAGGCCGGCGCGAACGGACCGAGGAACGGCAGCGGGACGACGGCGCTGAGCCCTGACACGTAGACGATCGCTCCGCTGCCGCGCTCCCGCATACCCGGCAGCACCAGCCCGGCGAGCTCGACGGCGGGGTCCACGACCTGGGCGGCTGCGGCGCGGACGTCGTCGGCGCTCGTGTCGAGGATGCCGATCGGGGCGGCCGCCGGGTTGTCGGCACCCGGCCCGTGGTAGACGACGTCGACGGGCCCGAGCTCCGCCGCGACCTCGTTGATCGCGCGTCGCAGGTCACCAGGCCGACGCACGTCCGCGGCGACGGCGACCGCGCGAGCCCCGGCCGAGCGGAGGTCGTCCAGGTAACCGGGGTGACGGTCGGCACTGCGGGAGACCAGACCGACCTGGTACCCCTCCTTGCCGAACCGCCGGGCCACCGACATGCCGAGGCCGGGTCCGGCGCCCAGGACCAGCAGCGTGGGGGAAGTGCTCACTCGTGTCTCCTCGTCGTCTCGCGGTCGTGACCGTTGGGTACGGTGACGTCATCGATCCTCACGGCACCGCGGACGTCTCGGAAGAAGGCACTTTCATGTCAGATGGGAACACCGATGTGCCCCACCCCGACGCCCACATGGTTGCCGCCGCCGTCGGCGGCCGCCTGCCGGGACGGGTCCCGACCGAGGAGTACGAGGCGTGCCCCGTCACGCACGTGGTGCGGATGCTGGGCGACAAGTGGACGCTGCTCGTGCTGATGCTGCTCGCCGAGCGCGCGCACCGGTTCAACGAGCTCCACCGGCGCGTCGACGGGATCAGCCAGCGGATGCTGACCCGTACCCTCCGGGCGCTCGAGGACGACGGGCTGGTCGCCCGGACCGTCTTCCCCACGGTTCCGCCCGGGGTCGAGTACGAGCTCAC
This sequence comes from Promicromonospora sp. NPDC050262, assembly GCF_040655935.1. Lineage (NCBI taxonomy): Bacteria > Bacillati > Actinomycetota > Actinomycetes > Micrococcales > Promicromonosporaceae > Promicromonospora > Promicromonospora sp. NPDC050262. Next base: position 365,876 of record NZ_JBFAKX010000001.1, on the reverse strand, counting down.
CGAACGGGGCCGCGAGCTGCTGGTCCCGCTGTCGGCCCTCGCGGACTGGGTCGTGCGGGACCGGGCAGCCTAGCGGGACCGGGCAGCCTAGCGGGACCGGGCAGCCTAGGCGGCCCGCCCGTTCGCGCCCACTCGCGCCAGCCTCTCCGCCCGTGCCGCCGCGCGCGCCGTCCGCCCCCTGCGGGCCGTTCGCGCGTCCGCGGGCCGTCCGCCCGACCGCGCGCCGTCGGCCTCACTGCGCGGCGCGCCCGCCCCACCGCGCGCCGTCCGCCTCACCGCGGGCGCGACCGCACCCGCCTCCCGGACCTCTTTGTCACGTCTTGAGCGGCGGAATTCCGCCGAGCGGTGCGTCGAATGCGCGGCGGCAGCGCCGTCGCCCGGACACCCCGCCGGCCGTCCCGCACAGGACTGAACCTCCCGTCCAGCCGCAAACCTGTTGAGTGCTGGGTATGTGCGGGATCAGGTAGCCCGATCCCGCACATGCCCAGCACTCAGCGGTGGACGAGGGCGGGTGCGGGTCAGCCCTGCCGCTCCGCCAGCGCCGTCTGGTACTCGTCGCGGATCGTGTCGCCGCCGCCCTTCGCCCACGCCGCGGCGGCGTCGGCCCAGGCGGTGACGGGCTTGCGTCCGGCGAGGATGTCGGACTCCACGGAGACGAGCTTCTCGCCGAGCTGGCCGCCCTTGCGGCTGGCCGTGTCGCTGAACAGACCCTGCACCGGGTTGGCGACGGCGGTCGGTACGACGGCGGCCTGGGCGTCGTGCTCGGCCTGCGCGACGTCGGGGTCGCCGGCCTGGAAGTTGACCCAGGGGCCCTCGACGACGTACTTGAGCCCGAGCTGGATCTCGGTGCGGCCCTTCTCGGTGAGCACCGGGTCCGTCCCGTCGAGCTCGTGGTGCACGCCCTCGACGCCGTAGGTCCGGAAGAGGTGCTCCTCCGAGCCGAACGGGGCGGCGAGGTAGTTGAGCACGTCGAGCAGCGCCTCCACGCGGCCGGCGGACTTCTTGCTGATCGACGTGATGTTCTGGACGGGCGCGCCGAGGTGGATGCCCGCCGTGCCGCCGCCCTCGGCGAGCGGGGGCGGTGCGACGGAGAGCCGGAAGTTCTCGTCGATCGGGTAGTTCGAGAAGTCGGGCCACGCGCTGAACGTGTCGTCGAGCATGCGGATGGTGCCGTTGACGAGCCACGTCTTACGCTGCGGCTGGGTGGCGGGGACGCCGTCCGGGTGCACGAACCCGTCCGCGACCAGGCGCCGCCCGAGCTCCAGGGCCTCCTGCTGACGCTCGTGCAGGTTGGCGCTGGTGAGCTTGCCGCCGTCCTCGGACCAGCCGTTCGGGATCTCGTACATCTGGCGCAGGTGCCCGAGCGGCACGCGCCCGAGCGCCCAGGTGTTGCCGCCCGAGAGCTCCTTGCACAGGTCGTAGAACTCCTCGGCCGACGTCACCTGCGGGTCGATGCCCTCGGCCTCGAACCAGTCCTGGCGCGCGTAGAACACACCGCTCTGCGCCGGGCCGCGGGGGACCGGCACGGCGAAGATCTTGCCGTTGTAGACGCAGGACTGCCAGCTCTCCGTGGGGATGTTCGCGAGGAACGGGTACTTCTTGACCGCGTCTCCCGAGAGGAACTCGGTCAGGTCGGTCGCCCGCTCCTCCAGCAGGCTCGGCAGGCCGGGGACGTCGCCGGGGAACATCTCGAAGATGTCCGGCAGCCGGTCGCCGGCCACCGTCGTCTGGAAGCGGTCGGAGAAGTCGCCGGCCGGCGTGAGTGCGATCGTCAGGGCGAACCCGAGCCGTTCGTGCAGCTCCTGCCAGTAGGCGTTGTTGTCGACCGACGGCGGCACCGGGGTGTTGGTCATCCCGAAGATGCCGACGTCCTCGCCGTCGCCGGGCTGGCCGCTGGTGACCTTCTGGGGGCTGGCGGGGTACTTCAGCATGGTGTCGGGCACGCCGTCGGCGCCCTTGATGTCCATCGGCACGCCGTCGTACGGGACGTACGTGGGCAGGGCGACGGTGGCGTTGCCGGTCAGGGCACCGCCACCGCGGCCCTCGTTGCTGCAGCCGGCGAGGCCGAGCACGGCGAACGCGCCGAGGCCCATGCCTCCCATCAGCAGGCTGCGGCGGCTGATGTTCGTCTCCGTGAGCAAACGGTTCATGACTACTCCTCATCGAGCGGGGGGAGAAAGCAGGGTTGAGCAGGGGAAAGCGGGGACAGTGGGGACAGCGGGGACAGCCGCAAGGGAAGAACGGGAAGGAGACCGGGCAGGCGCCCGACGACGCCGGCCGCGCGGGTCAGCCCTTGACCGCGCCCGTGAGCATCCCCTTGGCGAAGTGGCGCTGCAGGAAGGGGTAGACCAGCAGCACCGGCACGATGGAGACCACGAGGATCGCCATCTGCAGCGACGTCTGGGGCGGCAGGGACGCGGCGTCGATGCCCAGGTCCTGGGAGCCGAGCTGGGCGCCGTCGACCACGTAGGTGCGCAGCACGAGCTGCAGTGGCCACTTGCTCGCGTCCGACATGTAGAGCAGCGCGTTGAAGAACGCGTTCCAGTAGCCGACGCCGTAGAACAGGCCGACGACGGCGAGCACCGGCTTGGACAGCGGCAGCCCGATGCGCCAGAAGAGCTGCCACTCGGTGGCGCCGTCGATGCGCGCGGCGTCGATCACCTCGTTCGGGAGCTGCACGAAGAACGCGCGCACGACCACCACGTTGAAGGCCGAGACCGACGTCGGGATGATCAGCGCCCACAGCGTGTCCAGCAGGCCGAGCCGCTGGACCACGAGATAGCTCGGGATGATCCCGGGGTTGAAGAGCAGGCTGATCAGCACCACGAGCAGCATCGCCCGGACGCCGAACGCACCCTTGCGGCTCAGGGCCCAGCCGAGCGTCGTCGTCAGCGCGAGGCTCAGCGTGGTGCCGATGCCCGTGACGAGGATGCTGATCCACAGCGCCTGCGTGACGACGCCGCCGGCGAAGATCATCCGGTAGGCGCTCAGGTCGATCCCGGTGGGCAGGAGCACGAAGCCACCCGCCTCGGTGACCTGCTCCGGCGTGGCCAGGCTCGTGGAGATGATGCCGACGAACGGCAGGATCACCAGCGCGCAGGCGATCGTCAGGACGATGCCCTTGACGGTGCGTTCCATGGGGCCGGGCATCGCCACGCCGTCGATCACGGGGCGCGTGCGGCCGCGGGGCCGGTCGTCGTTCATGGTGGGGCCCGCCGTGGTCGGGGCAGGTCCTGCGGTGGTGGTCGTGCTCATGCTCGGTACACCCCTTCCTCGCCGAAGGCGTGGGCGGTCTTGTTGGCGACGAGGACCAGGACCAGCCCGATCGCTCCCTTCACGAGGCCGACGGCGGCCGCGACGCCCCAGAACCCGCCCAGGACGCCCTGGTTGTAGACATAGGTGTCCAGCACGTCCGACACGCCGAGCCCGACCGCCTGCTGCTGAAGGATCAGCTGCTCGAACCCGACGCTCAGGGAGTCGCCGAGCTTGAGGATGAGCAGCATGATGATGATCGGCCGCATCCCGGGCAGGGTGATGTGCCAGGTCTGGCGCCAGCGCGACGCGCCGTCGACGGCCGAGGCCTCGTACAGCGACTTGTCGATCCCGGCCAGCACGGCGAGGAACAGGATGGTGGCCCACCCGGTGTCCTTCCAGATCACCTGCGACGTGATGAGCGCGTAGAAGGCGTCGGAGTTGCCGATGATGTCGATGGGCTGCCAGCCGTGCGACCGGAGGAAGTTGTTGATCAGCCCGGCCCCGCCGAGGATCTGCTGGAACACCGCGACGACGATCACCCACGACAGGAAGTGGGGCAGGTACAGGATCGACTGCACCCACTGGCGCACGCGGTTGGACACCAGGCTGTGCAGCAGCAGGGCCAGGACGATCGGCGCGGGGAAGACGAAGACCGTCTGCAGCAGCGTGATGACCAGGGTGTTGCGGAGCGCGGCCAGGAACTCGGGGTCGCCGGAGAACAGGATCTGGAAGTTCTCGAACCCGACCCAGAGGCTGCGCTCGATGCCGAGGTACGGCTGGTAGTCCTGGAAGGCGATGACGTTGCCGCCGAGGGCCAGGTACTGGAAGACGACGATGACCGCCATCCCGGGCAGCGCCAGCAGCAGCACGGCCCGGTCGCGCGCCAGCCGCCGCCACCAGGGCATGGGCCGGCGGATCGGCGGTGATCCGTCGCCGCCTTCCGGCGCGCGACGACGGGAACCGGCGCGTCCCGCGCGGGTCTCGTCGACCGCGGTCATCCCGCGATCCCCGGCACGTCACGGACGTGCGGCGCGTTCTCAGGCATGGTGTCGCTCCTCGGTGAACGGACTGATGGTGAACTTGATGGCCCGGGGCCTCTCCCCGGGCTCGGACGACCCGCCATGCGGGTCCGGGCGCTGCCGGCTCATTCGTCGTTGGGTGGTACATCGTTGTTCCAAGGGCGATCTGCCACGACCTGCTCCATCGCCAGCTCCATTGCCACGGGGCTGCACCATTGCAGAGTGATCGATCACCGCTTGCGGGTTAGGCTAGGAGGTGATCGATCACTTCGCAAGGGCCTCTCACGCGACGGTGATCTGCGGGGGCGTGCCAGAATGCTCGCGTGCCACACGGACGCGGGCGCTGACCAGCGGTGATGACCGGCGCTGACCAGCGTTGACAACCAACGGTGATGACCAGCGGTGACCAGCCGTGATGACCAGCCGTGACGACCAGCGAGGACGGGGCATGGCGAACGAGAGCTCGAGCGACACGTCGACGGACACTGCGACCGACCGGCGGCGCGCCACGATCTGGGAGGTCGCGAAGGCCGCCGGGGTCTCCCACCAGACCGTCTCCCGCTACCTGCGCAACGACGCCAAGATGCGGCCCGAGACCGTGGCCCGCGTGCGCCAGGCCGTCGAGGAGCTCGACTACCGCCCCAACCTGACCGCCCGGTCCATGCGCACCCGGCGCAGCGGCCGGGTGGCCGTGCTGCTCCCGGCGGTGGCCACGTACGGCCCGCCGCAGATCCTGAGCGGGGTGATGGAGGTGGCCCACGAGCACGGCTACACCGTCGAGGCGTTCAGCGTCGAGGGCACGCCGGCCGACCGCTTCGAGCGGGTGCGGGAGCTCGCCGACTCGGGTCAGGTCGAGGGCGTCCTCGCCCTCGCGCCGCTGCCGCCGGGTTCCGGCGGGAGGTTTCCCGAGCGGGCCGCGATCGTCGTGTCCGCCGACTACGACGACAAGTTCCGCGGCGTCGGCGAGCTGGCCGACGGCTCGCCCGTCGAGGACCTGGTCGTACGCCTCGCGGAGCTGGGTCACCGCCGGTTCCTGCACGTGACCGGCGCGCTCGACTACGCCTCCGCCCGCGGCCGCCGCGACGTCTTCGTCGCCACGGTCGAACGGCTCGGGCTGGGCCCGGCCCAGATCATCGAGAGCGACTGGTCGGCCGAGGGTGCCCACGCCGCCGTCCTGTCCCTGCCCGAGAAGGACCACCCGACCGCCGTCATCGCCGCGAGCGACGTCGGCGCGGCCGGCGTGGTCCTGGGTGCCCGGGAGCGCGGGTGGACCATCCCGGGCGACCTCAGCGTGACCGGCTGGGACAACAACCAGCTCGGGGCGTACCTGGAGCCCACGCTGACCACCGTCAACGTCGACCACCGCAAGCTCGGCCGGGCGGCCATGGCGCGGCTGGTCGCCACGCTCCAGCCGGAGACGGCCGCAGCCCGCGAGGCCGAGGCGGCGTCGGACGGGCCGCTGAACACGATCATCTGGCGCGGCTCGACGGGCCCGGCGCCGTCCTGACCGCCCGCGGCCGTCATCGTTGAGTGCTGGATCTTCGCCCTTTTTCGTGTGCCAGAAGGGCGAAAACCCAGCACTCAACTCTCGACAACGTAGGGCGTATGGGGACGACGCCGTGTCCGCGACGGCCGTGCGGGCTGAGGAGCGGTGATCCAGCGGGCGCGAGGCCGCGCACCACGATGGCCGGATCTGTGGGGTACCGGTCCGTCCGGACGGTGCGCCGACGGCCCGGCACCGGGGACGGTGGGTGGGTGCGACGACATGCGCACCGTACCCAGCCATCGACCGAGGAGCCCCACATGCCTGAGACCATCGCCGGGATCGCCGTCCCGGACACCGAGCTCGTCCGGGACGCGACCGCACTGGTGCGGCAGGCCGCCGACGACCTCGTGTTCCACCACTCCCGCCGGGTCTTCGTCTGGGGGATGCTCAAGGCGGCCGCCCGTGGTCTGCCGGTCGATCCCGAGCTCGCCTATGTCGGGGCGATGTTCCACGATCTCGGTCTGACGGCGGCGTACGGCTCCCGGGACCGCCGCTTCGAGATCGATGGTGCCGAGGCGGCGTCGGCGTTCCTGCGCGGCCACGGCCGCTCGCCGGAGGAGGTCCGCGCCGTCTGGCTTGCCGTCGCCCTGCACACGACGCCGGAGGTGCCGCACCTGCTCGCGCCCGAGGTCGCCGTCGTGACCCTGGGGGTGGAGACCGACGTGCTCGGCCTCGACCTCGGCGAGATCGCACCCTGGCAGCGCGCCGAGACAGTCGCCGCGCACCCGCGGCCGGACTTCAAGAACCGCATCCTGCGGGCCTTCTACGAGGGCATGGCCGGCCGGCCCGGCACGACGTTCGGCACCATGAACGACGACGTGCTCGCGCACTTCGACCCGTCGTTCCGGCGGCAGGACTTCGTGCGGATCATCCAGGACAACGACTGGCCCGAGTGACCGCCCCTCCAGGTCGTGCTTGAGTGTGACCGCTGGGCCGCCGGGCCCGCAGAGCGTGACGGAGGTGAGCCAGGTGGTGACCGAGCGGGACGTCGTGTTCGTCGTGTTCGACGGCATGAAGATGCTCGACGTCTCCGGTCCGGCCGAGGTTCTCGCCGAGGCCAACACCTTCGGTGCGGCGTACCGCCTCAGCTATGCCTCGGTGTCGGGCGAGCCCGTGCGCACGTCGATCGGGACCCGGTTGCCCGTCGACGCGGCGGTGTCCGGTCTCGGGGAGGTGGACACGGTCGTCGTCGCAGGCGGGGACGAGCTCGTCCGTCGGCCGGTCCCGGGCGGGCTGACCGCCGCCGTCCGCGAGGTCGGGCCCCGGGCGCGCAGGCTCGTATCGATCTGCACCGGATCGTTCGTCCTGGCCGCGGCCGGTCTCCTCGACGGGCACCGTGCCACCACCCACTGGAGGCACGGTCAGGTCCTCGCCCGGACCTACCCGGACGTCGTCGTCGAGCTCGACGCGCTGTTCGTCGAGGACCGCGGTGTGTTCACGTCCGCGGGGGTCTCGGCCGGCATGGACCTCGCACTCGCGCTCGTCGAGCAGGACCACGGCCCCGAGCTCGCGCGGGACGTCGCGCGCAACCTGGTGATGTTCATGCGGCGGCCCGGCGGCCAGTCGCAGTTCTCCGCTCCGCTCGAGCTGCGTCCGCCCCGTTCCTCCGCGCTGCGGGAGGTGGTGGACCTGGTGGCGGCGCAGCCCGCGCTCGATCACACCGCGACGTCGCTCGCCGCCGTCGCCGGCGTCTCACCGAGGCACCTCACCCGCCTGTTCGCGGCCGAGCTCGGCACCTCACCGGCGCGGTTCGTCGAGGACGCCCGCCTGGACCGCGCCCGGTCGCTCCTCGACGCGGGCCACTCGGTCACCGCGGCCGCGGGTGCGGCCGGGTTCGGGAGCCCCGAGACGATGCGCCGCCGCTTCGTCGCCCGCCTCGGCACCTCGCCGAGCCAGTACCGCGCGCGTTTTGCCGCGACCTGGGGCCGCGGGCTGGACAGGACCGCCCGCCTGCGCTGAGGTTGCCCGCATGAGGTGGCGCAACGGCGAGCACGGCTACGGCATCGTCACGAAGGTCCTGCACTGGTCGACGGTCGCGCTCCTGGCCGCCCAGCTCGCGGTGGGCTACGCGATGGATGACGACGGCGACGTGCCCGACGTCGACTGCGACCCGGTGGGGGAGGACCGCAGCGGCGGCGACACGACCGACGCCGAGGAGGACCGGTTCGACCGGCTCGAGGAGGCCTGCGAGCAGGCCCAGGACCTGCGCGAGCAGGACGCCGACGACGCCGTCGGCTCCGCGTGGGCGGACCTGTGGACGGGTGACTGGGCGGGGAGCGGGACAGGTAGTGGTGCGAGTGGCCTCCTCGACGGCCAGGGCGGGCTCGCGCTGCCGGCGTGGCACGTCCTGCTCGGGCTGGCGATCGTCGCGATCGGCGTGCTGCGCGTGGTGTGGCGCAGCACCACGCCGCTCCCGCCCTGGGACCCGCGGCTGACCAGGACCGACCGGAAGGTGCTGCACCACGCCGAGCGCATCCTGCTCGCGATGCTCTTCGTGGTCCCCGCGACCGGGATCGCGCTGGTGCTGGGCAGCTCCGACCTCCTGCCGCTGCACATCGCCGCGCACCTGTGCTTCTACGCCGCACTGGCGGTGCACGTCGGCGTGGTGGTCCGACGGCGGGTGGTGGGCCGGATGCTCTGGGGGCGGTCGGCGGCCGCGCGGTGAGTTTCCCGCCCGACGTGCGGCCCGCCGTCGCGGCACCGACGATCGGGGGATGAGCACAGGCTCGGCGACACCGCCGTCAGGAACCGGACCGGACCCGACCCCACCCGCCGCAGTGGCGGGCGACCGGCGCTTCTTCGGGCATCCCCTCGGTCTGATGACGCTGTTCACGACCGAGCTGTGGGAGCGGTTCAGCTACTACGGCATGCGCGCGATCCTGGTCTTCTACCTGACCGACACGATCGCGAACGGCGGCCTGGGCCTCGAGGAGACGCTGGGCGAGGCCGTGGTCTCGATCTACGGCACCGGCGTCTACCTGCTGTCCGTGGTCGGCGGCTGGCTCGCCGACCGGGTCATCGGCGCCCGGCGCTCCACGCTCTACGGCGGCATCATCATCGCCGCCGGCCACGTGTGCCTCACGGTCCCCACCGCCGGGTTCTCCTACCTGGGCATCGTGCTCGTCGCGCTCGGCACCGGCCTGCTCAAGCCCAACGTGTCCTCGATGGTGGGCGCGCTGTACGAGCGGCAGGACCCCCGGCGCGAGTCGGCGTTCTCGATCTTCTACATGGGCATCAACATCGGCTCGTTCTTCTCGCCGATCATCGTCGGCGCCGTGCGGGCCGTCTGGGGTTACCACGCCGCGTTCTCCGTGGCCGCGATCGGCATGGGCATCGCGCTCGTGTTCTTCGTGCTCGGCCGCAAGAACCTGCAGGGCGCGGGCGACGTCGTGCCCAACCCCGTGCGGCCCGGGGAGCGGCCGGCGGTGGTGCGCATGTTCGCGATCATCCTCGGCGCCGTGATCCTGGTGTACCTCGTGGCCCGGCTCGTCTCGGGCGAGTGGGGTGTGCACGCCCTCATCGACACCCTCAGCTACATCGCGTTCCTCGCGCCGATCGCGTTCTTCATCACCATGTACCGGTCGCCGCGCGTGACCGACGCCGAGCGGCCCCGCCTGGTCGCCTACATCCCCCTGTTCGTCGCGGCCATGCTCTTCTTCATGATCTTCGAGCAGGCGGCGACGACGCTCGCGACGTTCGCCGCCGACCGGACCTCGCGCGAGATCCTCGGGTTCACCGTCAGCCCCGAGTTCTTCCAGTCGATCAACCCCGCCGCGATCATCATTCTGGCCCCCGCGTTCGCCTGGCTGTGGGTCCGCACCAAGGACCGGCCGCCGACGCCGTACAAGTTCGCGATCGGCCTGGCGCTCGCGGCCCTGTCGTTCCTGGTGCTGGCCGGCGCCTCGGCCCTGGCGGGTGACGACCTCACGCCCGGCTGGGTGCTCGTCGTCGTGTACGTGATCCAGACCCTCGGCGAGCTGTGCCTCTCGCCCGTGGGCCTGGCCGCCACGACCCTGCTCGCGCCGCGCGCCTACCAGGGGCAGGCCATGGCGCTGTGGTTCCTCGCGCCCGCCGCCGGGCAGGCCATCACGGCGCAGCTCGTCCAGGCCACCGAGGGCGCGTCCGACACCGCGTACTTCGGCGGCATCGGCCTCGTCGCCCTGGGCTTCGCGGCCGTCCTCGCGCTGCTCGGGCCGTGGGTCACCCGGCACGTGCGCCGGGCCGACCAGCTCGAAGGGGTGCACACGAGCGGGGAATAGGGTGGCGCCATGCCGACCATCGAGACCCTCGTCGCGTTCGTCGCGGCGTCCGTGATCCTCATCGTGATCCCCGGGCCGAGCGTCCTGTTCGTCGTCGGACGCTCGCTCTCCCTGGGCCGCCCCGGCGGCCTGCTCAGCGTGCCCGGGAACGAGCTCGGCGCCCTGCCGCTGGTCGCGGCCGTCGCGCTCGGCGTCGGCACGGTCGTGGCCGAGTCGATCGTGGCGTTCACGGTGCTCAAGCTGCTGGGCGCCGGCTACCTGGTCTACCTGGGCGTGCAGGCGATCCGGCACCGGCGTGACGGCGTCGGGCCGGACGGCGAGGTGGACGGCGCACCGGGGCGCCAGGCGCCGTCGCGCTGGGTGATCCTGCGCCAGGGCTTCGTCGTGGGCGTGACCAACCCCAAGACGATCGTGTTCTTCGTGGCCGCGCTGCCCCAGTTCGTGGACGTGCGCGCCGGGCACGTGCCGCTGCAGATGATGGTGCTCGGCCTGGTGTTCACGCTCGTCGCCCTGGTCTTCGACAGCCTGTGGGCGCTCCTGGCGGGTGCCGCGCGCACGTGGTTCGCGTCGTCGCCGAGCCGCCTCTCCGCGATCCGGGCCACCGGCGGCGGCATGATGATCGGCCTCGGCGGGACGCTCGCGCTCACCGGCAGCAGGGCTTGAGCGGGCAGGGCATGGGGAGCAGGGCTTGAGCGGGAGCGCCGAGACCCGCCTCGCCGTCGTGCGCGGTCCGTCCGGGGCGGGCAAGTCGACCGTGGCCGCGGAGCTGCGCCGCCGGATGGGCCGGGGGACGGCGCTCGTGCAGCAGGACTACCTGCGCCGCATCCTGCTGTGGGAGAAGGACGTGCCCGGCGGGGTCAACATCGGGCTGATCGACACCGTGGTGCGCCACTCGCTCGACGCCGGCTGCTCCGTGGTGCTGGAGGGAATCCTGGCCGGCGACCACTACGGGCCCATGCTCACCGCCCTGGTCGCCGACCACGCCGGAACGACGGCGTGCGCGTACCTGGACGTGCCGTTCGACGAGACGCTCCGCCGGCACACGACCCGGCCGCAGGCGGCCGAATTCACGCCGGAGCAGATGGCGGACTGGTTCACCCCCGACGACCGGCTGCGCGTCGAGGAGGAGTTCGTCGTGGGGCAGGAGTCGACCGTTGAGGAGACCGTGGAGAAGCTGTTGGTGGCGCTTGGTGGCCCCTGACGGGCCGGCCGGTCCGGCCGACGTCCGGCCGTCTTCGCGATAAGAAATCTCCGGGGGCGAGAGGGGTGACAAAGGTGGATGAATTGATCTAGCTCATTACCGACTTTCCGCGCATTCTTGCGGGTGAAGGCCACATCCCACCTGATACGTTGCGATTGGTAGTTCCCGTGTCTGGGACGGGAACTACCGAGCAAACCCCTCCGCAGCGGGCCCCTGCGGAGGGGCAGGCAGGCCTTCCGCTCGGGGGCGTACGTCGTCGAGCCGCCGAAGGAGGTGACCGTGCGCAGCAGCGAGCTGGCAGGTCTCGCCGGCGTGACGATCCGTGCCCTGCGGCACTATCACCAGATCGGGCTGCTCGAGGAGCCGAGACGTACGGCCGACGACGACCACGAGTACGACGTGCGCCACCTGGCCCGGCTGCTACGGATCGCGCGACTGACCGAGCTGGGCGTGCCGCCGGCAGAGCTGCCGGACGTGCTCGACGACCCCGCTGCCGCCGCTGAGCTCCTGGACCGGCTCGACCGCGAGGCGGCCGCCGAGATCCGGCGGCACACCAGCCGGCGGGCCGTGATCGCCGTGCTCCGGGAGCACGGGACCACGCCGGACCTCGGACCGGATGCGGCGCCGGTCGACGACCAGCACGTCCGCGTGCTGCACACGGTCCGGGAGCCCGGCCCGGACGACTGACGTCCTGCCGGCACTCAGCGCCCGCACTCAGCGGCCGCGCGCCGCCCGGCGACGACGGCGGGCCTGCGCCGCACGCTCCTCCGCGTCGTCGAGCTCCTCCTCGACGGCGGTCAGGTCGGTGCGCGCCTCGTCCGCCGCCGCCCGGGCCTCGTCGAGGGCACGGCGCGCCGCGTCGCGCTCTGCGGTCAGCCGTGCGAGCTCCTCGTCCAGGCGTGCCGTCTCGCCCTCCGCGTGCTCGACGGCGGCGTCCGCGGCGCGCAGGCGGTCGCTCGCGTCGTCGCGCCGGGCCTCCAGCCGGTCCACCTGCGCGGAGGTCTCCTCGACGGCCCGTTCGGCGGCCTCCGCCGTGTCTCGCCCGCTGTCCGGCTCTGCGGCGACCTTGTCCGGCTCGGTCTCCGCCGTGTCCGGCTCGGTCTCCGCCGTCTCCGGCTCTGCCTCTGTCGCGTCCGGCTCCGCCGCCTCCGGGCGCAGTGCCACGAGGTCTGCCTCCTCGCCGAGCTCGTCCACGATCCCGAACCCGGCGTGCTGCAGGCCGCGCGAGAGGCGTCCGGCGCGCACGGCCGCGCCGGCGTCCGCGTCCATGACCGCGGCGGTCAGGGTCTCGGTGAGACGGTCGAGGACGGCGGCCGAGACGGGCCGCCCGTCCACCTCGCCGGCGTCCCGCACCGCGCCGACCAGGGCCTCCGTCCGCTCGCGGCGCAGGTGGTCCAGCGCCTTGATCCGGGCGCGGTCGCGGTCCTGCGTGGCGGCCCGGAGCTCGTCGCCCACGGTGGTGAGCGCCGCGACGTCGTCCGGCCGCTCCCGCACGACGTGGTTGATCACCCAGGCCGCGACCGACGGCTTGGGCAGCCGCTTGAGGCGCTCCGCGCCGAGCCGGTCGCCGCCGTCGGCCACCTTGCGGGCCGCCGCGTCGCGGGCGGCCACGAAACTGTCGAGCGGCTGCGTGTAGAGGGCGTCGACGGCTGCGTCGATGGCGGCCGGGCCGGCCGGGCCTGTCGGGCCCGTCGGGTCAGCGGACTCAGCCGGGTCCGGGGGTGCGGGCGACGCTGTCACGGTCTCACCGTGGCACGGAGGAGCGCGTCGCGCCCGCCGTCCCTACGCGGGGGCGGCGCCGCCCCCGGCGCGGCGGTCCCGGTCGGCCTTGCCGGTCCAGTGCCCCACCCAGATCGCGCCGAGCAGCGCCAGCACGCCGATGAGGACGGGCGCTGCGGCGAGCGGCGCGATCGCGGCCACCGCCGAGACGAGCAGCGGCCCGCCGGTGTTGCCGATGTCGCCGCACAGCCGCCAGCCGCCGAGGAACTGCGACCGGCCCTCCTCGGGCGCGACGTCGGCGCCCAGGGTCATGACGATCCCCGAGCCCAGCCCGTTGCCGAGCGCGATGAGCGCCATCACCAGGCCGACGGTGAGCGCCGAGTCGGCGAGGGGAAGGAGCAGGCAGCCGACGCCGACGGCGAGCACGACCGGCACCGCCACCACCCGGCGGCCCTTGGTGTCGAGCAGCCAGCCGCCCGGCAGGGTGAGCGCGATGTCGATCGTCGCGGCGACCGCGAACAGCAGGGAGACCACCGCGGCGGAGATGTGCACGTGGTCGGCCCACAGCGGCAGCAGGCCGGTGCGCACCGACCGCGACGCGCCGATGATGATGACGGCCACGCCGAGCGTGAGCAGCGTGCGGCGGTGCTCCCGGAGCACCGAGTGCACCGGCAGCGGGACGGCGCCGCGGCGTACGCGGCCGAAGTCCGGCATCCGCGTGACGATCAGCGCGGACGCGACCGACGCGCACGCCGCGAGCAGGAACACCGAGCGCACGTCGAACAGGTGGATCAGCAGCGCGCCCAGCAACGGGCCGACCAGGATGCCGAGCCGCATCGACCCGCCGAGCAGCGCCATGCCGCGCGCCCGGTGGCTCACCGGTACCGCGTCGATGAGGAACCCCTGCCGGGCCAGGAGGAACGCCGTCCAGCTCATGCCGCTGACGAAGACGCAGACGCACAGCAGCCAGACCGAGGGCACGAAGAACGCGACCAGCATCGCCACCGCGTCGACGAGCCCGGCGATCACCAGGGTGCGGCGCTCGCCGAGCCGCGCGACGAGCGCGCCCGACGGCAGCGAGTTGGCGAGCTGACCGATCCCCAGCAGCGCGACGACGAGCGCCGCCAGCGCGGTACCCGCCCCGAGGTCGCCGGCGTGGATCGCCAGTACGGGCATGACCGCGCCGTGGCCGACCGAGCTGACGACGGACGGCAGGTAGGCGACGACGGCGATGTCGCGAAAGCGGAAGTCTCGATCGTCCCCTGAACCGCCGCTACCACCGTCGTTCGTCACACCGCCATCGTGCCAGATAGTTACCTTCGGCAACGACCTGGTCCGCAGTGTGGGCTTGTCTACTCGAGCACGGCCCCCTTCGACGCCGACTGGACCAGCTTCGAGTACTTGGCGAGCACGCCGCGCTGGTAGGAGTGGGGCAGGGGAGCCCAGCCCGTCGAGCGGGCCTCCAGCTCGGCGGGGTCGACCAGGAGGTCGAGGGTCTTGCTCGCCACGTCGAGGCGGATGCGGTCGCCGTCGCGCACGAAGGCGATGGGACCGGCGTCCACGGCCTCGGGCGCGATGTGCCCCACGCACAGGCCCGTGGTGCCGCCGGAGAAGCGACCGTCGGTGATGAGCAGCACGTCCTTGCCGAGGCCCGCGCCCTTGATCGCGCCGGTGATGGCGAGCATCTCGCGCATGCCCGGCCCGCCCTTGGGGCCCTCGTAGCGGATGACGACGACGTCGCCGGCCTGGATCGTCCCGTCCTCCAGCGCGTCGAGCGCGCCCCGCTCGCGCTCGAACACGCGCGCGGTGCCCTCGAACACGTCCGAGTCGAAGCCCGCCGACTTCACGACGGCGCCCTGCGGGGCCAGCGACCCGTTCAGGATCGTGATGCCGCCGGTGCGGTGGATCGGGTTGTCCATCGCGCGCAGGATCTTGCCGTCCGGGTCGGGCGGCGCGATGTCGGCGAGGTTCTCGGCCATGGTGCGGCCCGTGACGGTCAGGGCGTCCCCGTGCAGCAGCCCGGCGTCGAGCAGCGCCTTCATCACCACGGGCACGCCGCCGATGCGGTCGACGTCGTTCATCACGTACCGGCCGAACGGCTTGAGGTCGCCCAGGTGCGGCACGCGGTCGGCCACGCGGGAGAAGTCGTCGAGGGTGAGCTCCACCTCGGCCTCGTGCGCGATGGCGAGCAGGTGCAGCACCGCGTTCGTGGACCCGCCGAACGCCATGACCACGGCGATGGCGTTCTCGAACGCCTCCTTGGTCAGGATGTCGCGCGCCGTGATGCCCTTGCGCAGCAGGTTCACCACGGCCTCGCCCGACCGGTGCGCCCACGTGTCGCGGCGGCGGTCGGCCGCGGGCGGCGCCGCGGAGCCGGGCAGCGACATGCCGAGCGCCTCGGCCGCCGACGCCATCGTGTTGGCCGTGTACATGCCGCCGCAGGCGCCCTCGCCGGGGCAGATCGCCCGCTCGATGCGGTCGACGTCCTCCTGGCTCATCAGCCCGCGCGCGCACGCGCCGACCGCCTCGAAGGCGTCGATGATGGTGACCTGCTTCTCGGTGCCGTCCGTCAGCTTGACCCAGCCCGGCATGATCGAGCCCGCGTAGAGGAACACGCTGGACAGGTCCAGGCGGGCGGCGGCCATCAGCATGCCCGGCAGCGACTTGTCGCACCCGGCCAGCAGCACCGAGCCGTCCAGGCGCTCGGCCTGCATGACGGTCTCGACGGAGTCGGCGATCACCTCGCGCGACACGAGCGAGAAGTGCATGCCCTCGTGCCCCATCGAGATGCCGTCCGAGACGGAGATGGTGCCGAACTCCAGCGGGTAGCCGCCCGCGGCGTGCACACCCTCCTTGCTCGCCTTCGCGAGCCGGTCCAGCGAGAGGTTGCAGGGCGTGATCTCGTTCCACGAGCTCGCGACGCCGATCTGCGGTTTGGCGAAGTCGTCGTCACCCAGCCCGACGGCGCGGAGCATGCCGCGCGACGCGGTGGCCTCGAGGCCGTCGGTCACCTGGCGGGAGCGGGGCTTGACGTCGACCGGGGGGTTCTCGTCAGTGGTCATCCTGCATTGTGCCTCGTGCGAGCCGGCCGAGCAGCCGCTGGGAGGACCCGCTCCGGGCGCAGGCGTGCTATACATCTGATGTTTTCGCCGGTGCCGTCGAGGAGGACCCCCATGCTGACCACCGAGGTGCGCGCCACCGGCGTCCGGCTCACCACGCTCGGATGCGGTGCCGCCCCGGCCGGCAACCTGTACCGGGCGACCACGGACGAGGCGGTCCACGCGACCTTCGAGGCCGCGTGGGACGCCGGGATCCGCTACTTCGACACGGCGCCGCACTACGGCCTCGGCCTGTCGGAGCGCCGGCTCGGCGCCTACCTGCGCACCCGGCCGCGCGGCGAGGTGGTGGTCTCCACGAAGGTCGGACGACTGCTCGTCCCGTCGCCCGAGACCGCCGACCGCACCGACCCCGAGATGTTCGACGTGCCGGCCACCGCGCGCCGGGTCTGGGACTTCTCCCGCGACGGCGTGCTGGCCTCGATCGAGGCCAGCCTGGAGCGCACGGGCCTGGACCGGTTCGACGTCGTCTACCTGCACGACCCCGACGAGCACTGGGCGCAGGCGGCCCACGAGGCGCTGCCCGCGCTGGTCGAGCTGCGCGACCAGGGTGTCGTCGGCGCGATCGGCGCCGGGATGAACCAGTCCGCGATGCTGACCCGGTTCGTGCGCGAGACCGACGTCGACGTCGTCATGTGCGCCGGGCGGTTCACGCTCCTGGAGCAGCCCGCGCTGGCCGACCTGCTCCCCGCCGCTGCCGAGCGCGGCGTGGCGGTCGTCGCGGCCGCCGTCTACAACTCGGGGCTCCTGGCGCACGACCGGCCGCCGTCGGACGCGACCTACGACTACGCGCCCGTCCCCGCCGGACCGCTCGACCGCGCCCGCCGCATCGCGGCGGTGTGCGAGGAGCACGGCGTCACGCTGCCCCAGGCGGCGCTCGCCTACGTGCGCACGCACCCGGCAGTGGTGAGCACCGTCGTGGGACTCGGGGAGCCCGGGCACGCGGTGCAGGCCGCGCAGCGGGCAGCCGTGCGGGTTCCGGGGGAGCTGTGGCAGGCGCTCGCCGACGCCGGCCTGCTCGCCCCGGACGCGGTCCCGGAAACAGTGCCGGACGCAGTGCCGGACGCAGTGCCGGACGCAGAGCTCTGACCGGACGATAAACGTCCGATCTATCTGTGCCCCACGCCCGTCGAACGGGGCAAATTCGCATGAATCTTGCGGAAAGCCTTGAGATGCATCCGATGTCTGCGGTTGAATGCCAGCGGTTGGATGCGAGGCACGTACGCAAGGGAGCTCACGTGACGGACGGCCCGGCACTTCTTCGTGCCACGGGGATCAGCAAGTCCTTCCCCGGGGTGCGCGCGCTCGACGACGTCCACCTCGACCTGCGGCACGGCGAGGTGCTGGCGCTCGTCGGCGAGAACGGGGCGGGCAAGTCCACGCTCCTCAAGCTGCTGTCCGGGATCCACCGGCCCGACGCGGGGACCATGGAGCTCGACGGCGCGCCCATGAGCCCGGCCGGCCCCCGGCAGGCCAACGAGCTCGGCATCAGCGTGATCCACCAGGAGTTCCACCTCATGCCCGACCTCACGGTCGCGCAGAACATCTTCATCGGTCGCGAGCCCCGGCGCGCCGGGCTGCTCATCCGCGACGACGAGCTGGAGCGGCGCGCGGGCAGGCTCTTCGAGCGGCTCGGCATCCCCCTGGACCCGCGGCAGCCCGTGGCGCACCTGAGCGTCGCCGGCCAGCAGATGGTCGAGATCGCCAAGGCGCTCTCGTTCGACGCCCGCGTGCTGATCATGGACGAGCCGACGGCGGCGCTGACCGAGACCGAGGTCGCCACGCTGTTCCGCATCGTGCGCGACTTCGTCTCCCCGCGCACCGGCGTCATCTACGTGTCGCACCGGATGGACGAGATCAAGGAGATCTCCGACCGCATCACCGTGCTGCGCGACGGCCGGTACGTCGACACGCTGCCCACGGCGGGGACCGCGACGCGGGACGTCATCGCCGCCATGGTGGGGCGACAGCTCGCGACCGGGGTGCGGCCGGAGCCCGCACCCGGGGTGGCGGACCGTGAGGTGGCGCTCGCGGTGCGGGGCCTCAGCACCCGCGCTCTGCTCAAGGACGTGTCCTTCGAGCTGTACCGCGGCGAGATCCTCGGCCTCGCGGGGCTCATGGGCGCCGGCCGCACGGAGGTGGCCCGGGCTATCATCGGGGCGGACCGGTCCACGGGCGTGGTCGAGGTGAACGGCAAGCCGGTCACGGTGCGCAGTCCTGCCGACGCCGTCCGGCACGGCATCGGCTACCTCTCCGAGGACCGCAAGCGCTACGGCCTGCTGCTGGACCAGGACGTGGTCCGCAACGTCATGCTGTCCTCGCTGCCCGGCATGACGCGCGGCGGGTTCGTGCGGGACGCCGACGGGCGTCGGGTCGCCGCCGAGATGGTGGACCGGCTCTCGATCCGGACCCCGTCGGTGACCCAGCGGGCCAAGAACCTCTCGGGCGGCAACCAGCAGAAGGTGGTCCTGGCCAAGTGGCTGGTGCGGGACTGCGACGTGCTGATCGTCGACGAGCCGACGCGCGGGATCGACGTCGGCGCCAAGGACGAGATCTACACCCTGCTCACGGGCCTGGCCGCGCAGGGCAAGTCGATCGTCGTCATCTCGTCGGAGCTGCCGGAGGTGCTGCGGCTGGCCGACCGG
The DNA here is from genome assembly GCF_040655935.1 of Promicromonospora sp. NPDC050262. Taxonomy (NCBI): domain Bacteria; kingdom Bacillati; phylum Actinomycetota; class Actinomycetes; order Micrococcales; family Promicromonosporaceae; genus Promicromonospora; species Promicromonospora sp. NPDC050262. The sequence goes on along the minus strand of NZ_JBFAKX010000001.1, from coordinate 347,116 downwards.
ATCGTCGTCATGTGCGAGGGCCGGGTCACCGGGACGCTCGCCAACGCCGACGCGACCCAGCACCACATCATGGAGCTCGCGACGCGGTTCGGTGCCGACCGCTCGCTCGTCACGACCGGAGGCGACGCATGAATGTCACCAGGCTCGGCAACCGCCAGCAGCTCCAGCAGCTCCTCGCCTTCGGCGGGCTGGTGGTCATCTTCGTGTTCTTCTCGGTGGCGAGCCCGTACTTCCTCGACTGGGCCAACGTGAAGGGCATCCTGCTCGCCACCGCCGTCACCGGGATCATGGCGCTGGGCGCCACGCTCGTCATCGCGACGGGCGGGATCGACCTGTCCGTGGGTACCGGCATGACGCTGTGCTCGGTGATGACCGGCGTGTTCCTGGCGAACCTCGGGCTGCCGCTCGTGGTCGGGGTGCTGGGCGGGCTGGCGATCGGGGCGCTGATCGGCCTGCTCAACGGGCTGAACGTCGCGTACCTCCGGCTGCCGCCGTTCATCGCCACGCTCGCGATGATGATGGTGGCGCAGGGGCTCTCGCTGGTCATCTCGGGGACCAAGCCCATCTACTTCAGCGACGTGCCCGGGTTCGGCCAGCTCGCGGGCGGCGAGCTCGTGCCCGGGCTGCCCAACGCCGTCCTCATCTTCTTCGTCGCCGCCGTGCTGGCGGGCGTGACGCTCAGCAAGACGCTCACGGGGCGCTACGCCCTGTCGATCGGCTCCAACGAGGAGGCGACGGCGATCTCCGGCGTCGACGTGCGTCGGTGGAAGGTGGTCATCTACGTCGTGGCCGGCCTGTTCACGGGGCTCGCCGGCGTCGTCATGGCCTCGCGCCTCAACTCCGCGCAGCCCGGCCTCGGGCTGGGGTACGAGCTGGAGGCCATCGCCGCCGTCGTCATCGGCGGCACCTCGCTGCGCGGCGGCAAGGCGACGATCCTCGGCACCGTCATCGGCGCGCTGATCATGGCGACGCTCACCAACGGCCTGCGGATCATGTCGATCCCGCAGGAGTGGCAGAAGGTCGCCGTCGGCATCGTGATCGTGCTGGCGGTGTACGCCGACATGCTGCGGCGGGGCAAGGAAGCCTGACGCCGCCGTCCGACCACGGACGTTCGAACCGACCACGGACGTTCGACCGACCACGGACGTTCGAACCGACCACCGAAGGAGCTGGACCCGGATGAACAGCAGCAGCACCACGCGCAGGCGCCTGATGGCCCTCGCCGCGTCCGTCGCCGTCCTCGCCCTCGGGGCGTGCGCCTCGGGCGGCTCGGGAGGCGGGGCGCCCGGGACGGGGGACAAGCCGTACGTGGCCCTGGTCTCGAAGGGTTTCCAGCACCAGTTCTGGCAGGCGGTCAAGCAGGGCGCCGACGACGCCGCGGCCGAGCTCGGCGTCGAGGTCACGTTCGAGGGGCCGGAGACCGAGACCGAGGTGGAGAAGCAGCTCACCATGCTGCAGACGGCCCTGGACAAGAGCCCGGACGCGATCGGCTACGCGGCCCTGGACTCCGAGGCGTCCATCCCGATGATGACGGACGCGCAGTCGCGGGGGATCCCCGTCATCGCCTTCGACTCGGGCGTGGACTCCGACGTGCCGGTGACCACGGTGTCCACGGACAACCTCGCCGCGTCGGCCGAGGCGGCCAAGCACATGGCCGAGCTGGTCGGCAGCGGCAAGATCGCGATCGTGGGGCACGACCAGACGTCGCAGACCGGGCAGCAGCGCGTCGAGGGGTTCACCGCGTACATCCACGAGAACGCGCCGGACATCGAGATCGTCGACACCCAGTACGCCGCGGGCGACCAGCTCAAGTCGGCCGACGCCGCGAAGGCGATCATGCAGGCCCACCCCGACCTCAAGGGCATCTACGGCACCAACGAGGGGTCGGCGATCGGCGTCGTCAAGGCGGTCCAGGAGTCCGGGCGGTCGGGCGAGCTCACCGTGATCGGCTTCGACTCCGGCAAGGCGCAGACCGACGCGATCCGCGACGGCCTGATGGCCGGGGCGATCACCCAGGACCCGATCAAGATGGGCTACGAGACGGTGAAGGCCGCCGTCGCCGCGATCGACGGCGAGGAGGTCGAGCCTGTCATCGACTCCGGCTTCTACTGGTACGACCAGACGAACATCGACGACGAGGAGATCGCCGCGGTGCTGTACGAGTAGCGCGTGGCAGACCCGCCCGCACGTGTCAGGAGTCCTCGTCCAGGTTCTCCGGCTTCGGCAGCCAGTCCTCGACGCCCAGGAGGTGGGCCGCCATCCGGATCCGGGCGGCCTCGGGATCACGCGCGGCGAGCGCACGCCAGACGGCCTCGTGCTCGCCGTGCGTGCGCGCCTCGATGCCCTCGGCGTGCAGCACGCGCCACAGGCGCGCCCGCACGGTGCGGCCGGCGAACGACTCGATCAGCGCCTCCAGCACCGGGTTGCCGGTGTGCGCCGCGATCACGCGGTGGAACGCGATGTCGACCTCGATGAACCGGTCGTGGTCCACCTCCGCGCCGTCCAGCACCCCGGCGACCTGGTCCAGGACGGCCCGGGCCTCGGCGAGCGCCTCGTCGGTCATCCGGGTGGCCGCCAGCCCGGCGGCCTCCGTCTCCAGGACGCGGCGGACGCTGTGGAAGGCGGGCAGCGCGCCGTCGTCCTGCAGGTCGAGGACCAGGGCCATGGGGGAGAGCAGGCGCGCGGCGTCGAGGCTGGTGACGTACGTGCCGTCACCCTGCCGGGTGTGCAGCACGCCGAGGATCGACAGCGCGCGCACGCCCTCGCGCAGGGAGCCGCGGGAGACCTGGAGCTCGTCGGCCAGGTCCTTCTCCACCGGCAGGCGGTCGCCGGGTCGCAGCCTGCCGTCGAGGATCATCCTGCGGATGCCGTCGACGACCTCGTCAGTGCGGGACATGCCCCGAAGTATCCCGCACAGAAGTATCCGGCACAGGTGTGTCGCGTACCGGAGCGCCGCCCACCGAGGTCTCGCCCACCCAGTACGTCCCGTCCGGGAACCGGAACCGGTCGATCGACTCCTCGTACATCTGCGTGGAGTAGCCGGGCAGCGCCGGCAGCACGTACGCGGTGCCCGCGCCCCGGTCGGCGACGACGCACGGGGCGGTGAAGTGCTCGTGCAGGTGGTCCACGTACTCGGTCACGCGGCCGGTGAGGTCGCCGCCGATCGCCACGTAGTCCAGCACGGAGACGTGCTGCACCATCTCGCACAGGCCGACGCCGCCCGCGTGCGGGCACACCGGCACGCCGAACCTGGCCGCGAGCAGCAGCACGGCGACGATCTCGTTGATGCTGGCCAGCCGCCCGGTGTCGAGCTGGCAGTAGTCGATCGCCTCGGCCTGGAAGAGCTGCTTGAACATCACGCGGTTGTGGCAGTGCTCGCCCGTCGCGACGCCGACCGGCGCGACGGCGCGGCGCACCGCGGCGTGGCCCAGGATGTCGTCGGGCGAGGTGGGCTCCTCGATCCACAGGGGGTCGAACCGCGCCAGCTCGCGCATCCACTCGATCGCCTGCGGCACGTCCCACACCTGGTTGGCGTCGATCATCAGGTTCCGGTCGGGGCCCAGCACCTCGCGCGCGATGGTCAGCCGGCGGACGTCCTCGTCGAGGTTCGCCCCGACCTTCAGCTTCACGTGCTGGTACCCGGCGTCCACGGCCTCCTGGCACAGCCGCCGCAGCTTGTCGTCGCTGTAGCCGAGCCAGCCGGCCGACGTCGTGTAGACGGGGTAGCCGGTGCGCTCCAGGTGGTCCAGGCGCTCCTGCCGTCCTGCTTCCCGGGACCTCAGGATCGCCAGCGCCTCGTCGCGGGTCAGGGCGTCGGAGAGGTAGCGCAGGTCGGCGACGTCGACGAGCTGCTCGGGGGTCATGTCCACGAGCAGCCGCCACAGCGGCTTGCCCGCGCGGCGCGCCGCCAGGTCCCAGGCGGCGTTGAGCACGGCCGCCAGCGACAGGTGCACCACGCCCTTCTCGGGTCCGAGCCAGCGCAGCTGGCTGTCGGCGGTCAGGTCGCGGTAGACCGCGCCCATGTCCGCGACGAGCTCGTCGACGTCGCGGCCCACGAGCACCGCGGCCTGCTGCCGCGCGGCCTCCGCCACGATGTCGTTGCCCCGGCCGATCGTGAACGTCAGGCCGTACCCGCCGAGCGTGCCTCCGGATCCGGACGGGCCGGCGGATTCCGAGGCGGCGGGGTCGGGCGCGTCGGTCTCCAGCACGACGTAGGCCGCCGAGTAGTCGGCGTCCTTGTTCATCGCGTCCGAGCCGTCGGCGGTGGCCGACGTCGGGAACCGCACGTCCTCGACGCGCACTCCGGTGATCGTGGCCATGCCGCTCCCTCGCAAACATCCGATGAAATGCCTGCAATCTACGGACGGGAGCGCTGCGGGTCAAGGTGTTGCGTGGGACGGCTACGGGATCGCGGGGCGATTGGTTCGATCAATGCGATGGGCCGATGACGGGGCACCGGGCCTGCCGTCGGCTCACCCCTCACCTCAGACCAGGACCTCGCCGTCCCTGGCGACGACCCGGCCGGCCGCGACCACGAGGGCGCGGCGCGGGGCGCGGACCACGGCGTCGGGCACGTTCTGGGCGTCGACCAGCACGACGTCGGCCGGTGCGCCGGCAACCAGGTCGTGCGCCGCGCGGCCGACGAAGCGGGCGGCGTCGGCCGAGGCGATGCGGGCCGCGGTGACCAGGTCCTCGTCGCGCCGGAAGCCGGACAGGCGGGCGAGCTGCGTGGTCAGCGTGAGCAGGTCCCCGGTGCCGTAGGGGGACCACAGGTCACGGATGCCGTCCGTGCCCAGGCCCACGGCGACGCCGGCGGCGCGCAGCGCGTGCAGCGGCAGGGGAGCGGCGCCGATCGGCGCGACCGTGGTCATCGTGATGCCCGCCTCGCCCATCGCCGCGACCAGGTCGGCCTGGCGGGTGCCCGCGAGCTGCCCGACGGCGAAGCCGTGCGCCACGTTGACCTTGCCCTGCAGGCCGGACCGGACGGTGCGGTCGATCATCAGCTCGATCTGGAACGCGCCCAGCTCGCCGCCGTCGTGCAGGTGCACGTCGATGCCGACGCCGCGCCGCTCCGCGATCGCGAACAGGCCGTCGAGCTGGCCCACCGGGTCGCGGTCGATGGACGCCGGGTCCAGGCCGCCGACGTGCTCGGCCCCGGCGGCCGCCGCCTGGTCGAGCAGGTCCAGCACGCCCGGGCGACGCAGCACGCCGTCCTGCGGGAACGCCACGATCTCGGCGTGCACCGCACCGCCCAGGGCGGCGACGGCCTCGCGCACCACCTCGATGCCGCGCAGCCCCACACCCAGGTCGACGTCCACGTGCGAGCGGACGGCGGTGGTGCCGGTGCGGACCGACTCGCGCAGCACGGCGAGCGTCACGTCGACGCCCGGGATGCCGAGCTCGTCGCGGTGCGCGCGCTCGTGCGCGATCCGGCCCTGCGTGCCCGGCTCCCCGCCGTAGCTCACCCACGGCTTGCCCCACCACGACTTGTCGACGTGCGCGTGCGCGTTGACCAGGCCGGGCAACGCGAGCAGGCCGCCGCCGTCGACGACGCCGGGCGCGCCCTCGACGGTCCCGCCGGGCGCGCCCTCGACGGTCCCGCCGGGCGCGCCGCCGCCGGTGTCGCGGGCGGCGCCGCCCGCTGCCGGGTCGTGGGGGAGGACGGCGGTGATCACGCCGTCGGCGATGTGCAGGTCGCTGCGCTCGCCGCCCCAGGGGCGCACGTCGCGCAGGACGGTGACGGGGGTGGTGCTCGTCATGAGGGTTCCTTCCTCGGTGGGGCAGGCGGCGTAAAATGGTATCCCATTTCAGTTCCTGGCAGGATGGCGCCCATGAGCATGCCGCCGGACGGCGACTTCGAGCCCGAGTCGGTGCGGGTCGCGCGTGCCGTCCGCGAGCAGATCGTGGACGGCACCCGCGCGCCCGGCAGCCGGCTCGTCGAACGCGACCTCGCCGCGGAGCTGGGCGTGAGCCGCATCCCGGTGCGGGACGCCCTGCGGGCGCTCGTCGCGGAGGGGCTGGTCACGCCGCGCCCGCGGACCTGGGCCGTCGTGCGGGAGTTCACCGACGCCGACGTCGCGCACCTGCAGGAGGTGCGCGAGGCGACCGACCCCACGCAGTTCCGGCTCGCCGCGCGGCGGCGCACCCCGGAGCAGCTCGCGGCCCTGACCGAGGCATGGGAGCGCGAGGACGCCGCCGCCCGGCGCGGCGACGCCCCGGCGGCACGGCGGGCGGCGGCGGACTTCCACGAGGCGGTCGTCGCGGCGTCGGGCAACCCCGTGCTCGCCGAGCTGCACGCCGTCACCGCCAGCCGGGTGCGGTGGCTCCTGGCCCAGCACTCCGACCTGACGGGCATCGCGGACGAGCACCGGGCGCTGCTCGACGCCGTCCGCGACCAGGACGCCGAGGCCGCCGCGCGGCTGGCCCGCGAGCACCTGCGCACGAGCCGCTCGGCGGCGGCCGAGCGCCGGGCGGCGCCGTCGCCGGGGTAGGGCTCCGGGCAGTAGGGCTCCAGGCAGTAAGGCTCCAAGCAGTAAGGCTGCAGGGACCCGGTTCACACCCTCGGCGCGAGGTTCCTTCCCCGGTGTGCGCTCTCCGGCGTCCGGCCGGTCACCACCGGACCTGCGGCAGACCGAGCTGCTCGCGCACCCGGCGCGGGCCCGGCGGGTGACGCACCACCTCCCGGATCAGGTCGTCACGGACCGGCACGTCGGCCCAGTCAGGCTCCAGCGGGTCGCCGTTGGCGGCCCTCGGCTCACCCACGGTGGAGTCGCCGAGGTCGGTCCATCGCCCCGCACCCATCGGGGTCCCCCGGGGTGCGCACCGCACCTCCGCGGGCAGCCCCTCCAGCGGCGAGGGCAGCCCGGTCCGGAGGCGCCGCAGAGCGGCGGCCTCGGCGAAGTCGTGGAGCCGGCGGGTCTCGCGCGGCTCGTCCGGGCCGGCTCCGGCGGGCAGGAACTCGAGGTAGATCTCCTCGTGGTCCCCGACCGCGCGCAGCGAGACCCACGGTTCCTGGGCTCCGGCCGGGAGCAGCCGGGCTGCGGCAGCCAGGACGTCCTCGGACAGCATCCGGAGGAAGACGGGGTGCAGGACGCCCGAGCTGTCGCGCACCCCGCGGTAGATCGACCGGGCGACACGTTCCGTGGGCACGGCGGGGCCGGAGTAGGTGAACCCCAGCACGTTCACGTGGACGCTGTCGATCCAGCGCGCGTACTGGACCGGTGAGTGGGCGCCCAGCCATCGTCCGACGGCGTTGCCCGGTCCGAGGGCCAGGGCGACCGACATCATCGCCACACCCACGGCACCGGCGATCGTCGCCACGACCAGGAACGTCGTCACGCCGGTGAGCAGGCCGGCCACGAACGAGGGCAGACCCCAGTCCTCGCGGGTGAGCGTCCAGACCGGTTCCCCGGCCCGGTCCCAGAACCAGTTCACGAACGCGGCGACGAGGCCCGCGGAGCCGGCGGTGACCGCCGCGACGACGATCGTGCCCAACCGGTTCAGCAGCCCCCTCCCGCGCAGGTCCTCGGCCGCCGTGACGAACCCCGCGGCATGCTGCCCGAGCTGGCCCGCGGTGGCGAGCGTCATCGAGGCCGCGACCAGGGCCGCTGTCAGCGGTTGGAAGGCCGCCGAGTCGGCGTTCCACGTCACGACCCACGCGGCCGCACCGGTCGCCAGGCCACGCAGCAGCCAGCACACCCGCACCACCAGCCGGCCGAACGCGGCCACGCTCCGCCGTCGGCGGCCGGACAGGGCGGGCAGCGGCGTGACCTCCGGCGGGACGAGCAGCGTGATGACGGCGAGCGAGACGGCGATCGTCGCGCACGGGACGACCCGTAGGTCCCGCGACTCGTCGTGCACCACGAGCACGATCGACGAGACGGCCGACGCCAGCCACGCGAGGAGGCCGACGACCTGCAGGAACACGGAGACGCGACGCTGCCTTGATCTCATGCGACCCCCTTCGCCCGGCATGCTCCGATGCAGCGTAGAGGGGTTGCCCGGCCGCGACCAGGGCTCCGCGCGATGAGTCGGGGCCCCGGTCGTCGTCGGTACCTGTGGGCGCTGTCCGGCGCCGGACCCGATGCCCAGGAGCAGACGATGACCGAGACGCCCGAGACCACCCTGCCGAGAACCACCGCCCGTCCGCCCGTCGTCGACCGGGACGCCTGGCAGGCCGCCCGCGACGAGCTCCTGGCCCTGGAGAAGGCGCACACCCGCGCGGGCGACGCGCTCGCGGCCGCCCGTCGCCGGCTGCCGATGACGGAGCTCGACGGCACCGTCCCGGTCACCGGCGCCGATGGCCCGGTGCGGTTCGCCGACCTGTTCCAGGGGCGCGACGAGCTCGTGGTCTACCAGCACATGTGGCACGACGGCGACCCGATCAGCGGCCAGTGCCCCGGCTGCACCATGAACACCTGGCACGTCCAGCAGGCCGCCCCCTACCTCCGGGCGCGCGGCGTGTCCTTCGCGATGCTGACCGAGGGCCCCTGGGCCGAGGTCGCGCCGTTCGTGGAGTTCATGGGCTACACCGAGCCCTGGTACTCGGTGCGCGACCTGCCCGCGCCGCTGGGCGTCGACATGGGTCACATCGCCTGCTTCCTGCGCGACGGCGACCGCGTCTACCTCACCTACCGGACCACGGGCCGCGGCAACGAGCCGGCCGCCGGGATCTTCGGCCTGCTGGACATGACGCCCTACGGACGCGGCGAGGCCTGGGAGGACGTGCCCGAGGGCTGGCCCGCGGGCCACACCTCGTGCTGGTACTGGGCCACCGACGCGGACGGAGAGGCCACCTGGGGACCGACCAGCCGGCCCACGCCGCAGTGGACCCGGCCGGGGGCCTGATGTTGACGGGCGCGATCGCCGGCACGGGGCCGTGCCACACGCACGTCACGGGCGACGGGTGGTTCGTGCAGGAGCCGGACGACCGACCCGGCCTCAGGCCGGGAGCGTCCAGGCGCCCGACGCCGCGGCCCGGCGGGCGAAGGCGTCGAACGGCGTCGCGGGCCGGCCGAGCACCCGCTCGACCGTGTCCGTGGTCGCCGTGTTGCGCCCGTCGAGCACCTCCTGGAAGAGCCAGGCGAGGCTCTCGGCCTCCTCGGGGTGCACGCCGGCGGCGGTGAGCTCGGCGACGAAGTCGGCGGGCGTGAGCGGCACGTGCTGGACCGTCCGTCCGGTCGCCGCGCTCAGCACGCGCGCGACCTCGGTGAACGTCAAGGCTTCAGGGCCCGTCAGCTCCAGGACCTCGCCGGCGTGGGTGTCGCTGGTGAGCGCGAGGGTGGCGACGTCTGCGACGTCCTCCAGGCTGACGAACGGCTCGCGCACCTGGTCGGCAGGGACGGCGATGCGGCCGTCGAGCACGCCGCCGAGCAGGAAGTGCTCGCTGAAGTTCTCCTGGAACCAGGAGCAGCGCACCACGGTCGTGGCGGCCGAGGCGGCGAGGGCGAGGTCCTCGCAGGCCCGCGCGCCGTCCTCCCCGCGGCCCGAGAGCAGGACGATGCGCTCGACACCGTGCCGGACGGCGCGCGCGGTGAACGCGTCGATCACCGCGTCGGCGCCGGGCAGCGCCAGATCGGGGGAGTAGCAGACGTAGACGGCGGAGGTCCCGTCCAGTGCGGCGTCCCAGCCGGCGTCGTCGTGCCAGTCGAAGGGGGCTGCACCGGAGCGCGAGGCGATGCGGGGCTGGCGGCCCTGGGCGCGGAGCCGGTCGGCGACGCGGCGGCCGGTTCGGCCGGTGCCGCCGGTGACGAGGATCGGCGCGGTGGTCGTGGTGGTGGTTGGTGCGGTGCTCTCCGAAGTAGTCATGGGTCCATCGAAGCGGCGCCGGCCTGGACTCTGAATAGCTCAGAGTCTATGCCCCATGTTCCAGCGTCTAAGGTGGGCGGATGGACCCCCTGTCGCAGCTCCTCGCGCACCCGCACGCCGAGGGCGCCTTCACGCTGCTGATGTCGATGCGCGCGCCCTGGGCGGTCCGGGTCGAGGACGAGGCCGCGCTCACGGTCGTGATCGTCACCTCGGGCGGCGGCCTGCTGGAGGCCGGCGACGCGGTGCACGAGCTGCGCACGGGGGACGTCGCGCTGGTCCGCGGCCCGCTGCCCTACCGCGTGGCCGACGCCGCGGGCAGCGCGACGGTCGCGATCATCGAGCCCGGCCAGCGCTGCGTCACGCCGGACGGCGCCCCGCTCGACCTGGCCCTCGCCCACGGGCTGCGGCACTGGGGCAACGACCCCGACGGCCCGGACCGGATGATCGTCGCCTCCTACGCCGACGTCGGCAGCGTCGGGCGGTTCGTCACCGAGGTGCTGCCCGACGCCGCCGTGGTCGATGCGGGCGCGCTCGACCCGGCGCTCGTCGGCCACCTGGCGCGGGAGATCGCGCGCGACGACCTCGGCCAGAGCGTGGTGCTGGACCGCCTGGTCGACGTGGTGACCATCGAGTCGATCCGCGCCTGGACCGGCGCGCACCCGCCCGCCGGGCCCAGCTGGGTGGGTGGGATCGGCGACCCCGCGGTGAACGCGGCCCTCCGGGCGATGCACGCCGAACCCGAGCGCGCCTGGACCGTCGCCGGCCTCGCGCAGGCGGCCGCCGTCTCCCGCGCGACGCTCGCCGCGCGGTTCACCGAGCTCGTCGGCACGCCCCCGCTGCGGTACCTGACGAGCTGGCGGCTCGCCCTCGCGCGCGACCTGCTCGTGGACCGCTCGCTCACGCTCGACGCCGTGGCCCAGCGCGTCGGGTACTCGAGCGGGTTCGCGCTGAGCACGGCGTTCACGCGCGCGTTCGACGTCAGCCCGGCCGCGTACCGGCGTCGCCTCGCGGAGGGTCCGCGGTCGGTCGGGGCGACGAAGGTGATGCGGGGCTGAGCCCGGATCGTCGTGGCCGCGCCCGGTGCCCGCGATACGGTCCCCCGCGAGTTCTTCGGGCTCTGACCAGGTCCTGATACCGTGCCGACCCGTGAACCGACAAGCAAAGCAGCATGTCGAACAGCACGTCGAGCCGCAGGTCGAGCGGCACGGGCTCGTGGTCGACGTGGTGCCCGAGAAGCGCGAGGAGTACCTGCGCCTGCACGCCGCCGTCTGGCCGCAGGTCGAGGCGACGCTCCAGGCCTGCAACGTGCACAACTACACGATCTTCGTGCTGGAGAACACGCTGTTCGCCTACTACGAGTACACCGGCGACGATCATGAGGCCGACATGGCCCGGATCGCGGAGGACCCCGTGACGCAGGAGTGGTGGACGCACACCGACCCGTGCCAGACGGCGTTCGGCACCGACGCCGCGCCGGGCGAGGGCTGGCGCGACATGCAGGAGGTCTGGCACCTGTCCTGACGGGGCGGGTGCGGGGGCGACGTCGTCCCCGGGAGCGGGTAACGGAGACGTAGCAGTGCTACGTCTCCGTTACCTCTCCGGCTGGGTGACGTCTCCCGTCGGGCCTGCAATCGATTGCGGGCGGCGGCCCGGGACCAGCAGCCCGATCGCCAGCAGGATCGCGACGGCGAGCACCACGACCTGGCCTATCGCCTCGTCGGTCGGGAGGTGTCCGAGGTGGGTCACGTGGTACGCGAAGTGCAGGACGCCGAAGACCGTCCACGCGATCCCGAGCACGCGGCAGCCCGCCTGGGAGGGCCGGAAGAGCCCGTAGAGGCTCGCCGCGCCGAGCGCGAGGTACATGGCGCCGTGGTCGCGGACCAGGTGCTCGTTGTAGGGGCCGTCCTTGGAGACCCACTCGCCGAGCACGGACGGGAAGTGGTCGTAGTAGGCCTGCGGCAGGAAGTACGACCACGCGCCGACGAAGCCGACGATGATCACGGTCGCGACCAGGGACCCGTACTGGACGCGGCCCACCGGCCGCGTCCCGGCCGGTGCGGGCGCTGTGGTTGCCGGGTCAGTCATGGTCGTGTCCTTCGAGCTTCTCGGGGGTCGGGATCCAGTGGGTGAGCTTGGCGGGGTTGAGCATGATCCACACGTCGGTGACCAGGTCGTTCTCCACGTGCAGGGTCATCACGCCGGCCACCTGGTCGCCGGTGCGCAGCACCACGCCCAGGCCGTCGGCGGTGGGTTCCAGGTGGTGGGTCAGCTCGGGCATCTTGGCGTCGACGCCGAGCACGAGCCGCGCCACCCGGCCCGGGCCCTCGATGACGTTGAGCGCGGCGGTGACCAGGCCGTTCGCGTCCGTGCGGAGCTGGACGTCCGGCGCGAGCACCCGCATGAGCTGCTGGATGTCGCCGGCCTGGGCGGCGTGCAGGAACGCCCGGACCGTCCGGTCGTGCTCCTCGCGGGGCACGGCGGCGGTCCGGTTCTCGCGGACCTGCCGCCGTCCGGACGCCGCGAGCTGCCGGACGGCGGCGGGCGACCGCCCGACGATCCCCGCGATCTCGTCGAACGGGACGGCGAACACGTCGTGCAGCACGAACGCGACCCGCTGCGCGGGGGTCATCGCCTCCAGGACGACGAGCAGCGCCGTGCTGACGGCGTCGTCCAGGGTGACCCGCTCCAGCGGGTCGGTCGTGCCGTCGAGCGGGGCCGTGCCGTCGAACAGGCCGGCGGGCACCGGCTCGGGCAGCCACTGCCCGACGTACTGCTCCCGCCGCCGGCGCGCCGACGCCAGGAGGTCGAGGGCGATGCGGCCGGCCACGCGGGTCAGCCACCCGGCGGGGTTGACGATCTCGGCGCGCTCGGCCTCGTCGATCCGGTACCAGCGCACGTAGGTCTCCTGCACCACGTCCTCGGCGTCGGCGAGGGTCCCGGTCATCCGGTACGCCAGCGACAGCAGGCGGCGGCGCTCGGCGAACACGTCGTCCAGCGTGTGGTCCGGCTGATCCGTGTGGTCCGGCTGGTCGTTCATGGACGTTCCCGGCCTTCGGTGGGGTGGTCTCTCGTTCATCATCACCCTGACGACGCAGCCCCGCGGAGTGTGAGGCCGGGTGGGTGACCCTGCGGCGGACCTCACACTTTCCGCGCCCGTCTCGTCAGGACCCCGGAGGGCTGGGGCGCGGCCCCGACCCTCCAGGGACACAATGAGGCAAGGACCGGAGGAAGAGCGATGAGGATCGCAGTCGCAGGAGGAACAGGAACGGTCGGCAGGCACGTCGTCGCCGCGGCGCGCGAGCGCGGGCACGACGCGGTGGTGCTGTCGCGATCGGACGGCGTGGACGTCACCACGGGCCGGGGGCTGACGGCGGCGCTGCACGGGGTGGACGTCGTCATCGACGTCACCAACACCACCACGTTCTTCGCGTCCACGGCGCGAAAGTTCTTCGAGACCGCGACGCACCACCTGCTCGCGGCAGAGCGGGCGAACGGCGTCGGCCACCACGTGGCCCTGTCGATCGTCGGGATCGACAACATCGACGCCTCCTACTACGCGGGCAAGATCGCGCAGGAGCGTGCCGTCATGGCGGGCGACGTGCCGTACACGATCGCGCGCGCGGCGCAGTTCCACGAGTTCGTCGGGCAGCTCCTGCACAGCCAGAAGGGCCCGGTCGTGATCATGCCGACGGCGCCGATGCGCCCGGTCGCCGCCCGTGAGGTCGGCGAGCACCTCGTGACCGTGGCCGAGGGCGGGGCCGTGGGGCGGGCCACCGACCTGGTCGGGCCGCGGGACGAGCAGCTCGCCGACGTCGCGCGCCGCCAGCTCGCGCACGAGGGCATCCGCCGCAGGGTGTGGGAGGTCCGGCTGCCCGGCACCTACACGCGGGGCCTGGCCTCCGGCTCGCTGCGCGGCGGCAGCGAGCGCGTCGAGGGCAAGATCACCTTCGACGACTGGCTGGCGAGCGAGGACCACCGGCCGGTCGGCTGACGGTCACGGGCCCCGGCGGACCCCCGCTCACCAGAGGTCGTGCGGGATCCACCGGAGCACCACGAGCATGATGACGCCGCTGATCAGCAGCGGCGTCCATTCCTCGTGCCCGTTGGCCACCTGGATCACGCCGATCACCAGGCTGGGCAGCGCCGCGAGGGCGACCAGCGTGATCACGGCTCGCATCCAGGTGGGGAGCTTGACCGGCTGGTCCGACTGGTCCGGGCGGGCCGGTTGGGCGGGTCCGGGCTCCGGTACGAGCCCGAGCCCCGCCAGTTCCTCCTCGGTGAGGATCGGGCCGAGCGGGGTGACTGCGGCCGCGCGTGGGCCGTCGGCGTGCTGCGCGATCGCGAACGCGACCCGCTCGCCTCGCTCCAGCGCCTGGTCGCCGTGCGTCCGGATCTCGACCTGGTGCACGCGCAGCGGCGGCCCGCCGCCGTCCGGGACGATCACGCCCCACCCGGTCCCGGCGTCGTACGCCGACACGGTCCCCTCGGCCATCACGTGCCCCCTGTGCGGTGTGGTCGTGCGGTGCGGTCGTCTGGCCAGGACCGTAGCGGGGGAGCCGGGCGGCGACAAGGAGGCCGGGCCGGTCGGCCCCGTCAGCGGCCCGGTCGGGGGCGCGGCGGGGCCGCCTCCAGCAGGGCGCGGCCGGCCACGGTGAGCTCGTGCGTGACCGTGCGTCCGGCCCGGCTGCTGTCGATCAGCCCGGCGTCGCGCAGGATCGTCAGGTGCTCGCTGGCCGTCGGCTTCGTGACGCTGACCAGGTCGGCCACCACGGAGGTCTGCAGCGGTGTGACGAGCGCGGCCAGGATCCGCGACCGGGTGACGCCCAGCAGCCGGTCCAGGGACCTCGGGGTCACGGGCGCCGACCAGAGGTAGCGTCCCGTCGCCGGGTAGCAGATCGCCGGGGACCAGTGGTCCGACGTGGTGCACTGCACCCGGTCGGTGATGAACAGCGACGGCACCAGGATGAGCCCGTCCGGGCAGTCGACGCCGACGTCGACCGCCGACTCGATCGTGATCGTGTCGCCCTCGGCGCTCGCGGAGGGGTGCAGGCGTGGCACGACCGCGCGTAGCCCCTCGCGGTTGACCTGCACGGCCCGGTCCAGCATCTCGGCGCGGAGCGCCTGCCGCATGGACGGCCACTCCGGTTCCACGGCCGCCTTCCACAGGCGGCGCACCGCGGCGGCGGCCTGGGTGCGGGTCCGCTCGGGGTCGTCGAGCAGGCGGCGGCGGACGTCGTCGTCGTGCCTGGCCGCGGCGTCGACCAGCTCGGCGTGCACCTGGTCGAGCGGCGCGGCGAGCAGGGCGGCCAGGCCGTCGTCGAAGGTCGGCTCGCTGGACATGGGTGACGGGTCCAGGAAGTCGGGGCGGTAGGCGCCGTCGGCCATGAAGACCGTCAGCGCCGACAGGTCCAGGCCCGTCAGACGCTGCCGCCGCCGGCGCAGCCACGGCTGGAACACGGGGTGCCGCCGCGGCTCGGTCAGCAGCCGGGCGAGGCTGACCACCTCGTGGACCGGCGACATCGCCCACCGGACGCTCGCGGCGCCGGCGCCCAGTCGGTAGCGGATCACCGCCTCATTGTCGGGGCATCACCGCAGGCGGGACCAGACTGTTCGGCCACGGCCGAATCGAGCGCGGGCGGCGTGGCCCGCTGGCGAGACTCGGGGCATGACACAGGACACGACGCAGCAGACCGACGACCGGCTGATCCACCTCGGCGCCAGCGGTTCGACCATCGAGGTCCTCGCGAGCGCCGGGGAGACCGACGGGGCCCTGAGCCTCTACCGCTGGCGCCTGGCGCCCACCAGCAGGGGACCGGCCCCGCACTTCCACACCACCTTCGGCGAGACGTTCGTGGTCGAGGACGGCGAGGTCGACTACTTCGACGGGACCGCGTGGCGCACCCTCCGCGCGGGCGGCACGGCACACTCCCCGCGCGGCACCGTGCACGGGCTCCGCAAGGAGCGCGACGAGCCGGCCACCCTGCTCATGGTGCTCTCGCCGGGCGTGCGGCGGGAGGATTACTTCGCGCAGCTCGCCACCGCCCGGGAGGCGGACATGGATCGGCTGCACGAGGCGCACGACAACCACTTCGTCGACGAGGACCGGTGACGGCGGCCGGCGGCGGACCCCGACGGCGATGCCGGGCGGCGTCTGACCCTGCTCGCCTTCGAGGGCCCGACTTTCTTCGCTTTGGACGGCTCCAAAGCGAAGAAAGTCGGGCCCTCGAAGATGAGCTGGCCATGCCCGCCGTCGGCCACGGCCGGTCAGAGGCCTCGATGGCCCTCTCGACCGTCCCCTCGACGGCCGCCCGGTCGGCGTCCCTGCGCGGCTAGGCTCACCGGGGCTACGAGAAAGGCAACCCGGATGAGTTTCAGCGAGACCGCGCGCGCTGCGTTCCGGCGCGGGGACGACGCCGCCGTCGCGCGGCTGGCGCACGACGAGGTCGAGCGGGCCCGCGTGGCCGACGACCTGCCCGCGCTCGTCGAGGCGCTCTACATGCAGTCGCGGCTGGCGATCCGGGGCGGCGACCTGGCCGAGGCGGCGCGCATCGCCTCGGACGCGCTGGCGGCCGCCGTCCGGACCGGCGATCGGAGCCTGGAGGAACGACCGCGGCACGTCCTGGCCGGCGTGACGCGGATGGCGGGCGACCTGCCCCGCGCCCGCGTGCTCTACCAGGAGAGCATCGACCTCAACGAGGCGCTGGGCAACGACGACACCGTCACCTCCGAGCTGCACAACCTGGCGTTCACGGAGCTGAGCCTCGGCGAGACGGCGGCGGCCCGCGAGCGGTTCGCGACAAGCCGGTCCCGGATCGTCGGCGCCGGGTACCGCGACTTCGTCCCGTACGCGTACGTCGGGGCCGCCGCGACGGCGGTGGCCGACGACGACCTGGTCCGGGCGGCCCGCCTGCTCGGCCTCGCGCGGCGCGCCTTCGACGACCTGGGCCAGGTCCCCGACCCGGACGACGCCGAGGAGCTCGCCGCCGTCGAGACGGCGGTGCGGAGCGCGCTCGGCGCGGTCCGGGCCGAGGAGGAACGCGTGGCCGGGGCCGGGCTGGACCCGTGGGAGACGCTGGTCCGCGCCGTGGAACGAGGCGTCGAGCCCGGCGTCGCCCGAACCGGGAAGTAGAGCCGGCCCGCGAAGTCGAGCCGGCGCGGGAGGAGCAGCCGCCGAACCGGCAGCGCGCTCAGGGTTCGCCGGCCCCGGTCAGACCTGCACCTCACCACCGTCGACGAACAGCTCGGTGCCCGTGACGAAGCTGCTCTGGTCGGAGGCCAGGAACAGCACCGCGTTCGCGATCTCCTCGGGCCTGCCGAGCCGGCCCAGCGGGACGTTGCCGGCGAGCATGGTGAGCAGGCCGGGGGCCTGGGCGGGGTCGGGCGCGAGGCCGCTCAGCCCGGGCGTCTCGGTGGGTCCGGGGGCGATCGCGTTCACGCGGATCCCGCGGCCGGTCAGCTCCGCGGCCCAGGTCCGGGTGAAGGACCGCAGCGCGGCCTTGGTCGCCGAGTAGACGCCGAACGACGGGGCCCCCTTGCTGGCGGCGGTGGAGCCGGTGATCACGACGGACGCGCCGTCGTTGAGCACGGGCAGGGCCTTCTGCACGGTGAACACCGTGCCGCGGACGTTGACGCCGAAGGTCTCGTCGAAGCCTGCCGGCGTCAGCTCCTGGAGGGTGGCGAACCGGCCGCCCCCGGCGTTGACGAACAGCACGTCGAGCCCCCGGCCGTGCGCGGTGACCGTCGCGAAGACCCGGTCGAGGTCGTCGAGGTCGGAGACGTCGCCGCGGATACCGGTGGCGTTGTCACCGAGCTCCGCCACCGCGGCGTCGAGCTCCGCCTGCCGGCGGCCGGTGAGGAAGACGTGCGCCCCCTCGGCCGCGAACCTGCGCGCGGTGGCCAGGCCGATGCCCGACGTGCCGCCGGTGACCAGTGCGGTCTTGTTCTGGAGCTGTCCCATGTCGATCTTCTTCTTTCGTGGTGGTCAGGGTGGGGCTGGTAGGTGGGTCAGGCCTCGGCGAGCGACGGCAGGAACGTCGCCAGCTCGCGCCAGGTGGCCCGCGGGAGGTCGTCGGAGCCCAGGACGTGGACGGCGACGTGGTCGGCCCCGGCGTCGAGGTGCGCACGCACCCGCGCCTGGATCGTGTCGACGTCACCCCAGGCGACGACGGCGTCGATCAGCCGGTCGCTCCCGCCCGGCACGAGGTCGTCGTCGTCGAAGCCGAGGCGGCGGAGGTTGTTCCGGTAGGCGGGGAGACCGACGAACATGCCGACGCCGGCGCGGGCGGTCGCCCGCGCGCGGTCTGGGTCGCTGTCCAGGACGACCGCCTGGTGCGGGGCGATGAGCGGGCTCGGGCCGAGCGCCGCCCGCAAGCGTGCGGTGTACCGCGGTGTGACCAGGAAGGGGTGGGTGCCGGCGGTTCGCGCCGCGCCGAGGGTCGCCATGCGCGGCCCCAGGGCGCCGAGCAGCCGACGGTCCGCCGGCAGCGGCGTCGGTGCGGCGTCCAGGTCGTCGAGGTACCGGGTCATGGAGACGACGGGCCTGCCGAACTGGTGCCCGTGGCCGCGCGCCGAGCCGGGGTCGCTGATCCCGAGACCCACGACGGTCCGGGGCCCGTGCAGCCGGTCGAGCCGGGCCACCTCGTGCGCGACCTTCTCGGCCGGGGTGCCCCAGATGCCAAGGACGCCCAGTGCGACCGTGCTCTCCGGCGCCGCGCGCAGGAGGTTCTCGGTGTCCTCGAGCACGCCCTTCCCGTCGAGCCCGGGGATCCACAGCGCGCGCAGCCCGAGCTCGTTCAGCTCGGCGGCCGCGTCCTGCACCACCGGCCGGTCCGCACCCCGGAGCTGCATGCTCCACACGCCCAGGGGCCCCAGGATTCTGGCCAGCTCGCGTCCTGCCATCACACTCATCTCCTAGTTTCTAACCGCTCGGTTAAGAACTGGAACGTAGCACGCTGCGATCGCGAGCGCCAAGTTTCTGAACGATCGGTTGTAAATTGGGTACACTGCAGGCGGAGACACTCGGGAAGGAGTGGTCATGGCGGGCGGAAGGCCGCGGACGTTCGATGCCGAGGCAGCGCTGGACCGTGCGGTCGAGGTGTTCTGGCGACAGGGCTACGAGGGCACGGCCGTCTCGGAGCTGACCGAGCGGATGGGCGTCAACAAGCCGAGCCTGTACGCGGTGTTCGGCACCAAGGAGGAGCTGTTCCAGCAGGTCGTGCGGCGCTACGCCGAGGTGGAGCTCGCCTACTTCCGCGACGCCCTCACCCGCCCGACGGCGATGGAGGTGGTGCGCGACTACCTCGACCGCAACGCGGTCGCGCTCACGCGCCCCGACCGCCCCCGGGGGTGCCTGTCGATCCAGGGCGGGTTGTCCGCCAACCCCGCCCACGACACGGTGACGCAGTTCCTCGCGAGCAGCCGCCGGGCCGGTGAGGACGCGCTGGCCGAGCGTCTCACCCGGGCGCGCGAGGAGGGCGACCTGCCCGCCGACGCCGACCCTGCGGCCCTCGCCCGCTACGTCATGGTCGTGTCCGAGGGGCAGGCCGTCCACGCGTCCGCGGGCGTCACGCGCGACGAGCTGATGCAGTCCGCGGCGATCGCCCTCAAGGCGTTCGAGCAGGCTCTCGCGCCCGCGGGCTGACCGGGCCGCGACGGAGTGGCCGCGACGGGGTGGACGCGACGGGGTGGGCGCGGCAGCCGCGTCCACCCCGGGCCCCGGCCCCGGCCGGTGCCGACGCCGCTGCCTCAGTCGGTGATGACGACGACGCCCGAGGGCGCGTCCAACAGCTCGACGGTCAGCTTCGCGGCGTGGTCGATCTGCACCCGCGGCTCGGTGGGGACCGGCCCCTCGTTGTAGGTGCCGGGGCCGTAGAACTGCCCGTAGCTCAGCACGACGCCGCCCTCCGCGAGGGTGGTGCGCTCCAGCTCGGCCACGGCCAGCGCGTCCGGTCCGTCGGGCAGCTGCCAGGCGACCGTCTGCGCGAGGTACCTCGGCGACCCGCTCGCGCGAGCGGCCTCGATCAGGTTCTGGTTCCCCTCCGTGCGGATGCGGGCGTTCAGCTCCGCATGGGCGCCGATGCTCCCGACGTCGTCCGGCAGGTCGGTGAGCTCGTTCAGGATCACGTCGGGCGCGAAGTCACGGACCACCTGGACCAGCCTCTCGCGGTCGAACACGTCGCAGACGATCGCCTCGGCGCCGAGCTGCCTGAGCAGGTCGGCCTTGCCGGCGGTTCGTGTCATCCCGCCGACGACGTAGCCGGCCTCGACCAGCCGAGGGACCAGTAGCTGACCGATGACGCCGGACGCTCCGGCGACGAACACTCGTCGGCCGTTGGTGCTGGGCATGTGCCTACCTTCTTTCCTTGTGGGGGTTTCTTCTTGTGGGTAGCTGGTCATGCGCGGCTGAGCTCGCGCGGGCCGGCCGGGTCGCCGGCGTCCTGCCCCAGCCCGCGGCGCTTCAGGTGCTGCTGTGCGCCGAGGCTGAGCAGCGAGAGGGCGACGACGACCGCGCTGTACCAGCCGACGGTGGGCACCACCCCGAGGGCGTCCGTGAGCTGGCCGGCGACGACGACGGGCAGCCCCAGGCCGAGGTACGACACGACATAGACGCCCGCGACCACTCCTGCCCGCTGGTGCGCGGCCACGAGCGGGATGATCAGGCCCAGGGCCGCGGTGAACGCCGCGCCGAACCCGACGCCGGCGACCGCCTGCCCCACGAACATGGCACCGAGGCTGCCCGCCCAGGCTCCGGCGATGATCCCGACGGCGCCCAGGGACGCCGAGTAGATCCCGATGGTGACCGCCGTGCGGGGGCGCACCCGCGCGAACGACAGGCCGACGACCACGGAGACCGCCGGTGCGATGAACCCGGCGAGCCCGTCGAGCAGGCCGCTGTCGAGGTGGAACACGCTGTGCACCATGCTCGGGGCGAGGCCGCCCGAGAGGCCCGCGAGCATCCACACCGCCGCCACCACGGGAGCCGCGGCGAGGAACTCGGGGCGCGCCGCGGGCGGGACGGCGACCTGGGGGATCATCGACCGGAGGGCGCCGGGGCCTCTCCGGATGGTCTCCGGGGACGCGGCGACGGCGAGTCCGCCGACCACGGTCAGCACGCTCAGCACGACGAAGACGATCGTGTTGGCCGAGGGTGTGAGCTGGATCGCGAGACCGGCGAGGAGCGAGCCGACGGCCAGGCCGCCGGTGAGCCCGACGCTGCCGAGGATCGGGCCGAGGCCCTTCCGGCCGTCGGGCGCGTGCTCGACCAGTGCGGCGGTGAAGGCGGCGGTCGCCGCGCCGCTGGCGATCCCCTGGATGATCCGGCCCGCGATGACCCAGCCGACGTCGAGTGCGAGGAGAAAGACCAGGTTCGACGCGAGCTGGACGACCAGGGCGCCGATCAGCACCGGCCGTCGCCCGAGATGGTCCGACAGCGAGCCCAGGACGAGCGCCGCGGCGAGGAAGCCGACCGCGTAGACCGCGAACGCCACGGTGAGCAAGGACGGCGGGAAGTCCCACCGGGCCCGGTAGACGACGAGCAGGGGCGTGAGCGCACCTGCCGCGAGATACATGCTGGTGAACGCGAGAGCCGCACCCGCCAGTGCCAGGCCTGCAGGAAGCGTGCGCCGCTCGGGGCTGCTGCCCGCGGCGCCATGGAGCTGGTTGTTGCGCATGCCCCCGACTTTACGAAGCAAGCGGTCCGGGCATACCGTCCACTTTCATGGAAGTTTCGCAGACCAATTCGGGGGCGGAGTTCCTCTCGGCCGCTGGGATCGACCTGCACCTGGAACCGAAGGGCCCCGGCGTTCGGGCCGGACTCACCGACGCCCTCCGGCAGGCGGTGCGTACCGGACGCCTGGTTCCCGGCACCCGGCTCCCCGCGTCCCGCACGCTGGCCGCCGACCTCGGGATGGCGCGCAGCACCGTGACCGAGTGCTACGCCGAGCTGGTGGCCGAGGGCTGGCTCACCGCCCAGCAGGGCTCCGGCACCCGGGTGGCCGCCCGGCCCGGTCCTGGGGCCGGCGGGCCGACGCCGCCCCAGCCGCACCGCATGCACCGGCGACCTGCCCAAGGACTGGTCCCGGGCGCCGAGGACTTCGCGGAGTTCCCCCGGACCGCATGGGTGGCCGCCGCGCGACGGGCCCTGGCCGCGGCGCCGTACGACGCGTTCGGGTACGGCGACCCGCTCGGCCGCATCGAGCTGCGCTCCGCGCTGGCGGAGTACCTCGCCCGCGTACGGGGCGTGTACGCCGAGCCGGAGAGAATCATCATCAGCGCGGGCTTCCACCAGGGGTTGGGCCTGCTCGCCCGCGCCCTGAAGGCGCAGGGCGTCCGGGCCGTCGCCGTCGAGTCCTACGGCCTCGACCTCTACCGCGAGCTGCTGGCCGACGCCGGGCTCGACATCCCTGCGCTGCGCGTCGACGCCGACGGTGCGCGGACGGGCGACCTGGCCACCCTGCCCGGGGTCGGTGCCGTCCTGCTGACACCGGCGCACCAGTTCCCGACCGGCGTCGCGCTGGCTCCCGGACGCCGGGCGGCAGTGCTCGACTGGGCGCACCGCACCGGCGGGCTGATCGTGGAGGACGACTACGACGGGGAGTTCAGGTACGACAGGCAGCCCATCGGGGCGCTCCAGGGACTGGACCCCGAACGGGTCGCGTACTTCGGCACGGCGAGCAAGTCGCTGGCCCCCGCGCTGCGCCTCGCCTGGATGGTCCTGCCCAAGGGCTGGGTCCCGAGGGTGGCCGCGGTCAAGGGGCCGGTCGAGGTGACGAGCGTCCTCGACCAGCTGACCTTCGCGGAGCTCATCGCCTCGGGCGGGTTCGACCGCCACGTGCGGGCGATGCGGCAGCGCTATCGCCGTCGGCGCGACCAGCTGATCACGGCCCTGGCGGAGCACGCGCCGGGCGTCCGGGTGACGGGTATGGCGGCGGGCCTGCAGGCGGTGGTGGAGCTACCACCCGGGACCGAGCGGGCGGCGCTCCGGTCGGCGGCGCAGCACGGTCTCCTGGTGAGCGGGCTCACCGAGTTCCGGCACGAGGGCCTGACCACCGGCTCGCACGGGTCGGACCGGGCAGCGCTCGTCGTCAACTACTCCGCGGTGTCGGACAGCGCCTGGCCGCGTGCGCTGGACACGCTCTGCCGCATCATGCCGCCAGGGCCGGGTCGGCGGCCCGGGTGAGCCCCTCAGGGACGATGTGACCAGTGCACGGCGGTGTCGCACGGCGACGCGGCCGGATCAGTCGAACAGGCGCCGGAACACGTTCGTGTCGGCGAGGTCCACCAGCTCGTCGCCGCGCCCGGACATGATCGTGCGGATCGCGTACAGCGTGAAGCCCTTGACCTGCTGGGCGCTGATCGCGGGCGGGATCGACAGCTCCTGGCGGGCCGTCACGACGTCCACCAGCGCCGGGCCGTCGTGCTCGAAGGCGGCGCGCAGGGCGCCCTCCAGGTCGTCGGGCTGCTCGACCCGCCGGCCGTGGATCCCCATCGCGTTCGCGACGTCCGCGAAGTTCGGGTTGTCGAGCTGGGTGCCGAAGTTCACGAAGCCGGCGGCCTTCATCTCCACCTCGACGAAGTTCAGCGAGGAGTTGTTGAACACCACGATCTTCACGGGCAGCTTGTTCTGCCGCAGGGTGAGCAGCTCGCCCAGCAGCATCGCGAGCCCGCCGTCGCCCGCCAGCGCGACCACCTGACGCTCCGGGAACGCCGACTGGGCGCCGATGGCGTGGGGCAGGGCGTTCGCCATGGTCCCGTGGTTGAACGACCCGATCAGCCGGCGCCTGCCGTTCATCTCCAGGTAGCGGGCGGCCCAGACCACGGGGGAGCCGACATCGGGGATGAACACCGCGTCGTCGCTCGCCAGCTCGCTCACCAGCCGCGCGACGTACTGCGGGTGGATCGGCTCGCGGTTGCGGTCGTTGTCGGCCAGCTCGTCGAGGCTCTTGCGCGCCCGCGCGTAGTGCTTGAGGGAGGAGTCGAGGTGCCGGCGGTTGCCGCGCTCGTCCAACCGCGGCAACAGCGCCTCGATGGTGTCGCCGACGTCGCCCACCAGGCCCAGGTCGATCGGCGTGCGCCGGCCGAGCTGCTCGCCCCGCAGGTCGACCTGCACGATCTGCGCCTTGGACGGGTAGAACTGCTGGTAGGGAAAGTCGGTGCCGAGCATGAGCAGGGCGTCGCAGCTCTCCATGGCCCGGTAGCCGGAGGCGAAGCCGAGCAGCCCCGTCATGCCGACGTCGTACGGGTTGTCGTACTCCAGGAACTCCTTGCCGCGCAGCGCGTGCACGACGGGCGCCTTGAGCTTCTCGGCGATCCGGACCACCTGCTCGTGGGCGCCCTCCGTGCCGGCGCCGCCCAGGATGGTCACCTTCTTCGCCTCGTTCAGGATCTGCGCCGCGATCCCCAGCTCGTGCTCGCCCGGGCGCACCACGGGCTGGGTCGCCCGGATCGGCGCCGACTTCTTGCGGCCCGCGCTCTCGGCGAGGAACACCTCGCCCGGCACGACGACGACGGCGACGCCGCGCCGCTCCACCGCGGTGCGCATCGCGATCTCGAGCACCCGCGGGAGCTGCTCCGGCATGCTCACCAGCTCGGTGTAGACGCTGCACTCGCGGAACAGCTCCTGCGGGTGCGTCTCCTGGAAGTAGGTGCTGCCGATCTCGGCCCCGGGGATGTGCGCCGCGATCGCGAGCACGGGGACCCGGCTCCGGTTGGCGTCGTAGAGCCCGTTGATCAGGTGCAGGTTGCCGGGCCCGCAGCTCCCCGCGCACACCGCGAGCTCACCGGTCAGCGCGGCCTCGGCGGCCGCCGCGAACGCCGCCGCCTCCTCGTGGCGCACGTGCTGCCAGGTGACCGTGTCGTTGCGCCGGATGGCGTCCGTGAACCCGTTCAGCGAGTCGCCCGGCAGGCCGTGGACCCGCTCGACCCCCGCGTCCTCGATGATCTCGACGATGGTCTCGGCAACGTTGGTCATGGCGCGAACGTATGCCCGGTCGAATCGCGTCGCAACGCCGGATGCCGGGTCACCCGCACTTGCCTGGAACGCGCGACCGTCGCGCTCTAGTCTCGGCGTATGACCTCCTCGCGGGTGTCCGACGACGTGCTGGCCTGGCTGCTCGACAGCGACCCGGCGCTGCGCTGGCAGGTCGAGCGGGACCTGCTGCGCGCGCCCGACGCCGTCTGGCGGGCCACTCGCGCCCGCGTGGCCACGGAGGGCCTGGGTGCCGGCCTCCTCGCCCGGCAGGACGACGCCGGTACCTGGGCCGGCGGGGCGTTCTTCCCCGCGGGCTTCGACTTCTCCGGGCCGGAGGCCCAGCCCGGAGCCGGGCAGCCGTGGACGGCCACCACGTGGTCGCTCAACTCCCTGCGGGAGTGGGGCCTGGACGCCGCGGTGCTGCGCGAGCGGGACACCGCCGGGCTGATCGCGGCCAACGCCCGGTGGGAGTACGACGACCTGCCGTACTGGGGCGGCGAGGTGGACGCGTGCATCAACGGGTTCACGCTGGCCAACGGCGTCTGGCTCGGGGCGGACGTCCAGGGGATCGCCGACTGGTTCGTGGCGCACCAGATGGACGAGGGCGGCTGGAACTGCGAGTGGGTCGAGGGGTCGACCCGCGCCTCGGTGCGCTCCACGCTCAACTCCCTCAAGGGCCTGCTCGCCTACGAGGAGGCGACCGGCGGCACGGACGCCGTCCGCCAGGCGCAGGCCCGCGGCGAGGAGTACCTCCTGGAGCGGCACCTGATCCGGCGGCTGACCACCGGCGAGCCCGTCGCCGACTGGGTCTTCCGGCTCGCGTACCCGTTCCGGTCGTTCTACGACGTGCTCAGCGCCACCGACTACTTCCGTGCGGCCTCCGTGCTCCGCGGCACGCCGCCCGACGCACGGGTCGCGGAGGCGGTCGAGCTGGTCCGCGCGCAGCGGCAGCCGGACGGCACCTGGCTGCAGGCGCGGCGCCACCCGGGCCGCGTGTGGTTCGAGGTCGACGTCGACGCGGGGCAGCCGTCGAAGTGGCTGACGTTCCACGCCGCGCGGGTGCTGGCCTGGTGGGACGACGCCGCCCACGGGAGCTGCTGAGGCGCGTCCGGCCGGGACGGGGTCAGGACGAGGCGCTCGCCGCCAGGTGCGCCGCGGTCTCCAGGAGGCCGTCCAGCGCCGCCGACCGGGCGCCCGCCGGCCAGGCGAGCAGCGTCGTCACCTCGGGTGCGTCGACGACGGGCACCGCCACGTGCTCCGGCCACTGCCAGGCCCGGCTGGAGCCCGGGATGACCAGCAGCGTGCGGCCGAGGGCGACGAGCTGCGCGAGCTGGGACTGGGTGCGGACCTCGGGCCCGGGACCGGGCGGGTAGGTGCCGTCGTGCTGCGGCCAGCGCGCGATCGGCAGGCCGGGCACGCCGCTCACCTCGGCCACGGTCAGGCTGGTGCGCTGCGCGAGCGGGTGCGCGGCGGGGACGATCGCGACCTGGCCCTCGGTCACGATCTCGACGGTGTCCAGGCCCGTCAGCACGTCGAACGGGGAGTGCACGAGCGCGACGTCCGCGCTGCCGTTGCGCAGGAGCTGGCCCTGCCCACCGATCTCGCAGAGCAGCACGTCGACCTCCACGGCACCGGGTCGCGCCGCGTACGAGTCGAGCAACCGCTTGAGCAGCTCGTGGGAGGCGCCGGCCTTCGTGGTCAGGACCAGCCCTGGCGTCGGCGCCGCCGCACGCCGGGTCCGGCGTACGACGGCGTCCACCGCGTCGAGGGCGAGCCGCGCCTCGGCCAGCATGGCCGCCCCGGCGGCCGTGAGCGAGACGCCCCGGCGGTCCCGGTCCAGGAGTACGACACCGAGGCGCCGCTCGAGCTGCTGGACGGCGCGCGACAGCGGCGGCTGGGCCATGTTCAGGCGCTCCGCGGCCCGGCCGAAGTGCAGCTCCTCCGCCACGGCGACGAAGTACCTCAGCTCGCGGGTCTCCAGTCCGTCCACAGGCCCAGGGTAGCGGTGATACCGGTGGGGTATCAGTCCCGATCGAACCGGTCTTGGACGCCGCCGTGGTGGCGGCCGCACGATCGACGTCGGGGCCGGACGGCCGCACACCTGCCGTCGTCCGCGACTTCCACCGACGAGAGGCCACGATCGTGAGCACCACCGCTCCCACCCTGCCCGGCGGCACCTGGACCCTGGGGGACATGACCGTCACCCGCTTCGGCTACGGCGCCATGCAGCTCGCCGGTCCCGGGGTGCTGGGTCCGCCCGCCGACCGGGACGGCGCCCTCGCCGTCCTGCGCGAGGCCGTCGACCTGGGTATCACCCACATCGACACCGCCGGCGCCTACGGGCCGCGGATCACCAACGAGCTCATCCGCGAGGCCCTGCACCCCTACCCCGACACGCTGCACGTGGTCACGAAGGCAGGCGCCTACCGCGACGAGCAGGGTGGCTGGCCGGTCGAGCGCCGGCCCGACCAGCTCCGGCGGCAGATCCACAGCGACCTGGAGACCCTCGGGCTGAACACGCTGGACCTGGTCCATCTGCGCCTCGGCGACGCGTCGGGCCGGAAGGAGGGTTCGCTCGCGGAGGCCTTCGAGACGATGGCCGCGCTGCAGCAGGAAGGGCTGGTCCGGCACCTGGGCCTGACCAACGTGACCGCCCGTCAGGTCGCGGAGGCCCGGACCATCGCGCCGATCGTGAGCGTGCAGAACATGTACAACCTGGCCCACCGCGAGGACGACGGGCTGGTGGATCGGCTCGCCGCCGACGGCATCGCCTACGTGCCCTGGTTCCCGCTCGGCGGGTTCAGCCCGTTGCAGTCCGATGCGCTGACCGCCGTCGCCGCCCGGCTGGGCACCACGACGATCGCGGTGGCGCTGGCGTGGCTGCTCCAGCGCTCCGCCAACGTGCTGCTGATCCCGGGCACGTCGTCGGTCGCGCACCTGCGGGAGAACGTGGCAGGCGCGGGCCTGGTGCTCGGCGCGGACGAGCTCGCCGAGCTGGACCGGATCGGGGGATAGCGTGCTCGCCGGCGCGCACGATTCGATCATTACCGATCAGAATATTGACCTCGTCGTGCGCCCGGCCTACGTTCTGCCTGAGCAGAGCACGGGGTGATCGCGCGAAGCGATCACAAACGATCACCGCTGATCGTCGCCCCGTGCACCCGGTCCAGTCAACGACGACGGAGAGTGCCCCATGCCACGTCCCCACCGCCGCACGGCCAGATCCACCGCGGTCGCCGCGGTCCTCGTCCTCGCCGCGGGCGGCCTCCTGGCCCCCTCGGCGAGCGCGAGCGCACCGGGCGCCGCAGCCACGACGCCGTCGTCGACCACCGCAGCCCAGCCAGACCTGCCGGTGCTCCGGCTGGACGACCCCTCGATCGACTGGCGGGAGCTCCTGGTCGACGGCGACGACGTGGAGCGCCGCGCCGACGGCGGCGCGTACAACACGTTCGGCGGGTTCGGCTCGGTGTCCTGCAACAACACCTCCAACCTGCTGCTCGACTACAAGGAGGAGCAGCCGGAGGCCTACTGGCGGATCATGCGGATGCTCTTCGACCCGGTCACGGGCGCGGGGCTCAAGCACATCAAGGTGGAGCTCGGCGCGGACAGCAACAGCTCGTCGGGGGCGGAGCCGGCCACGAAGCGCAGCGCCGACGAGCCCGCGAACGTGCTGCGTGGCGCCGGCTTCCACTTCATCGCGGACGCGCTGACGATCAACCCGGACATCGAGACCGAGGCGCTGCGCTGGGGCGAGCCGTCCTGGACCGGGAACGACCCGGTGAAGCGGTACCAGTGGTACAAGGAGACGATCGACGCCGCGTACGACACGTACGGGGTGGAGCTCGACTGGATGAGCCCGTCGCAGAACGAGGTGCGCGGCGCGACCTACCAGGCGTCCGAGCTGGCGTGGACCGTGCGGTTCGCGCAGTGGCTGGAGCGGGACGCCGCGGCGCCGGACGCCCGCTACGACTACTCGCACATCAAGATCGTGGCGCTGGACTCCTACCGCGAGGGCGACGCCGTCGCGGCGCGCATCCTGGCCGACCCGGCGGCGCTGGAACAGGTGGACGCGCTCGCCTTCCACTACGACATCGTCGGCGGGCCCAACGTCACGCGGCTGAACAAGGAGTTCGGCAAGGAGGTCCTGTACTCCGAGGGCGTGGCCCCGATGATCGACCCGCAGTACCGGGTCGCGGCCGACCCGGCCCGCGGCGGCGTGGGCGGCACGGTCTCGGCCGCCGACATCGCGGACCGGTTCATCAACGCCTACCGCTGGAGCGGCGCCGGGAACGACCCCGCGCACATGACCACGTTCCTGTTCCAGCCGGCGGTCAGCGCCATGTACGAGGGCACGCAGTACTCGCCCAAGCACCTGGTGCGGGCCTCCGACCCGTGGTCCGGCTACTGGGAGGGCGATGTCGGCCTGGTCGCCGTGCGGCACTTCCACCAGTTCGTCGGGGACGGCTGGGAGTACGTCGAGGGCGCCACGGGCGGCGACGGCACCAAGGGCGACGGCGGCACCAACGTCGACACGTCGACCCGCACCGTTCTGACCGCCCGCACGCCCGCGGACGCCGACGGCGAGGCGCAGTGGTCGCAGGTGCACGCCAACAACACCCGCACCGACCGGTACTTCGAGGTGAAGGTCGCGGACCTGGGCCCGGCCGACCGGCCGCTGTACGCGTGGGAGACGCGCGGGCCGGACGCCGGCCAGGAACACGACGAGAACTACTTCCAGAACACCGACGTCTATGAGCCGGTCCGCACGGAGACGGTCGGCGGTGTCGAGCACGACGTCTACCGCGTCAAGGTCCCGGCGTACTCGATCGTCACGCTGTCCACGCTCGCGCACGGTGTGGCCGGCGCCACGGAGCCGTACGCGCCGGGCGACTTCGCGCCCGACGCCGAGGACACGATCCTCCCGCTGCCCTACCGGGACGACTTCGAGTACGCCGGGTACCCGGTGAAGCAGGTCGGCGGGCAGAAGATGACCTACCTGGAGCGGCGGGGCGGCACGCCACGCTACACGGCGGACCAGGACGGCGCGTTCGAGGTGGTCGACGCCGGCGACCGCCGCAAGGGGCACGTGCTCCAGCAGCAGATCCACGCGGGCAACCGCGGGTTCACCTGGAACGTCTGGGGCAACGGGCGCCAGGACGTGCTCCAGACGGCGGCTCCGTCGACCGTGCTGGGTGACCACCGCTGGGCCGACTACACCGCGGCGGTGGACTTCCGGCTCGACGCCGTGGACCGCGACGCGGCGCTGGAGAACTTCGCCGGGCTCGGCGTGCGCCAGGTCTACGCCCGCGGCGGCGACCAGGCCACCTACGCGGTCCGCGTGCACGAGGACGGCCGCTGGCAGCTACGCAAGCTCGACCAGGTCGTGGCCTCGGGCACGGTGGCCGGGTTCGACGGCGGCCGGTGGCACCGGCTCGCGGTCGAGGCGCGGGGGAACATCGTGACGGCGACCCTCGACGGCGACCGGTTCGCCCGGTGGACCGACGCCGGGGCGAACCCGGTGCTGACCGGCCGGATCGCCCTGACCAGCGGGTTCTACAACACGCAGTACGACAACCTCGCGGTCACCGCGGTGCCGGGCCACGCCTGGGCGTCGGAGAAGATCGACGACTCGGACGCGCGGCTGACCTACCCCGACGGCTTCACGTTCACCCAGGCGGGCTACGCGCACTTCAACCGGACGCAGCACGTCCTGAGGGCGGGCCAGTCGGTGGACGTGGCGTTCACCGGCACCGGCCTGAACCTGTTCGGTGCCACGGCGGCCGCGACGCTGGAGGTGGCCGTGGACGGCGGCGCGCCCACGACCGTGCAGGTCGGGCCTGCGGGCACCCGCGAGACGTCGTACTGGCTGCGCGACCTGCGGCAGCGGTCGCACACGGTCGCGGTCCGCGTGGTCGGCGGCACCTTCACGCTCGACGGCGTGGACGTGCTGTCCGTCAGGGGACGATCCTGAGCGGGTAGGCGATCCCGGTCCCGGCGTCCACCAGCGCGGCCCGGCTCAGCGTGCCGGTGAGCGGCACGATCTCGTAGACCGCCTCCAGCACCAGCGGCGTCTGGTCGAGCCGGGCGCGGGTGGCCACGGTGACGTGCGGCGTCCAGACGCCGGGCACGTAGTGCTTGTGCAGCTCGTCGTCGGTCGCGCCGAGCGCCTCGACGACCCGCTCCTGGCGGGCCGCGAGCGCGCTCGTCACCGCCGGGACCAGGCTCATCCGGCCCCGGCGGAACGCGGCGACGGCGTCGAACCGCACGGTCGTGGGGCCGGCGTCGGGCAGCGCCTCCATGGCGGCGCGCACCTTGTCCAGGTCCCAGGAGCGCAGCACCGCCAGGGAGAGGTGCGGCACGTGCCGGCGGTGGGTGTGGCCGGCGAGCGTGGGCACGCCCTGGTCCTCGAGTCGCTGCCACAGCCGTCGCAGGACCCGCTCGGTGGGCCTGTCGAAGAGCAGGCAGACGGCCAGCGCCACGAGGACAGCCTAGGACGGTGGCCGCCCGCCGCGGCGGCTACCGCACCTGCTTGACCCGCGTGACGCTGATCGCGCCCAGGACGCCGAGGAGGGCGCCGCTGAGGAACAGGCCCGGATAGCCGAACGCGGCGATCAGGCCGGGTGCCGCGACCGGGATCAGCGACTGGGGGAGCGACTGCGCGAGGTTGGCCACGCCCAGGTCCTTGCCCGCGGTGTCCGAGCTGGGCAGCACGTCGGCGATCAGGGCCAGCTCGACGGCGAAGAACGCGCCCAGGCCCGCGCCGAGCACGAGCTCGCCGAGCAGCACGACCTCGATCGACGGCGCCAGCGCGATCACCGTGAGCCCGACGATGGCGATCGCCGCGGAGACGATCACGAACGGCTTGCGGCGCCGGAGGCGGTCCGAGAGCCAGCCGAGCAGGGGTGCGACGAGCACGATGCCGACCGCGTTGGCGAGGATCGCCTGGAAGACCAGGGTGGGTGCCTCGGCGTCGGACACCCCGAACTGGGCGATGAGGAAGTACGTGAGGTAGCTGGTCGCGGTGAACTGCGTCGTGGTCAGGAAGAACCGCGTGAGCCACGCCCAGCCGAAGTCCGGGTTCTTGCGCGGGTCGAAGACGAACGAGCCGAGGAGGGCCCGCGGACCGAAGGGCTCCCGGGTGCGCTCCGTGCGCACCCGGTCCTTGACGGGCGCCACCATGACGACCATCAGCACCACGCCGATCAGGCTGGGCACCAGGTACTGCACCAGCCCGGACGGGAAGAGCTGCACGAGGAACGTCGCGGCGACGCCGCCGACATTCTGCGCCAGGCTGATGAACGACGCAGTCCGCCCGCGCCGCTCGGGACCGACCTGGTCCGGGAGCATGGCCACGAGCGCCGCGAGCGCGAAGTTCAGGCCGACCTGCGCGATGCTCCATCCCACGAGCACCAGCGGTACGTTCGGTGCGAAGGCGATGACGACGATCCCGGCGTAGCCGACGGCGGCACCCGAGAAGATCCACGGCTTGCGCATGCCGAGGCGGCTGGTCGTCCGGTCCGAGAACCGTCCCGCCAGGGGGTTGGCGATGAGCGAGAAGACCGCGCCGACGCCGAGGATCAGGCCGAGGTCGGCGGCGGCGTTGTCCAGGTCGAGCTCGCGCAGCCGCAGCGCGATGGTGACGACGAGCGGCGGGACCAGGGCGATCGAGAACCCGAGGATGGCCAGCGGGACGGCGACCTGGGGATAGCGCGAGCGCAGTGTCCCGGCGCCGGGCGCCGGGGTCGGGGGAGCGGCGACGGCCGTCGGGCCGCCGTCGGTGGGCACGGGATGGGGGTTCTCGTCCACGTCGACTTCTCTCTGCGAGCATTCCGGGCTGCGGTGCCCGGGCAGGAGTCAACGTAACACCAAAAAGTTCCGCGTGGAACTTTTTGGTGGCCCGCCTCTCGTCGGCCGTCTCGCGCTCCCGTCCGTCCCTACCCCTCGGCCGGCCGCAGGAGGTTCTCCAGGAGCGTCATCCCCTGGAGCATGTCCACGTCCGGGTCGAGCAGCCACTGCGTCGAGAGCCCGTCCATGGCGGCGATTACCAGGGAGGCCGCCACCTGCGGTGAGATGTCGGACCGCACGGTGCCGGCGGCCTGCGCGACGCGCAGGATCGCCAGCGCCTCGTCGCGCAGCGACCGGTAGCGGTCGACGAAGAACGTGCGGGAGTGCTCGTTGTCGGACTCCAGCGCCCGGGCCACCATGCTGTGCCGCAGGGCCATGAGTCCCGGCGTCCGCCGGGCGTAGGCCTCCAGGTGCGCGGTGAAGTCGGTCGGGGCGGCGCCGCTCTCGCGGGCGTCGGCCAGGGCCTGGCGGTCCTTCTCGCGGAGCACCTCGAGGAAGAGCTCCTCGCGGGTCTCGAAGTACCGGCGCAGGGCGGCGTGGCTCACGCCGATCGCCTCGCCGATCGCGCGCAGGCTGGTGCCCTCGGACCCCAGCTCGGCGAACACCCCGATGGTGCGGTCGAGGATCTGCTGCCGGCGCAGGATCCCCTTGGGGTACCTGCCGCGCGGTCGTGACCGGCTCTCCGGTTCCGTGCTCACGGGCGCCTCGGCGCGCTCGCTCTGCGACACGTCCCACCTCCATGTTGCTCGCCGGACCTCAACCTATCAGCGCGAAAAGTTCCACGCGGAGCTTTTCTGTTACGGTGCCCTCATGAACGACAACGCCGTCCAGGTCGAGCACCGGGTCAACAACACGGTCCGCGACCTCCTCGTACCCGCCCTCTTCCCGCGCAGGGCGCCCGTCCGTGTCACGGCCTGGGAGGTGCCCGACGAGCCCGTGCCCTTCGCGGAGGCCGTGCGGCACGAGTTCACGCCGTTCGAGGTGGGTCAGGCCTGGAGCAGGCCCTGGGGGACCACGTGGTTCCACGTCACGGGCGCCGTCCCGGACGGCTGGGGGCGGGCGGGCACCACCGTCCAGCTCTTCGTCGACCTCGGCTTCTCGCGCCTGATGCCCGCCTTCCAGGCGGAGGGCCTGCTGTACCGGCCGGACGGCTCGATCATCAAGGGCGTCGAGCCGTTCAACCACGTCGTCGACGTCGACGGCGACACGGTCGACGTCTTCGTGGAGGCGGCGTCCAACCCGAACATGCTGGAGCACTTCTTCGCCTCGGCACCGCCCACCCCGGCGGCGGGGATGGCGGCGGCGCTCCCGGGGACCTTCCTGCCCGCCGGCGCCTCCCACATCGCGCGCCTGGGCCACAAGGCGACGGCCGGCTCCGAGCCCGTCTACACGCTGCGCGACGTGACGCTCGTCGAGCGCGACCTCGACGTGGACGCGCTGCTGAGCGACATCTCCGCGCTGGTCGGCCTGGCGCGCGAGCTCGACCCGGGGCTCCCGCGCCGGGCCGAGATCGTGCGCGCGCTGGAGCGGGCGTGCGACGCGATCGACCCGGACGACGTCGCGGCGACCGTGGCGGCCGCCCGGGGCGAGCTCGCGGCCGTGCTCGCCGCCCCGGCCCATGCGACCGCCCACTCGATCGTCGCCGTCGGCCACGCGCACCTCGACTCCGCCTGGCTGTGGCCCACGCGCGAGACCGTGCGCAAGTGCGCCCGCACGTTCTCCAACGTGCTCGACCTGATGGACGCCGACCCCGACTTCGTCTTCGCCTGCTCCAGCGCGCAGCAGCTCGCGTGGGTCAAGGAGTACTACCCCCAGCTCTTCGAGCGCATCCGGGCCCGGGTCGCCGAGGGGCGGTTCGTCCCCGTGGGCGGCATGTGGGTGGAGAGCGACACGAACATGCCGGGCGGCGAGGCGCTGGTGCGCCAGTTCCTGCACGGGCAGGGGTTCTTCCTCCGCGAGTTCGGGACGCTCGCGCGGGAGGCCTGGCTGCCCGACTCCTTCGGGTTCACCGCGGCCTTCCCGCAGATCGCGCGCTCGGCGGGCACGGACAGCTTCCTCACCCAGAAGATGTCCTGGAACGACACCAACCGGATGCCGCACCACACCTTCCTCTGGGAGGGCCTGGACGGCACCCGGCTCTTCACGCACTTCCCGCCGAACGACACCTACGGCTCGGACCTCGGCGCCGCCGACCTGGCCAAGGCGCAGCGGCAGCACACCGAGAAGGCGACGTCGAACACGTCGGTCACCCTGTTCGGCTGGTCCGACGGCGGCGGCGGGCCCACCCGCGAGATGATCGCCGCCGCGCGGCGCACCCGGGACCTCGAGGGCTCCCCGCGGGTGACGCTCGGCGCGCCGGCCGACTTCTTCGCGGCGGCCAAGGAGAACCTGCCCCGGCCCGCCGTCTGGACCGGCGAGATGTACCTGGAGACCCATCGGGGCACCTACACCTCCCAGGCCCGGACCAAGCTCGGCAACCGGCGCAGCGAGCACCTGCTGCGGGAGGCCGAGCTGTGGAGCGCGACGACCGCCGTCCGCGGACTGCTCGACTACCCCTACGAGCGGCTCGACACGATCTGGCACACGGTGCTGCTGCAGCAGTTCCACGACATCCTCCCCGGCTCGGCGATCGCATGGGTCCACGAGGAGGCCGAGGAGGCCTACCGGCGGGTCGGCGAGGAGCTGGAGGGCATCATCGCGTCCGCCCAGCGGGCGCTCGCCGGCGACGGGGGAGCCGCCGTCGTCTTCAACGCGGCACCGTTCGACCACGGGGACGTGCCGGCGCTGGGCGCCGCCGTCCTCGCCCCGCAGGACGTCGCCGCGGGGCAGGGTGCGGGGCCGGGTGCCGGCCCGGGTTCGACGCCGAACGTGGCCCCGGCCGCCGTGCCCGGCGGCTACCGCCTGGACAACGGCCGCCTCTCGGCGCGCTTCGACGCCGCGGGGCTGCTGGTCTCCCTGGTCGATCTGTCGTCGGGCCGCGACCTCGTCCCCGACGGCGAGCAGGCAGCGCTGCTGCAGGTCTTCCGGGACCGCCCCAACATGTTCGAGGCGTGGGACATCGACCGCTCCTACGCCAACGCCGTCACCGAGCTGCGCACCCCGGACACGGTCGAGGTCACGGGCGACGCCCTGACCGTGACGCACACCCACGGCGGCTCCACGATCGTCCAGCGGTTCCGGCTGGCCGCCGGCGCCGCGGAGCTGCAGGTCGAGACGGAGGTCGACTGGCACGAGCAGGAGAAGCTGCTCAAGCTCGCCTTCCCCGTGGACGTGCGCGCCGACGACTTCGCCTCCGAGATCCAGTTCGGGCACGTCATGCGCCCCACCTTCGCGAACACGTCCTGGGACGCCGCGCGGTTCGAGACCGTCGCCCACCGGTGGGTGCACGTCGGCGAGCCGGGGTTCGGGGTGGCCGTGGCCAACGCGTCCACGTACGGGCACGACGTGACGCGCTCCACGCGCGCCGACGGCGGCACGACGACCCTGGTCCGGCAGTCCCTGCTGCGGGCGCCGAAGTTCCCGGACCCCGAGGCCGACCAAGGGGCCCACGTCTTCCGGACCACGATCGGCCCGGCGGCGACGGTGCTCGACGCCGCGGCCGCCGGCTACCGGCTCAACCTCCCGGCGCGGCACGTTCCGGGGGACCCGGACGCCGTCGTCGACCCGATCGTGACCGTCTCGGCGCCCTCGGTCCTGGTCGAGTCGGTGAAGCTCGCCGAGGACCGGTCGGGCGACCTCGTCGTCCGGCTGTACGAGGCGCAGGGCGCACGGACCGCGGTCACCCTCGGGCTCGGCACGCCCTTCTCGGCGGCGTGGCGCACCGATCTCCTCGAGCGCGACCTGGGCGAGCAGTCCTGGGCGGGCGGGGAGCCGATCGGCCTGGAGCTGCGCCCGTTCCAGATCGCGACCGTCCGCGTGCGGACGACGTCCTGAACCGTCAGGCCACGGGGCCGGCGGGGCGGGGGCCGGCCGGCGACGGCGGCGGGTCCCAGCTCTAGGACGTCCCCGCCTCCTTCATCCGGTAGAAGCGGAAGAACCCGAAGTCCTCGATCGGCAGCACCTCGAACTCGCTGAACCCGGCGGCCGCGCCGTACTCCCGCAGCAGGGACGGCCGCATCACCGTCCCGGTGGCCGCGCTCGGCCGGCTGGAGCGGCCGTCGGGCAGGCAGACGAAGAGGCTGAAGCCGTACATCATGCGCTCGAGCTCGTCGCCGTGCGGCGCGAACGACTCGGCCACGGCCTCGTCCATCACGATCAACGGCGCCCCCGGTGCGAGAGACGCCCGGACGGCCGCGAGCACGTCGACCGGGCGGGGCAGGTCGTGGACGCACTCGAAGGCGAAGGCCGCGTCGTACCGGCCGGCCGGCAGCTCGGCGGCGTCGCCATGGGAGAAACGGACCCGGTCGGCGACGCCGGCGGCGCGTGCGTTCTCGGTGGCCATCGCCACCGACGGCGCGTCGATGTCGATGCCGTGGACCGTCGCGCCGGGGTACGCCCGGCCGAGGGCGATGCTGGACCAGCCGCCGCCGGAGCCGACGTCGAGCACCTGGGCGCCGGGTCGCGCGAGCCGCTCGTGGAGGTCGGCGACGCCGGCGAGCGCGTCGGCCAGCCGGTGCTCGAACCACGGCCGGTTCGCGTCCGCCTGACCCTCGCGGGCATGGTCGCCGAGGTCGTCCCAGCTCACGCCGTCGCCGGTACGGTAGGCGGCCAGCAGCTGGGGGAGAGCAGGGCCGACGGCCCCGAACATCCGTCCCACGGGGGCCAGGAAGTTGAGGCTGTCCTGGTTGGTCAGCACATCCGCGGTGCCCGGCGGGATGCTGAAGACGCGTTCGTCAGGGGTGCCGTCCGAGTCGAGGTGCAGCAGACCGGTGACGGTCTGCTGCTCCAGCCACTCCCGCGCGTAGCGGGCGTCCGTGCCGGTGCGCTCGGCGAGCTGGGGCGGTGTCGCGGGGCCGTCGTCGGCCAGCGACCGGTACCAGCCCAGGCGGTCGCCCAGGAACGTCGACATCAGGTCGACGGTGCCGAGGACGGCGCCGAAGAGGCGTTCGGCCACGGCATCGGCGGAGGGTGTGTCGGTCGGTGTCGCGTCCGTCGCCGCGTCGGTCGAGGCCGCGTCCGGGGTGGGATCCATCTCTCCACGGTCCGCCTGTCGCGCGCGGCCCACCACTGCGGGAGCGGGGGATCTTTCCGGGCGCGCGGCACGGCGGCTCAACGGTTGTCGGCTCTCGGGCCGGCGGCGACGGCATGTCGGACCTGGTCGAGCTCTACTGTGTGCAGGTGCAGCATGTCTGGGTTAGTCCCCGTCCGGGCGGTTTTCTGGCGTTCGCCTGGTTCGTTGAGAACGTGACGTCGCCGATCTTCATCACGCGCAGCCTGGCAATCGGCACGGCGCCCGAGTCGGGAATCGATCGGTGGGTCGTCGTCGTCGACCCCTCCGCGCCGCCGGATGCGCTCGCGGCTGCTCAAGGCCGGCTCGTTGAGGTCGGGCGCAGGGCGCGGTTGCGCTACGTGCCGGCCCGCGTGTTGACCGGGTTGTTCTACGCCTGGCCCGTGCTCTTCATTGCCCTCGTGGCCGCAGCCGGCCAGGCTGCGGGCGGCGACACCCGGGCGGCCTTCGACGACGCGACACCGGTGACTCTCACGTACCTCGCGGTTCTCGGGATCGCAGCTTTTGTCGCCGGCTGGCTCGCCCGCGGTTCCGTCCGCGAGATCCGAGAGCTGCGCGTCGACCGGACGGCGCGCAGCGCGGTGCTGGGCCGGAACCGCGACGTGCTGCGCCTGATCTCGCGGTTCGACCAGCTGGGCGTCGTCGAACGGCGGATGTTCCTGGACCACCTGTGGAGCGTCGCAACGGCCGACCAGGCGCGCTCCCGCTACCTCGCCGGCGACACGCCCTTCGACGAGACCGAGTTCGCGGCACTGCGACGTGACGTCGAGGCGGCCGAGGCGGCGCTCGGCCGCTGGGCGACCACCGCACAGGTTCACGTCTGAGCGGCCCGTGCCCCACCAGCTGCTACCGGTCCCCGATCCCCCGGTAGTGCGCGTGCGCCCGCGCCCGTAGCTCCGGCGTCGCCGCCGCGCGGAGCGCGTCGAAGTACTCGCGCAGCGGCTGGCCGGTCTCGATCCAGCGCAGCTCCGCCTTCGACACGTAGTCGCCGCAGCCGGTGCAGAACGAGCGGTCACCGTAGAGGAACGGGTTGGCGAGGTAGCTGCGGACGATCTCCTCGGGCATGCCCGTGCCCGCTCCGCAGACCAGGTGGCGGTAGGCCTGGGGGACGCCGTCGAGCGAGCCCTCGTACCGGGCATCAGGCGTCAGGGTCACGTGCTCCTTCTGCTGGCCGTCCCGGCGGCGCCGCTGGTGCCACCACGAGTGCAGACGGAGCGTGGCCGGCGAGACGGCCAGGTGACAGAACGGGCAGGTGAGGCGTGCGGCGTCGGACATGCGGGCCATGATGCCAGCGCTTCCGGGTGGCTCCGGACCCTTGACGTCCCAGGTTTCGCCCTCGTAATATCCGAACCGCAAGACTGCAAGAACTTGACAGACAACGAGCACAAAGCAGTGCGCGTACTGCAACTCTGCACTCTCGCCCCCGGCACGCAGCCCTCTTCGGGCTGCCTCGGTGGCGCCGACCCGACCCACCCAGGACGTCGACGCACCAGCCGGTCGCGCCGTCGTCGGGCGCCGTTGCCCGTGGGTGGCCGAGCCCGCCACCGGCGGGAGAACGAGGACGTTCATGAGAATCCCCTGGAAGCACACGGTCGTGACGGGCGCCGCGCTGGCGCTCGTCGCGCCGCTCGGCCTGGCCGCCGTCGCGCACGCCGCGGACGCCACCAACCTCGCCCTCGGCAAGCCGATCACGGCGTCGTCCGTGACGCAGAACTACGTCGCGGGCAACGCGAACGACGGGAACACCGCCTCCTACTGGGAGGGCGCGGGCGGGCAGTACCCGGCGCACCTCACGGTCGACCTCGGGCGGGACTCCGACGTCGAGCGCGTCGTCGTCAAGCTCCCGCCGCCCGCCGCGTGGTCCCCGCGCACCCAGACGTTCAGCGTGCTCGGCCGGTCCGACGGCGAGTCGTCGTACCGGACGCTCAAGGCCTCCGCGTCGTACGGCTTCGACCCCGCGACCGGCAACACGGTCGAGATCCCGCTCGACGCCGAGGCCGACGAGGTGCGCCTCGCGTTCAGCGCCAACACCGGCGCGGGCAACGGCCAGGTCTCCGAGCTGCAGGTCTGGGGCACGCCCACGGGCGACCCGACCGACCCGCCGGACCCGACTGATCCCACCGACCCGACCGGCACCAACTACGCCCTGAACCGGCCCGCGGCGGCGTCGTCGACCGAGTGGACGTACGTCGCGGCGAACGCCGTGGACGGGCAGGCCGGCACGTACTGGGAGGGTGCCGGCGGGCAGTACCCGTCGACGCTCGACGCCTCGCTGGCCGCGCCCACGCAGGTCAGCAGCGTGCGCGTGCGGGTCAACCCGGACGCCGCCTGGGGCGCGCGCACGCAGACGTTCTCCGTCTGGGGGCGCTCGGGAACCGGCGCGTGGCAGGAGATCAAGGCGTCCGCCGGGTACGCGTTCGCACCCGCGAGCGGCAACCTCGTGGACATCCCGGTCACCGGCACCGTCACCGACGTGCGCCTGCGCTTCACCGGCAACACGGGGGCGGGCAACGGCCAGGTCGCCGAGCTCGAGGTCTACGGCGCCCCGGCGCCCAACCCGAACCTCACGGTCACGGCGGTGACGGCGTCCCCGGCGTCGCCCACGGCGACCACCCCGGTGACGCTCACCGCGACCGTGAAGAACACGGGTGACCGGGCGTCGGCGGCCACGTCGCTGGACGGGAAGATCGGCGGCAGCACAGCCGGCTCGGCGGACGTCGCCGCGCTCCAGCCCGGCGCGACAGCCCAGGTGACGGTAGCGGCCGGCACCCGGCCCGCGGGCGAGTACACGGTCGGCGCCGTCGTCGACCCCGGCAACACGGTGGCCGAGCAGGACGAGACCGACAACGCGTTCACGGCCACGGCGAAGCTCGTCGTGGGCGAGGCGCCCGGGCCCGACCTGGAGGTCGTCTCGGTCTCCTCCAACCCGGCCAACCCCGCCGTCGGTGCGGCCGTGTCCTTCTCGGTCCAGGTGCGCAACCGCGGCAACCAAGCGGTCGCGGCCGGTTCCGTCACGCGCGTGGTGGCGGGTTCGACCACCCTGAACGGCACGACGCCTGCCGTCCCGGCGGGCGGCACCGTCACGGTCACGCCCTCGGCGACGTGGACGGCGACCAACGGCGGCGTCACGGTGACGGCCACGGCCGACGCGACCGACGTCGTCGACGAGACGAACGAGGAGAACAACACCGGCACGCTCGCGGTGACCGTGGGCCGCGGCGCCGCCGTGCCGTACACCACCTACGAGGCCGAGGCCGGCCAGTACACGGGCGCGCTGCTGCAGACCGACCCGCTGCGCACGTTTGGGCACACCAACTTCGCGACCGAGTCGTCGGGCCGCGAGTCGGTGCGGCTGAACAGCACCGGCCAGTACGTGCAGTTCACGTCG
This sequence comes from Promicromonospora sp. NPDC050262, assembly GCF_040655935.1. Classification (NCBI taxonomy): domain Bacteria; kingdom Bacillati; phylum Actinomycetota; class Actinomycetes; order Micrococcales; family Promicromonosporaceae; genus Promicromonospora; species Promicromonospora sp. NPDC050262. The sequence goes on along the minus strand of NZ_JBFAKX010000001.1, from coordinate 305,941 downwards.
ACCAACCAGACCAACTCGATCGTCGTCCGCAACTCGATCCCCGACGCCGCCGGCGGCGGGGGACAGGAGAAGACGATCAGCCTCTACGCGGACGGCCAGTTCGTGCAGAAGCTGACGCTGTCGTCCAAGCACTCGTGGCTGTACGGCACGACCGACCAGCCCGAGGGCCTCGTCAACACGCCGGGCGGTGACGCGCGCCGCCTCTTCGACGAGTCGCACGCCCTGCTGAGCCGGTCCTTCCCGGCGGGCACGGTGTTCAAGCTCCAGCGCGACGCCGGGGACGACGCCGCGTTCTACATCATCGACCTGGTCGAGCTCGAGCAGGTGGCGCCGCCCACCTCGAAGCCCGCGCAGTGCACGTCGATCACCGAGTACGGCGCGGTCCCGAACGACGGGCTCGAGGACACGGCAGCAATCCAGGCCGCCGTCACCGCGAACCAGGAGGGCGAGATCGACTGCGTGTGGATCCCGGCGGGCCAGTGGCGCCAGGAGAAGAAGATCCTCACCGACGACCCGCTCAACCGCGGCACGCACAACCAGGTGGGCATCAGCGACGTCACGATCCGCGGCGCGGGCATGTGGCACTCGCAGCTCTACAGCCTCATCAAGCCGCACCTCGCCCCGGGCGTCATCAACCACCCGCACGAGGGCAACTTCGGGTTCGACATCGACGACAACGTCCAGATCTCCGACATCGCGATCTTCGGCTCCGGCGACATCCGCGGCAACAACGGCCAGGAGGAGGGCGGCGTCGGCCTCAACGGGCGCTTCGGCCAGAACACGAAGGTCACCAACGTGTGGATCGAGCACGCGAACGTCGGCGTGTGGGTGGGTCGCGACTACACCAACATCCCCGAGCTGTGGGGGCCGGGCGACGGCGTCGAGTTCTCCGGCATGCGCATCCGCAACACCTACGCGGACGGCATCAACTTCAGCAACGGCACGCGCAACTCGCTCGTGTTCAACTCGTCGTTCCGCAACACCGGCGACGACGCGCTGGCCGTCTGGGCCAACCCGTACGTCAAGGACCGCAACGTCGACATCGGCCACGACAACGCGTTCCGCAACAACACCGTCCAGCTCCCGTGGCGGGCCAACGGCATCGCCATCTACGGCGGCTACGACAACTCCATCGAGAACAACCTGGTCTACGACACGATGAACTACCCCGGCATCATGCTGGCGACCGACCACGACCCCCTGCCGTTCTCGGGGACCACGCTCATCGCCAACAACGGCCTGTACCGCACGGGCGGGGCATTCTGGAACGAGGACCAGGAGTTCGGGGCGATCACGATCTTCCCGCAGACCCACGACATCGTGGGCGTCACCATCCGCGACACGGACATCGTCGACTCCACCTACGACGGCATCCAGTTCAAGAACGGCGGCGGCAACATGCCCGACGTCCGCATCACGAACGTGCGGATCGACCGGTCGAACAACGGCTCCGGCATCCTCGCGATGGCCGGCGCCCGCGGCAACGCGATCCTGTCGAACGTGACCGTCACCAACTCCCGTGACGGGGACGTCGAGAAGGAGCCGGGTTCGCCGTTCGTGTTCACCGGCCAGTAGCTCGCCCCAGCAGCTCACCGCGCTCAGCAAGGACGACGACGGCGGGGTGTCGGCACGTCGTGCCGGCGCCCCGCCGCCGAGTGTCAGAGGTGACGCGTACCTTCGGAGGCATGGTGCTGCGACTCGAGGAACTGAGCGTCGACAACCTCGGCGACGTCCTGCGCCTGCCGCCGCAGGCCGGTGACGACGAGCCGGTCGCGTCCACGGCCTGGTCGGTCGCCGAGGCGTACGTCCACCCGACCGCCTGGCCCCGGGCGGTGACCGACGACGGCGCGGTGGTCGGCTTCGTCATGGCCAACTGGAGCCCCGAGGAGCCGGAGCCGGCCTTTCGTGCGGGTATCTGGCGGCTGAACGTCGCGACGGCGGCTCGCGGGCGCGGCGTGGGGCGGTTCGCCGTCGAGCAGGTCGCCGCCGAGGCCCTGCGGCGCGGTCTGGACCGGATCACGGTCCTGTGGGACGCGACCCATGCCAGGAGCCCGGAGCGGTTCTACGTGAGGTGCGGGTTCCGGCCCACGGGCGAGCTGCTGGGCGAGGTGGTCGGGGAGCTCGACCTGCGGACGTGAGGCGGGCGGGGGACCGGTCGGAATTTCACCCCGGGAGTCCTGTCCTGAACGGGCTTTTTCCGATACTTGTCCGGGCTTGACCCGTACGATTCTCAGCCAGGGAGCGCCGGTCGTTCCGACGGAACGGGTGCCGGCTACAGACGCGCGACGCGGCGACGGGGGTACACGGGTGGACGAGCGGGAGTCGGAACGGACCCAGGACCTGCGGTTCACCGCGCCGGAGCCGCCGGTCGGGGACACGCGGCCGATGGCGCCGCCGTCGTCCGCCGCAGGGTCCACCCCGCCGTCCGCCGCCCCTGGGCCCACCCCGCCGTCCGTGGTGCCGCGCCCGTACGAGCCGTATCCGCAGGGGTCCTACCAGCAGGCGCCGTACCAGCACACGCAGTACCAGCAGCCGCCGTACGCGCCCGGCACCGGGCCGGCGGCACCGACCAACCCGCAGGCGACGGCAAGCCTCGTGCTGGGGATCTCGTCGCTGTTCCTCGGCCTGCTGTTCGTGCCCTCGATCCTCGGCGTGGTGCTCGGGGCCGTGGGGGTCGCGCGCGCGGGCCGCACCGACCCGCCGATCGGGCGGGGTGCGGCGATCACCGGGATCATGCTCTCGCTGGCCGGCGCCGTCCTCGGTGTGTTCGCCGCGGCGGCCGTGACGGACTTCGTGACCGACACGGCGCGGACGATCGTCGAGGAGGGCGTCACCACGCCATCGGAGGAGGACGACGGCGTCCCGACCCCCGCCCCGGAGGAGTTCGTCCGGCTCGACGCGGCGCAGTGGGAGTCCATCGCCAAGAACCCCGACGAGGCCCAGGGGCGTGCCGTCGTGGTGTTCGCCGAGGTCATGCAGTTCGACGGCAGCACGGGCCCGGACCGCTTCCTGGCGGGCGCGGGTGTGGACCAGCCGGGCTCCGCGTACGAGCTGGAGACCCAGTCCGTCTTCGTCGCCGAGGAGGCCCTGCTCGACGGCGTGGAGGCCGGCGACGTGCTGAAGATCCACGCCGTGGTGGACGGGTCCTTCACGTACGAGAACCAGATCGGTGGCGCCTCGACGGTCCCGGCGCTGACCGTCGCGAAGATCGAGGACGTCGGCCTGGCCGACCTGAGCAAGGACGTCGAGTTCGGGGCGATCGAGCTCATGGCGCCCGCCCTGAACAGGGTGCCGGTCACCGTGACGAACAGCGGCCCGCGGGCGTTCGACTACTTCATCCACGTGGTGGTCGAGAGCAGGGACGGCAGGACGACGTACGACACCGGCACGGCCTTCGTCCGGGCCGTGAAGCCGGGAGCGACGGCCGAGACGTCCGTCGACTTCTTCGTGGACATCCCGGCGGGCGCCGTCGTCCGCGCCGAGCTGGTGGAACGGTACGACGGGTGACGGCCTTCCGGCGCTGACTCGCCTCATCTTGTCATTCGTCATACATCTCATTAGTCTGTGGCGGCCGGGCATGTTAGCGCTCACAAAGATGGGGCGGCCCGGCGCAGCGGCACGGATACGAGGGAGTAGTCCAGCATGCAAGCCACCCATACCCCCGAGCGCCTGGGACCATCGGCGCGGACGCCGGGCTCACGGCGGGGCAGCAGACGACGGGGCCTCACGGCGTCGGTCCTGGCCGGGGCCCTGCTCGCCGCGGGCGCTCTGGCGGGCAGCGTCTCGGCCGCCGCCGAGGTCGCCCCGGCCGACACCGCCGCCGCGACCATCGTCGTCGACGGCGCGAGCGGCGGCCGCACCTACGACGGCGTCGGCGCGATCTCCGGCGGCGGGGCGACGTCCCGGCTGCTGCTGGACTACCCGCGCGAGGAGCGAGCGGAGATTCTCGACTACCTCTTCACGCCGGGCTACGGGGCGTCGCTGGAGATGCTGAAGGTCGAGATCGGCGGCGACACCAACACGACCGACGGCTCGGAGTCGAGCCACGAGCACGTGCGCGGCGAGGTGAGCTGTGACGCGGGCTACGAGTGGTGGCTCATGCGGGAGGCGGTCAAGCGCAACCCGGACATCACGCTCGGTGCCCTCGCCTGGGGCGCACCCGGTTGGCTGGGTGACGGCGAGTACTACTCGCAGGACACGATCGACTACTTCGTCGACTGGCTCGACTGCGCGGCCGGGCACGGGCTCACCATCGACAACGTGGGCATCCGCAACGAGCGCGAGTACGAGGCGCAGTGGGTCAAGGACTACCGCGCGGCCCTCGACGCGGCCGGCTACACGGACGTGCGGATCATCGCCTCCGACGAGGCCGCGCGCCGCGGGGAGTGGCCCATCGCCGTCGACATGGCGAACGACCCGGAGCTCTTCGACGCCGTGGACCTGCTCGGCAACCACTACTCGCGCGGGCCCAGCTCCGCCACGGCCCAGGCGCTGGGCAAGCCGCTGTGGATCTCCGAGGGCGGGCCGTGGTCGGCCGAGTGGGGCGCGGGCGGCTCGTCCGCCTCGGTGCCCTCGCTCATCAACCACGCCTACCTCGAGGGCCGCATCACCGGCGTGAACTTCTGGAACCTGCTCACGGCCTACTACGACGGCCTGAGCATCTCCGACGCGGGCCTGATGCGGGCGAACACCCCCTGGTCGGGGGCGTACCAGGTGCAGTCCGCGATCTGGGCGGTCGCGCAGACCACGCAGTTCGCCGAGCCGGGCTGGCAGCACCTGGACGCGTCGTCGGGCTACCTCGACGCGGCCGACACCACGCAGGGCAGCTTCGTCACGCGCAAGGCGCCGCGCGGCGGTGACTGGAGCACCGTGATCGAGACGATCGGCGCGGCCGCGCCCCGCACGGTCACGCTCTCGGCGGAGGGCGGGCTCAAGGAACGCGACCTGCACGTCTGGCAGTCGACGGCGGAGGACCGGCTGGTCCGGCAGCCGGACCTCCGGCGCGCCGCCGACGGCACGTACTCGGTGACCGTTCCTGCGAACGCGGTGGTCACGGTGACCACGGTCAGCGACAAGGGCGCGGGCAAGGGCGCGGCCAAGGGTCTCGGCGACGCCGAGGGCGGGCACGAGTCCGCGTTCCCGTTCCCGTACGAGAACAGCCTCGCCGACGGCGGTCCCAGCGGGCAGACGCCGTACTTCTCCCAGATGGAGGGCGCCTACGAGGAGCGTCCGTGCGCGGGCGACCGTAGCGGCACGTGCCTGACGCAGGTGTCGCCGCAGCCCGCGATCTCCTGGGCGGCGTGGAAGAAGCCGACCGGGATCCTGGGCGACCTGAACTGGTCCGACTACTCGGTGGGTGTCACGGCGTACGTGCCCGCGGGCGGCACGGCCGAGGTGCTGGGCCGCGTGTCGAACGACGCGATGCAGCCGGTGCCGAACGGTTACGGCCTGAGCCTGGGCGCCGACGGCACGTGGTCGCTCGGCCGGGGCGAGCCCGGCGGGCGGGCCTGGCTGGAGCTCGGCACGGGGACGCTGGACGGCGGGTCCGGCGGCGAGGGTGCCGGCGCCGGCTGGCACGACCTGGAGCTGTCCTTCGACCAGGACGTGATCACCGCGACGGTCGACGGCGCGCAGGTTGCCGAGGTCACCGACTCCACCTGGACGTCCGGCATGGTCGGGCTCTCGGGCGACTACGCGCCGGTGCAGTTCGCCGACCTCGCCGTCGGCCCGCTCCGGCCGGTCGCGACGATCGACGACGCCGATGCGGCGATCGCCTACGAGGGCGACGGCTGGACCCACTGCTCGGCGGGTGCGCGGCACGGGGACCGGTGCCCCGCCGTGACCGCCAGGCAGCTCCGCGACGCCGTCGGCGGCACGGTCAGCGCGAGCCGCGACCGCGGCGACGCCCTGACCGTGACCTTCGACGGGACGCAGGCCACGCTGACCGGTGTGGCCGGGCCGCGAGGCGGGACGGCGAGGATCTCGATCGACGGGAACGAGCCCGTGACGGTGTCCTACGCCGATCGCGGCGCGGTGGAGTGGCGCACCCCGGTGCTGGTCGACGGCCCGCACGCCCTGCGGTTCGAGGTGGCTTCCGGGCGCTCCGGCGGCTGGGTCTCGGTCGACCGGGTCGACGTCGCGCCCGGGGGCGGCGGGACGAGCTCGGTGGACGACCAGAGCGAGGGCACCGGCCAGGGCCGCCTCGACTACCACGGGGACGGCTGGCTGAGCTGCCCCGGCTGCATCAACCGCACGGGCCTGTACCACTCGTCGGTGACGTCGACGACGGTGGCCGGCGACTCCGTGGACTTCCGGTTCTCGGGCTCGTCCGTGGACCTGTACGGGCTGCGCGCCTCCAACCAGGGGCTCGCCACCGTGCTGGTCGACGGCGTGGAGGTCGGTGCCGCCGACTTCTACGGCCGCACCCGCGTGGGCAACCAGCTCATCTGGTCGAGCCCCGACCTGGGCGCCGGCGAGCACACGCTGACCCTCGTGGCGACGGGTCAGGGCAGCGAGTCGGCCTCCGGGACAGGCGTCAACGTGGACCGGCTGGTGGTGCGCCGGTAGTCCGAGGCCGTTCCGCCGGCGTCGTCACGCCGGCGTCGGCGCCCGCGACGCGCCGCCGGCCGCCCTGCTCAGGGGCGCCGGCGGCGCGTCCGTGCGCCGCTGCAGGTCCACGCGGTGCGCTCCGCACGCCGTGCACCGCACGTAGAGCACGTATCCGGCCGAGGTCCGGTGCCGCGAGTCCGTGGTCCACGCGTGCTCGTGGCCGACGTCGCGGGCGGTGCCGGCGGCGCTTCCGGTGCCGGCGGAGGTGGTGGCAGTGGTGCGGAGCGTGGAACCGGTCCCGGTCGTCGTCATGCACCTCACGATGCTGTAATGGCCTTGTGCATCTCAACCCTTACGGCGAGTACGCGGTGCTGCTCGCGGCGTCCCTCGCCAACGACTGGCCCGACGACCGGGCGGGCATCGAGGCACGCACGCGTGAGTTCGGCATGACGATGACGTTCCTGGAGGTGCCGGAGGACCACGCGCGCTCCCGCGAGGCGATCGACGACTGGCTGCGTGTCGTGGACACCCCCGACCCGGCCGAGCGGGCCGCACTGCTGAACGCCCAGATGGCCGCCGTCGCCGCCTACCCCCGGCTGACGAACCACGACGGGGAGGACTGGCACCTGCACTACCGGGACGACAACCAGGTGCTGTCCGCGGTGCTGCGCGCCGTGATCGGTGTGGGCACCTCGCTGCACCTCGTCACGCGCGGGATGCACCGGCTGGGGCGGTGCGCGTCGGAGCCGTGCACCAACGTGGTGGTCGACGTCACCCGGAACGGGCGGCAGCGGTACTGCTCCGTGCGCTGCGCCAACCGGGCGGCGGTGCGCCGGCACCGGGAGCGGGCGGTCCCGTAGCTCCGGCGGTCCCGGTCGCACGCCGCCGCCGGATCGCGGGCGGGCGCTCGCCGGGTGACTAGGACAGCGGTTGTCCTCCACCACGCCTAACGTGGCCGGCATGGACCAGATCGAGCTGTTGCAGCCAGAAGGACTCGTGAAGAGCCCCGCCTTCAGCCACGTCGCCGTCGTCCCGCCCGGGGCCACGACGATCCACGTGGGCGGGCAGAACGCCGTCGACGCGACCGGTCAGCTGGTCGGCGGCGACGACGTCGGGGCGCAGACCCGGCGGGTCATGGAGAACCTGACCACGGCGCTCGCCGCCGCCGGAGCCGGCATCGAGCACCTGGTGAGCGTGACCGTCGTGCTCGTCGAGGGCGTCGACATCAACGCCGCCTACGGCGCGGCGTCCGCCTCGCTCGCCGGGCTGCCCGAGCCGCCGTTGGTCATGGGCATGTTCGTCCGCGGGCTCGGCGTGCCGGGCGCGCTGGTCGAGGTGTCGGCGCTCGCGGCCGTGGTGCGCTGATCGCCGTCGCCGTCGCCGTCATCGTTACCGTCGCCGTCGGCCCGGTCGCGCGTGCGGGCGATGCCGACGGCCACGCCGACCGCCAGGGCCACCAGCCAGAGCAGCGCGCGCCAGTGGAGGACGATCAGATGCGTGCCCGGCTCGGCGAACGCCGCCCGGAAGGCGTCCCAGGCGATCATCAGCGGCCCGTCCGGGTTGGCGGTCAGCCAGGTGGCCCCGGGGTAGACCGAGCTCGCCGCCGTGTAGAGGGCGGGGGCGGCCGACTGTGCGACCCAGAACACGAGGAGCGCCGGGACCCACGACAGCCACGACCAGCGGCTGCGCGTGACGCTGACGCCGAGCACCACGCCGAGAAGCACGAACACGAGCACGGTGACCGTGTGCCCGAGGCTCAGCCCGCCGGTGCGCAGGCCGCTCGTGGCGAGGCGCAGGACGTCCTGCGCGAAGAACACCGGGGCCGCGAGCCAGAACCCGCGCAGCCACACCGGGCCGAGCACGGCGAACAGGCCCGCGAGCAGGCCCAGCAGCGACGCGGCCAGGGCGACGAGGAAGGTCGCCTGGGCCACCACGGTCCCCGCGGAGCCTGCCCGCCACGTGGTCGCGAGCAGCGCGTCGAGGTGCTGGGCCTGGCCGATCAGCCAGATGGCGCCCGCCACGACGACGATCCCCAGGGCGCCGGCGCCCGCCGCCCAGCGGGGCCTCGGGCTGAGCCACGACGTGCAGAGCGCGGCGGCCGCGCCGGCGAAGGCCACCGTCGCGACGGCCGAGGCCTCGGGCATGCTCGGCGTGGAGACGGCGGCGAGCAGCGCCGCCTGCGGGCCCGCACCCACCACCAGCCACGTCACCGGCGCGATGAGCAGGAAGAACCAGGGCGAGATCCGAGCACGCCGGGTGGTCGTCGACATGCGGCGGATTGTTTCACACAGTTCGGGCGGAAGATCCTATTTGTCCCATCCGGTGACCTGCGCGACCGGCCCGGCGGCGGATGCCGGCCGGGCGAGGCAGGATCAGAAGAGCGGAACCGACCTGGAGGACGTCATGGCTGACACACCCACCACGCCCCGGACCTACCCGCACGGCGTGCCCAGCTGGGTCGACCTGGAGACACCGGACGTCGACGCGGCGCTCGGCTTCTACGGCGACCTGTTCGGCTGGAGGTTCACCGAGATGCTGCCGCCCGGCACGCCGGAGCGCTACGCGGTCGCGTCGCTGGACGGCACGGACGCGACCGCGGTCGCGGCGATCGCCACCCCCTCCGCGGGCCTCGACGGCGAGGTCGCGTGGCACACCTACGTCGCCGTGGACGACGTCGACGCCACGGCCGGGCGCGTCCCGGAGCTGGGCGGCGTCGTGAGCTCCGGGCCCGAGGACGTGGGACCGCCGGGCGAGCCCGCCGGGCGGATGGCGCGGATCGTCGACCCGCAGGGGGCGCCCAGCCGGCTGGTCCAGGCGGGCACCCGCCCCGGCGCACAGGCCGTCAACGCCCCGAACACGTGGAACTTCAGCAACCTGTTCACCCCGGACGTCGACGCCGCGCTGCGGTTCTACGGCCCGCTGCTCGGCTGGGAGCGCAGCGACGACCTCGGCGCCGGCATGGCGCGCGTCCCCGGTTACGGCGACCACCTGGCCCGTACGGTCGATCCCCGCATCCTGGAGCGGCAGGAGTTCGTCCCTCCGGGTTTCGCCGACGTCGCGGCCGGGATCCTGCGCGGCGAGGGGCCCGCGCACTGGTCGGTGGCCTTCGCCGTCGCCGACCGGGACGCCTCCGTCGCGGTCGCGGAGGGCTCCGGCGCGACGGTCCTGGGCACGGAGGACGGCGAGTGGAGCAAGGAGGCGGTGATCCGCGACCCGTTCGGCGCCGAGCTCGTGCTCGCGCAGTTCGATCCGCCGGACTCGTACCTCGAGGCCGAGCGACAGGCCCCGAAGGCCTGAGCCCCGGACTACGCGACGAACGCGTACCGGCCGGACCCGACCCGCACCACGACCGCGCCGTCCTCGACCGAGACGCCCGTGACGCCCTCCGCGCGCCGGAGCGGGCGACCCTGCTCGGTGACGGCCTCGGGGTCGTCGACCGGGAGCCGCACCGTCGCCGTCGACCCCACCGGGACCGTCACGTTCAGCCGGAGCCTGCCGCCGGCGCGCCGCCAGTCGCTCGCGACCGTGCCGAACGGCGTCCGGACGCTCGCACTCGCCCGGTCCAGGTGCTCCGTGACCGCCGGGGCGATCGTCACATCGCGGAACCCGGTCTCGGGCGAGGCCTGGATGCCGGCCACGTGCTGGTAGAACCAGTCGTCCACGGTGCCGAGGAAGTAGTGGCCGTAGGAGCGCGCCTCCCGTGACCAGTGCTCCCACATCGAGGTCGCGCCGCTCTCGATCATGTAGCCCCAGCTCGGGTAGACGGTCTGCACGGCGAGCTCGTAGGCGACGTCCGCGTGCCCGTGCCGGGTCAGCACCGGCAGCAGCCACTTGGTGCCGAGCACGCCCGTGTTGAGCGTGGTGCCCTTGGCCCGGACGTCGGCCACGATGCTGTCGACCACCCGCCGTGTCGTCGCGGCGTCCGGCGCGAGCCCGAACTCCACCGCGAGCACGTTGTGGGTCTGCCGGTACCCGCGGTCCCCGTCGCCGCGGTAGTACCCGGCGTCGGCGTCGAGGAAGGTCTCGTTGAACGCGGCCCTGATCGTGGCGGCGTTCCGGGCGAAGTGCTCGACGTCGGCGGCCTTGCCGAGGAAGCCGGCGCTGCGGCGCATGAAGAGCGTCATGGAGTACAGGAACGCCGTGGCGGAGACCCGGAGGTCCTCGGGCGCGTTGCCGCCCGCGGGGCTCGCCTCGGGGCTGACCCAGTCGCCCAGGCGGGCGTCCGGGACGATCCCGCCCTGGGACCGGTCGAACTCGAGGTCGACGTACCGCTTCATGCCGTCGTAGCACTCGGTCAGCACGCGGGTGTCCCCGCCGTACTGGTAGAGCCACCAGGGGATCATCACGTAGGCCGCGTGCCACGGCGGGCACACGCCCCACTCGCCCCAGTCGCCGGAGCTGGGCGCGATGACGAGCGGCCGGCCCTGCTCGTCGCGCGTCTCGTGCACGTCGCGCAGCCACTTGGCGAACAGCTCGTGCACGTCGAGGTTGAGCAGGAACATCTCCGCGCCGATCGCGGCGTCGCCGGTCCAGCCGTTCTTCTCGAACATCGGGGTGTCGGTCGGGATGCCGTGGATGTTGTTGGTCAACGTGTCCACGACCGCGCGGTGGGTCCGGTTCATGATCTCGCTGGAGCTGTGGAACGACCCGGTCTCCGCGGCGGCCGTGTGCACCACCCGCGCGGTGAACGCGTCGAGCGGCGGCGGGCCGTCCTGCGGCCACCCGGTGACCTCGATGTACTGGAAGCCCTTGTAGGAGAAGCGCGGCTCCCACGTCTCCGGCTCCGGCGTCCCGGCCAGCGTGAACCGGTCGGTCTGGAACCCGGCCTGGAACCCGCCGTTGTTGCTCAGGTTCACGCGCCCCGCGGCGGTCAGCTTCTCGCCGTGGGCGGCCCGGACCGTCGCCCCGGCCGGTCCGGTCACGGTGTACCGCACCCAGCCCGCGAGCACCCGCGGGAACGTGACGACGTACACGCCCGGTGCCGGCTCGGTCACCTCGACGGCGGGCAGCGACTCGATCACCTTGATCGGCTGCTGGCGCTGGCCCGTCAGCACCCCGCGCGGGCCGGGCGCCACGGTGGCGGTGGCCCAGCCGGCGTCGTCGAACCCGGCCGTGTCCCAGCCGGGAAGCGTGCGGCGCGCGTCGTAGGCCTCGCCGCCGTAGAGGTCGTCGAACACCGTCGGCCCGGCGTGGACGCGCCAGGTCGCGTCCGTGACCACGTGCTCGACGGCGCCCCCGGCGTACTCCAGGCGCAGCACCGCGCGCACCACGGGTTCGTCGTGCCACGGCGGCGCCTCCCAGCGCCACACGTTGCCGCCCGTCATGCCGTAGAAGCCACGGCCCAGCTCGATGCCCAGCGCGTTGCGGCCCCGGCGCAGCCTCCGGGTCAGGTCGGTCGCGGTGTACTGGACCGTGTCGTCGTAGTCGGTGAACCCCGGCGCGAGCACCTGGTCGTCGGCGGGCCTGCCGTTCAGCGACACGTTCGCGTACCCGCCCGCGGCCAGGTAGAGGGTGGCGCTCCGCAGGCCCGCCCGCACGTCGAGCTCCGTGCGCAGCAGCGGGGCCGGCAGCGGGTCCGGCGTCGGCAGCCGCACGCCGCGGCCCCAGGGCCCCGAGCCGTAGGTCGCGATCTGCGCGGCCGGCGCCCAGGTGGAGTCGTCCAGGTCCGGCCGGGCGAAGTCCGCCTCGAACGCGGTGGCGGCCTTCCAGCCGCTCCCGCTCGTGAGGGTCGCCGTGGTCCCGTCCGAGTAGGTCAGGCGGACGACGGCGAGCACCGCGCCCGCGCTGACCGCGTCGTTGGTGCCGCGCACGGCGAGCACCGTGGCGGCGCCGGGCGTCCCGGGCGACCCGGCAGGCAGGTCGACGTCGTGGAAGCGTGCCGCCTGCCAGCCGTTCTCGGCGGGCTCCGTGCCGCCCGCCTCGACGCCGTCGACCCAGAGCGTGAACGAGTCGTCGGCCGTGATCAGCACCTCCGCCCGGGTGGCGTGCGCGCCGTCGGGCGCCGTGCGCGCGATCCGGAACGCCCGGTCCTGGCCCGGCAGCTCACCCTCGGCCGCCCACATCCACGCGGCGCCGTCGAACCTCAGGTCGGTGACCTCGTCCGGGACGCGCTCGTTGCCGATCCACGCGGCACCCGCCCAGTCGCTCTCGGCGTACAGCCCGGTGCGGAAGGCCGACGTCGTCGAGCCGGCCCCGTGCGTCGTCGCGACGTCGACCCGCCAGGCGTACTCCGTCGCGGCGCGCAGCGCCGGCCCCGCGTACCCGACGTTCGCCGACTCGCGGGACGGCACCACGCCGCTGTCCCACACGGTGCGGGAACCCGGCCCGGTGGTGCTGACCCGCAGCCGGTAGGACTCCTGCTCGACGCCGCGCCGGTCGGTCTCGATCGTCCACGAGAACCGGGGGCGGTCCACGTCGATCCCGAGCGGGCTCGTCTTCTTCTCGACGAGCGGGTCGGTCAGCCGGATGCCGCCGGTCCCGTCGGGCCGGGGCCCCGCCGCGTCGACGTCGCCCGGTAGTGCGACGGCGGTGCTTGCGGCCACGGTGGGGAGCGCGGCGGCGGTGGACGCCACGCCGGCGGTCTTGAGGAACGTTCTGCGGTCGAGGGCCATGACGCCTCCATGTGCGGTGTCGAGAGAACGAGCTCCGTTGCAACGTTTCAAACACGCGGTCGCCAGTGTAGGGGCGACGAGCCGCCGCAGACCAGGGGGGCGGCGGATCAGACGCCCGCGGGGAACGCCTTGCCCGGGTTGAGGAGCCCGCGCGGGTCCAGCGCGTCCTTGACCGCCCGGTGCATCGCGAGCACCACGGGGCTGAGCTCCGCCGCCGCGCCCGGGAGCTTGAGCAGCCCCACGCCGTGCTCGCCGGTCACGGTGCCGCCCAGCGCCCGGCACTCGTCGACGATGCGGTCGAACGCCACCTTGGCGCGGGCCTTGGCCGCGTCGTCGCCCTCGGGCGCGATGATCAGCGGGTGCAGGTTGCCGTCGCCGGCGTGCGCGATGTTGGCGATCACCACGTCGGCCTCGCGGGCGATGGCCTCGATGCGGCCGAGCATCGCGGGCACGACGCCGCGCGGCACGCAGACGTCCTCGGTGAGCACGGGCCCGAGCCGTTCCAGCGCGGGGTAGGCGAGGCGGCGGGCCAGGAACAGCCGGTCGACGTCGTCCGGCGCGAAGGCGCGCTCCACGTGGGTGCCGCCCGCCTGCTCGAAGTACGCGGCGACCCGGTCGGCCAGCGCCTCGCCCGCGGCCCCGGGCTCGTCGACCTTCGCCAGGAGCAGCGCGGCCGCGCCCTCGGGGAGCGTCCAGTCCTGCCAGTCGGCGACGGCGCGCAGGCACGTGCTGTCGATGAGCTCCAGGGCGGCGGGCACGATGCCCGCGGCCGAGACGGCGGCCACGGCGTCGCCGGCGTCGGCCAGCGAGGGGAACCAGCCCACGATCGCCCGGTCCTCGCGGCCGCCGAGCGGCCGGAGCTTCAGGGTGACGTCGACGATGATGCCCAGCGTGCCCTCGGAGCCGACCAGCAGCCCCGTCAGGTCGTAGCCCGTCACGCCCTTCGCGGTGGTGCGACCGAGCCGGGCGACCGAGCCGTCGGCGAGCACCACCGTCATGCCCAGCACGTAGTCGCGCGTGACGCCGTACTTGACGCAGCACAGGCCGCCCGCGTTCGTGGCGACGTTGCCCCCGATCGTGGAGATCGCCTGGCTCGCCGGGTCCGGCGGGTACCAGAGCCCGTGCTCGGCGACGTGCCGGCGCAGGTCGTCGTTGAGCACGCCGGCCTCGACCACGGCGAACCGCTCGGCCGCGTTCACCTCGGCGATCCGCGTCATCCGTTCCAGCGACAGCACCACGGCGCCGGCCATCGCGTTCGCCCCGCCGGACAGGCCCGTCCCCGCACCGCGCGGCACCACGGGCGCGCCGTGCTCGCCCGCGATCCGCACCGTGGCGACCACGTCGTCCAGGCTCGTGGCGAGCACGACGGCGGCGGGCGTGGCGTACTCGGCCCACTCGGCGTCGTCGTGGGCGTAGCGCTCGACCGCTTCCGGGGCGGTGAGCACGGCGCCGTCGGGCAGGGCGGTCTGCAGGGCCGCGGCCAGCGCGGAGGACTCGTCGGTGGTCATCGGTCCCGGATCGTAGTCCCGCCACCTGGGGACCGCCCGCGCCCTGCTCAGGTATCGGTCCACCGGGTGGCGTTCACGAGCCCCGCTGCCCGCTCAGGCCGTGGCCACCGCCCGGTCCAGGAGCTGTCCCCGGAGCTGCTTGCGCGAGACGATGCCGAGCTTCTGGAAGACCTTGCGCAGGTGCCACTCGACGGTGTGCGGGCTGATGAAGAGTTGCGTACCGATCTGCGGGTTGGTCAGCCCCTCCCCGGCGAGCCGGGCGATGTGCGACTCCTGCGGGGTGAGCACCGTGTGCGGCTGGGGCAGGCGCCGGCGGACCGTCTCCCCGGCGGCCTGCAGACCGCGCCGGGCGCGCTCGGCGAACGCCTCCGCCCCCATCTCGCTGAGCATCTCGTACGCGACCCCGAGCTGCTCGCGGGCGTCCACGCGACGGTTGCCCAGGCGCAGCCACTCGCCGTACAGCAGGTGGGCGCGGGCCAGCATCAGCCGGACCTCGGTGCGGCCGAGCCGCTCGACCGACTCCCGGTACGCCTCCTCGGCGTCGGCGCCCTCGCTCACCTGGGCGCGGGCGCTCGCGGCGACCCCGAGCGCCCAGTCGGTGTCGCTCTCCCGCGCCAGCACGTCGAGCTGCCGCGCGGCCTCGGCGGCCCGGGCCGGGCGTCCGCTGCGGGCCGCCGCCTCCACGAGCTCGGTCAGCGACCGGTTGAAGGGGCCGCCCAGCGGCGCCGGGTGCTCGCAGCCGCGCTCGGCCGCTGCGTACGCCTCCTCGTAGCGGCCGAGCCCGTTGTAGAGCACGGCGCTCGCCCACCCGGTGGCCGTGGCCACCTTGCCCTCGCCGCGCAGGGCGGGGTTGCCGGCGACGGCGTCGATGGCCCGCCGGGTGGCGGCCTCCCGGCCCCGCCAGGGTTCGAGGACCAGCGCCGCGTACTGGGCGGGGAACCGGCTGCCGGTCACCTCGCCGACCGTCACGGCCTCGGCGAGCAGCGTGTCCGCGACGGCGAGCTCGCCGGCCAGCGCCCGGTTCGAGAGGAGCAGGTGCAGCGCGGTCGGCAGCACCGACAGCGTCCCGGTCTCGCGGGCCGCGTCGACCAGCCGCCGGGACAGGGTGGTCCAGGCGTCGAACTCCCAGGCGTTGTGGGCCACGCGGCACGCGAGGGGGAGCCAGTCCAGGCTCTCCTCGACGGAGCCCGCCTCGGCGCAGAAGGCGTCGAGGGCCAGCCGCACCATCGGCACCCCCGCCGCGGCGCCCTCGGTGGCCATCACCGCCGCGCCGTCGAGCAGCAGGTCCCCGCGGCCGGGCGGCGACCCTGCCGGCACCGCGAGCACCGACCGTGCGACCTCCGCGAGCCGGCCGCCGCCGGGCAGGTCCCCGGCCGTGACGGCGGCCTCGAACGCGTCCCGGTAGGCCGTACGGGCGAGTGCGGGGTCCAGCGGCTCCAGGTCCTCGGCCACCGCGACCAGGAGCGGCAGCGCGACGCCGGGGCTCGTGGACGCGAGGGCGACCTGGCCGCGCAGCAGGCCTGACCGGGCCCGTCCGAGCGCGTCGAGGGGGCCGAGCTCGGCGGCGCCCAGCAGCTCCAGCGCGGCGTCGAACCCGCCGGCCTGGAGCTTGGCCCGGGCCGCGGCCAGCGCCCGTGTGCCGCGGCGGCCGGGGTCGGGCGTGAGCTCGGTCGCCCGCTCCAGCAGCGCGGCCGACGCCGCGGCCCCGGCGCGGGCGCGCACCCGTTCGGCGTAGCGCTCCAGCTCGGCGGCCACGGACTCGTCGTGGCCGGCCAGCGCGTTGGCCAGGTGCCACGCCCGGCGCTCCGGGTCGGCCACGGGGTCGGTCGAGTCGGCCAGCGCGCGGTGTGCGTCCTGCCGGTCCTGCGGCGAGGCGCCCTGGTACGTGGCCGAGCGCACCAGGGGATGGTTGAACAGGACGCGTGTGCCCAGCGTGATCAGCCCGGCACCGACGGCGGGGGCCGCGCTCGCCAGGTCGAGGCCCAGCAGGTCCGCCGCCCGGTTCAGCAGGGTGACGTCGCCCATGGGCTCCGCCGCGGCGGTCAGCAGCAGCCGCCGGGCCGGGTCCGGGAGCGCCCGCACGCGCCGCAGCAGGCTCTGCTCGACGTCGCCGGCCGCCGGCCGCACGTCGGGCCGCCCGAACCCGCCGGCCAGCTCGGCGGGCGTGAGCCCGAGCGGGAGGACGAGCAGGGCCCGCGGGTTGCCCTGCGTCTCGGCGACCATGCGGTCCCGGACCCGGTCGTCCAGCCGCCCCGGCGTGACCGACTCCAGCAGGGCGCGGGCCTCGCCGTCGCTCAGCCGCCCCACCTCGCGCTCCGGCAGCTCCGTCAGCTCGGCCCGCAGGTGGGGGTCGCGCACCGCGAGCACCAGCCCGACCGCCGCGACGGGCAGCCGCCGCGCGACGAAGGCGAGGGTGCGGGCCGAGACCTCGTCCAGCCACTGCGCGTCGTCGACCAGACAGACGAGCGGTCCCTTCTCCGCGGCGGCGGCCAGCAGGTTGAGCACCGCGAGGCCGACCAGGAAGCGGTCCGGCGTGTCGCCGGAGGTCAGGCCGAACGCCGTGGACAGGGCGTCGCGCTGCGGGCCGGGCAGGCGCAGCAGGTGGTCCAGGAACGGGGCGCACAGCCGGTGCAGGCCTCCGAAGGCCAGCTCCGACTCGGCCTCGACCCCCGTCGTGCGGGCGATCCGGCAGCCCGACGCGCTGCCGTGGGCGTACTCCAGCAGCACCGTCTTGCCGATCCCGGCCGCGCCGCGCAGCACCAGGACCGCGCTGCGCCCGGCCTGGACCGTCGCGACGAGCTGGTCCAGGGCCTCGCACTCCGCCTGCCGGCCGTACAGCGGCAGCCGCCGGTCCCCGCTCGCGAGCAGCACCGTGGGGGCGGAGGGGATCGGTGAGGTGCTCATGTCACCGATCCAACTCGACGGTCGAATGCTTGACGAGGCAGAACGGCAGGCAGAAGTAGGGGGCGGTCTCTGCCCGGGGGCACGGCTCCCCGGGGTGCACCACGGACCCGACCACGGAGTCACCGTGGCGCGGTCCGCCCGACGCCGCGCCGAGGGTGAACGGCATGACGACACACGAGATCCCCACCGGTCCGGCCGAGCACGACGCCGCGCTCTCGGTCTTCCTCGCCCAGCGGACCCAGCTGGTCCGCATCGCCCGCCGGGTGACCGGCAACCCCGCGGAGGCCGACGACGTGGTCCAGGAGGCGTGGGTGCGCTGGCAGCGCACCGACCGCACGAAGGTCAGGAACCCCGCCGCCTTCCTCACCTCCACCACGACCAACCTGGCCCTCAACGTCATCCAGTCCGCCCGGTACCGCCGGGAGTCCCTGCTGTCCACGGTGCCGGTGCCCGACGCCGCGCGCTCGGCCTCCGACCAGGACCCGGGCCTGCAGGCCGAGCAGACGGGGGCGGCCGAGGAGGCGTTCGCGCTGCTGCTGACGAGGCTGACGCCGGGGGAGCTGGCCGCCTACGTGCTGCGGCGCGGCTTCGACTACCCGTACGCCGACCTGGCGCGGCTGCTCCGGACCAGCGCCGCGAACTCCCGGCAGCTCGTCAGCCGCGCGCAGGCGCGCCTCGTCGGTGACCGCGCGCGCCCGGTCTCGCCCACGGCGTGCCGCCGCCTCGTCGCGGCGTTCCTGGACGCGGCTCGCAACGGTGACCTGGGCGACCTCGAGCGGCTGCTGGTGGCCGACGACGGCAGGTCCGCCACGCCGCCCGCGGCCGCGGCCTGAGCTGGGGGGGCGTCATGAGGATCGTCGTCGTGGGCCGGACGCGCCTGATCTGCTCGAAGGTGGTCACCCGGCTCCGCGCGAGCGGGTGCGACGCGGCTCTGGCCACCCCGGGCACCGGCTGCGACGCGCTCGCCGACGTGGGGCTGACCGAGGCGGCGTCCGGCGCCGACGTGCTGGTGGACATGTCGAGCGCGCCCTGGTCGGACGCCACGGACCTCGCCGCCCACTTCGTGACGTCGACGGGCAACCTGCTCGCCGCCGCCCGGCGCGCGGGCGTGGGCCACTACGTCGCGCTCTCGGTCGTCGGCGGCGACCGCCTCCCCGGCAGCGACTACCTGCGCGCCCGGGCCGCCCAGGAGCGGCTCGTCGCCGCGTCCGGGCTCCGCTACTCGATCGTCCGCGCCACGCACCTGCTCGACTACGCGAGGGTCGTCCGGGAGCCCGCGGCCGCCGACACGCCCGTGCGGGTGCTGCTGGGCCACCTCCAGCCG
The DNA here is from genome assembly GCF_040655935.1 of Promicromonospora sp. NPDC050262. Taxonomy (NCBI): domain Bacteria; kingdom Bacillati; phylum Actinomycetota; class Actinomycetes; order Micrococcales; family Promicromonosporaceae; genus Promicromonospora; species Promicromonospora sp. NPDC050262. Next base: position 287,045 of record NZ_JBFAKX010000001.1, on the reverse strand, counting down.
ATCGGCTCCGGGGAGATCGCCGGTGCGGTCGCGCGCCGGGCGGCCGGCGGCCCGGTCGACGGCGTCGTCGAGGCGGGCTGGCCGGAGCAGGCGGGGAGGAGCGCGGCGATCAGTGCCTGACGTCGAGCGACGCCAGCTTCTCCTTCATCCGCCCGAGCATCGCGGGGATCCACGTGCCGCGCTCCTCCGCACGCTCGATGCCCTGGGTCAGGTGGTCGCGGGCCGCGTCATTCGCGCCGTACCCGGCATAGGCGGTGCCCAGCACCCAGTGCATCAACGAGATCCACCAGCTGCTGCCCCGCTCGACGCTCTCGGCCAGGGCAGGCTCGGCCACCTCGACGGCCTCCTCGAAGCGCTGCGCGAAGCAGAGCGCGCCCGCCAGGCTCGCCTGGGCGAACATGCGCGCGTGCTGCACGGCGGCGGAGGCCGTTCCCAGCTCGTCGATGCTCCGCAGCACGTCCCGGTAGGCCTCGATCGCCTCGTCCCGCCGGTCGAGGTCGACGAGCGTCGCAGCGAGGCCGTTGCTCGCCCAGTAGAAGGTCCCGTGGTAGCCGTCGGCCTCGGCCAGCTCCCGGCCCCGGGCGTACGCCTGGAGCGCCTGGTCGTGGTCCAGGCAGATCCGCCAGGCCTCGGCCGCATTGCAGAGGGCGTCCGCCTGCTCCCGGACGGCCGCCGGCGCTCGCGGCGAGCTCGTGGACCGCCATTGCCTGCTCCGCCGCCTCCCGCGCCCGCGTACCTCCCTGGGCGGTGTCGGCGGTGGTGAACGCCCAGGCGTAGCGGTTCATGTGCCAGAGCTCGCGACGGCGGTCGGGGAGCCGTGCCGCCGCGGCTCGGGTCAGCCCGAACACCTCCAGCCACTCACGGCACCATTGCTGGTTGTCGCCCGCGTACCAGCGCAGCGCCTCGCCGAGCTCGGCCACCTGCTCGTCCCGCTCCGCGGCGGCCGCCAGCCGCAGGGCGGCGAGCCACGTCTCCTGCTCCGCCTCCAGCCACACCCGGGCCTCCGTGGGCATCGACAGCGCGACCAGGCCCGTGCGGGGTGGCGGCGGCGCCTCGTCGTCGGCCTCGAAGACCTGCCCGGCCACGGTCGCGGTCTCCAGCAGCCAGTCGGTCATCCGCCGCTCGGCCGCCGCCCGGTCCCCGGCGGTCTCCTCCTCGCGCAGGCGCTGACCCGCGTACAGCCGGATCAGGTCGTGGAACCGGTAGCGGTCGACACCCTCGTGCTGCAGCAGGCCCAGCTCGACCAGGTGGTCGAGCTCGTCCTCGGCGTCGTACGGGTCTGCCTCGGTCAGCACCGCGGCGACCGGCACCCCGAGGTCCACGGCGGGTACGAGCGCCAGCCGCCGGAAGCACCTCTTGTCCCGCTCCGACAGCGCCAGGTAGGACAGGGCGAAGGCCGCCTCCACCCCGACGTCCCCGACCGCCAGGTTCGCGAGCCGGCGGTCCTCGTCCGACAGGCGCTCGGCGAGGTGTCGCATCGTCCAGCCGGAGCGGGACGCCAGCCGGGTGCCGGCGATCCGCAGCGCCAGCGGCAGGTGCCCGCACAGCTGTGCCACCCGCACCGCCTCCACCGAGTCGCCAGGGGCGGCCTCCGTACGGACGTCCCCGGAGACGGCGCGCAGCAGCTCCGCGGACTCCTCCCGCGACAAGGGCGCGAGGGCGATCCTCGCGACGTCGTCCAGTCCGCCCAGGGCGCGACGGCTGGTCACGATCGTCATGCCCGCACCCTCGCCGGGCAGCAGCGGCCGCACCTGGGCCTCGTCCGCGGCGTTGTCCAGCACGACGAGGAAGCGCCGTTCGGAGAGGGCGGCGCGGAGCTGTCCCGCTCGTTCCTGCTCGTCGTCGGCGATCGCCCGCGGGTCCAGGCCGATGGCGAGCAGCAGCCTGCGCAGCGCCTCCGTGGCCGCCATGGGCTCGGGGTCGACACCGCGCAGGTCCACGTAGACCTGCCCGTCGGGAAACTCCTCGGCCAGCAGCTCGGCTGCCCGCACCGCGCACGACGTCTTGCCCAGCCCCGCCGCCCCGTGCACCACCGCGACCGGCACGGGACCGTCCGCGGAAGCCGTCCGCGCCAGGTCGCACAGCGCCCCCAGCTCGGGCGCTCTGCCCACGAAGTCGGTGAGGCCGCGCGGCAGCCCGTACGAGCTCGGGCGTCGCGACGGCTGATCCGCCGTGCGCGGCCGGCCCGCCCGGGCGGCGTCGGCGAGCTCGGCCTGCTGCTCGGCGTCGAGCCCCAGCGCCTCGGCGAGGGCCTGGACCGTGCGCCGTTGCGGACCCCGGCTGACACCGCGCTCCATGTCGCCGATGGCGCGCACGCTCACGCCCGAGGTGTGGGAGAGCTCCTCGATCGTCAGGCCCGCGGACTGCCGCAGGCTCCGCAGGTACGGTCCGAAGGGGGCGGTCATCTGATCTCCTCAGGGGCTCCGGCCTCATCGTCGAGAGCTGCGATCAGGGCATTCACCTCGTCGACGAACGCGGGCCGCGGCTGCCACCTTCCCCGGGCCTCTCCCCGCCCGATTGCCAGAGTGAGGTGCTCGCGGGCCTTGTCGTTCGCGCCGAGCCCGAGATACGCCCGGCCGACCGCCCGGTGCGTCAGCGGTGCCCAGTTGTTGCCCTCCTCGAGGAGGGCCGCCGCGGACGTCCTCGCGATCTCGACGACGTCGCCGTAGCGCCCCGCGTCGGCGAGGAGCGTGGACAAGCGGGCCAGGGCGAACCATCGGGTGTTCTCGGCCGCGGCCGTCGGTGCCGGGAGCTCCTCGATCGTCCTGAGCATGGAGCGGAAGGCCTTGAGGGCGTCGTCGTACCTGCCGGCCTGGGCGAGCCCCACCACGAGGCCGCCACTCGCCCAGAAGTAGGTGCTCTGGTCGCCGGCGGTCTCGGCCAGCTCTCGCCCGCGGGTGTAGGCCCAGAGCGACCGGTCGTCGTCGTGCGCGAGTCGCCAGGCCTCGGCCGCGTTGCAGACCGCCTCCGCCTGTTCCCTGACCGCCCCGAGGCCCTCGGCGAGCTGGTAGGCCTCCATCGCCTGCTCCGCGGCCTCCCGCAACGCCTTGTCGTCACGTCGCTGCGCGGCGACGGTGAGGCGTGCCCAGACATGACGGATCGTGTGCCAGAGCTCCCCGCGGCGGTCGGGCAGCCGCGCGGCGGCGGAGCGGGTGAGCCCGAACACCTCCAGCCAGTCGGTCGCCCACACCTGGGTCTCGTTGGCGATCCAGTTCATCGCCTCACCGAACCGGGCCACCTGCGCGTCCCGCCCCGCGACGGCCGCGAGCCGCAGCGCAGCCAGCCAGGACTCCTTCTTGACCAGCAGCCAGACCCGGGCTTCCTCCGGCGAGGTGAACCGGACGTGACCCTCGTCGCCCGCCGGTGGGGAGTCGCCGTCGAACCACCGGCCGGCCGCCGTCGCGGTCTCCAGCAGCCAGTCCGTCATACGGCGCTCGGCCGTCGCCCGGGCCGCGTCGGACTCCTCCTCGTGCAGGCGATGGTTCGCGTACAGCCGGATCAGGTCGTGAAAGCGGTAGCGGTCCGTGCCCTCGTGCTGGAGGAGGCCCAGCTCGACCAGCTCGTCGAGCTGGTCCTCGGCGTCGTAGCGGTCTGCCTCGGTCAGCACCGCGGCGATCGGTGCCCCGAAGTCGACGGCGGGGACGAGCGCCAGCCGCCGGAAGCACTCCTTGGCCTGCTCGGGCAGCGCCACGTAGGACAGCGCGAACGCCGCCTCCACCCCGACGTCGCCCACCGCGAGGTTCGCCAGCCGGCGGTCCTCGTCCGACAGGCGCTCGGCCAGGTGCCGCATGGTCCACTCCGGCTGGGAAGCCAGGCGGGTGCCGGCGATCCGCAGGGCAAGCGGCAGGCGTCCGCACAGCTCGGACACCCGCGCCGTCTCCGCTGCCGTCTCCGTCTCCACCGCGTTCCCGTCGGCGGTCCGGTTGGAGAGGGCCTCCAACAGCTCCGCGGACTCCTGCGGTGAGAACGGCGCCAGGGGGACCCGGGTCACTCCCTCCAGCCCGGCCAGCGTGCGGCGGCTGGTCACGATCACCATGCCCGCGCCGTGCGCAGGCAGCAGGGGCCGCACCTGGGCCTCGTCCGCGGCGTTGTCCAGCAGCACCAGAGACCGCCGGTCCGCCAGGATGGCCCTGAGCTGACCTGCGCGTTCGTGCTGGTCCTCGGCGATCGCGCGGGCATCCAGCCCCGACGCCAGCAGCAGTCGGCGCAGCGCGTCCGTGGTCGCCATCGGCGCGGGGTCGACGCCGCGCAGGTCCACGTAGAGCCCGCCGTCGGGGAACCTCTCGTGCAACAGCTCGGCCGCCCGCACCGCGCACGCCGTCTTGCCCAGTCCCGCCGCGCCGTGCACCACGACGACCGGGGTGGGGCCGTCCGCGGAGGCGGTCCGCGCCCGTTCGTCCAGCAGCTCCAGCTCCGCCGTCCGGCCCACGAAGTCGCCGAGGCTGCGCGGCAGCGCGTTCGAACCTGGCTGCTCGGGCGCGGGGTCGGCTGTCCGCGGCCGTCCGGCCCTGGCGGTGTCGGCGAGTTCTGCTCGCTGCTCGTCGTCGAGCCCCAGCGCGTCGGCCAGTGCCTCGACGGTGCGGCGCTGCGGGCCGCGGCTGACGCCGCGCTCCATGTCGCCGATGGCACGCACGCTCACGCCCGAGGCGTGCGAGAGCTCCCCGATCGTCAGTCCGGTGGACTGCCGCAGGCCGCGCAGGAGCGGGCCGAACGAACTGGCCATTCAGCCTCCCTCGGGGTGTCCGGTCTGAGGTCATGATGGCCCGATCGGCATCGTTGACAACCTGCCGTCCACGTGGCGATCGGCACCCGTGGTGAAACATCGGCGTGCCCCGCGCAAGTCACCCGTGGGCGGCGTCAGTCGTCGCGCCGGGGCCGCGACGAGCGCAGCTTCTTGGTGGCCGACCGCTGCTTCTTGGCCGTCAGCCGCCGCTCCTGCGACCCGCGGGTGGCGCGGGTGGCGCGGCGGCTCCGCGGGCCGGGCGCCAGTCCGTCGTCGACGACGGCGGCCAGGCGCGTGGCGGCCGCGTCGCGGTTGCGGCGCTGTTCCCGGTGCTCCGAGGCGACGACGGTGAGGACCCCGTCGACCAACCGGCCCGCGAGTCGCTCCAGGAGGCGCTGGCGCTGCGTGTCGTTCAGGACGGCGGACCGGGCCACGTCCCAGGACAGCTCGACGCGCGAGTCGGTGGTGTTCACGCCCTGACCGCCCGGGCCGGAGGAGCGGGAGAACCGCTCGGTGAGCTCGGCGCGGGGGATGGTCAGCGCGGGACTGACGGCCAGGCCGGGGCGGACGGGGGAGGGCATGTGCCCATGGTCTCGCACGCGGGGGCGTGGCCCGCTCTCCTCCCGGGTCGACGACGGCGTGACCAGGGCCTCCGCGCTGCCATACTCAGCGGCGTCATGGTCTAACCCGACGATCTGCGAGGGCATCACCCCATGCGTTTCAGCTCACCGCCTGGCTGGCCAACGCCCCCGGAGGACTGGTCGCCGGCAGCCGGCTGGCGGCCCCAGCCCGACTGGCCGGCAGCCCCCGTGGACTGGTCGTTCTGGACCGACGACGAGGGACACCCTGTCGAGGGGCCGTGGGTCCCGGAGCACCACGGCGCCTCGGAGTTCGACACGCCGAGCAGCCTTGCCCTCTGGGCGTTCACGGCCGTGCAGGTCGTCCTGGTCCTCGTCGACATCGTGCTCCTGAGGTCTGGTACGCCGTCGACCGGAGGGATCCTGGCCGTGGGTGGTGTCCTCAACCTGGCCTGTTTCGTCGCCGACGTGACCCTCCTGCGCCAGGCCGGTTACCGCGTGCCCGTCCACCTCTACGTCTGCGGGCTGCTGCTCGCGCCGCTCTACCTCGTCTTTCGGATCCGGCTGACGAGGACGAGCTGGTGGCCCCTGGTGGGGTGGATCGGGGTGATCGTCGCCTCCGTCCTGGCGACGCCGCTCGTGGGATACGCGGGCGGCGTCGAGCTGGAGCCCACCGATGTCGAGTCCTCGATCGAGGGTTCGTACTCGACCGGGGACGGCACCTCGCTCTACGAGAGCAGCATTCCGGTCCAGGTGAGCTGCCCGGACCCGCTCGTCGTCCGGGTCGGCGAGACCTTCGACTGCGAGACCGGGGTGGTCGGCGAGGCGCCGGAGACCGTCACCGTCACCCTGGAGTCGTGGCTGGGGGAGATGTCGTGGCGGAGGCCGACGAGGTGACGAGTACCGACGGGCTGACGGGGCGTTCTCGTCCGCGCTAGATACCGACCGACCCGTCGATCGCCTCGCGGAGCAGGTCCGCGTGGCCCAGGTGCCGGGCGTACTCCTGGATCAGGTGGAGCAGGATCCACCGCAGCGTGGCCTCCTGGCCGTCCCAGAACTTCTCCTGCGCGATCGTGTCGAGGTCTGCCGTCTCGGCGACGATCTGCTCCGTGGTGCGCTGGGCCTCGTCGAGCCAGGCCAGCAGCTGCTCGGGCGAGTCGTCCGCGGCGGTGCTGAAGGTCCAGTCGTTCCGTCCCTCCTGCTCCTTGTACTGGGCGTACCAGGTGGGCGTCTCGACCGTCCCCGCGAACGTCACGTTCACCCAGGCCGCCTCGATGACGGCGAGGTGCTTGAGCAGACCGCCGAGCGACAGGGTGCTCGGCGCATGCCGGTAGGCCAGCAGCGTGCTGCTCAGCCCCGAGACCTTCCAGCGCAGCGGTCGCGCTGGAACGCGAGGATCCCGAGGAGGGTCTGCTTCTCGTCGGCGGTGAACGGGATGTCGAAGCGGTCCGCGGGGTCGGTGATCGTCGTCATCCTGGAACCGTAGCGACGTCAGGAAGCAGACTGGACCCCATGGCGACGACGAGCGCGGGACTCCTGCCCTTCCGGCGGCTGCCCGACGGCGGTGTCGAGGTGCTGCTCGGCCACATGGGCGGACCGTTCTGGGCCCGCAAGGATGCGGGATCGTGGTCGCTGCTCAAGGGCGAGCTCGAACCCGGTGAGGAGCCCCACGCGGCGGCCCTGCGCGAGGCGGGGGAGGAGCTCGGGCTGGAGCTGCCGCCGTCGTCGGGCCCGGACCTCGCGCTCGGGGAGGTGCGGCAGCGCGCCGGCAAGGTGGTCCACGCCTGGGCGCGCGAGTGGCCCGATCCCGGACCCGACCTGTCCGTGATCAGCAGCAACACGGTCGAGATCGAGTGGCCGCCGCGGTCCGGCAAGCGCCTTGAGATCCCCGAGATCGACCGCGTCGCCTGGTTCGCGCCCGACGACGCGCGGCGCGTCGTCGTCAGCGCGCAGGCGGCGTTCGTCGACCGGTTGGTGGGGGCGCTCGCGGGCGAGACGGGCACGGGGTGAGGCGGGCCCCGGCACCGCGCCGGGACCCGCCTCTCCTCAGCTCAACCGGGGATCAGGGTTCGATCGTGGGGACGAAGTTGTCCAGGAGGAACTGGCCCTCCTCGCCCGGGGGCAGCTCGCCCATGAACCGGCTGACGACGCCGGTGCTCTCCGACTCGGCGAAGACCTGGAAGTCGATCGTCTCGACGCCCGGGGCGCCCCAGTGCTCGGTCTGCGCGGCCGTGAGCACGGCCTTTCCGGACATCAGTGCCCCCGTGCGTGTTCACGGCGGTCCGGGCGCGCCTCAGCGGCTCCGCGCCGTGAGGAACTGGTCCGGCCGCAGCGCGCGCGACACGATCCGGGTGTCGCCGATCCAGCCGTAGAACCCCTGGCCGTACTTCTCCGCCGACTGCGTGCCGCCGATCGCGAACGGCTTGCCGAGCGTCGAGATGCCGCGCGACTCCTCGGCGGCGTTGCGCACGATCTTCGAGCCGTCCACGTACATCACCGTGTGCCGGCCGTCGTTGACGAGCGCGACGTGCATCCAGCGGCCCACCGGCACGGCGTGGCTCCAGGACGTCGGGTCGGCGTCGACCGGCACGGGGTAGACGACGAACTGCAGGAAGCGCTCGCCGGACAGGTTCAGGCTGCACGTCGGCTCGTCGTCGGACCAGCCGCTGTGCTTGCCGGCGTCGCCCGCGCGGCCCTCCCAGCTGAGGATGCCCATCCAGGAGTGGTCGCCCTCGAAGGGCTCCGGCAGCTTGAGGAACGTCTCGATCGTGTAGCCGGACTCGAACGTCGCGCTGTTGACCGGCGCGTTCGGGCCGGTGCGCAGCACGGCGCCCCGGTCGGGCCCCTTGCCGCCGTCGAACCGCAGGCTCGCCCGGGCCGGCTGGGCGTCGTGGTGCTCGGCCGACCAGGTCAGCGCCTCCGGGGCGCTGGAGTGCAGGAGCTCGGAGGTCAGGTCGTTGCCGTTGCCCGTGAGGTCGCGGGCCACGGTGCCGGGCGCGACCGGGGCGCCGTCCGACCCCGCGGCGGCGAGGCCGGCGGCGTCGAACCGCCAGTACGCGACCGTGCCGCGCGGCATCACGGCCGACGGCGGCAGCGGCGCGGGCAGCACCGGCGGCGCGAACGCGGCGAAGCGCTCGTCGAAGTCGATCTCGACGGTGAACCGGTCCACGTCGCCGCTGAGCTCGACGTGCTCCGCCTCCAGGGGCGTGGGGTCGTTCTTGGCGAGCAGCCAGGGCGAGAACGTGTCGACGTCGATCACGCCGCGCACCAGGTCGAAGCTGTAGTACCGCACCATGCCGGCGCCGCCGTAGTAGCGGTCCTGGTAGTTGGTGATGTGCAGGTGCACGGGGTTGCCCGCGTCGTTCGTGAGCGTGGTGCGGCCGGACGGCCAGTAGTGCCCGCCGAGCGCGAGGAAGATCTGGTCGTTGCCCTTGATGAGACGGTCCCACAGGCGCCGGCCGTTGTCGGAGAGGTGGGCCAGGCCGTCGTCCTCGGCCCAGACGAGGTCGTGGGTGGTGAGGATCGTGGGCAGCTCGCGGTGCTCGTCCAGGACGCCCTGGGTCCAGGCGAGCCCGGCGTCGGACAGGCGCCAGTCCAGCGCCAGGACCAGCCACTCCCGCCCGCCGCCGCGGACCACGTGGTAGCTGTTGTAGCCGTCGGGGGAGGAGCCGCCGTAGGTCTCCATCCGGGAGAAGCGCTGCGGCCCGAACGTACGCAGGTACGGGGAGTCGCCGCGCTGGTCGTCACCGCTGACGTCGTGGTTGCCGGCCAGCACGCTGTACGGCAGCCGGCCGGCGGCGTCGAACGCGCGGCTCGCCGCGCGCATCTCGGTGGCCGTGCCGTGCTCCGTCACGTCGCCGAGCTGGGTCATGAACACGATGTTGTCCTGCGCGCGCTCGCGCACCAGGTGCCGCAGCGTCGCGCGGACGGGCTCGGCGTCGGAGCCGCCGTCGTCAAGCAGGTACTGCGTGTCGGGCAGGACGGCGATCGTGAACCGCGCGGCGGCCGCGTCGGGGCGGCCGCCGTTCGAGGAGGCCGACGACGGCGCGGCCGCCGCCGACGTCGTGCCGGCGGCCGCGGCGGCCGCCGAGAGGACCGGGACGGCCGCGGCCGCCTGGAGCAGGGAGCGGCGAGAGAGCTTGTTTTCCACGGGGCCGATCGTGGCCGCGCTTGTTGGCCCCGGGGTGACGCGGGGCCGAACGGCGGCTGACCATTGGGCTGACCGGTCCCCGGCCCGTAGGCGGGCCGCGCGGGTTCCGCGCGCGGCGACCACCCGCCGAACGTAGCCTCTGAGCACGTTCGGCCCACCCGACGACGGGAGCGCGCGTGGCGACGGACAACGGCTCGGGAGCCCACCGATGACTGCCGTGGGCGACGCGATCGCGCAGTTCTTCTCGACGGACGACCTGGACGGCTGGGACGTCCTCCTGGCCGTCCTGACCCTGCTGGCCACCTGGCTGGCGACCCGGTACGCGCGCCGCGCGGCGCTCGCGGCGACGGCGCGGATCAAGGGGCTGCACCCGCAGGTCCGGGACGCGGTGGTGCGTGCCGTGCACTATCTCGTGCTGCTGGCGGGCATCGGGGTGGCGCTCGGGTTCCTCGGCGCGCAGACCCAGCCGATCCTCACCGTGGCGGTCGTGGTCGGCATCGTGGTGGTCCTGACCGCGCGGGGCCTGGCCGACAACTTCGGCGCCGGGATCGTGCTGCAGACCAGGATGCCGGTCGTGGTGGGCGACGAGATGGCGTTCGGCTCGTGGGTGGGCACCGTCAAGGAGCTCAACAACCGCACCGTGGTCCTGGAGACGTACGACGGCGTGCAGGTGCACGTCCCCAACTCCCTGGTGATCGCCGAGCCGCTCGTGAACGGGTCCGCGCCGGGAGCCCGCCGCAGCGAGGTCGAGGTGCGGCTCGCGGACCTGCGCGACGACGAGACCGACGGTGTGCTGCTGGCCGTGTCGGCCGTGCCCGGCGTGCTGCCCGCTCCGCCGCCGGACCTGCTGTACGTCGCCGCCGACCCGGCCCGCACGACGCTCCGGCTGCGGTTCTGGCACGGTCCGACGGAGGGCGCCGCCGTGTCGTCGGCGACCGTCGCCGCCCTGGGCGCCGCGCTCCGCCCGCGCGCTGCCGCCTGGGCGGTGGACGCTCCTCCGCCCGCGAACGTCGAGCGACGGGTCCCGCCGCCCGCCGTGTGACGTGCGGTCGCGGTCTCCGTGCGCGTGCTCGGGCCACGTCGCGGTTCGGCAGGCGCGGCAGGCACCCCGGTGCGACGATCGAGAGGCGGGGGCCTCGATGGTGCCAGGAGGATGAGGATCAACGATGACCACGTTCACCGTGTGGAAGTTCGACGACCCCGACGGCGCGCAGGCCGCGGCGGGGAACCTCAAGCAGGCCGCGTCGGAAGGGCTGATCACGGTGGTCGACCACGCCGTGGTGTCCTGGCCCGTCGGGCAGGCGACCCCCACCACCAAGCAGGCCCACGAGAACGAGTGGCGAGGCACCGGATGGGGCGCGTTCTGGGGGCTGCTCCTGGGCACGCTGTTCTTCATGCCGCTCATCGGCGCGGCCGCGGGTGCAGCGATCGGCGCGCTGGCGAAACATACCGAGGCGGTGGGCATCGACCGCACCCAGCTCGAGACGATCCGGGAGCAGGTCACGGTCGGCACCTCCGCGCTGTTCGCCGTGACCCAGGACGGCGACATCGACCGGGTGGGCGAACGGTTCCACGGCATGCGGGGCAAGCTGATCGCGACCAACCTCACGGAGGCGGAGCGGTCGACGCTGCTGGAGACGTTCGGGAGCTGACCTGTTCTCGGCGCCTTTATGTGTGCGCTGATGAATTGTCCAGCCGGACGTCAAAGAATGCGTGGACGCAATGATGGTTGCGTGCGACGCAAAAGCAGGAACTCCCCTCGCGGAATTCAGCGAGGGGAGTTCGTCTGCTGGGGGAGTGAATCCAGCTACGCGACCGGCGGCCCGCGTCGGGGCCCACCGGATCAGCGGCTCAGCGCCAGGTCAGAGACCCAGCAGGCACAGGATCTGCTCGAGGGTCAGGCCCAGGTTGTCGAGCAGGGTCGAGATGATGTCAACGAGGCTCATGAGAGCTTCCTTTCAATGGGTACGGGAAATCACCGGTCGATATCGGTGAGCGGAACAGTGTTCGCGTTCCATACGTTAAGTAGGCGACACGGACAGTGCAACGTGAATGGGATATTAGTGTTTAAAGCGCGAGATTGTTAGCGTTGTGCTAACGAGCGGGTCCAGGTCGTGCCGGCCATGGAACGTCGTCCGGCGGCGCCGGGTGTGCCCGTACGCTGACCGCCGTGCCGTTCTCCCTCTGGCTCGCCCTCGTCGGGGCGGGCGTCCTGATCTCCCTCACGCCCGGCGCGGGCGCGATCAACACCATGTCGAACGCCATGGCGTCCGGCTGGGCGCGCTCGATCTGGGGGATCCTCGGCCAGCAGGCGGCGCTGCTCGTACACCTCGTGATCGTGGCGGCGGGCGTGGGCGTGCTCGTCGCGAGCACGCCGTGGCTCTTCGACACCATCCGCTACGCCGGCGCGGCGTACCTGGTCTACCTCGGCGTGCGGCAGTTCCTGGCCCGGACCGGTCCCGGGGCGGACGCCGTCGGCGGCGCCCGGCCGCCCGAGCCCGCCGGGTCGATGTTCCGGCGCGGACTCCTGGTCAACCTGATGAACCCGAAGGCGGTCGTGTTCTTCCTCGCGTTCGTCCCGCAGTTCGTGCAGCCGGACCGCCCGCTGCTCGGTCAGTACGCGGTGCTCGCCGCGACCGTCGTCGTCATCGACGTCGTGGTCATGTGGTTCTTCTTCGCCACGACCGCTCGCGGGCTCGGCCGGCTGACCGCGGGCGAGGCGGGGTCGCGGGTCGTCAACCGCGTGTTCGGCAGCCTGTTCGTGGGCGTTGGCGTGCTGCTCGCCGTGATGCACTGAACTCCGGTGTGCTCTGGCCGCGGCGCGGCGGCCTGGTCCGATGGTTGATTCCATGGGGTCGGTGGTCGTAGCAGGTCAGGCTGGGCTGTGGCGGAGGGTGGCAGGTCTGGGCCGCTAGCCGCCGGGTTCCAAGCTGTGTCCACGAGATTCGCAGCCGATTCTGCTGTTGGCAGAGTGGGCTGGTTCAGCGAGCGGTGCGAACGGGTGTGCCATATGTTGATGGCATGACGCGAACGAGTGAGGTGCTGACGGCGGCGGGTGTACAGCCTGCTCGCTTTGTGCTGCCCGACGGCGCGCCGCAGCACGGTGGTGCTCCGCCGCGCGGTGGTGCCGTGTCGTCCGGTGCGCTCGCGTCTGTGCCCGGCGGGGTCGTTGACGTGGCGGGTGTGCGGGCGGTGCGGGAACTACTGGCAGGCATGATCGCGCCCGGAGCCACTGACACCAGGTCTGGTGCTGTTGACTCCGTCGTGGATGCGCGGGCCGTGCAGGCCGAGTGGGTCGACCTGCTCGGTGAGCTAGAGGCCGTGAAGAACACGGTCACCGCGACCCAAGCACGGCTCACGGTCGCGTTGGACGAGGCGACCCGGACCGAGGAGGCCCGGCAGAGCATCCGTACCGAACGGCAGGGTCGTGGTGTGCCGAACCAGGTCGGTGCCGCGCTACGGGTGAGCCCGCACGCCGGTGCGGGGTTCGTGAGCACGGCCCGGGTGTGGGTCACGCAGATGCCCCACACCTTCACCGCCCTGCAGGCCGGGGTGTTGTCGTCGTGGCGGGCCACGCTCCTGGTCCGCGAGACCTCCCACCTGTCCGTGGAGCACCGTGGCCTGATCGACGAGGAGATCTGCGGCCCGGCGCACCTGGCGGAGCTGGCGAAGATGGGCACCCGCCGTCTGGTCGCCCGCATCAAGGAACTCGCCGCCCGGCTGGACGTGCACGCGTGTGTGAAGCGGAACGCGAGGGCGGTGTCGGAGCGGCGGGTGTCGGTGCGTCCGGCACCCGACCTGATGGTCTACCTGACAGCCCTGGTCCCCATGGCGCAGGGCGTACAGGCCTACGCCCAGCTCAAGGCAACCGCCGAGACCACCAAGGCGGGCGGGGACGAGCGCGGGGTCGGGCAGATCATGGCCGACACCCTGATCGAACGGGTTACCGGACGCGACCCCGGACACGCGGGTGATGTGCCGGTCACGATCAACCTGCTCGTCTCCGACGAGACCCTGCTGGCCGGTGGTGACCAGCCCGGCGTAGTCCTCGAAGGCACCCCCGCAGGGGTCGGCACGGTCCCGGCCCCGATCGCCCGGAACCTGGCGGCACACGCGATCGACACCGACACCGCGTGGCTCCGGTCGATCTACGTCAACCCGCACGGCCGACTGCTGGCGACCACGTCGACGTCCCGGTTCCACCCCCACGGCCTGGCCGCACTGTTGCGTGCCCGGGAGCAGGGGATCTGCGCCACCACGTGGTGCGACGCCCCGATCCGGCACACGGACCACGTCACCCCGCACGCCGAAGGCGGCCCGACCAGCCTCGACAACGGCCAGGGCTTGTGCGCCAGGTGCAACCACGCCAAGCAGGCATCGGGCTGGCGACAGAAGACTACCCAGCTCGACGGCCGGCACGCGGTCGAGACGGTCACACCCACGGGGCACACGTATGTCTCGGTCGCGCCCGCACCACCAACACCTGCCAGGACCAGTAGCAGGGCAGCGGTCCCTGATGCGATGCCGGGCCGGACTCCCGACCAGGTCGGACGTTCCGCCACGCTCGGTGACCCTGCGCTGGCGGCTCGTCGGGCGGGAACAATGGTGGGGGCCCAGGCCGCCACGAAAGTCACGGGGTCCCGTGACGCTTCTGCGACCGGGCAAGCCGGTGCCGCTCAGGAGACCACCCCGACCCGAGACCGCGCCGCGGCGACCCCGGCCTGGACCCCCGCCGTCGGCATGACCGGCCCCGCACCCGGCCACACCCCACGCAGCCGCTACCAGATCGGCTGCCACACCACCCCCACCCACAGCGCGATCGCCTACCGACCCAGCCCACCACCCCACCAACCACGCCCGGCGAATCGACCCAGCCGGTCACCTGCTCGAGCCCGCACCCGGTCCCGGCACCCCGACCTCTCCTGGACCCACCCCACCTGACGACCACTGACGAGACGACAAGAACCCGCTCGCGAAGCCCATCAATACGTTCGTGGTCGCCCCGGGCGAGGCCGGCCGTCAGGTCCGTCACTACTGCAGCCATGACCCCGAGATGGGCGCTGCTGGGGGCAGAGCCCCTGAGGCGTACGCCAACATCAGCCGGTCCCTCCTTCTCCGGCCTGCGGTAGGCGAGGCGAGTATCAGGCCACGGATGCCCTCGGCGAGTACGCGAAGGACCACGACACCCGTGCGCGGCCGGTACGTCGACTGCGGGACCACGAGCGGCTGGCTCGCGGCCGATCTGGCCGTTGCCGGGAGCTGCCCCGGCCGGTCAGGACGCGTGGGGTCTAGCGGGCCTCGAGGACGAAGAAGAGAAAGGACACGAACGCGGTCCGCTCACCGCTCGCGATGCGTGGCGGGAGGAGCTCGGGCGGCGTGTCCGGCGACGGCGCGGGTTCGGCCATGGACGCGATGCTGAACCCGGCGGCGGCGAAGGCGTCGGTCATCGCGTGCAGGGGGCGGTGCCAGAAGGTCAGCGTCCCCGGTTGGCCCGCGAACTCGTACTCCTCCGAGAACTGGCGGACGGCGAAGTAGTTCTCCTCCGGGAACAAGAAGGGGCGCACGAGCGGGTGGT
The DNA here is from genome assembly GCF_040655935.1 of Promicromonospora sp. NPDC050262. Taxonomy (NCBI): domain Bacteria; kingdom Bacillati; phylum Actinomycetota; class Actinomycetes; order Micrococcales; family Promicromonosporaceae; genus Promicromonospora; species Promicromonospora sp. NPDC050262. Next base: position 272,019 of record NZ_JBFAKX010000001.1, on the reverse strand, counting down.
TGACGGAGAGGATGAGGCGGCCGCCGGGCTTGAGGACCCGGCGCAGCTCGGTGAGCGGCGAGTCCCAGTCCTCGAGGTAGTGCAGCACGAGGGAGGAGACGACGTCGTCGAAGGTGTCATCCGCGTAGGGCAGCGGCTCCCCGAGGTCTGCGACGGTCAGCGGGACGTCGTCACCGAGCTTGCGGCGGGCGAGCTCGATCATCGCGGGGCTGCCGTCGAACCCGGTCATGTCGGCACCGCGGTCACGCAGCTCCGCGGACAGCGGTCCGGAGCCGCAGCCCGCGTCGAGGATCTTGCGACCGCGCACGTCGCCGGCGAGGCGGACCATGGCCGGTCGTTCGTACCAGGCGTTGAGGAGGCTCCCGGCGTTCTCGGCGTCGTAGCTGGCGGCGAACTCGTCGTAGTGGTCGGCCTTCATCGGATCCCCTTCGCTGGACGGTCCATGTCCCGCGCGACGCTATCGGGCTGGATCGGCCTGAAGGCCTTGTGACGGGGTCCCTCCCTCAGGTGCACCGGGTTCCTCCCGGACACGCTCACACTCGCGCGACGGTGCTGCTGGCCGTGCCGAACTGCCGGCACGTCCGAGCCGGAGGACGTGCAGGACGTCGACCCGCGAGAGCCGTCCGTGCGGCACGAGCGGTGCTTCCCGGCCTCAGTAGGCCCGGAAGGTCTCGACGGTCCTCGACGCGTTGCCCGACAGCCACCACCGTCCGCGGTCGACCGTCCGGATGTCGGCGTCGAGCCCCAGGGCACGGACGGCCCAGGTCCCTGGTCCTCCGGCGCGGGAGTAGTCGGACGGGAAGATGTAGACACGCTCGGAGAACGTGGCGTTCTTGTCCGGCTTGCTGCCCTTGCGGATGCGTCGCAGGTCGGCGTGGAAGGAACCCGCCGTCCCGTCGTGGCTTCCCAGGCTGAACCCGACGTCACCGCCCGCCAACAGCTTGTGGTTGCATCGCACCTTGCCCTTCACGGTCACGTAGCCAGGCAGATTCTTGGCCCCGATGGGACGGACATCCACGCGGCAGCGTGCCTGCACGTAGCGGTCCTGCGCCGGTATGTAGTAGGTGTCGGTGACGACGAGGTCGTCCTCCCACGCCGCGGCGCTCGCGGGCGCGGCGGTCACGGACGCACCGACGAGTGAGAACGCGCCGGCAAGGGCTGCAAGCCAGTGCCTGAGCCGCGTCTGGTGCTTCTTCTCCTGCATGACTACCTCCATGTGCCATGGTCGGCACTATCAGGCCTACTGCGCACGGAGCGCGGGCGCCACACGGCGGTGCGGCACGGAGCGGAATTCACCCCTCGACCACGCCGCGTAGGCTCTGGCACCGTGGCCCTACTCGACGACGCGGCACTGATCCAACCCGACCTGGTCGCCCTGCGACGGCGCATCCATCAGCACCCCGAGATCGGCCTCCACCTGCCGGGAACGCAGGCGGCCGTGCTCGAAGCCCTGGACGGGCTGCCGCTGGAGATCACCACCGGCACGGGGCTCAGCTCCGTGGTCGCCGTCCTGCGCGGGGACCTCCAGCCCGCGGGGCAGGGGCCCACGGTGCTGCTGCGCGGCGACATGGATGCCCTGCCGGTCGTCGAGGACTCGGGCGAGCCGTTCGCCTCCACCACCGGGGCGATGCACGCGTGCGGGCACGACCTGCACGTGGCCGGCCTGGTCGGCGCGGCCCGCCTGCTCAGTGCCAGGAAGCACGAGCTCGCGGGCAACGTCGTGTTCATGTTCCAGCCCGGTGAGGAGGGCCCCGGCGGGGCGCTGCCGATGATCACCGAGGGCGTCCTTGACGCGGCCGGCACGCCCGTGGACGCCGCCTTCGGGATCCACGTCACCGGCCTGTACGACAAGGGCCTGTTCGTCTCCCGGCCGGGCCCCGCCTGGGCCGGCGTCAACATCCTGGACATCACCGTGCACGGCAGGGGCGGCCACGGCTCGTCGCCCTGGATGTCCGTGGACCCCGTGCCGGTCGCGGCCGAGATCGTGCTGGCGCTGCAGTCCTACGTGACCCGCCGCGTCAGCGTGTTCGACCCCGTGGTGATCACCGTGGGCCAGCTCCACGCGGGCACCGCCTCCAACGTCATCCCAGACACGGCCGAGCTCACGGCCTCCGTGCGCACGCTGTCGGACGCGTCGCTGGCCCAGCTCACGGCCGAGCTCCCGCGGCTGGTCCAGGGCATCGCCTCCGCCCACGGCTGCACTGCCGACGTCGTCCTCGAACCGGAGTACCCGGTGACGGTCAACGACGCCGGCATGTGGGACCACACCCGCACCGTCCTGACCGGCCTCTACGGGCCCGACCGGGTCGTCGAGCGGCCCGAGCCGATCATGGGCGCGGAGGACTTCTCCTACGTGCTGCAGCGCGTGCCCGGCTGCTTCATCCAGCTCGGCGCCCGGCCCGACGACGTCCCCGCCGACGCCGCGCCCTCCAACCACTCCGCCAAGGTCCGGTTCGACGACTCCGTGCTCGGCGAGCAGGCGGCTGCGCTCGCGGAGCTGGCCGTCACCACCCTGACGAGGCTGGGGACGACGCCGCCCGCGTGACCCGGCCGGTCACCCGGACGGCGTCGCGCTCACCGCGCCGGCCCGCCGGAGACCACCCGGCCCGGGACGCCCAGGGCATGGCGCGCGAGGGTGTCGAGCACGGTGATGCCGTCGGCCGACAGCACCGACTCCAGGTGACCCTGGACCGACGCCACCCCCGGCCCGCGCAGCGCCGTCAGCACGCCGTCCGTGTCGACGGACGGCTCCAGCGCGAGCCGCGCCACCGGGTTGTCGGCGGCGGCCGCGGAGACCGTCGTCAGGTGCGCGCCGAAGGTGTTGTAGTAGCCGATGGCGGCCGTCGTGCCGAACACGTCGGCGTCCAGCCGCACGCCCTGCCGGGGTGCGGGCAGCGCGCGCAGCGGGAAGCCGGCGAGGCCCGCGAGCACCTGGTGGCTGAGGCAGACGGCGAGCAGCGGCCGGCCCGCGGTGACGCGCTCCAGGATCCGCCGGGTGAGGGCGGCGATGCGGGGGTCCTCCTGGTCGCGCGGGTCGCCCGGGCCCGGGCCGAGCACGACCAGGTCGTCGGCGAGCACGTCCTCCACCGCGTCCCACCGGACCACGCGGGCGTTCATGCCCAGGTGGCCCAGCTGGTGGGCGAGCATCGTCGTGAACTGGTCCTCGTGGTCGACCACGAGCACGTCCCGGCCGGCCAGCGGCGACTCTCCGGCTTCCTGCGGCCGGACCCAGAACTCGGCGAGCTGGTGGTTGCGCGCCGTCAGCGCCTCGGCGACGCCGGGCTGCGCGTTCAGGTCGACGACGGCGTCGGGCCCCGCACCCCGCGCCACCAGGCCGAGCGAGGCGAGCACCCCCGCCGCCTTGGCGCGGGTCTCGGCCACCTCGTGCTCCGGCACGGAGTGCCGCACGAGGGTGGCCCCGGCGGGCACGGACACGCGGCCGTCGGGGTGCAGGTAGGCGGTGCGGATGAGGATCGGGGCGTCGAGCGAGTAGCCCGCGGCCCCGGGTTCGAGTTCGACCTCGGCCGCGGCCTCCGGCTCGAACAGGGCCAGGAACCCCGAGTAGTAGCCGCGCGGGCGCGTCTCGTGCCGGGCGATGACCGTGCAGGCGTTCTCCATGGGCGACCCGGTCACGGTCGGCGCGAACATCGTCAGGCGCAGCGCGTCGCGCGGGTCCACGGTGGTGCGGCCCTCCAGCAGGTACTCGGTGTGGCTGAGCCGCGCCATCTGCTTGAGGTACGGGCCCACGATGCGCCCGCCGTCCGGGCACAGCGCGCTCATCATCTTCATCTCCTCGTCGACCACCATGAAGAGCTCCTCGTTCTCCTTGGTGTCGCTCAGGAACTCCAGCACGCCCTCCCGCGTCGGGCCCGACGCCGGATGCCGGTAGGTGCCGCTGATCGGGTTCATCCGGGCCAGGCCGTCGTGCAGGGTCAGGTGCCGCTCGGGGGTGGCGCCCGCCAGGGACACCGCCCCCGCGGCCGGGCCGACGGCGGCCGCGGGCGCCGGGGCGTGGATCGCGAACGTCCAGTACGAGCCGACCTCGTGCGTCAGCAGGGCGCGGAACCACGAGGCCAGCGTGGGCACGGGGCCGGCGTCGGTGCGGGCCTCGAAGCTGCGCATCACCACGAAGTTGGCGCCCGCGCCCTGCCCGATCTCGTCGTCGATCACGCGGCGCACGATGCCCGCGTACTCGTCGTCGGGGATGTCGAAGCCCAGCGGCCCGGCGGCCACGGGCTCGGGCGGCAGCGCGGCGACGGCGTCGGACAGGGCGAGGCGTTCCGACTCGCGCACGACGAGGCAGCGCAGCGGTGCACCGTCGTCCTGCACGGTGAAGCCGCGCTCGCGGGCCTGGCGGTAGGGGACGACGGCGAGCACGGGCGCGCCGTCGAGCGGGATGTCGCGCAGGAGGTCGGCGTCGACGACGTCGCCGGTCAGCACCTCGACCTCGGTGCCGCCGTGGCGGCGCAGGAGGGCGAAGGGGAGCGACCCGTCGGAGGCCAGGACCCGGTCGAGGAGGGGGTGCTGGGGGGCGGGGCGAGCGGTGTGGGGCATGCGAGACCTCTCGGTTCGGGTGCCCGCCCGGGACCGGGTGTCTCGCGGAAACACGAAACGACCGCCTCGGGCGAGGCGGTCGTGGACGTGTGTGGATGCGTCGCGAGCCCGCCTAGTCGGCGGGCCACCAGTCGAGGGAGATCAGGTGCGACGTCATGGCCGGAACGTTAGCCGGGCGAGGCGGTGGTGTCCACAGGTGGGCCGTCGAATCGTCCAGGCCCCGCCGCAGAACTCCCCATTCCGGAGGACGGCGGCCGCCCCTACGGTCTGGACCATGATCACCGTCGATCGGCACCGGACCAGCGCCACCGCGAGGCCCCGGCCGCACCGCAGGAACACACCGGCACGTACCCTCCTCGCGCTCGGGGGCGCGGCGACGCTGCTCGCCCTCTCGGCGTGCGGCGCGGGAGGGGCAGGGGACGGCGACGCCGCCACCGGGACGATCCAGTGGTGGACCTGGGACGACAAGCAGGCGGTGTCGTGGGGCAAGTGCGTCGAGCCGTTCGAGCAGGCCAACCCCGGTATCGAGGTCAAGGTGCAGCAGTACGCCTGGGACGACTACTGGACCAAGCTCACCGCGGGCTTCGTGGCCGGCAACGCCCCGGACACGTTCATGGACCACACCTCCAACTACCCCGAGTTCGTGGACCAGGGGCAGCTGCTCGCGCTCGACGACCTGATCGAGGAGTCGGGCTACGACGTCGGGCAGCTCGGCGTCGGCGTCGACACCTGGACGTACAGCGACGGGGCCACCTACGGCCTGCCGAAGGACTGGGCCACGGTCGGGTTCTTCTACGACAAGGCGAAGCTCGCCGAGGCCGGCCTCACCGAGGACGACGTGCAGAACATGACCTGGAACCCCGACGACGGCGGCACCTTCGAGAAGGTCGTCGCCCGCCTCACGGTCGACGAGAACGGGGTGCGGGGCGACGAGCCGGGCTTCGACAAGGACAACGTGGCGACCTACGGGATCAACAGCCTCGGGTCCAACGGGATCAACGGCCAGGACACCTGGGCCAACTTCGCGTCGACCACCGGCTGGGAGTTGGGCGACAAGGACAGCTTTCCCACGACCTTCCAGTACGAGGACGAGCGGTTCGTGAAGACGGCGAAGTACCTGCGCGGCCTCGGCGAGCGCGGCCTGTCCCCGGTGGAGGGGCAGTTCACGCTCGGCCCGGCCGAGCAGCTCGGCACGGGGAGCGTCGCCATGGTCTCGGGCGGGTCCTGGTACGCGACGACGTTCTTCGCGCTCGACGGCGTCGACGTCGGGATCGCGCCCTCGGTGCTGGGCGAGGACGGGCAGCGCGCCGGGCTCTCCAACTCGAACGCGGACTCCGTCTGGGCGGGCACCAAGCACCCGGAGGCGGCGTTCAAGTGGGTCGCCTACATGAACTCGCCCGAGTGCCAGGACGTCGCCGGCGCCGACGGCACGTTCTTCCCGTCGATCGACTCGTCGATGGAGAAGACGCAGGCCGCCCTGCTCGACCAGGGGATCGACGTCACGCCCTACACCCAGCAGTTCGTGGACGGGACGCTCTTCGAGACGCCGGTGTTCGCCGGCGGCCAGAAGATGGGCTCGGCGATCAGCCCGCTGATGGAGGGCTACTTCACCGGGCAGCGCGAGGACGACGTCTTCGCGGAGATGGACGAGCTGAGCAGGGAGATCCTCGCGGAGTAGGTCCTCGGCGGGGAGAGGCCGGCCCGGACCACCGTGCGGTGGTCCGGGCCGGCCTTCGTGCTGGTGCCGGGCGGGCTCAGCCCCGGGTGCCTCGCACCGTCAGCTCGACCGTGGTCCAGTCGCGGGTGCCCTCGCTGTCCGTCGCGATCAGCCGCGCCGTGTACCGGCCCGGCTCCTCGTAGACGTGCGTGACGGTCTGCCCGGCCGCGGTGGTCCCGTCGCCCAGGTCCCACTGGTAGGCGGCGATCTCACGCCCCTCGGGCGCCACGGCGGACCCGGACAGGTCCACCGAGAGGCCCGCACGGCCGCCGGTACGGCTGGCCTCGGCCGTCACGACCGGGGCGGTGGCGTCGGCGACGCCGCGCCCGTGGAAGACGAGCCAGTCGAGACCGAGGTTCGCGCCGTCGGCCGGCTCGCGCTTGCTCTTCGCGACGAGGTAGAGCGTGGTCGCGCCGCCCTCCTCCTGGAGGTCGATCGTGGGCGAGACCACCTGCGCGGCGCCGGTGGCCGCGGCGACCGTGACCTGGCCGAGCTTGCGCCCGGTCGGGCTGCCGGCCCGCACCTCGACGGTCGCGTCGGCGGCGCCGCGGACGGCGCCGACCGTCAGCGCGTCGATGCCGCGCAGGTCGACCGGGCCGAACGCGATCCAGTCGCCGCGGTCGACGTCGGTCACCAGCCGGCCGCCGCGGGCGTCCGCGCCGTCCGACACGGTGACGCCGGAGCTGTCGGCGTAGAACTCGGCCTCCTTGTCGCGCACCTGCAGACGGTTGGTGTCCTGGCCGGCCAGCGCCGGGACGCCGTCGGCGCCGAGGTCCTCGTAGCCCGCCCCGAGCACGGGGTAGACGTTCTGCCCCACCCCGTGGTCCGCCGGGTCGAGGAACACCGACCCGGAGCACCCGGTGTAGTTGTCCAGGGGGTGCGCGTGGGTGTCGTGGCCGAGCTGGGTGTTCACCGTGACCTGCTCGCAGTCGATGGTGCCCGCCTCGGTGGAGCCGTCCTCGGCGTCGGCCACGTCGACGGAGTACGGGACGGTGTCGCCGAGCTCGGCGAAGCCGCCGTGGAACGGCGCCCCGAAGGAGACGTCCGGCCGGGTGTTGCCGACCGTGATCTTCTGCACGGAGACACCGGCGAACCCCTCGCTGTCCGTGACCGTCAGGCGCGCGCTGAACTGGCCGCGGTCGGTGTAGGTGTGCGTCGGGTCGGCCTCGGTGGAGTCGACGACGCCGTCGTTCTCGAAGTCCCACGCGTACGTGATGTCGAGCCCGTCGGGGCTCTCGCTGGTGGCGCCGTCGAAGGCGACGGTGAGCGGTTCGTGGCCGGAGTCGACGTCGGCGGTGAACCGCGAGATCGGTCGCCGGCCGTCGGCCGCGTAGTCGACGCGGTAGATGCCGGCGTCGGTGTTGCTGCTACCGCGGCCGGCGCCTGACCCGCGGCCGAAGTCGATGATGTAGAGCGAGCCGTCGGGGCCGAACTCGGCCTCGAACGGGGCGACGAACGTCTCGCCCTCGAGGAACGGGTCGATCGAGGCGAGCTCGCCGGTGGCCTCGTCCAGCGAGAGCACCTTGTAGTAGTTGCGGGCGTACTCGGAGACGAACCAGTGCCCGTCGAAGCTCTCGGGGAACTTCGTCTTGACGTCGAGCCCCGGGTCGTAGCGGTAGACCGGGCCGCCCATGGGGGCCGTTCCGCCGGAGCCGAGCTCGGGGAACTCCTCGGACGGTCCGTAGCCGTACCAGACGAGCGGCTCCTGCGACGGCGGGAGCTCGCGCAGGCCCGTGTTGTTGGGGGAGTCGTTCACCGGGCTGGCGCAGTCGAACGGCTCGCCCGAGGCCCCGGTGGCGAAGTCGTAGTCGATGTACGCCTGGTTGTCGGCGTGGCAGTACGGCCAGCCGTGGTTGCCCGGCTCGGTCATCCGGATGAACTCGACCTGGCCGTCGGGTCCGCGCAGCGGGTCGGCCACGCGGGCGTCGGGCCCGTAGTCCCCGATGAGCACCGCACCGGTCCCGGGGTCCACGGTGATCCGGAACGGGTTGCGGAAGCCCATCCCGTAGATCTCCGGACGAGTGCCCTCGGTGCCAGGCGCGAACAGGTTGCCGTCCGGGACCGAGTACGTGCCGTCGTCCTCCGGGGTGATGCGCAGCACCTTGCCGCGCAGGTCGTTCGTGTTGGCGGACGTGCCCTGCGCGTCCCAGCCGCGGCGGCCGGGACGCTCGTCGATCGGGGTGTAGCCCTGCTGGTCGAACGGGTCGGAGTTGTCACCGGTGGCGACATACAGGTCGCCGTCGGGGCCCATCGCGAGCGAGCCGGCCATGTGCGAGTTGGCGCGGCCCTCGCCCCGCCAGATGGTGTAGTCGAGCAGGCGTTCCTCCGACGCCGGGTCGATCGTGTCGTCCGGCCCCATGGTGAACCGCGAGAGGTTCATCTTCGCCACGTCGGGGTCGCTCCAGAGCAGGTACAGCCACCCGTTCTCCGTGAAGTCCGGGTCGAGGGTCAGGCCCAGGAGGCCGTCGGACTGCGTGAGCAGGTCGAGCGAGTAGTCCAGGTCCAGGGCCGTGGTCTGGCGCAGCGTCTCCTGGTCCAGCACCACCACCTGGCCGGTGCGCTGGATGTAGACGACGCGGCCGTCGTCGGCCACGTCGAGCTCGAACGGGTCGGCGAGCCCTTCGGTGACCAGGGGGACCTTGTCGAACGCGGTGGCCTCGGCGTGGTCGGAGCCGGCGTGCTCGGAGCCAGGCGGGAGGTCGTGGGCGGTGGCGGCGGTCGTGGCGGGGACCAGGGCGCCGAGCGCGACGACCAGACCGGTCGTCGCGGCCAGTGCCCGGCGGTGTGCCCGGCGGTGCGGTGCGGACATCAACACTCCCTCGTGCTGGGTCGGATGGTGCGGGGGCGCCCTCCCGGGAGGAAGGGCGGTGCGTCAGTAGCGCAGCCCGGCGAGGTAGCCGAGGCTGGTGCACGCGGAGGTCACGCCGTCCGGCGAGGGCTGGTCGTGCTCGGTGAAGCCGTACCGGACCCCGGCGAGCGGCGCGGCGGCGAAGATCTCGGCGAAGTCGATGGTGCCCGCGCCGACGTCGGCGAAGGAGCCGTTCTCGGCGATGTCCTTGAGGTGCAGCAGCTCGAACCGGCCCGGGTACCGCGCGAACAGGTCGGTGGCGGCGGTGTCCGTGCTGGCCGCCCAGTACACGTCGAGCTCCATCGTGACGAACGCCGGGTTCGTCTCCCGGACCAGCACGTCATAGCCGGTGACCCCGTTCTCCGCGGTCTCGAACTCGAACCCGTGGTTGTGGTAGGCGACCCGGATGCCCTCGGCGCTCAGCCGCTCACCCGCCTCGTTGAGGATCGCGGCGGTCCGGGAGTAGTCCGCGAGGGTCCACGAGCCGGATCCCGAGACGCGCACGTACCTCGCCCCGATCGCGTGCGCCTCGGCGACCACCAGGTCGACGTCGTTCTGCAGGTTCGACAGGCTGACGCCGAGCGACGGCACCTCCAGTCCCGCCGCGTCCGTGAGCGGCGCCAGCCCCGCGGCGGAGTAGCCGTAGAAGTTGCCGGCGCTGCCCGAGGGCTCGATGTTCCGGAAGCCGCACCCGGCCAGCGCCGCGAGCGTCCCGGCCGCGTCGGTGGGCATGGTCGCGCGGACCGTGTAGCCGACCAGGCCGATCGCGGAGAGGTCGACGGAGCGTCCGCCCGTGACCGGATGGGGCCGGCCCACCTCCGAGACGGCGGCGGCGTGGACGACGTCCCGGCGCTCGCGGCCGGTGAGGACCCGCTCGCGGACGAGGCCCCGGGTCACCGAGGCGACCGTCCGGACGAACGCGCCGTGCGTCGCGAACGGCGCGTCGGCCATGATCTCGTCCATCACGGTGCAGCCGGACCGGGTCTCGCGGTTGGGCACGCCGGAGTCGGCGTCGGCGCCGAACCAGACCGTGGCCTGGCTGGTGTAGCCGTAGGCGCACGCGCTGGTCCCGGCCGGCGCGCCGGTCTCGGCGGCTCCCGCGGGCGCGGCCAGGACCGGCAGGGAGAGTGCGGCGGCCACGGCCGCGGCGAGCCACGGCTTCGCGGTGCGGGCAGAGTTGCGGGCGGTACGTTCCATCAGTTGAACCTCTCCGTCGAGGGAGTCGAAGGACCAGATCAGCGGACGGTCAGGTAGACCGTCGTCGTGCTCCGCCGGTAGACCGTGTCGCCGAGGTACGCCACGGTCACCGGGTGCACCCCCGCCTCCAGACCCGTGGTCGGGAGCCGGAGCCGGGCGGGGCCGCGGCCGAGCGTGGCCTTGACCGACGTGTCCCCGACGGTGACCCGGACGGTCCCCGTCGGCGCCGGGCGACCCTTCGCGCCGAGCACCCGCACCACCGACAGCGCCTCGCTGCCCGCCGGGACCTTCGACGGCGTGAGCCGCGCCGAGACCCCCGACGTCAGGCCCTGCCGGGTGCTCTCCTGCTCGGCCAGGCGCTCGATCCAGACGTTGCGGAACCGCGGGTTCGGGCCGGCGTCCCCGTGGTCCTGGAGCTTGATGTGGCCCGGCGTCGGCCCCTCGTTCCTGCCGTTGCCGGTCTTGCCGTCGATCGCCACGTCGTCGTGCACGAGCTGGCCGTTCCACCAGAGCGAGAGGCGGGCGTCCTCGGTCTTGGTCCCGTCCGGGGCGAACCGCGCGGCGCGGAACACGATGTCGTACGTCTGCCAGGTGCCCATCGCGGTCGCGGCGTTCACGTCCGGGGCCTTCTTCAGGTAGATCGAGCCGGCGTCGTTCGTGGCCGGCGGGTCGATGCCGAAGGACTCCAGCACCTGCACCTCGTAGCGCTCCTGGATGTAGACGCCGCTGTTGCCGCGCGCCTGACCCGTGACGTCGTCGGCGTGCTGGGGCTGGTACCACTCGGCGTGCATCCGGAAGTCGCCGAACTTCTCCTTGGTGCGGATGTCGCCGCCGAAGGACTCCATCGTGCCGTCCGCGACCGGCCACGTCGCGGGCCCGCCGCTCGCCTTCTCCCACGCGTCGAGGTCGCCGCCGTCGAACAGGGGGATGCGTTCGGTGGGGGTGACGGTGAGGCTGTCGAGGTTCACGTGCCCCACGTCGTCGGCGTCGTACGCGTAGGCGATCGTGTTCGCGCCCTCCTGGAGCTCGACGGTCTCGGTCTGCGTCTGCCAGCTGGACCAGCTCACGGTGCTGTCGAGCCAGACCTGCCGCTGCTTGACGCCGTTGACGTACAGGCTCATCGACCGCGGCACCGGGCTGGGGTCGGAGTTCTGGCCGTTCGCGTAGCGCAGCGTCAGGTCGTGCGGGCCCGCCTCGTCGGCCTCGATCGCGAACGTGGTGCGCGCGCCGGGTTCCCAGTTGCGGTCCACGAACCCGGCGCCGGAGTACCCGGCGTGGTTGGTGTTCCAGCCGGCGCCGCCGGAGATGTCGGCGGCCTCGGCCTCGTAGACGGGCGGCGGAGTGGTGCCGTCCGGCAGCCGGTTCAGGGTGTACCAGGCCTCGGTGCTCCACAGCTCCGCGCCGCCCTCGGCCGCGAACGGCCGCGGGGAGTGCACGTTGACCACCCGGCCGGGCTTGAGCCCGTCGATCGCCAGGGTCACGGTCCTGCGGTCCGGCGACAGCGTGGCCGAGGTGACCTCCAGGTCCTCCTCGTCGACCTTGGGCCCGCCGTACTGCGGTGTGGAGACGTAGCGCCACTGCGCCGCCTCGTACTTGTCGGCCAGGTCCTCGGCGGTCTCCTGCGAGAGCGGCTGCGTGTACTCGATCTCGAAGCCGCCGTCGACGGCGCGCATCTCGAGCATGTCGAACGCCCGGCTCTCGTCGAAGGTGAGCTTCTGCAGGCCGTAGCCGAGCTTGCCCGCCTGGCCCCAGTTGCCCGACCAGCCGATGCCGCCCACGTAGATCGAGCCGTCCGGGCCCACGCTCGTCCTGCTGACGCCGGACTCCAGCCCCTGCGTCATGCGGAACACGGCACCCTGCTCCTGGCCGGCGACCTCCTCCAGGTAGACGCGCTGCAGGCCGCCGTACGTCACGTCGCCGATCGCCATCTGGCCCTCGAACACGCCCTCCGTGAGGATCACGGGGTTGCTCGGCGAGTTGGAGATCTCGCCGTGCGGCATCCACACCACGGGCTCGGTCACCGGCTGGTCGTCGTACGGGCCGTCCGGGTTCGTGTAGTGGTTGTAGAACGCGCCCTCCTCGATGCGCACCAGCTTCGACGTCGGCACGTGCATGCCCTGGTTGTCGGTGACGTACATGCCGCCGTCGGCCCCGAAACCGAGGCCGTTCGGGGTGCGCAGGCCGCCCGCGAGGTACTCGACCTCGCCGGTGTCCTCGTCGATCTTCAGCACGGAGCCGCGGTTCTCGACGAGCTGCGGGTCGCGCGTCGCGCCGCCGGGCACCATCGCGATGCCCGTGGAGACGTAGAAGTAGCCGTCCTCGTACAGCAGGCCGAACGCGAACTCGTGGTAGTTGCCGCCGAACGGCCAGGTCGCGACCGAGCGGTACTCGTCGGTGACCTCGTCGCCGTCGGTGTCCACCAGCTCGGTCAGCCCGTGCTTCTCGGAGACGTAGATGCGGCCGTCGACGACCTTGAGCCCCATCGGTTCCTGGAGCTCCTCGGCGATCTTGGTGTACGTGACGTCGTCGGCGCCACCGTCGCCCGTCACGTTCTCGACCAGGTACACCTCGCCGAGCACCGTCTCACGGTCGCCGCCCCACGTGGCGATGGCCATGCGCCCGTCCGGCAGCCAGTCCATGCCCGTGACCTGCGGCTCGAAGCCGTCCGGGCGCAGGTTCGTCAGCGTGTAGTCGGGGTGCACCTCGGTCAGGGGCAGGCCGTCGCCCGGGGCCTCGTCGACCCCCTCGCAGACCTTGCGGCCCGGCGAGGTGACGCGCGTGACCTCGGCGTCGGTGCTCAGCACCGAGCTCGGCACCAGTACGAAGCCGGTGGCGCCCGGCGGGCGCCACTCCAGCGTGAGCTGCTGGCCGAAGTCGCCGTCGAAGTGGTCGACGCGCAGCGCGTGGTACCCGGCCTCCAGCGCGGCCGACCCGTCCTTCGGCGTGGCCCCGTGCTTGCCGGGGTGGTCCACCACCAGCGTCTCGTCGAGCAGCAGGCGCGCGCCGTCGTCGCTGGTGACGCGGAAGTCGTAGGTGCCGGCGGCCGGCACGTTCAGGTAGCCCGTGACCTCGGTGACGAACCGGTCGGCGAGGCCGAAGTCCGCCGCCGTGGTCCAGTCGATCGTCGGCATCAGCTTGTCGACGTTCGGCGTCTGGCCCGGCTTCAGCGTGCAGTAGTCGTCCAGCGGGACCTGGACGTCGAACACCCGCAGGGTGACGCCGGGCTCCTGGGGCCGGGTGGGGTCCGTCGCGGCTTGCGCGGAAGCCTGCGCGGTGGCCTGCGCGGTGGCCGGGACGTCCGCCTGCGCGGGGAGCACCGTGAGCGGCAGCACGAGCACGCCGAGCATCGCGGCGAGCGTGCGGTGGGTCGATCTGCGTTCCATGGGCCTGCCTCTCCATCGAGGACCTTGCCTGGCTGGGACCGTGCCTACGCCACGTCACTATGCGGTGAGCGGTAACCCCGGACAACGAGTTGCCACTTGTTGCCCCTCCCGAGGTGCGCGCACCACCTCGCCGGACGACGGTGCGTGATGTGGAGGTGGACAGGCGTTCACCAGGCGATCCGAGACCGTGAAGGCCCGGGTTACGGCCGCAGACCGCCTGGTGAACGAGTGTCCGACTGCAAGTGCGAGAAAGGATCGGGCAGCGGGTCCCGTCAGGCGCGGCGGGCCGTCGAGCCGCGTTCGACGAGCTTCGCCGGGAGCAGCGCCGGGGCCGACAGGCCGGGCGACGCGCCGGACGACGGGGCGCGCAGCTGGTTCAGGAGGCGCTGGACGGCGAACGTCCCGAAGTGGCGCAGGGGAGAGGCGACCGTCGTCAGCGGCGGGGTGCAGAAGTCGGAGCCGAAGATGTTGTCGAACCCGACGACGCTCAGGTCGCGCGGTATCTCGACCCCCAGCCGCGTCAGCCCGCGCATCGTGCCGATCGCGACGAGGTCGTTGTAGGCGACGGTCGCGGTCGCGGAGTGGGTGGTCAGGGCCTGGGCGGCCGAGAGCCCGCCGGCGAGCGTCGGCGCGAACGGGCCGAGGCGCCACGCCCGCAGGCCGAGCTCCCGGGTCGCCTCGCGGAAGGCACGCCAGCGCATGCCGTCGGCCCAGGAGGCCTCGGGGCCGGCCAGGTACGTCAGCCGGGCGTGGCCGAGGCCTGCCAGGTGCTCGACGGCGCGCCGCATCCCCTGCGCGTTGTCGGTCACCACGCTCGGGACGTCCGTGACGACGCGGTTCATCACCACGGTCGGCCGCTGCTTGGCGACGGCCCGGATCGCCGCGTCCGACAGCCGCGACGTGGCGAGGACGACCCCCTCCACCAGGGGCAGCGTGCGCTCCAGGGCCCGGCGCTCCGCCCCGCTCGACTCGTGCGCGTCCACCACGAGGAGCGTGTACCCGGAGTCGATGGCGGTCTTCTCGGCGCTACGGATGATCTCGAAGAAGAACGGGTTGGTCAGGTCGGCCACGACGATCGCGAGCAGCGCGGTCCGGCCGTCCGGCAGGCCGCGCCCGATGGGGCTGGTCCGGTAGCCGAGCTCGTGCGCGACGCGGCGGATGCGGTCCGCCGTCTCCGCGTTGACGCGCCCCGGCCGGGAGAACGCCCGCGAGACGGTCGAGGGTGCGACGCCGGCGGCCCTGGCGACGTCGTAGATGGTCGGTCTGGTCCGAGAGCTCCCTGTTTCGCCAGTTTCGCCCATGCGCGGGGAGCGTACGGCGAGCGGACGGCGACGGCAACCATTTGCCGTCTGGGGCCCGGCCGTGGCACGTTCTGACGCGCCCGGCAAGAGGTGGCAACACCTTGACCGCCCCTGGCGCGGCCGCCTCGAATGACGCCATGACCCTGCCTACCGACCTGCCCGACGTGCCGTCCGACGCGTCGTCCGACCCCGTCGCGGACGAGGCGGTCCAGGTCGAGGCCGCGGAGAGCGAGCTCAGGCGCCTCGGCCTCGAGGAGATCCGCGTGCGGCACCACGGAGACCTGGCGCGGCTCGAGGCGCCGCACGCCGACCTCGCGAGCCTGGCGGCGGAGCCCCTGCGCGGTGAGGTGCTGCGGGCCGTGCGGTCCGCGGGCTTCCGGTCGGTGGCCGTCGACCTGGAGGCCGTCACGGACGGCGCCACGGACGGCCCGACCGACCCGCGCGACGGCTGACCGACGGCCGGCCGGGCCGCGATGGCAACCGCCTGCCGCCGGGTGCGCACGGTGGCGGGGCAACAAGTGGCAACTCGTTGTCCGGCCCGGGCGCGGCTCATAGTGTCCCCGGTGACGAGCAGCCCCACAGGCCGGGGCCGCTGACCTGCTCTACCGACCGGCACCTCCCGGACGACGACGTCCGGCGTGCCCTGACCCGCTGCCCCACGGTGTCGACGTCGACCCGTGCGACGAAACGGAAAGAGCGAACTATGGAGGATCACGCCATGGTGACCACCCAGGAGGCCCGCCCCACGAGTTCGTCCAGGTCACGGTCGACGGCGCCGCCTGTCGGCGGCACACCGTCCGGGAGCCGGGTGCTGACGCTGCTCGCGGAGTCGTGGCGGCCGGTGGCGGTGCTGCTCGCGCTGTTCGCGCTCTGGTGGTTCGTGGCCTGGCGCGAGCTGGTCCCCGCCTACCTGGTGCCCTCGCCCGGAGCGGTCGCGGAGACGATGGTCGCCGAGTGGGCGATGCTGCTGGAGCACACGTGGGTGACCACGCTGGAGACGATCGTCGGGTTCGTGCTCGCGGCCGTGATCGGCGTGGCGGCGGCCGTGCTGCTGGTCTACTCCAGGACGGCGGAGAAGTCCCTGTACCCGCTGATCCTCTTCGCCCAGGTGATCCCGAAGATCGCCATCGCGCCCATCCTGGTGGTCTGGTTCGGGTTCGGGATGACGCCGAAGATCGTCCTCGCCGTCCTCATCGCCTTCTTCCCGGTCGTGGTCTCGGCCGTGGCGGGGCTGCGCTCGGTAGACCCGGAGCTGCTGGAGATGTCCGCGACGATGGGCGCGTCGCGGTGGAAGACCTTCCGCAAGATCCGGTTCCCCGGGGCGCTCCCGCAGCTCATGTCCGGCCTGAAGGTCGCGGTCACGCTGGCGGTCGTGGGCGCCGTCGTCGGCGAGTTCGTGGGCGCCGACCGCGGCCTCGGGTACGTGCTGCTGCTCGCCAGCGGCAACCTCGACGCACCGCTGCTCTTCGCCGACCTCATCCTCATGTCGCTCATCGGCGTGGTCCTCTTCGTGCTGGTCGAGGTGCTCGAACGCCTCCTCATCCCGTGGCACGCCTCGCGGCGCGGCAACCTCGCGCTCGCGACGGTCTGACCACGGCTCGCGCACTCTCCCGCGTTACCGCCGTCACCGTGGCGGCCCGACCAGAAAGGCTCTCCCGTGCGTGCTGACAACAAGCGTGGTGGCAACAAGCATGACGGCAGGATCCGTGGCCGCAAGACCGTGATGTCGCTGGCCGTGGCCGGCGTCGCGCTGGCGACGGTCGCGGCCTGCGGGCAGACCGCCGGGGGCGGGTCGGGCGAGCAGAACGCCGAGGGCCTGAGCGAGGTCACGGTGACGCTCAACTGGGTGCCGTACGGCGAGCACGCGCCGTTCTACTACGGCGTGGCGGAGGGGATCTTCGAGGACGAGGGAATCGACCTGACGATCCAGCCGGGCAACGGGTCCGGGAACACCGTGCAGCAGGTCGCGCAGCGCAACACCGACTTCGGGTGGGCGGACACCCCACCGCTGGCGAACGGGATCAGCTCCGGCATGCCGGTGCGCAGCGTCGGCGTCTTCCTGCAGACCGGCCCGAGCTCGGTCGAGTTCTTCGACGACCAGGGCATCACCGAGCCCGCCGACCTCGTGGGCAAGACGGTGGGCGGCACGCCCGGCGACGCCATGTACGGCACCTTCCCGGCGTGGCTGGAGATCAACGGCGTGGACCCGGATGACGTGACCGTGGTCAACGTCGACGCCGCGGGCAAGATCGCCGCGCTGATCGAGGGCAAGGTCGACGCCATCCAGGGCTTCTACCACGACCAGGCGCCGACCATCGAGAACCAGACCGGCAAGGAGGTCTCGGCCCTGCCGTTCTCGGAGTTCGGCATGAACATGCTCGGCACCGGCCTCCTGGCGCACGAGGCGACGATCGAGAGCGACCCCGAGCTGGTCCAGGCGATGGTGCGGGCGACGTCGAAGTCGTTCCTCGCGGCGTCCGAGGACCCGGAGGCCGCCGTCGCCGCGATGGCCGCAGACGCGGAGCAGGCGCCGGAGGAGAGCGTGCTCGCGGCCCAGCTCGAGGCGACCATCGGCCTGCTCAACCTGGAGGCCGCCCCCGCTCCCGGCGTGAACACCGAGGAGCAGTGGACCGACACGCTGACGTTCCTGACGGAGAACACCGAGTTCGAGGGCGATTCCACCCCGGACGCCTACTGGGACGCGACCTTCGGGGAGGACCTGTGACGGCCACGACCGGGCCCACGACCGAGCAGAGCACGTCCGCGGGGAGCACCGACGCCGAGCCGATCATCGAGGTCGCGCACCTCACGCGGCGCTTCACGTCCAAGCGGTCGGAGACCGTCGCGCTCGACGACGTGTCGCTCGCCGTGCGGCCCGGGGAGTTCGTGACGATCGCGGGGCCGTCGGGCTGCGGCAAGTCGACGCTGCTCAAGATCATCGCGGGGCTGACGCTCGCCACGGACGGCGACGTGCGCCTGTACGGGCGGCCGGTGACCGGGCCGCAGCGCGAGATCGGCTTCGCCTTCCAGCGCTCGGCCCTCCTGGAGTGGCGGGGCGTGCGCAAGAACATCCTGCTCCAGGCCGAGATGCGCGGCATGGACCGGCGTCGGGCGGAGGAGCGCGCGGACCACCTCATCGAGCTCACCGGCCTGACCGGGTTCGAGAGGGCCCTGCCGCACGAGCTGTCCGGTGGCATGCAGCAGCGCGTCGCGCTGTGCCGCGCCCTGCTGCACGAGCCCCGGGTGCTGCTCATGGACGAGCCGTTCGGCGCGCTCGACGCGCTCACGCGCGAGCAGATGAACATCGAGATGAACCGGATCTGGCGCGAGACCGGGACCACGGTGGTGCTGGTGACCCACTCCGTGCCGGAGGCGGTGTACCTGGGCAGCAGGATCGTCGTCATGAGCCCGCGGCCGGGCCGGATCGTGGAGACCCTCGAACCGGGCCTGCCGGAGCGTCGCGAGTACGGCCCGACGCTCGCCGACCCGCGGTTCACCGCGGCGGCCGAGCGCCTGCGCGAGCTGCTCGGCGCGAGCCATGCGACGGAGTGACCCGACCGGCGACGAGGCTGCGCCGCCGCCCGACGTGTCAGACCCACAGATCCCCATGGTGACCTGTGGGTCTGACACGTCGGGGAGTGTTCCCCTCGGCGTGGGGATCGTCGGGATGGGCGGCATCGGGCGGATGCACGCCCGGGCGCTCGCCGAGCTCGGCGATCGGGCGCGCCTGGTCGCGTTCAGCGGCGGGGCGACGGCGGATGTGGTGGGCGGCGCCGTGCGGCTCGCACCGCACGACGTGATCGCCCGTCCCGACGTCGACGTGGTCGCGATCTGTACGCCGAGCGGCACGCACGCGGCGCTCGCGCTGGCGGCGCTGGAGGCCGGCCGGCACGTCGTCGTCGAGAAGCCGCTCGCGCTCGACGTCGGCGACGCGCTGCGGGTCGCGGACGCGGCGCGCGAGCGCGGGCTGACGGTCTCGATGATCTCCCAGCGCCGTCTGGAGGCCGAGCACGTCGCGCTCAAGCGGGCGCTCGACGACGGCGCGCTGGGCGAGCTGCGGTTCGCGATGACGCACGTGCACTGGTTCCGCGACGGCGACTACTACCGCGCGGCGGGCTGGCGGTCCACGGCGGCGCAGGGCGGCGGGTCCCTGATGAACCAGGGCGTGCACAACGTCGACCTGCTGCGCTGGATGTGCGGCCCGGTCGAGTCGGTGACGGCGCAGTCCGGCACGCTCGCGCACGCGATCGAGGCCGAGGACACGACCGTGGCGACCCTCCGGTTCGCCTCGGGTGCGCTCGGCGTGGTGACCACGACGACGGCGACACCGCCCGGGTTCCCCGCGACGATCGCCCTGTTCGGCTCCCGGGGCTCGGTCGAGCTCGGGCAGGGGGAGGTGCGGCGCTGGGACGTGCCGGGGGTGCCGGAGCCGGGGACGGGCGCGATCGCGAGCGGTGCGGCCGACCCGCTCGCGATCGGGCACGCGGGACACCTGGCCCAGTGGACCCGGATCGTCGACGCCCTGGAGACGTCCTCACCGGTGCCCGTCGGCGTCGACGACGCGCTGGAGACCGTCCGGCTGCTGTGCGCGATCCAGACGGCGGCGGCGACCGGGGCGGTGGTCCGGCCGGCGGACCTGGGCCGGACCCGTCAGTCCCAACCCGGACCGCAGTTGTGAATCATCCACACGGGGTTCCAGTTCGCGGTGATACTCGGTGCGCCTGACCCGGTGTACGGGTTATAGGTCGACGTGTGGGACCAGAGATTGTTGTAATAGCTCTGGCCCTTGAAATACGACGTCTGACCGTAGGTCTGCTTGTCGACGTACCATCCGTCGAGCTGCCAGTTGTGCACCTGATAGACATTGCACGCGTACAGCTTGAAGATCTTCCACGCGCTGTGGACCGGGTCCCACACGGCGGTGCAGAGGGTGCCGTTGCCGCAGCTGTACGTTCCGCCCGACCGCACGAGCTCGAACGACACCGACGGCGTGATGGTCGGCGAGACTGCCTGGATTCCGCTGCCCGTCCTGGCGGCCGCGGCGTCGCGCGGAGCGGGCGGAGCCTGGTAGAGCCGGTCGTCACCAGGCGTGTCGGAGAGCTCTGTCACCCCGCTCGCGCGCTCAGGCGTCTGGGCCGAGGCAGGGCCCGCGACGAAGAGGCCCAGCAGGACCGCGGCCGCTGCTGTGAATGCGGCGGCCCCTGTATGCAACTTACTCATGTCAACTCCTCCATTGTCGTTGTGCTCGGCGAGCACACCTGGAGGTTGTCACCCGGGAGAAATGGTTTCCATCACGTTCGGTCACGACCGAAGGAAGAGCGTGACATTCGGTGCTGGCCGAATGGAATGTGTCCCCGTGCCTCCGGCACCCTTCGATATCGCGGGCCAGTTGGTCTTTCGGAGGAGGTACGACGAAGGCCCCCGCCGCGAGGCGGGGACCTTCGTGCCGTACCGGTGCTGTACCGGTGCCGGACCGCTCAGCGGCGGGCGTTCACCGCGAACGCGTCGATCACCGTCTCGGAGAAGGTGGCCCCTGCCGCGTCCCGCGCCTCGGAGCGCAGCGAGACCGTCGTCGACCCCGGCGGGGCCGTGACCGTGGCGGAGTACGTGCCGGACCTGTCGTGCCCGGGGCCGTGCCCCGACGCCCGGGTCACGCGCACGGGCGTCCAGTGCGCACCGCCGTCCGTGGAGGACCACAGCTTCAGGCTCGTGACGGGTGCGGCGCCGGCGGCGCCGTCCTGGTGCGAGACCTGGAGGTCCAGCGCCGTGGAGCGCCGGCTCGTCGTGTTGTACGCGTCCAGGCCCTGCACGCCGTAGTCGAGCTGGAGCAGCGGGAGCACCTCCGGGGCCTTGCTGCTGCCCGAGACGAAGCCCCACTCGGTCGTCACGTCCGTCGACAGCGGCCACCAGGGCGTGTCGCGGTGCGTCTCCAGCCGCAGGCGGAACCGCTCCTTGCCGGTGCCGACGTCCTGCGTCGCGTACGTGCCGTTCGTGTCATCCGTCAGCAGGCGGTCGCCCTGCCAGACCCGGAACCGGCCCGTGGAGGCCTCGTCCGGGCCCCACTCCTGGGCGTGGCCCTCGCCGTCGACCCGGTAGGGCAGGTCGATCCCGAGGGTGCTGCCGTCACGGTAGACCGCGGCGTCCTGCGGGGCGGCCGGGGACTCCCAGAACCCGCCGTGGTGGACCTGGGCGTTGTAGGTCTCCTTCGGCTGCCGCCCGGGCTCGTAGGTCACCGCCTCGCCGTCGATCCACGCCGGCCAGGCGTTCAGGCCCTGGGCCGCGGTGGAGCCACGCTGGAACCGTACGCCGGGCTGGGTCGAGTAGTACACCGTGCGCCCGCTCACCGCGCCCGTGGTCCAGGACTGCTGCCACCCGCTCATCGTGCTGCCGCTGGTGATGGTGAGCCGCTCGGCGTTCCGGAGTCCTGCCGCGAACGGCTTGAACGAGCGCAGCTCGGTCTCGACCGCCGCGAGGTCCTTGGCCGAGGGTCGGTAGGTGAGCGACCGGGGGACCGTCCGCCCCTGTTCGCTGTAGCCCAGCGCGTACTGGTAGGACGGCGTCGCGCGGCCCGCGCCCCGCAGCGTCGCGCCCCGGTGGGCGGCCTCGACGAGCTCGAGACCGAGGTCGCGCTTCAGCGTCAGCGTGGGTACGGCCTGGTCGTTCATGGTGTTGATCGTCCGGTTGTCCACCTGGTGGTAGAACGGGCCCGGGGTGGCCCCGTACACGATCACCGCCACGGCGCCCGCGTCCGCCGCGGCCTGCGACTGCGGGTTCAGCGTGAGGTCGCCGGTGTCCTCGACCAGCACGACGGCGCCGTTCGCGTGCACGGCGGCCAGCTCCTCGGGGGTACCCCTCCCGGCGTCCACGAGCCGGGCCGCCATCCGGCCCGCGTACCGCGGGGACCGGACCGCGTTGCCCAGCTCGCGCGACACGTCGAGCGTCCTGCCCCGGCCCACGGCGGCCACGTCGAGCAGCGGCTGGTCCAGCAGGTAGCGCGATGTCACCGTGGTCTCGCCCGCGAGCGGGGCGCCGTCGCGCAGCACGTACGCGGTGAGGTCCATGCCGCCGGTGTAGTCGCCGGTGCTGAACGAGGTACCCGTGGTCACCGGTCCGCTCCGGCCCGGCAGGTCGCGGACGACGTCCGAGGACAGGGCGCGGGGCGCGACCTTCTTGGGCGTCTCCATGCGCACCGGGACCGCCGCGCTGCCGTCCAGCGTCAGGGTGGCGTCACCGGCCGTCAGGTCGGCGTCGCGCGTGAAGCTGACCACGCCGTCGAAGTAGGCCGCCGACGGCGACACCGCGTCGAAGAGCTGACCCTGGACCGCGTAGCGGCCGGCGGGCAGCCGCACCTCGGCCACGCCGTCGGTGAACTGGAACCACTGGTTCACGTCGGGGTCGTCGATGCCGTGGACCCAGCCCGCGTCCGGGTTGTCGGCCGGCTCGCCGCCGAGGCGGCTCGCCTCGATGCGCAGCGTGTACATGTCCGGGTCGATCTGGAACGCCAGCACGGTCCGCACGGCGGGGAACCCGGCCCCGGTCGCGCGGAGCACCCCGGCGAAGACGTCGGGCTCGTCGGAGCGCGGGTCGATGGTCACGTCCGCGGACGCGGAGCCGTGGGCGGGGATCGTCAGGGTGTCCGTGGACAGGGACGCCACGCCCGCGGGGACGGGCACGCCGTCGCCCGCGTTGACCGAGAGGGTGAGGTCCACGTCGACGGCGGTGTCGGAGTCGTTCGTGTACGTGACGGTCTGCGTGCGCGGCGTCTGGTCGGCGCGCGGCGAGTCGAACAGCCCGAACGAGAGCGAGGCCGGCGTCGCGTAGACCGCCTCGCCGATCGCCCCGGGCACCCAGGCACGGCCCGCGCCCTCGGCGAACACCGAGTTCCCCGCGGGCTGGGCCGAGCCCATGAGCACCGACTTCAGGGCCTCGCCGTCCAGCTCCGGCCGTGCCTGCTTGAGGAGCGCGGCCGCTCCGGCCACGTGCGGGGTGGCCATCGACGTGCCGGACATGGCGGCGTAGTGGTCGCCGACCGGCACGTCGGGGGTCGTCCCGGCGGCGCGGGCGGCGACGATCCCGTCGCCGGGAGCCGCGATGTCGGGCTTGATCGCGTAGTCGCCGGACCGCGGTCCCATCGAGGAGAAGTACGCGATGTCGTCGGAGTCCGTCACCGCGCCGACCGTCAGGGCGCTGTCCGCGGTGCCGGGCGTGGTGACCGTGAACGGGGTGCCCCAGTTGCCCTCGTTGCCCGCCGCGATGGTGACGAGGGTGTCGTAGCGCTCCGAGATCGAGTCGACGGCGAGGGCCGCGGGGTCGGTGCCGTCGGTGTACCCGCCCCGCACGCCCAGGCTCATGTTGATGACGTCCGCGTCGTTCGAGGCCGCCCACTCCATGGCGTCGATGGCCCAGGACTCGTCGCCCTCGCCCGCGTCGTTCAGGACACGGCCGTTCAGCAGCCGGGCGCCGGGCGCGACGCCGCGGTTCTCGCCGTCGGACGCCTCGCCGCTGCCCGCGATGATCGAGGCGACGTGCGTGCCGTGGCCGAGGGCGTCGTGCGTGCTGCCCGAGCCGGTGAAGTCCCGTTCGAGGGCCACGATGCCCTGGTCCAGGTCGGGGTGGGTGGTGTCGATCCCGGAATCGAGGACCGCGACCGTCACGCCTGTGCCGTCGATGCCGAGGTTCCAGGCGTCGGTCGCACCGATCTGGGGCGTGGAGTCGGCGTCGGACACCTCGAGCGGGGCGTCCAGCCACACCTTGCTCACGGTCCCGCCGTCCTCGACGGCGTCCACGAGCCCGCGGGCGCCGTCCGCCGGGACGTCGCCCGCGACCGCGTCGATCGACTCCAGGGTCCGGTCGACGTCGAGGTCGAGCGTCCGCCAGGTCGGCTCCGCCGACCGGGCCGCGCGGGCGGTGGTGGTCTGCACGATCACCGGCAGGCCGGTGTCCTCGCCCGCGTCCGCGTCCTGCGCCGCCTCGAGGGCGGTGACGTCGAAGAGCCGGAGGTCCAGCCTCGCCGGCACCAGGTCGGCGACGTCCGACGGGACGACGAAGTAGTGACCCGCCGCGTCGCCGAAGGCGGCGTAGCTGACCGGGCGCCCGTCGGGCCGGGGCGCGGCCTCGAACCCGACGGTCGGTGTTCCGTCACCGGCGGTGCTGGTGGTGACCCGGTCACCGGTGACGAGGACGACGTCGGTGTCCGGGACCGAGGGCGGGGCCTCCGGCGTGGCGGCCGCGGCCGGCGGCGCGGAGCCTTCGGCTGCCGCCATGGGCAGGGCGCCCACGACGAGTGCGGCGGCGGTGGCCGCGACGACCAGTCTTCTTGCTCTCACAACGATCTCCCAGTGGTTCCGCAGCGGTACGGAGGGGTGGAACAGTCGCTGCAGACGCTGACAGGCCTGGGAGCCGTTGGTGTGACGTGCGTGTGTCGTAACGATTTCGATGTAGCCGGATGTTCCGGTCATCGACCGGTTCGTCCCGCCGGGTGGGGACGCCCCAGGTGGGGACGCCCCAGGTGGGGACGCTCAGCGCAGCGTCGGCCCCTCCACGGGCACCGGCCCGTGGGCGCCCGAGCGCTTGATCTCCAGGTTGAGCGTGTTGCGCGACGTCGGGATGACGACGACCTGCGCCTCGCCGCCGTCGGTGTCGATCGCGCGCACGTGCAGGTGCCCGTCCTTGAGCTTGAGTGCGAACTGGTCGGCCCCGGCGACGAAGCGCACCTCGCTGTCGTCGGTGATCACGGTGGGTCCGGTGGGCAGGGTCTTCGGCATGGGTACAGCATGCCTCAGCGGCGGGGAGCGCCCGTCCGCGTCCACCTCTGGTCCGGCGCAAGATCAGCCTCCGGGGGGAGGACTCGCGTGCCGGTACCTGCTTACGTTGGGGGCATGGCACACACCGGACCGGACGACCAGGGCGGGGACGACACGGGCTCGACCTCGACCGCCGGCTGGAACTGGGGCGCCGGCGTCGCCGTCGGCCTGTGCATCGGGCTGGCGCTCGGTATCGCGCTGGACAACCTCGCGATCGGCATCGCGCTCGGCGTGGCGTTCTTCCCGGTGTTCGCGATGATGCGGGGCACCACGGCGTCCGAGGACGAGACGGCCGGCGACGACGAGAAGCGGTAGCCGCCCGACGTCGCCGGCTTGCGCGGTCCCGTACGACGTGATCCGCCGGCGGTCGGAATTGCCCTTGCCGCCCGTGCCAGGATGCGACGGTGGAGATCACCGACGTCACGCGTGCGATCGCGGCTGCGACCTCGGTCGCCGCATCGCTCGACCTCCCGGCCGACGACGCCGTCGTGCTGCACGACTCGAACAAGCTCGCGCTGCGGCTGACGCCGTGCGACGTGTTCGCCCGGGTCGCCCCGGTGGGGCAGGAGGTCGCGCAGTTCGAGGTCGACCTCGCTCAGCGGCTCGCCGAGGTCGGATCACCGGTGGGCCGGTTGGAGCCCCGGGTGGACCCGCGGGTGCACATACGCGACGGCTTCGCCGTGACGTTGTGGACCTACTACGAGCCCGTGGCACCTGGCGCATCACCGGCCGACATCGCCAAGGCGCTGGAGGAGCTGCATGCCGGCATGCGCGCGGTCGACGTGCCGAGCCCGCGGTTCACGGACCGGGTCACGGAGGCGGAGGTGATCGTCGCCGACCCGGCCCGCTCGCCCGAGCTCGCCGACGCGGACCGCGTGTTCCTCGGCGGCAGGCTCGCGGACCTGCGGCGGGCGATCGAGGAGCGCGGCGCCGTGGAGCAGCTGCTCCACGGCGAGCCGCACCCGGGCAACGTGCTCAGCACGAGGAACGGCCCGTTGTTCATCGATCTCGAGACGTGCTGCCGCGGACCCGTCGAGTTCGACCTCGCCCACGTTCCCGAGGCGGTCTGCGAGCACTACCCGGGCGTCGACCGGGAGCTGCTGGACGAGTGCCGGCAGCTCGTCCTCGTGATGGTCGCCGCCTGGCGGTGGGACGTCGGCGACCAGTTCCCGCGGGGGAGGCTGTTCGGGGAGGAGCTGCTGCGCGTGCTGCGCGAGGGTGCTCCCTGGCCGACCCTCGACACGGTGGTCGAGCGGCTGGGCGGCCGGTAGCCCGCAGGCCACATGCCGGGCGCCGGGTCGGCCGGCCGGTCCGATAGCGTGCCCACCATGACGGAGACGCCGGGCGAGAACACCTTTGACCAGCAGATCGTGCAGCTCATCCCCGCCGACGGATGGGTGGCCGTGTACAAGGACGGAAAGACCGAGATGCGCGCGCCGTTGGTGGCCTGGGGGTTGCGGCGCGACGGGCAGGTCGTTCCGCTGGACACCAATCCCGCGGGCGACGTCGGGGACCCCCGGTCGACCGCCAACTTCGACCGCGTCGAACGGATCATCGGGCTTCGCTAGCGCCAGGCGGGGCCGGCGGACCCGCCGCAACGCTCGATGCGCCCCAAAGCCGACCGGGAGAGATACGTTGGCGTGATGGCGGTCGTCCTTCATCGTGCTCCGCGCACCGACCTGCTCGCGGAGGCACTGGGGGACCTGCTGGCCACGCCCCTGGAGGACCCGTTCGCGACCGAGGTCGTCGTGGTGCCCGCCCGCGGTGTCGAGCGATGGCTCGCGCAGCGCCTCAGCCACCGGCTCGGCGCCGCCCGCGGGCAGGACGACGGTGTGTGCGCGGGCGTGGACCTGCGGTCGCCGGGCTCGCTGTTCGCCGAGGTCACGGGCACGCGCGACGACGACCCGTGGGCGCCGGACGCGCTGACCTGGCCGCTGCTGGCGGCGATCGACGCGAGCCTCGACGAGCCGTGGGCCGCGCTGCTCGCCCAGCACCTCGGGCACGGGATGCCGGGCGAGGAGGGTGACCTGCGGCGCGGCCGCCGGCTGTCCGTCGCCCGCCGGCTCGCGCGGCTCCTCGCGGGTTACGCCGCCCAGCGCCCGGCGCTGGTCGCGGACTGGGCCGCGGGCCGCGACACCGACGGGTGCGGGCGCGCGGTCCCGGCCGACCTCGCGTGGCAGCCGCCGCTGTGGCGCGCCCTGGCCGAGCGGGTCGACGCCGAACCGCCGCACGCGCGGCACGCCGCCGTCGTCGAACGGCTGCGCGCCGCACCCGGGACCTTCGACCTGCCCCCGCGCCTGTCCCTGTTCGGCCACACCCGCCTGGCCGCGAGCGAGGTGGACCTGGTCGGCGCGCTCGGCGCCCACCGCGACGTGCACCTGTGGCTGCCGCACCCCTCCGCGCCGCTCTGGTCGGCGCTCGAGGACCTCGGCGGCCCCGTCGACCGGGCGCGGGACCGTTCCCACGAGCGCGCCGGACACCGGCTCCTGGCCACGCTCGGCCGCGACACGCGCGAGCTGCAGCGCACGCTGTCCGCGATCGAGCTGCGCGACGAACCCGTCGCCGCGGCGGACGACGACGGCGGCACCGCCGGCGACGAGGAACCGCCGTCGACCCTGCTGCGGATGCTGCAGCACGACCTGCGCGCCGACGCCGTGGGCGACGCCGGCGCACGGCTACTGGACCCCGCCGACCGGTCGGTCCAGGTGCACGCCTGCCACGGCCCGGCCCGGCAGGTCGAGGTGCTGCGCGACGTGCTGCTCGGCCTGCTGGCCGACGACCCGGCGCTCGAGCCGCGCGACGTGCTCGTCATGTGCCCCGACATCGAGACCTACGCGCCCCTGGTCACCGCCGCCTTCGGCCTGGCCGACGTCGTCGGGCCGCACGGCCACCCCGCGCACGGCCTGCGGGTACGGCTCGCCGACCGGGCGCTGGACCGGACCAACCCGCTGCTCGCGATCGGGGTCCGTCTCCTGGACCTCGCCGGCGGCCGGGCGGGCGTCGGCGACGTCGTGGACCTGGCCCACGCCGATCCCGTGCGCCGCCGCTTCGGGTTCCGCGACGACGACCTGGAACAGCTCGCCCGCTGGGCGCGCGAGACCGGTGTGCGGTGGGGGTTCGACGCCGCGCACCGCGCGGACCTCGGCCTGGCCGACTACGGGTCCGGCACCTGGCAGGAGGGCCTGGACCGGCTGCTGACCGGGGTAGCGATGTCGGACGACACGGGCACCTGGCTCGAGCGCGTCCTGCCGCTGGACGACGTCGGCAGCGGGCAGGTCGAGCTCGTCGGCCGCCTGACCGAGCTCGTGGAGCGGCTCCGGGACGTCACCGACGGGCTCGTCGGCGGGCATCCGCTGGAGCACTGGCTGACCACGCTCGAGGACGGCGTCGCGGCGCTCACCACCGTGTCGGCCGCCGACGCGTGGCAGCTCGCCCAGGTGCGGCGCGAGCTGGCCCGCGTGCGCGCCGACGCACCCGACCCGGCGGTGCTCCTGCGGCTGCCGGACGTGCGCGCGCTGCTCGCCGACCGCGTGGCCGGCCGCCCGACCCGCTCCAACTTCCGCACCGGCACGCTCACCGTGGCCACGCTCGTCCCGATGCGGTCGGTGCCGCACCGCGTCATCGCCCTGCTGGGTCTCGACGACGGGGTGTTCCCGCGCGTCGGCATCACCGACGGCGACGACGTGCTGGCCCGCGAGCCGAGGACGGGCGAGCGCGACCCGCGCAGCGAGGACCGGCAGCTGTTCCTCGACGCCGTCCTTGCCGCGACCGGGACCCTCGTGGTGACCTACAGCGGCGCCGACGAGTACTCGGGGCAGGAACGGCCCCCCGCGGTGCCGCTGGGCGAGCTGCTCGACGCCCTCGACGAGACGGCCCGGACGCCCGACGGGCGCCCGGTGTCCCGAGCCGTGACCGTGCGCCACCCGCTGCAGCCGTTCGACCGGCGCACCGTCGAACCCGGCGCCCTCGTGCCCGGCACCGCCTTCACCTTCGACCGCGCGGCCCTGGCGGGGGCCCGGGCCGCGGCCGGTCCGCGCACCCCGGCCGGGCCGTTCCTCGCCGCGCCGCTCGCGCCGGCGGCGCTCACCAGGTCGGGCGACGGCGTCGTCGCGCTCGACGACCTGCTCACGTTCTACCGCTCGCCCGCACGCGGGTTCCTCGTCCAGCGCCTCGACGTCGGCCGCTCCTGGGACGAGGAACCGCTCGACGACGGCCTGCCCGTCGAGCTCGACGGCCTGGGCCGCTGGGCCGTGGGGGAGCGGGTGCTGCGCGACGTGCTGCACGGCACGACGCCGGAGGACGCAGTGCAGAAGGAGTGGCGCCGCGGCCAGCTCCCGCCCGGCCGCCTCGGTTGGCGCCCCCTGGTCCGCGTCGCCGAGGAGGTGGGCCCGCTCGCCGACGCCGCCTCGGGGCTGCGGGCGAGCCCCGCACGCGTCGTGGACGTCGACGTCGACCTGCGCGACGGGCGCAGCCTGCGCGGCTCCGTGCCCGGTGTGCACGGCGACCGCCTGGTCGCGGTGTCGTACGCCCGGCTCGGCGGTAGGCAGCGCCTGCAGACCTGGATCCGGCTGCTGGCGCTCGCGGCGTCCGACGACGACCGGCCCTGGGTCGGCTACACGCTCGGCCGGCCGACCAACCCGCGCTCGCGCCAGAGGTGGCAGGGATCCCGGCTGGGGCCGCTGGACCATACGGCCGTGGACCTGCTGCGTGACCTCGTCGCGCTGCGTGACCGCGGGCTCACCGAGCCGCTGCCCCTGCCGGTCAAGGCGTCGGCGCTCTACGCCGAGGCACGCCGCAGCCGCGCCGACCCCGCCGAGGCGCGGTTCCGGGCCGGGCAGACCTGGACCGGGCAGCGGGGGCCGGGCGGGCGCCTCGACGGCGAGGGCGCCGAACCCGAGCACGTCCGTGTCCATGGCCTCGGTGCCCCGCTGCCCGGGACCGACGAGGAACCGCGCTCCGGCGAGGAGCAGCCGGGGGAGACCACCCGCTTCGGCGCGCTGGCGATGCGCGTCTGGAGCCCGCTGCTGGAGAGCGAGAGGTTCAGCGAGTGATGGACGGCTTCGACGGCGTCTTCGACCTGGCCGGGCCGCTGCCGCGGGACACGGCGCTGCTGGAGGCCAGCGCGGGCACCGGCAAGACCTTCGCGATCGGCGCGCTCGTGACCCGCTACGTCGCCGAGGGCGTCGTGCCGCTCGACCAGATGCTCGTGGTGACCTTCGGCCGCGCCGCGACCCAGGAGCTGCGCGACCGTGTGCGCGGCGCCCTGCTGCGCGCCGAGCGCACCTTCGCCGCCGCCCTGGCGGGCCGCGACACCGGCCCGGTGGACGCCGTCCTCGCGGCGCTGCTCGACGTCGACGGCGCCGAGCGGGCCCTCCGGCACCGGCGGCTGGCCGACGCCCTGGCCGCGTTCGACCACGCCACCATCGCCACGATCCACCAGTTCTGCCAGCTCGTGCTGCGCTCGCTCGGCGTCGCCGGGGACACCGAGCCCGGCGCCGAGCTGGTCGAGTCCCTGACCGAGCTCACCGTCGAGGTGGTCGACGACCTCTACCTGCGCCGGTACGGCAGCGACCCCGAGCCACCACCGTTCGACCGGGCCTGCGCCCTCAAGGTCGCCACGGCAGCCGTCGAGGACCCGCGCGCCGCGCTCGCCGACGCGGACCCCGACGACGCCGTCGGCTCGGCACGGGTCTCCTTCGCCCGCGCGGTGCGCGCGGAGATGGAGCGGCGCAAGCGGCGGCTCGGCATCCTGTCCTACGACGACCTGCTCGGCCGGCTCGCGGACGCCCTGGACCCGGCAGCGGCCGACGGCGGCGCCGCCGTCGGCGCACGCATGCGCGAACGCTGGAAGGTGGTGCTGGTCGACGAGTTCCAGGACACCGACCCCGTGCAGTGGCAGGTGCTGGAGCGGGCGTTCGGTACCGGGCAGCCGGGGACGCAGGCCATGGTGCTGGTCGGCGATCCCAAGCAGGCCATCTACGCCTTCCGCGGCGGCGACGTCGTCGCCTACCTCGATGCCGCCCGGGGCGCGACCACGCGCGCGACGCTGGGCAGCAACTGGCGCTCGGACGCGCCGCTGGTCGACACCCTGGGGGTGCTGCTGGGCAACGCGGCGCTCGGCCACGACGAGATCGTGGTGCACCCGGTCACGGCGGAGGGCGGGGGCAGCCGTCTGGCCGGTGCGCCGCACCCGGCGCCGTTCCGGTTGCGGCAGGTGCTGCGCGACGGGCTGCCCCAGTACAAGGGGCTCGTCAAGGCCGCCCCGGCACGCGAGCACGTCGCGACGGACCTCGCCGCGGACGTCGCCGGCCTGCTCGCCTCGGGCGCGACGTGGGACGGGCGCCCCCTGGTGCCCGGCGACGTCGCCGTCCTGGTCTCGGCGCGGACGCACGGCCGGCTCGTGCAGGACGCGCTCGCCGCGCGGGGCGTGGCGGCGGTCATGCCCGGCGGCGACGTGTTCGAGACACCGGCCGCCGACGAGTGGCTGACGCTGCTGGAGGCGCTGGAGTCCCCGCACCGCTCGGGCCTGGTGCGGGCCGCCGCCCTCACACCGTTCCTCGGCCGCACGGCTGCCGACCTCGGCGCGGGCGGTGACGCGGGCGGTGACGAGGGTGGTGAGGCCCTGACCGCCCGCGACGCCGACACCCTGCGCGGCTGGGCGCTCCTGCTCCGCCACCGGGGCGTGGCCGCCCTGCTGGAGGCCGCCGAGGAGCGCGGGCTGAGCAGCCGGGTGCTGGCCCGGGCCGAGGGCGAACGGCTGCTGACCGACGTCCGCCACCTGGGGCAGCTCCTGCACGAGGTGAGCGTCGCCGAGTCGCTCGGCCTGACCGCCCTGCTGGCCTGGTTCCGCGACGAGCGGCGCCGCACGGGCACGGCCGAGCGGCCCCGCCGCCTGGACTCGGACGCCGCGGCCGTGCAGATCGTCACCGTGCACGGCAGCAAGGGCCTGCAGTACCCGGTGGTCTACCTGCCGTTCGGCTATGACAACTACGCGCGCCCGGTCGAGATCGCGCTCTACCACGACGAGCGCGGCGCGCGCACGATCGACGTCTCCGGCTCCGGCGCGCCGTGGGACGCCCACTGCGCCGCGCACCGCGCCGAGGAGGACGGCGAGGAGCTCCGCAAGCTCTACGTGGCCCTGACCCGCGCGCAGTCGCAGGTCGTGGCGTGGTGGGCGCCGACGTCGAGCACCCCGACCAGCGGGCTGCACCGCCTCCTGTTCGGCCGCACCCCCGGCACCCGGCAGGTGCCGGCCACGCAGCCGGTCAAGGACGACACCTACGCCACGCGGGTGCTGGGGCTGCTCCAGGAGCTGGGCGGACCCGCCGCCGAGCTCGCCGTGCCCGCCGCGGCGTCCGCCCCCGTCCCCGCGGACCGGCACGCGCCCTACGAGGCGCGGGCCTTCGACCGCACCGTCGACACCGGATGGCGGCGCACCTCCTACAGCGGGCTCGTCGCGGCCGGCGAGGCCGTCGCGGGTGCGGGTGCGGGTGCCGGCGCGGGGGTGGGCAGCGAACCCGAGGCCGCCGGCACGGACGACGAGCCGGACGCTCCCGAGACCGACGCCGACGAGCCGGCCGCGCCCGACGGCGCCGCGGCGTCGCCCATGGCCGACCTGCCCACGGGCGCCGCCTTCGGGTCCCTGGTGCACGCGGTGCTGGAGCACGTCGACCCGTTCGCGGCCGACCTGCGCGCCGAGCTGCTGGAACACGTCACCGAACAGCTGCGCTGGTGGCCCGTGCAGGCCGACCCGGTGGCGCTCGCCGACGGGCTCCTGCCGCTGCACCGCACGCCGCTCGGCCCGCTGGCCGGTGGCCTGACGCTGGGCGAGATCGGCCGGGCGGACCGGCTCCGCGAGCTGACGTTCGAGCTGCCGCTGAACGGGGGTGACCTCGTCGGTGGTGGGCTCGGCGGCCCTGCCGAGCCGAGGCTGGGCGACCTCGCGCCGCTGCTGCGCGTACACCTGCCCGCCCACGACCCGCTCGCCGCCTACGCCGACCGGCTCGACCAGCCCGCACTGGGGGACCAGACGCTGCGCGGCTACCTCACCGGCTCGATCGACGTCGTCCTGCGGCTGCCGACCGGCCGGTTCGTCGTCGTCGACTACAAGACGAACTTTCTCGGCCCCGCCGTCGCCGACTACTCGCGGGACCGCATGGCCGAGGCCATGCTGCACTCGCACTACCCGCTGCAGGCCCTGCTGTACGGCGCGGTGCTGCACCGCTACCTGCGCTGGCGGCTGCCCGGCTACGACCCCGGCACCCACCTGGGCGGGGTGCTCTACCTCTTCGTGCGCGGCATGGCCGGGCCGGACACCCCGGACGCGGGCGGCGCTCCTGGCGCGGTCGGCAGCCCCGCGGGCGTGTTCTCGTGGCAGCCGCCGCCGGCGCTGCTGGTCGGGCTGTCGGACCTGCTCGCCGGCGTCGCGGATCCGGAGGCCGCATGACGCCCGCGATCGAGCGCTGGACCAGCGAGGACCCGCACGACGCCCGCCGGGCGCTCGGCGCGACCGGGCTGCTGCGCACCTTCAACGACGCCGGTGTGCTCACCGCCGCCGACGTGCACGTCGCGCGCCGCACGGCCGACGTCGTCGGCGAGGACGACGAGGCCGTGCGGCTCGCCGTCGCGCTCGCGGTGCGCGCGGTACGGCAGGGCTCGGTGTGCGTGGACCTGGGCGGGTTCGGCGACGGTCCCGACGAGGTGGCGCTGCCCTGGCCCGCGGCCGACGGCTGGCTCGACCGGGTGGCCGCGAGCCCGCTGGCCGAGCGTTCGGTGGTCCGGGCCGACCTCGGCCTGCTCTACCTCGACCGCTACTGGCGCGAGGAGCGGCAGGTGCGCGACGACCTCGCCGCCCGGCTGGTGGCGCCCGCGCCCGCCGTCGACGACGCACTCCTGGAGGACAGCGCGGCGCGGCTGTTCCCCGGCGACGCGTACGCCGAGCAGCGCGTGGCGGCGCTGTCCACCGCGCGTCGCCTGACCACCGTGCTCACCGGCGGCCCGGGCCGCGGCAAGACGACGACGGTCGCCGGCCTGCTCGCCCTGCTGG
Organism: Promicromonospora sp. NPDC050262; assembly: GCF_040655935.1. NCBI lineage: Bacteria > Bacillati > Actinomycetota > Actinomycetes > Micrococcales > Promicromonosporaceae > Promicromonospora > Promicromonospora sp. NPDC050262. The sequence continues at coordinate 238,170 of NZ_JBFAKX010000001.1, read as the reverse complement.
CGGAGCAGGCCGAGCACGCCGGCGGACGTCGCCCGCGCATCGCGCTCGCCGCCCCGACCGGCAAGGCGGCCGCACGGATGCAGGAGGCGGTGGCCGAGGCGCTCGGCGCCCCGCCGAAGGCCGGTGCGCGTGCGGGGGCCGGGCGGCCCGGGTTCACCGCCGACGACCGGCGCCGGCTCGACGGCCTCCAGGCGGGCACCCTGCACCGGCTGCTGGGGTGGCGGCCCGGCTCGACCACCCGGTTCCGGCACGACCGCGCCAACCGCCTGCCGCACGACGTCGTGGTGGTCGACGAGACGTCCATGGTCTCGCTCACGCTCATGGCCCGGCTGCTGGAGGCCGTGCGCCCCGACGCGCGGCTCGTGCTCGTGGGCGACCCCGACCAGCTCGCGTCCATCGAGGCCGGTGCCGTGCTCGCCGACCTGGTGGCCGGGCTCGGGGAGCGCGACGACGGCGTCGTGACGGCCCTGCTCACCGACCACCGGTCGGAGAGCGCGGCGATCACGCGACTGGCCGCCGCGATCCAGGACGGCGACCCGGAGGCGGTGCTCGCGGCGCTGACGGCGGGCGACGGCGTCGTGGAGCTCGTGCACCCCGACGACGCGGTGGCGCTGGCCGGTCTCCAGGACGAGCTGACCCGGCACGCGCTCGACGTGCGGGGCCTGGCGCTGGCCGGGGACGCCGCCGGGGCGGTCGATCTGGCCGAGCGGCACCGGCTGTTGTGCGCCCACCGGGAGGGCCCGTGGGGCGCGGCGCACTGGAACCGGCAGGTCGAGCGCCGGCTCGGCGAGGCCTCCGGCGCCTACCTCGGCGCCGCGGTGGGCGCCGAGTGGTACGCGGGCCGGCCGGTGCTGATCACCGCGAACGACTACGGCCTGGGCCTGTTCAACGGCGACACCGGGGTGGTGGTCGCCGACGGCGAGAACCTGCGCGCCCACCTCGCCGGCGGCGCGTCGTTCGCCGTCTCCCGGCTCGGGGACGTCGAGACGCTGCACGCCATGACGGTGCACAAGAGTCAGGGCAGCCAGGCCGAGACCGTGACGGTGCTGCTGCCGGACGAGACGTCGCCGCTGCTCACGCGCGAGCTGTTCTACACCGCGGTGACCCGGGCGCGCCGTCGGGTGCGGGTGGTCGGCACGCCGGAGGCGGTGCGGGCGGCGGTGACGCGGCGGGCACGGCGGGCGAGCGGGCTGGCCGTGCGGCTGCGGGGCGACCCGCCGACGGCGTAGGCACGCGGGGGAGGGCCCCGCGCAGGATCAGGCGTGCTTCCGGACGGCCAGCCCGTGCACCCGCCGTGCCTCGACGACGACGGACGTCGCGTCGCACGCCTCCGCGAGGACGGCGGCGCGCGCGGCCTCGTCCGTCGCTTCCTGGGTCTTGCCCAGCCGGAGGTGCGCGCTCGCCAGGTGGGCACGTGCCCGGGCCTCCCACGACCGGTAGCCGTGTGCGGTCGCCAGCGCTGCGGCGTCGGTCAGGATGGCTGCTGCCTCGGCGGTGTGCCCGCTCGCCAGGAGGCTCATGCCCAGGCCGTCACCGGTGATGACCTGTGCCCTGGGGTCGTTCAGCCGGGATGCGGCGGCGTGTGCCTCGCGGGCGGTCTCGACTGCTTCGGTGGGCCGGCCGGTCTGGGCGAGGAGCCTGCCGAGCTCGTCCAGCGTGGAGAGCTCCCCGCGGGTGTGGCCGCGTCGGCGGAATCCGCGGAGGACGTCGTTGAGCTGGGCCTCCGCGGTCCCGGTGTCGCCGAGGAGCCGCAGGGCACTGGCGAGGTTGCCGCGGATCGTCAGGTCGGCCACCTCGCGCTTGTTGCCCTCGCTGATGCGCAGCGCGGCGCGGAACGAGTCGGCGGAACGGACGAGCTCGCCCTGTTCCAGGTAGGTCATGCCGAGCCCGTTCAGGGCGAGGGCGCGGGTCTGGCTCTCGGGCTCGGTCTGGGACAGCGTCTGCTCGAAACAGGCCGTGGCCTCGACGAGCCGGCCGGCCTCGTAGTGCTCCCAGCCCACGTTGTGCGCCAGGTAGGCGACGGCGTCGGTCCAGCCGCAGAGCTCGGCGAGGCGGGTCGCGCGGACGGTGTCCGCGTGCGAGTCGTCGATGCGTCCGTGCGCCCAGTGGGCGTAGCTGCGGGAGATGTACATCGCCGCACGTGCCTGGTCGTCGCCGGTCCGGACGGCCGCCCCGAGGCCGGCTTCGGCCAGGTGCTCCCAGCTGTCGAACCGGCGGAGCAGGAGGTATCCGCGGAGCTGGTCGACGAGCCGCCAGACGTCGGGACCACGATCGGGGTCGTCGGCCGACGAGGTCGCCAGGGCCAGCATCGACGGGTACTCCAGGTCCATCCATCTCATGGCGGCGTCCTCGTCGCCGAACACCGCGGTGCGGTCCGGGTGGCCGGTCAGCCGGAGCAGGTGCGGGTGGATCCAGTCGACGGCCGCGGTGGCCCGGTCGAGGTACCAGCGCCGGAGGCGGCTCTCGGCGTCGGGGACGCGGTCGGCCGTGGTGAGCTTGCGCCGGGCGAACAGCCGCAGCAGGTCGTGGCTGCGGAACCGGTCGGCGGCGTGCTCGGTCAGCATGTTCGCGTCGAGCAGCTCGTCCAGCGCACGGGCAGCCGTCCCGTCGCCCACCAGCACCTCCGTCGCCTCCGTGCCGAAGTCGATGCCGGGGTGGAGCGACGACATCCGGAACACGCGTTGCGCCGTGCGGGAGAGCTCCGTGTAGCTGAGCTCGAAGCTGTTCCAGAGGCTCGACGTCCCCACGGCGAGGTGGTCCAGACGGTCCTGGCCATTCTGGAGCCGGTGGACGAGGTCCGCCGGCACGAGCTGCCGCCGGCTCCGCAGCTGCGCGGCCGTGATCTGCAGGGCGAGCGGGAGGTCGCTGCACAGGCGCGCCAGCTCGTCGAGAACCGCCGCGTCGCCCCCGTCCGACGTCGTCGTCGCGGCCGCCAGCAGACGGACCGAGTCGGTGCGGTCGAGCACGTCCAGGCGGACCAGGACGGCGCTGTCGAGCTCGGGCAGCAGACTTCTGCTGGTCACGAGCACGTCGCTGTCGCCGAGGCCCGGGATGAGCGGGCGTACCTGGGCCGCGTCCCGGGCGTTGTCGAGCACGATCAGCATCTTCCGGTCCGCGAGCCGGCTGCGGAACAGTGACGCCGCCTCGGGCAGGTCCGCGGGCGGCGTCCCGGGGCCCGTGGCACGCAGGAAGCGCTGCAGGATCTCCAGGGGCGGGACGGGAACACCCGCGGCGTCCTGCAGGTCGGCGAACAGCTGACCGTCGGGATACCGGTCGTGCGTCTCGTGCGCCACGGACAGGCACAGGGCGGTCTTCCCGACGCCTGCGGCGCCGCTGACCACGACGGGCACGTTGCCGCCCTCAGGGCCGCGGTCGAGCGCCGCCGTGATGCCGGAACGCTCGTCCGTGCGTCCCACCAGGCGCGGCGGAGCCGCGGGAACCTGCCAGGGGACCGAGGCCGCGGCGGCGGACTCGTCCGTCCAGCGCTGCCGCAGCGCGTCCAGGTGCGCGGTGCGCAGCCGCTCCCCGGGGTCCACGCCGAGCTCGGTGGAGAGTGCGCGCCGCGTGGACTCGTACCGGCCGAACGCCTCCGCCTGGCGTCCCGCCGCGGCGAGCGTCTGGATCAGCGACGACTGGACCACCTCGTCGAGCGGGCGCCGGTCCGCCATGGTCGTGAGCGGCACGACGGCGTCCTCCGGCACGCCGAGCTCACGGGTGATCCTCGCGTACGACAGCAGCGCCGCGACGTACTCCTCCTCGATCGCCGCGATCCGGTCCGGTGACGTCACGAGGTCCGGGTCCGGACCACCGCGCCACAGCGAGACGGCGGCAGCGAGGGCCTCCTTCGCGCCGCTCGTCGCCCCCGAGCGTTGCGCATGCCCGGCGAGCTCGCGGAACGTGAGCAGGTCGAGCTGGTCGGCCGGGACGAGGAGCCGGATACCGGCGCGGTCCTGCTCCACGACGGGCTGCCGGTCGTCGGAGTCCTCCAGCAGGCGACGCAGGCGTGTCAGGTGGATGTTCAGGGCCGCTGTCGTGGTCGAGGTCTCGCCCGGCCAGAGCGCTGCGACGAGCACCTCGCGGGGTACGGGCGACCCCGCGGCGACCGCCAGCTCGGCGAGCAGCACCTGCTGCATCCGGGACCGCAGGGGGATCCGTACCTCACCCCGATGCAGCAGCAACGGCCCGAGAACACCGATGTGCACGGTTCCGGGACCCGCCGTCGTGCCACCGGACCGGGACCGTACGAGCGCCTCGTCGAACCGCTCGCGCAGCCGGTCTGCCTCCGGGCCGGCGAGCCCGAGGGCCGCGATCAGGGCGGCGACGGACTCCCGTCGGGGACGGCGGCTGCGCCCCTGCTCGATGTCCCGGACCGAGGCGAGACTCACCCCGGAAGCCCCGGCGAGCTCGCGCTGGGTCAGCCCGCCGGCCTCTCGATGCCGGCGGAGCAGATCACCTGCTGAGTCCCGGACCCTCTCGACATCGGACGACGGCACGCCGTGATCATAGGCGACGGCTCAGGCGGCCCACCCCACGGCACCGAGGATGCGGTACGCGCCCACGCGAGAGTTCACCCAGTCGGCGTGGAAGCCGACCGGAGTGCCCGTCCGGTGGGCGTCGAAGACGGTCCCGTCGCCGGCGTAGAACGCGACGTGCGTGATGTTGCCGGTGTACTCGCCGTCGGCGTCGTAGAAGATCAGGTCACCCTCCTTGAGCTCGGAGTAGGGCACCTGCTGGGCGTAGATCCTGTCCTGGCCGGTGTGCGTCCGGGCCCAGTCGTACATCGCCTGCGACGAGCGCACCGGCCACCCGGGGAAGTCGGCCACCTCGTCGTAGGACGCGTACACGAGCCCCGAGCAGTCGTAGGCCGGGCCGTCCCCGCCGGTCCCGGAGAACGGTGCGCCTTCCTTCTCGAACGCGTTCCGGAGCCCGAGGCCGGACCAGTTGTACAGGTTCGCGTACCGCGTGCACAGGGTGCCCTCGGCCGTCGTGCCGTTGGAGACCTTGATGTTCAGGTGGTTGATGGAACCGATGGTCCCCGGGTTCCAGTCGTTCTCGCCGTACCAGGAGCTGAAGCCCTCGCCGGCCGTGCGGGCGTGGGTGACCGTGCCGTCGTCGAAGACGTAGTCGGCGGTCACGCCGTTCCCGGTCACCGCGGAGATCTTCAGGACCGGGCTCCGGCCGTCGCCGGCGGTGTCGCGCAACCGGTACCGGAGCGACACGCCGTCCGCGCCCCAGGTGACCTGGATCGCCGCCTCGGCGTTCCCGCAGCCGACCACGATCTCCTGACCGGGGGCCGAGAAGGGCGCCGCCTCGGCCGCCTGCGCTGCCGGCGCGACGGCAGCAAGGCACCAGAAGGCGGTCACGAAGGCCACGATCCCGCTCACCAGTCTGCGCATGGCTCTTCCGTCCCGGTTCTCGAGTGGGTTCCTCGCGGTTCCTCTGACACCGATGAAGGTAGGAACCCGACTCGACAACCGGCTTTCCGTACCCCGCCCGTACGTTCGGGCTGGTTCGCCGCTATCGTTCCGCCGTGAGCCTGCTCTGGATCGTCGTCGGAGCGGCCCTGATCCTCGATGCCGTGATCGTGTCGTTCACGAGCAGCCTCAACTCCGGCGTCATCGCGACGTTCGTGCTCGGTGTCCTCTACCTGCTCCACGGTCTCCACCGGGACCGGACCCGGGCGGGAACACGGAGAAGCCTGTTCCGGTGGGTCAAGGTCTTCGTCCCGGTCGCCACTGCCCTGGTGCTCGTCCTCTTCGCATCCATCGCGTCTCTCGGCAGGACGGACACCGTCTCGCACCAGGAGGACGCCGTCATCGTCCTCGGGGCCGCGCTGAAGGGCGAGGACGTGACGCCGTCGCTCCGCTCCCGGCTGGACGCGGCCGTCGGGTACTCCGTCGCGAACCCGGACGCCGTCATCGTCGTCGCCGGAGGTCAAGGGCCTGGGGAGTCCGTCACCGAGGCGCTCGCGATGGAGCGGTACCTGATCTCGCACGGGGTCTCGGAGGACCGGATCATCCGGGAGAGCCGGTCGACCAGCACCTATGAGAACTTCGTCCTCACGAAGGGGCTCCTGGACGCGCACTTCGATGCGGACTACACCACGGCCTTCATCACGAGTGACTACCACGTGTTCCGGGCCGGCGAGATCGCCGAGGAAGCGGGCATCGGCAGCACTCACGTGCACGCGGACACGCCGTGGTACGAGATCCCCGTCGACTACGTCAGGGAATCCCTGGCGATCACGAAGTTCGTCCTGACGGGGCGGTGATCACCAACAGTTAATTGACAGTGACAAAAAAAGACGGTTGAGTGTCCGCACCAGCAACGACGCCGGAGGGGCACTCATGTCAGTCAGATCCGCATCCGACCAGGTCCGGCGAGCCGACCGTGCCTGGCTCGCCGCCGGCCTGGCGCTCGGCGTCGTGGTCACCATCGGGGCGGCGCCCGCTCCCGCGGCCACCGCGGCCGATCCGAGCGGGGCCACCATCGAGGCCGAGGCCACCCAGGTGGTCCTCGACGGCGCGAGCCGCAGCGGCTGTTCCACCTGCTCGGGCGGGAGCAAGGTCGGCAGCATCGACCCGTCCGCCACGGCGAAGGTCCCCGGCGTCATCGCGCCCGAGGACGGCACCTACGAGGTGACGCTGCACTACCTGAGCGGCGACGACTCGCGTGCGCTCACGATCACGCCCGACGGCGGCTCGATGGCCACCGTGCCGGTCGCCTCGACCGGCGGCTGGGACCGCGTCGGCACCGTCACGGTGGACCTGCCCCTGCACGCGGGCGAGAACAGCCTGACGTTCAGCGCCCCGGCCGGCGCGCTCGGCCCCGACCTCGACCGGGTCGACGTCGCCGGCGCGACCGCGAAGGACTACACGCTCACCGACCCCGACGCGGCCGATCCGGTGCCCGTCGACCCCACCCGCGCCACACCGGGCGGCAAGCGGACGGTGCTCCGCGGCGGTGACGTCGTCATCGACTACTCGCTCCGCAGCGGCACCGCAGACGCCCGCTGGGGCGGCCGCGAGGCCGTGACCGGCTTCTACAGCGGCGTGCGCCTGGGCGACGAGTTCGTCACCACCAAGCAGTACGACGGCGGCTGCCGGCTCACCGCCCGCACCACGGTCACCTGCGCCAAGCCCGGGCTGCCCACGCTCCGGCAGGTCTTCGCGTTCGACGGCGACCACTCGTTCTCGGTACGGCTCGACGTGACGGGCACCGACGGCCCGGTCACCACCTCGATGATGGTGCCGGTCATGACCGACCGGCGCGGCTCGGTCGACCTCGGGCGCACGGGCGACAACCGCATGGTGCTCGTGCCCTTCGACAACGACCACTGGGTCCGCTACGAGACCCCGGCGATCAAGGACGTGACGCCGGCCCGGCGCAGCTTCGAGGTCACCGCGTTCATCGACGACACCTCGCGCCGCGGCCTCGTCGTCGGCTCCCTGGACCGCGACACGTGGAAGTCCGGCGTGGTGGCCGACGGCAACGCGCGCGGCGGCCTGGACCGGCTGCAGGCCGCGGCCGGCCTGACGGACTGGAGCTACGACTACGGCGACGGCATGAACAAGTACCAGTTCAACCGCGAGCTCAAGCCGCACGCCGAGGTCAGCGGCGCCACGGTGCGCTCCCCGCGCATGTTCGTGGGCCTCTTCCCGGACTGGCGCGAGGGCATGGAGACCTTCGGCCGCGCGCTCCCGCACCTGGGACGAGGGCACGCCCTTCGGGTTCAACAGCTGGGGCGGCCTCGGCGCCCGCGGTGGCGACGCCGCCGTCATGGACGAGGTCTCGGAGTTCCTGGCCGAGGAGACCCCCGGGTTCCGGAACGCCGACTCGGCCAAGGGCCTCTACGCGGGCGTCGACTCCTACTGGGACAAGATGCTCGCCCCCGAGTACGCGTTCGAGGACCCGAACACCTCCTGGGTTGAGCTCGAACAGTACGTCGCCGACGTCAAGGCGCGCGGCCAGGAGCCGGCCCTGTACTTCCAGCCGTTCGCCAACTTCTGGCGCGAGGGCCTGGACGAGCCCATCGGCGGGACCGCGCTGTGCGACACCTGCGAGAACCAGACCTACCGCCAGATGGCGCTCAAGGTGAACGGCATCCCCGTGAACATCGACGGAGCCTGGGCGCTCGACCCGACCAACCCCGGCGTGCAGAACCGCGCCCGGATCGCCCTGGGCAAGTTCCGCGAGCTCGGCGTGCGCTACGTCAAGCTCGACTTCCTGACCCACGGCTACGTCGAGGCCGACGACTGGTACGACGCCGACGTGCACACCGGCCAGCAGGCGTTCCGCCAGGGCATGGCGCAGGTGGTCGACGTCGTCGGCGACGACATGTTCGTCGACCTCGCCATCTCGCCCCTGTTCGCCTCCGAGTTCGCCCACGCCCGGCGCATCTCGTGCGACGTGCACGGCGCCCTGAACAACTGGCACCCCACGCAGCCCGACCGCTACCAGAAGAGCACCGAGTACCTGCTCAACTCCCTGACGTACGGCTGGTGGCTCGACGAGGTCTACGCCTTCAACGACGGCGACCACGTCCAGTTCGGCAACTACGAGTACGACGGCAACGCGAACGCCTACCTGCTGGACGACCCCTACCCGAGCATCTGGCCCGAGGGGCAGAACCGGGCACGCGTCACCTCCGCCGCCATCACGGGGATCTACCAGGTCAGCGAGGACCTCACCGCCACCGGCCACCCGGTCATCAAGCAGCGGGCCCGCGACCTGCTGCAGAACCCCGGCATCAACCACCTCGCCGAGCTCGGCCGGTCCTTCGCCCCCGTGCGGGCCGGAGCCGACGCCTTCACCGCCGCCGACACGTTCGTGCTGCACGACGGCGGGACCACCTACGTCGCCGCGTTCAACTACGGCGCGACGCCGCGCACCGCCGACCTGCCGCTGCGCGACCTGGGACTGGGCGGCGGCCGGTACGACGTCACCGAGCTGTGGACCGGCCAGGAGAGCCACGCCGCGGGCCGGCTGCGCGCCGTCGTGCCGGGCGAGGACGTGCGGGTCTGGGCCATCACGAAGGGACGGCGCTCATGACCACGACCGCCCTCGACCGCCCCGCCGGCCGGACCGGCGGCGGGGGAGTGCCGGCCGGTCCGGCCCGCCGGCGCCCCCGCAACCAGCTCTGGCCCGCCCTCGGCATGATCGCCCCCGCGGCCCTCGGGTTCCTGGTCTTCTACCTCTACCCGACGCTGCGCGGCGCCTACCTGTCGTTCACCGAGTACAACGTGCTGGGCAGCCCCGTCTTCGTGGGCCTGCAGAACTACGTCGACATGGCCCAGGACGACGTCTTCTGGAACGCCGTCCGCGTCACGTTCCTGTACGTGGTGCTGAACATCGGGTTCCAGACCGTCCTCGCCGTCGGGCTGGCGGTGCTCATGCACCGCCTCACCAGGTCGGTGCTGATCCGCGGCAGCCTCCTGCTGCCCTACCTCATCGCCAACGTCGTCGTGGCCCTGCTGTGGTTCTGGATGCTCGACTACAACATCGGCATCGTCAACGCCGTGATCGACGCCGTCGGGCTGCCCAAGGTCGCCTTCTTCGGCGACGAGGCATGGACCGTCGCGACCATCGCGGGCGTCAACACCTGGCGGCACCTGGGCTACACAGCCCTCCTGGTGTTCGCCGGCCTGCAGATGATCCCGGCGAGCGTCTACGAGGCCGCCGCCGTCGACGGCGCGGGTGAGTGGCGCACCTTCTGGCGCATCACCCTGCCGCTGTTGCGCCCGGTGCTCGTGCTCGTGCTGGTCATCACCGTCACCGGGGCCTTCCAGGTCTTCGACACGGTGGCCGTGACCACCGCCGGCGGGCCAGGCAACGCCTTCCGCGTGCTCCAGCTCTACATCTACGAGCAGGCGTTCGCCCGCGGGCACTTCGGCTACGCGTCGGCGATGTCCGTGGTCCTGTTCCTCATCCTCGCCGGGGCGGCCTTCGCGCAGATGCGACTGCTGCGCGCCGGCGAGTCCGACCTCTCCTGATGGGAGCGCACATGCGTACACGGATCACCTGGGGCCGGGCGCTCGCCTGGATCGTGCTGTGGCTCTTCGTGCTGGCCACCGTGCTGCCGTTCTACTGGATGCTGCGCACCGCGTTCTCGGACAACCAGGCGCTCGCCGCCCAGTCCTTCTCGCTGCTGCCCGCCGACTTCACGCTCGGCCCGTTCAAGCGGGTGTTCGGCCTGGCCACTCCCGAGGAGGCGCTCGCGGAGGGCGGTTCCGGCGCGTCGCTGAGCTTCTGGCTCTACCTGCGCAACTCGCTCGTGGTCGCCACGGCCGTGACGGTGGGCCAGGTGCTGTTCTCCTCGATGGCGGCCTACGCCTTCGCCCGGCTCAGCTGGCCGGGGCGGGACGCCTGGTTCGCCGTCTTCCTCGGGGCGCTCCTGGTGCCGCCGATCTTCACCTCGCTGCCGAACTTCCTGACGATCAAGTCGCTCGGCCTGCTCAACACGCTGCCCGGGATCATGCTGCCGAGCCTGTTCATGACGCCGTTCGCGATCTTCTTCATGCGGCAGTTCTTCCTCGGCATCCCGAAGGAGATCGACGAGGCGGCGATGATCGACGGCGCCCGGCCCTGGCGCATCTTCTTCCGGATCATCCTGCCGATCTCGGCGGCGCCGGTCACCACGCTCGGCATCCTCACGTTCATCAACACCTGGAACGACTACTTCTGGCCGCTCCTGGTGGGCCAGACGGAGGAGTCCAAGGTGCTCACCGTGGCCCTGGGGGTCTTCCGCTCGCAGACGCCGCAGGGCGCGCCGGACTGGGCCGGGCTCATGGCCGCGTCCCTCGTCGCGGCCCTGCCCATCGTGATCCTGTACGCCGTCTTCGGCCGCCGGGTCATCAACTCCATCGGTTTCTCCGGCATCAAGTAGCCGGGCCAGAAAGGAACACCATGAAGCGAAAGATGCTCGCGGGCGCCGTCGCCCTCGCGTCCCTGTCCCTGACCGCCTGCGCGGGCGGGTCGTCCGGCGCCGAGGCGGAGGGCCAGATCGACTACTGGCTCTGGGACTCGAACCAGCAGCCCGCCTACCAGCAGTGCGCCGACGCCTTCCACGAGGCCAACCCCGACCTGACGGTCAAGATCACGCAGCGCGGGTGGGACGACTACTGGTCGGCGCTGACCACCGCGTTCTCGTCGGGCACCGGCCCGGACGTGTTCACCGACCACGTGTCCAAGTACCCCGAGTTCGTGGCGAACGGGCAGCTTCTCGCCCTCGACGACCACCTCGCCGACGTCGACCTCGACCAGTACTCGGCCGGGCTCGCGGACCTGTGGGTCGCGCAGGACGGCAAGCGGTACGGCCTGCCCAAGGACTGGGACACGGTCGCGATCTTCTACAACCAGAAGATGGTCGCCGACGCCGGGCTGACCGAGAAGGACATGCAGGACCTCGACTGGAACCCGGACGACGGCGGCAGCTACGAGGAGGCCATCGCGCGCCTGACCGTCGACGCGAACGGCGTGCGCGGCGACGAGCCGGGCTTCGACAGGGAGAACGTCGCGGTCTACGGCCTGGGCATCCCCGGCGCCGGGTACGAGAACGGCCAGACCGAGTGGAGCATGTACACCGCCACCACGGGCTGGACCCACACGGACGAGAACCCCTGGGGCACGCACTACAACTACGACGACCCGCGCTTCCAGGAGACCATCGCCTGGTGGTACTCCCTGATCGAGAAGGGATACGCCCCGCCGCTGGAGACCACGATCGGCGCGTCGGTGAACGACAACTTCGGCGCGGGCAAGTCCGCCATCAACATCAGTGGCGACTGGATGCTCTCGACCTACTTCGGCTACGACGGCGTCGACGTCGGCCTGGCGCCCACGCCCACCGGTCCGAACGGGAAGCGCGCGAGCATGTTCAACGGCCTGGCCGACTCCGTCTGGGCGGGGACGGACAACCCGGAGGGGGCAGCCAAGTGGGTCGCGTTCCTGGGCTCGACCGACTGCCAGGACCTCGTGGGCGCCGCCGGCGTCGTGTTCCCGGCGATCACCAGCTCGGCCGAGATCGCCACGGAGGCGTTCGCCGAGAAGGGCATCGACGTCTCGCCGTTCACCACCCATGTCGAGGACGGCACCACGTTCCTGTTCCCGGTGACCGACCACGCCTCGGACGTGCACGCGATCATGACCCCGGCGATGGACGAGGTGCTGGGCGGCAAGTCCGACGTCAGCTCGCTGACCGAGGCCAACGAGCAGGTCAACGCCCTGTTCGACTGACCGGGAGGCGCGGCTGGTCGTGCTGGTTCTCGCGCCGGTACGCCGCCGGGGGCATGCCGCAGACGTCGCCGAACGCGGTGTAGAACCGGCTCACGGAGCTGAAGCCGGACTCTGCCGCGACGTCGGCGACCGGCAGGCCGGTGGTCACCAGCAGCCGCCGCGCCTCGGCCAGCCGGCACCGGGTCAGGTAGTCGACCATGGTGGTGCGCACGACCTTGCGGAACTGGGCCATGGCGTAGTTGGGGTGCAGCCGCACGGTCCGCGCGACGTCGGCGACGGTGAGCGGTTCGCGGAAGTGCTCGGCGATGTGCCGCACCATCGCCAGCACCTGGCGCAGCGCCGGGTCGCCGGCCGTGAACTGCCGCACCGGCTGCCCCGGTGTGGCCAGCCCGAGCCGGCGCACGCGGGCCTCGATCTCCAGCATCGCGATGCGACGCAGCTCGGGCTGGTCACCCGACAGGTCGGCGGCCCACTGCGTGAAGTTCGCCGGGTCGGTCGTCAACGCCACCTCCGGCGGTGAGACCAGCGGCATGCCGGACAGCAGGCGGCCGACCAGGGCGGTGGGCAGTCCCCAGCCGAGGAAGGTCGAGAACGGCACGTGCACCCAGTGCGCCCGGGTCGCCGTGCTGGCGATGAGCTGGTGGGGCACCGCCGCCCAGAACGCGGCCACCGACCCGGGGCCGATCTCGACCGGTGCGCCACCGAACAGGTAGAGCATCGTGCCGCCCTCGGTGACGAGGTTGATCTCCAGGTCGTCGTGCTGGTGGGCGGTGCCCATCAGGGTGGGGCGGCCGGACCAGCTCACGAGGGCGGGCGGCTCGATCTCGATCTGCGACGTCATCTGAAACCCCCCGGCATCTGTTGATCCGGGAAGAACCGGCTTGGATCCATGAAGAGTTCGCTGATCGTAGGTACGTAGGGTCGAGGCCGTCAACGCGGCCGCCGGCCGTCGTCGCCCCCGGCCGCATCGCCGCGGCCCAAGACAAGGAGATTCCGTGTTCACACTTGGCATCGTCGGAGCCGGGCAGTTCGCCGGGCAGTTCGTCAAGCTCTGGAACCTGCACCCCGAGGTCGGGGACATCTACGTCACCGACCTGCTGCCCGAGCGTGCCGAGCGGCTCGTCGACGAGTACGACCTCGCCGGGACCGTCCCGTCCTTCGAGGACCTGCTCGCCTCCGACGTCGACGCCGTCGCGATCTTCACGCAGCGCTGGACGCACGGGCCGCTGGTGGTCGAGGCGCTGCGCGCCGGCAAGCACGTCTACTCCTCGGTGCCGATGGCGATCTCCGAGGAGGAGATCGAGGCGATCGTCGAGGCGGTCCGTGAGACCGGGCTGACCTACATGATGGGCGAGACGAGCTACTACAACCCGGCGACCGTCCACGCCCGTGACCAGGCCGCGAAGGGCGCCTTCGGCCGGCTGTTCTACGCCGAGGGCGACTACCTGCACGACATGGACCTCGGCTTCTACGACGCGTACAAGTACAGCGGCGGTGAGAACTGGAGGTCCACCGCGAGCTACCCGCCCCTGATGTACCCCACGCACTCCCTGGGCGGGATTCTCGGCGCCTGGCAGACGTACGCGACCAGCGTCTCGGCGATCGGCGTGCTCGACGACCGCGGGGACGGGGTGTTCGACAAGGACGTGAGCCAGTTCGCCAACGACTTCTCCAACGCCACGGCGCTGTTCGAGGCCGCCGGGGGCGGCGCGTTCCGCATCAACGAGTTCCGCCGGGTCGGGTTCCCCTCGCACGTCCGCGAGTCGCGGTTCCGGTTCTTCGGCACCGAGGCCAGCATGGAGCAGCTCGTCAACGTCAGCCTCTGGCAGGACAAGCAAGAGGTCGTGGACATCACGGAGCACCTGGCTCCCAAGCCGACGCTGTCACCCGACGACCCGTCGCTGGAGCACGTCTCGCCCGCGCTGCGGGACGCCTTCACCTCGGGCTCCGCGCCGGTGCACGACCGCTCGCGGCTGCCGAAGGAGTTCGCGAACGTGTCCAACGGCCACGAGGGCAGCCACCACTTCCTGGCCGACGACTTCGTCACGGCCGTCACGACCGGCGCCCTCCCGCCGGTCAACGCCTGGGTCGCCGCGCGGTACACGATGCCCGGCATCGTCGCGCACGAGTCGGCGCTCAAGGGCGGCGTCCGCCTGGACATCCGCGACTTCGGGGACGCGCCGCAGGGCTGACGGGGCGGGAACTGCGGCGACTCGCGGCGCAGCGTTCAGATCGCCTCCGTGTGGAGGCCCGGTTGAGGCGACCGTTCGCGTGGACCTGGCAGACCCGACCGTATGGGAGGTGCGGGTCGGATGTGGGACGACGTGACCCCAGATCGGGTCAGCTGTCGGCCGAGGCCGGAGTGCCGGTGGTCGCGGTGGCCCGCCGGCTCTCGCCGTTGCTGGAGCCGGCGGAGGCGCCCGACACAGCGGCTGCCGCCGCAACCGCGACGGTCAGCCCTTGCGTCGCGGCCGCGTTGGCATGTTCGACACCCTGGTCCAGCGCCGATGCGCCCGAGCTGGTGCCGGCCGCGGACTCCGAGCGGGAGGATGCGTCGGCCCCCTGGTCGGCGGCGGTGAGCCCGGTGTCGGCCTCCGTCGCGGCCGCCTGGGTCGTCCGGGCGGCCGCGACGGTCTGCACGGTTGCGGCGGCGTCGTACTTCGCCGTGGTCGACGGGCGGGGGTGTCGGTTCGCGGGACGGATCGAAGGCGGCGGCGGGGCTTCCCGGTTCCCCGGGTCGCCGACTCCCGGGACGCCCTCGTCGACGTCGGCGCTCTCCAGCACCTGGCCCGCGGGTTCACCGGTCTGATCAGCGACATACGTCGACGCACCGATGACGGTGACCGCGACGAGGGCGGCAGCGGCCACGGCGGTCTCTCTCCGGTTCACCCGGGTGCCGATGTGCGCAGGGCGTGCGGTGACGTCGGCCGGCGCACCCTCGACGACGGCGTCGCTCCCGGCTTCGCGGAGCGCCCAGGAGACGTCACACACGTCGACGAACGCGCGGGTGCATCGGGCACAGTCGTTCATGTGGACCTCCAGCCGCCGCTGGCTGTGGGGCAGGAGGTGTCCGGCGAGGTAGTCGTGCATGATCGCGCAGCCGGCGCGGCACTCGGGTTCGGCCACGTGCCGGGCGTGTGCGGCGGCCAGTGCGGCGGCAAGGTTCTCCTCGGCACGGCGGAGCCGGCCGGGCACGGCGTGCGGGTGGAGGCCGAGCTGCTCGGCGATGCTCGTCGTGGTTCTGCCGTGGACGTGGCGGCCGACCAGGATCGTGCGGTCGGCGTCCGCGAGGTCGCGCATGGCTGCGCGCAGCACGACGAGGGCTCCGCGGCGCTCGACGTCGACGTCGGCCGGAAGTGCACGGACGTCACCCGGACGGTCCCACGCCCAGTCGCGATGAACGGCGGCCACGTCAACCGCCTCCTCTCGCTGGGACGTCGTCTGGTCCGAGTCGAGCGCAACGTCCGCATCGTACCTTCCGCGCCGCGAAGATCCTCCTGGTTTCATCCTCCGGGCGCGGGGGTGATCGACGGACTCACCCGGCGGTGGCCTCGTCGATCGCCGCCTCCAGCGCCTTCTCGTCGGCCTTCAGCTCCTTCTTCTCCAGCCTGGCCGCGCGGGCGATCGCGCTCTCCACGTGTGCTGCCACGTCCGACGCGGCGATGACGACCAGGCCGCTCTGGCCCTCGTCGAGCAGCTCGCCCAGGTCCTTCAGGTCGCCGCGGCTCATCCCGCCGGCGACGTGCCCGGCGATCGCGCCGATGGCGCTGCCCCCGGCGCCGCCCGCGAGCAGGGCGCCACCCAGACCGATCGCCGGGAAGAGGGCCACCAGCGCGCCCCCGGCCAGGCCGAGGCCCAGGCCGCCCCAGGCGCCCTGCCGGGTCGGCTGCTCGTGCTTCTTGACGATCTTGACCTTGCCGTCGGCGTGCCGCGAGACCACCGCCGCGTCGTAGGTGTCGATGAGACCGCTGGCCTGGTAGAACTCCTTCACGGCCTCGTAGTCGGTCACCGCGTCGTCCTCGCTGCCGTAGCTGGCGGCGAAGGCCACCAGGGTGTCGAGCGCCATGTCGTCTCTCCTCGATAGCGTGGCCCGCCGTCCGCGGGCACTCGTTCGATGGTTCGTCCGTGACGCTAGGCCGGGGTGCGCCTCGTCGAGTCACATGATTCGGGTGACCTGCTCCCCGGGGCCGGGCCGCGACGGAGCAGGCGCGTCTCGTCACCTGGTCGGACGGCCACTACCCCAGAAGTCACATGGAGAAGTACTTCGCTTCTGGGTAAACAGCTTCTGACCTGCCAAGGGCGCCGTCGAGCAGCTCACGCGGAGCTGGGCGCTGGAGCTCGCCTCCGCCGGCGTCCGCGTCAACGCGGTGGCGCCCGGCCCCACTAGTACGGCTCGCCGACCCGGCCACCACCTGGCTCACCGGCCAGGTCCTCGCGGTCGATGGCGGCCTGCACCTCACCTGATGATCTACCTCAGTTCACTGCCGTCGACCGCCACAGCCTTGACCTGCACCAGTGCGTCCGCCGGTCCGCATCGCGGCACAGGGAGCGACCAGCGAACATTGCTGCAGATCGCTCGTCAGGTGAGCGATTACCGGTGACACTCGATCGACGGCTCGGCCCCGGCCGTTCGGACGTGCCGCGTCAGCAGACTCTCGAGCGCATGAAGCTCCCCACCGCGGGCCGCGGCCAAGAAGGCCGATACGAACTGCTGGTGCACCTCGGGTCCGACGACGGACCGCGCAACACCGTCCGCGACACGGGCACGCGCCCTGCGGACCAGCTGTCGCGTGTTGACGGGGCTCGTGCGCAGCAGCCGGGCGATCTCGGCATACGGGTAGTCGAAGATCTTCCTCAGCAGATAGGCCGCACGCTCATTGCCGCTCAGCCTGGCCAGGAGGAGACCGATCGCCTCGGCGACTTCTGCAGTCCGGTCCGTCAGGGCGGCGGGGTCGTGCCGGCCGTCGTGGACACCGTGCGCGAGGGACAGGCTCGGTCGCTCATGGCGATGAGACGCGGACTGGACGACGTTGATCGCCAAGCGGGTCGTCGTGGTGGTCAGGAACGCCTCGGGGTTCCTGACCTGCCCCCGGTTCGTGCGCTGCCATCTGATCCAGGCCTCCTGGACGACGTCCTCGGCGCTCGAGGTGTCACCGCCCGTGACGCGAAGTGCGACGCGGAACAGGACGGGGCGCTGCGTGACGAAGAAGGCGACCGTCCGGTGCAGCTCCCTGGCGACGACCGGGTCTGTTTCCCCATAGGCGTTACCCGTCGTTCTCGCGTGGTCTCGATCCTTCGCATACATCTCGGACTCCTCTGGTGAGTGCCGCCCTCCATGCGGGCGTATCCACCTTTCGTCCGCGCTACGTCCCGTCGCGCCGCGCAAGTCCGTGGTCCGGTGCGTGGCCGTGTCCGTGGGGGTAGCCAGCCACCGGACCACGGACACAGCCGACGACACAGCCGAGGACACAGCGGGGCTCCGGACCGGCGAGGTTCCGGCACGGCGTTGCGCACGTGCCGGAACCTCGCCGACTGGCCGGGGGAAGAGGCCAGTGCGGTCAGAGGGTCGGTGACGAGCGGGTCCAGTCGCTCTCTGCTTCCGGCATAGCGGCCCACGCCGCCCCGGTGAAACCCGGTGAGACTCGTCCTTACCTGCGACTCGACCACCTCTGACGCATCTTCGACCGGGCACTCCAGGCAGATGTGACGCGCGGGGTAGGCTCCACGATGTGGCGAGACTGTCCGCGAGGGGAGCCAGGGAGGCCCTGCGGGGCCGGACCCGCCACTGCGAGGCGCTCGACGAGGTCCTGACGACCGTCCAGGGTGGCCTGGGCGCGGTGCTGGTGCTGCGAGGCGAGGCGGGCGTCGGGAAGACCGCGCTCCTCGACCACCTGGTGGGGCGGGCTGCGCGGTGCCGAGTCACCGACGTCGCCGGCATGGAGTCCGAGATGGAGCTCGCCTTCGCCGGCCTGCACCACCTCTGCCTGCCGTTCCTGGATCGCCTCGATCACCTCCCCGTCCCGCAGCGCGACGCGCTGACCACGGCGTTCGGCCTCAGTGCGGGCCCGCCTCCCGATCGGTTCCTCGTCGCGCTCGCCGCGCTCAGCCTTCTCGCCGACGTCGGCGCGGACCTGCCGCTGGTGTGCGTCGTCGACGACGCGCAGTGGCTCGACGAGGTCTCCTTGCAGACGCTCGCGTTCGTCGCACGGCGCCTCGGTGCCGATCCCGTCGCCATGGTCTTCGCGGTACGCGAGCCGGATCTCCCGCACGAGCTGCGCGGCCTCCCGGAGATCACGGTCGACGGGCTGGCGGAGGCCGACGCCCGCGCCCTGCTCGACTCGGCATTCCCCAGCCGGCTCGACACCCGGGTACGCGATCGGATCGTCGCCGAGACGGGAGGCAATCCGCTCGCCCTCCTGGAGCTGCCCCGCGCTCTGACCACGGCGGAGCTGGCGGGAGGCTTCGAACGGCCGGACACCCGCCCCCTCGCAGGACAGCTGGAGAACGGGTTCTTGCGGATCATCCGGTCGCTGCCCGCCACGACCCGGCAACTCCTGGTCCTCGCGGCGGCCGAGCCCGTCGGGGACCCGTCGGTGCTCGGCCGAGCGGCGGACCGGCTAGGGGTCAGCCTCGACGCGGCGGCGCCCGCCGAGGCAGCGGGCCTCATCGAGATCGGCGCGAGCGTCCGCTTCCGCCACCCGCTCGTGCGCTCCGCCGTCTACCGCGCCGCGGACGCCCGAGCCCGCCGCGAGACCCATCAGGCCCTGGGCGCGGCGACCGCGCAGGACACGGATCCCGACCGCCGGGCATGGCATCTCGCGCAAGCCGCGGACGGGTTCGACGACGCCGTCGCGGACGAGCTCGAGCGGGCTGCTCACAGAGCGCGCGGGCGCGGCGGGGTGACGGCGGCGGCCGCGTTCCTCGAACGGGCGACCGAGCTGACACGTCCCGGTGGAGGCGGTGTCCGACGCGCGCTCGCCGCTGCCCAGGAGAAGCTCCGTGCCGGCGCTCCGGACGCTGCCAGGTCGCTCCTCGAGACGGCGGCCGCGGGACATCCCGACGACCTCCAACGCGCCCAGATCGCACGCATGCGCGCGCACCTCGCGTTCGTCAGCCAGGGCGCCGGCGCTTCGCTGCCGCTCCTCCTGGACGCCGGGCGGAAGCTGGAGCGTCTCGATCCTCCAGCGGCGAGGGAGGCCTATCTCGAAGCAGTGGCTGCCGCCATGTTCACCGGCCGGCTCGGCGACCCGAACGATCTCCAGGCTGCTGCCGCCGCCGCTCGGGCGGCACCACCCGGACCGCTCCCGCACCGGCCTACCGACCTCCTCCTGACCGGGGTCGCCACGCGGATCACAGCGGGCCACGCGGCCGGCCAGCTGCCGCTCGTCGAGGCCCTGGAATCCTTCCGAGTCGAGTCGGGCGCCGCCGGCGAGTCCGAGATGAGCTGGATGTGGCTCGCCTGTCCCGTGGCGCCGGAGCCGATCGCCCCCGATCTGTGGGACGACGAGGCGTGGTACCTCCTCGCGACCCGCGCCGTGCGGCTAGCTCGCACCGCAGGTGCCCTGTCGATCCTGCCGTTCGCCATGGGATACCAGGCGGGCGTGAGCGTGCACACCGGCGAGCTCGCTGCCGCGGCGGCACTTCTCGATGAAGCGGCATCGATCGCGGCGGCGACCGCCGCCGCGCCGCCGCTCTACACCTCCCTGCTGCTCCTCGCCCATCAGGGCGACGAGCTGACCGCTCGACGGGCGATCAGCTCCGCCGTCCACCAAGCGACCACCCGCGGAGAGGGCCGTGCACTGGGACTTGCGGAATACGCGGCAGCCGTCCTGCACAACGGTCTCGGCCATTACGACGCCGCCCTCGAGTCCGCACGGTCGGCGTGCGAGTACGAGGACCTCGGGTTCTACGGCTCCTCGCTGGCCGAGCTCGTCGAGTCCGCCGTCCGGTGCGGTGCCCGGAGCGACGCCGAGACAGCGCTCCGCCAGCTGGACGAGCGGACTCGGTCGTCCGACACCGGCTGGGCTCAAGGGGTCCTGGCCCGCTCACAGGCGCTGCTCAGCGAGGGACGGGAGGCCGATCGTCTCTACCGGAAGTCGATCGAGCACCTGAGCCGGAGCAGGGCGGCCGTCCAGCTCGCACGGGCACACCTGACCTACGGGGAGTGGTTGCGCCGCGAGAACCGCCGCACCCAGGCCCGGGACCAGCTCAGGGGCGCATACGACAGATTCACCCGGATGGGGGCCCAGGCCTTCGCCGACCGGGCCCGGCGGGAGCTCCAGGCGACCGGCGAGAAGGCACCGAGGAGACCCGCGCCGGCGGACAGCGGGCTCACGGCCCAGGAGAGCAGGATCGCTCACCTCGCCGGCGACGGTCTCACCAACCGTGAGATCGGCGCGCAGCTGTTCCTCAGCCCGCACACCGTCGAATGGCATCTCAGGAAGGTCTTCACGAAGACCGGTGTCTCCTCAAGAAGGCAGCTGGGTGCCGCGCTGCGGTCCGGCAGGTGAGTCCTCACCCGCCGGACCGCAGGTCAGCGCGTCGCGCGGACAGCGGTGGTGATGGTCCGCGTGACCGTCGTCGGATCGGTCAGAAGGCCGAGGTGGCCGGCGCGGAACCGGATGACGGTCGAACCGGCCTTCTCAGCCATTCCCTGCTGGGCGCTGGCCGGAATGACCAGGTCCCTGGTGCCGATGAGGTACCAGCTCGGGATGGACTTCCAGGCGGGCTCGCCCGACGGCTCGTTCAGAGCTCCGAAGGTGATCGGACGTTGAGTCGCCCACAGGGTGAACGCACGGTCCCGGCTGAGTCCCGTGGCGAACGACTCCAGGAACGTCGAGGACTTCAGGTAGACGTCGGTCTCGGGCGTGGGCGGCAGCGTCGCGGGCGCGAAGTCGAAGATCGTGGTCGGGTCGGCCGCGAGTGCCGAGTCGGGGCCCGCGAGCTCCGCGACGGTCTCCCCTTCCGCGGGAACCGAGCCGTTCACGAAGACCAGCGCCTTGACGTCGGGGTCGCCGGTGGCCGCGTTGGTGATCACGGCGGCTCCGTAGGAGTGGCCGACGAGAACCACGGGGCCGTCGATGGTGCCGAGCAGCGTCTTGAGATAGTCGGTATCACCCGCGAGCGAGCGCAGCGGGTTGGCGGTGGCGATGACGTGCTGACCATCGGCCTGGAGCTGGCGGACCACACCGGACCAGCTCGAGGCATCGGCCCAGGCGCCGTGCACCAGCACGATCGTGGGCTGCGGCCCGGGGCGGGTGGCCGGGGCACCCGTCGCTGCCGGGGCGGAGACGGCGGAAGCGAGGACGATCAGGCCCAGTAGCAGGGCTGAGCCGGCGCGGCGTCCTGCTCGGCGCCGGTGGGCGCGCTTGTTCACGTTCATGGTTGGTCTCCTGCTTCGCTGGACCGCCGAGTTCCCACCCGCGCGGGACGACGGATGCCGTCGCCCTGACTGACCGGGTCTGCCGGCCGAACGTGACATCCGGGGCTCTGACCAGCCAGAACAGGCTTGACCTGGTCGGACGGCCACCACCCCAGAAGTCACACCGAGAAGTACTTCGCCTCCGGGTGGTGGAACACGAAGGCATCGGTGGACTGCTCCGGGTGCAGCTGCAGCTCGTCCGACAGCGTCACGCCGACCCGCTCCGGCCGCAGCAGCTCCACCACCTTGTGCCGGTCCTCCATGTCGGGGCACGCCGGATACCCGAGCGACATCCGCGCCCCGCGGTACTCCAGCTTGAACATGCCCTCCACGCTCTTCGGGTCCTCGTCCCCGAAGCCCAGCTCCGAGCGCACCCGGGAGTGCCAGAACTCCGCCAGCGCCTCCGTGAGCTGCACCGACAGCCCGTGCAGCTCCATGTACTCGCGGTACTTGTTCGCCTCGAACAGCTTGGCGGTGTGCGCGGACACCGTGTCGCCCACGGTCACGAGCTGCACCGGCAGCACGTCGAACCGCCCGGTCTCCTCGACGAAGGACCGCGGCCGGACGAAGTCCGCCAGGCACAGGTGCCGGTCACGCCGCTGCCGCGGGAAGTGGAACCGCAGCCGCTCGGTCCCGACCTCGCCCCCGGAACCGCCGTCGGGCGCTCCGGTCCCGTTGAGGTCCCCGTGGTGCGCGACGACGACGTCGTCCCCCTCGGACCACACCGGGAAGTACCCGTACACCACGGTCGGGTCCATGATCTGGTCGGTGCGGATGCGGTCCATCCACTCGGCGAGCCGTGGGCGGCCCTCGGTCTCGACCAGCTCCTCGTAAGAAGCACCGGCCGGACCGGAAGCAGAGG
The DNA here is from genome assembly GCF_040655935.1 of Promicromonospora sp. NPDC050262. NCBI lineage: Bacteria > Bacillati > Actinomycetota > Actinomycetes > Micrococcales > Promicromonosporaceae > Promicromonospora > Promicromonospora sp. NPDC050262. The sequence goes on along the minus strand of NZ_JBFAKX010000001.1, from coordinate 215,653 downwards.
CGCGGCCGGGCTTGAGACCCCACTGGCCCATGAACGTCGCGCGCTCGTCCAGGAACGCCGCGTACTCCGAGAGCTGCACGCCCTTGACGATCCGCGTGCCCCAGAACGGCGGCTCCGGCACGGGGTTGTCGGTGGCCACGTCCGAGCGGGCGGGCAGGTCCTCGGGCGCCGTCTGCGTCACCGTCACCACGTTGTGGCGGCGCTTGCGCAGCGCCGGCAGGCCGACGTCGTCCGGCGAGGCGCCGCGCGCGACCCGCACCAGGGGCTCCATGAGCCGCAGGCCCTCGAACGCGTCCTTCGCGTACCGGACGGTGCCGGGGAAGGCGCCGGCGAGGTCGTCCTCGACGTACGTGCGGGTCAGGGCGGCCCCGCCCAGCAGCACCGGCCAGCGCTTCTCGAACCCGCGGGAGGCCAGCTCCTCCAGGTTCTCCTTCATCACCACCGTCGACTTCACGAGCAGCCCCGACATGCCGATCACGTCGGCGTCGTGCTCGATCGCGGCGTCGATCATCGCGCTCACCGGCTGCTTGATGCCGATGTTCACCACCGTGTAGCCGTTGTTCGTCAGGATGATGTCCACGAGGTTCTTGCCGATGTCGTGCACGTCGCCGCGCACCGTGGCCAGCACGATGGTCCCCTTGGACCCGGAGTCGCCCTCCAGGCGCTCCATGTGCGGCTCCAGCAGCGCGACGGCGGCCTTCATCACCTCGGCCGACTGGAGCACGAACGGGAGCTGCATCTCGCCCCGCCCGAACAGGTCGCCGACCACCTTCATGCCCTCCAGCAGGTGGTCGTTGACGATGTCCAGGGCCTTCATGCCCTCGCCCAGCGCCAGGTCGAGGTCCGCCTCCAGGCCCTTGCGGGCGCCGTCCACGATGCGCCGCGCCAGCCGCTCGCCGGTCGGCAGCGCCGCCAGCTCCGCGGCGCGCTGGTCGCGGATCGCCGCGGCGTCCACGCCCTCGAACAGGTCCAGCAGCTTGGACAGGGGGTCGTAGGTCAGGTTCCCGTCGGCGTCCCACTCGCGCCGGTCCCACACCAGGTCGAGCGCCGTCCGGCGCTGCTCGTCGGGGATGGAGGACAGCGGCAGGATCTTCGCCGCGTGCACGATCGCCGAGTCCAGCCCCGCCTCGGTCGCCTCGTGCAGGAACACCGAGTTCAGCACCGCGCGCGCCGCCGGGTTCAGGCCGAACGACACGTTCGAGACGCCGAGCGTGGTGTGCACGCCGGGGTACTTGCGCGTGATGCGCCGGATCGCCTCGATGGTCTCGATCGCGTCGCGCCGCGTCTCCTCCTGGCCCGTGGCGATCGGGAAGGTCAGGGCGTCGACGATGATGTCGTCCACCCGCATGCCCCAGTCGCCCACCAGGGTGTCGATCAGCCGCGACGCGATGGCCACCTTGCCGTCGGCGGTCCGGGCCTGCCCCTCCTCGTCGATCGTCAGGGCGACGACGGCGGCGCCGTGCTCGACGACGGCCGGCATGATCCGCCCGAACCGCGACGTCGGCCCGTCGCCGTCCTCGAAGTTCACCGAGTTGACCACGCCGCGGCCGCCCAGCAGCTCCAGGCCCGCGCGGATCACGGCGGGCTCCGTGGAGTCGATCACCAGCGGCAGCGTGCTCGCCGACGCGAGGCGGGAGACGACGTCCCGCACGTCCGCGACGCCGTCGCGCCCCACGTAGTCCACGCACACGTCCAGCAGGTGCGCGCCGTCGCGGGTCTGGGCGCGGGCGATGTCCACGACGTCGTCCCAGCGGGCCTCCAGCATCGCCTCGCGGAACGCCTTGGAGCCGTTGGCGTTGGTGCGCTCGCCGATCGCCAGGAAGCTCGTCTCCTGCCGCAGGTCCGTGGCCGAGTACAGCGAGGCGACGGCGTTCTCCCGCACCGGCTCGCGCGCGGCCACGGGCTGCCCGCCGACGGCCTCGACCACCAGGCGCATGTGCTCCGGCGTGGTGCCGCAGCAGCCGCCCACCAGGCCCAGGCCGAACTCGCGCGCGAACTGCGTGTGCGCGGCGGCCAGCTCCTGCGGCGTCAGCGGGTAGGAGGCGCCGTGCGGCCCGAGCACCGGCAGGCCCGCGTTCGGCATGCACGCCACCGGCATCTGGGCGTGCTGCGACAGGTGCCGCAGGTGCTCGCTCATCTGCTCCGGACCCGTGGCGCAGTTCATGCCGATCGCGTCGATGTCCAGCGCCTGCAGCGCCACCAGCGCCGCGCCGATCTCGGAGCCCATCAGCATGGTCCCGGTGGTCTCCACCGTCACCGACACGATGACCGCCACCCGTCGGCCGGTCTCCGCCATCGCCTGCCGGCAGCCCGTCACCGCGGCCTTGGCCTGCAGCAGGTCCTGGCTGGTCTCGATCAGCAGCGCGTCGGCGCCGCCCTCGATCAGGCCCGCCGCCTGCTCCGCGAAGGTGTCGCGCAGGTGCTCGTACGTGGTGTGTCCCAGCGACGGCAGCTTGGTGCCGGGGCCCATCGAGCCCAGCACCCAGCGCGGCCGGTCCGGCGTCGCGTGGGCGTCGGCGCGCTCGCGCGCGATCCGGGCGCCCTCGCGGGCCAGCTCGCGGATGCGGTCGTCGATGCCGTAGTCCGACAGGTTCGACCAGTTGGCCCCGAACGTGTTCGACTCGATCGCGTCGACGCCCACCTCGAGGAACGCGTCGTGCACCCCGGCGATGAGGTCGGGCCGCGAGACCGTCAGGATCTCGTTGCAGCCCTCCAGGCCCTGGTAGTCGTCCAGGGTCGGGTTCGCCTCCTGGATCATCGTGCCCATCGCGCCGTCGGCCACGACCACGCGCGTGCGCATCGCCTCCAGCAGGGCGGCGGAACGCTCGGCGAGCGTGGGCAGGGCGGCGGGCAGCGCGGTCACCCGGGCAGCGTAAGCCTTGGCCGGACGACGACGCCGTGCGTGCCCGGCAGGCGGTCTCTCACCGCGAGTATCGTCCCCGCCATGACGACGCACGACTACCTGGACTCCTTGTTCTCCCTGGAGGGCCGCACCGCCGTGGTGACCGGCGGCAGCTCCGGCATCGGACGGGCCATCGCCGAGGCGCTCGCGCAGGCCGGGGCGCGCACCGTGCTCCTGGCGCGCGGCGCCGACCGGCTCGACGAGGTCGCCGCCGGCCTGCGCGAACGGGGCTGCGCCGTGGAGACCGTCGTCGCCGACCTCTCCAGCCGCGACGGCATCCGCGCCGCCGCCGACGGGATCGTCGCGGCCACCGGGGAGCCCGACATCCTCGTCAACAGCGCGGGCATCAACCTGCGCCCCCACCTCGGCCAGGTCGACCAGGAGACCTGGGAGGTCACGATGACGGTCAACCTGGAGGCGCCGTTCATGCTCGGGCAGCGGTTCGCGCCCGGCATGGCAGCCCGCGGCTTCGGCCGCCTCATCCACATCTCCTCGCAGCAGGCCCACCGGTCGTTCGTCGACAGCGGTGTCTACGGCGTCTCCAAGGGCGCCCTCGAGTCGCTCGCCCGCTCCCAGTCCGAGGCCTGGTCCGCGCGCGGCGTCACCGCCAACACCCTCGTGCCCGGGTTCGTCCTCACGCCCCTGAACCAGCACCTGCAGGACGACGCCGAGAAGGTCACGGCCCTCGCCGCTCGCACCACCGTCGGCCGCAACGGCGTGCCCGAGGACTTCGCGGGCGCCGCCGTCTTCCTCGCCAGCGCCGCCTCGGGCTACGTCACGGGCCACTCGCTGTTCGTGGACGGCGGCTTCTCGGTGCACTGAGCGCGCGGCGCGGTCGTGCAGTCGCGGTGTCGGTCGTGCCGTCGCGGCGGGTGGGGGGCAAGGCCTACTCGGCCGGAGGGGTAACGGAGAGGTAGCACTGCTACGTGCTCGTTACCCTTCCCGCTGCGAAGGCTCTCTCCCTGGGCGGTGTGCGGCTGCCGCGGCGCCGTCGACGCCGCGCGCCGCAGTAGGCTCGCTCGGTGAACGTCGACTTCCCGGGCCTGGGCACTCTCGTCAACGTCGGGACGTTCGTCGTCGGGTCGCTCCTCGGCATGGCGGTGGGGCACCGGCTTCCCCAGCGCACCCACGCGGTGGTGACCGACATCCTCGGCCTCGTGACCCTGCTGGTCGCCGCGCTGTCGGCGGTCGCGGTCACCGACGCCGCGTTCGTCGCTGCCACGGGCTCGGGCGCGCCCGTGCTGATCGTGCTCGGCTCCCTGCTGATCGGCGGCATCGCCGGCTCGCTGCTGCGGATCGAGGACCGCCTGGAGGGACTGGCCGGCACCATCCAGGGCTGGCTGGCCCGGCGCACCGACGCCCGGCGCTCGAGCGGCCGGCGCGCCTCGCACCGTCCCGTGCTGATCGACGCGACCGAGACCGGCCAGGACCACGCGGCGCGCGAGCGCTTCATCGAGGGCTGGCTCACCGCGTCGCTGCTGTTCTGCGTCGGGCCGCTCGCGATCCTGGGGTCGCTGTCCGACGGGCTGGGCCGCGGCATCGACCAGCTCCTGCTCAAGTCGGTGCTCGACGGTTTCGCGGCGCTGGCGTTCGCGTCGTCGTTCGGCGTCGGGGTGCTGCTCTCCGCGGTGTCGGTCGGTGTGGTCCAGGGTCTCGTCACGCTGGCGGGGGTGCTGCTCGGGTCCGTGCTGCCCGACGCGCACATCGCCGCGCTCACGGCCACGGGCGGTCTCATGCTGGTGGGTATCGGGCTGCGGCTGCTGCACCTCAAGCAGATCCCGGTCGGCGACCTGCTGCCGGCCCTCGTGGTGGCGCCGCTGCTCACCCAGCTCGTGATCGTGCTGCGCTGAGCGCGCGCCCGGGCCCGGGTACCGGGCGCCGGGCGCCGGGCACCCGGCGTCAGCCCCGCACGGGCACCGGCAGCCGCACCTGACGTCCCGGCTCGTCCTGTCCGTCGAGCTGCCGCGCCAGCAGGTCCATCGCGGTGCGGCCCAGCTCCTCGCCGTCCACGTCGATGGCGGGCGTGTGCTCCAGGCCGAGCGCCTCGATGACCGTGGGCTCCGTGCTCACCACCAGGTCGCGCGGCACCTCGACGCCGCGCGTGCCCAGCGCCAGCAGCAGCCCCAGCCCGATGGACGTCGCGTACGGCACGACGGCGGTGGCGCCGGTCTCCAGCACCGACGGCGTCACCTCGACGCCCGCGACGAACGTGGCCGGGCGCGGGCCGAGCACGGTGAGCTCGGCGCCGGCCCGCTGCGCGGCGTCCCGCACGGCGGCGGTGCGCTGCCGGTCCTGCCAGGACCCCTCGGGGCCGCCCACGTAGACGATGCGCGGATGTCCCTCGGCGGCCAGCCGGGTGGTCAGGGCGCCGAAGGCCGTGGCGGTGTCGGCCACGACCGACGTCATCCCGTCGATCTCGCGGTCCACCAGGACGGCGGGCTTGGTCGCGCCGACCCCGGCCACGAGCGTGTCGGTGCCGCGCGGCGCGACGACGAGGAACCCGTCGACCTGCCGGGACAGCCGCTCGACGGCGTCCGCGGAGTCCAGGGCGTGCACCGCCACCGTGAGCTGGAGGCCCGCCTCCTCGGCGCGCGCCTGGGCGCCGGCGATGATCGGGGTGAAGAAGGTGTTGTCCAGGGTGGGGACGACGATGGCGATGATGCCGGTACGCCCACGGGCGAGCTCGCGGGCCGCGCGGTTGGGCACGTAGCCGAGCCGGGCGGCCGCGGCCACCACGCGCACCGCGGTCTCGGGGGCCACCAGGCCGCTCCCGTTCAGCGCGCGCGACGCGGTCGCCTTGGAGACGCCGGCCACCGCGGCGACGTCGGACAGATCAGGCACCGTACCTCCTTGGTCGTTGCGCACACTCTAGACGGCCGATGCAACCGTTTCCGCCCACTCTGCCCGTGCGCGTAACAGGAAGTTAACGCGGGATTGCAGGAGCTCGGCCACACATGCCTTAGGGTCCGATGGAACCGGTTCCATCAACGAAAGACGGCTCGTGCGAGCACGTTCCACACTTCTGCTGCTCCTGCCGGGGCTGGCGTTCCTGCTCGTCGGCTTCCTGCTGCCGGCGGTCGCGATGCTCTTCGCCCCGCCCGGCGTGACGTTCGCCCAGGTGATCGAGCGCATGGGCGTGATGCTCACCGACCCCTACGACCTCGGGATCATCTGGCGCACCGTGCGCATCGGCCTGATCGTCACCGCCCTGTGCGTGGCGCTCGGGTTCCCGATCGCCTCGCTGCTGGCCCGGTCGCAGTCCCGGTGGGCGGGCGTGCTGCTCGCGCTGGCGATCTTCCCGCTGCTGCTGAGCAACGTGGTGCGCACCTTCGGCTGGCTCGTGGTGCTCGGATCGAACGGCGTCATCGGCCAGCTCCTGACGGGCCTGGGCATCGTGGAGAAGGCGCCCCAGCTCCTGTACACCGAGCTGGCGATCGTGCTGGGCCTGGTCCAGCTCTTCCTGCCGCTGGCCGTCATCACCTGCTACTCCGCCGTCGCGCAGGTCGACCCCGGCCTCGACGAGGCGGCCCGGGGCCTGGGCGCCAGCCGCACCCGGTCCTTCTGGACCATCCTGGTGCCGCTCTCGCTGCCCGGCATCGTGGTCGCGGCCACGCTCGTGTTCGCCGGCTCCGTGACCGCGTACACCACCCCGTACCTGCTCGGCGGGTCCAGCCAGCGCATGCTCTCGACCCAGCTCTTCTCCTACGCGAGCGTCACGGTCGACTGGGCGGCGGCGTCGGCCACGGCGATCGTGATGACGGTGCTGGTCTTCCTGGTCTCCGGGATCTCGGCCCTGGTGGGCCGGAAGGGAGCCACCTCATGACCGGCCAGACCCTGGACCAGGGAGCGGGCCGCTCCCTGCGGTTGCGCCACCCCGTGGCCGGCACGCTCGCCGTGGCGGGCTACGTGATCATGATCGTGCCCATCCTGTTCGTCGTGGCCACGGCGTTCACCGCCGGCAGCACGCTGCGCTTCCCACCCGAGGGACTCTCGCTGAAGTGGTTCGGCGAGGCGGTGGCGTACTCGCCGTTCACGGAGGCCGTGGTCTCCAGCCTGGAGCTCGCGGTGCTCGCCACCGCGCTGGCCCTGGTGCTGGGCGTGCCGGTGACGCTCGCGATCCACCGCGGCCGGATCCCGGGCAAGGGACTGCTGGAGGGCCTGTTCCTGTCGCCGCTCGTGGTGCCGGAGCTGGTGGTGGGCCTCGCGCTGTACCAGCAGCTCATGATCGGCCTGCACCTGGACAACTTCACCACCCTGCTGCTGGGCCACACGGCGCTGCTGCTGCCCTACGCCGTGCGCGTCACCGGGGCGTCCCTGGCACTGGCCGACCCGGCCCTGGAGGAGGCGGCGCGCGGCCTGGGCGCCTCGCCGTTGCGCGCGTTCGTCACCGTCACGCTCCCGATGCTGCGCCCGGGCCTCATCTCGGCGGGCCTGCTCGGCTTCGTCACCTCGTTCAACAACGTGCCGCTGTCGCTGCTGCTGCAGACCCGCGACTTCCGGACGCTGCCCGTCACGATGCTCGACTACGTCCAGCAGAGCTACGACCCGATGGTCGCCGCCGCGTCCACCCTCGTGCTGGCCGCGACCGTCGTGGTGGCCGTCGTCGCCGAGCGCACGGTCGGCTTCGCCAAGATCTTCGGAGGAATCAACCGATGACCACCCCCGCCGCCGAGCTCGTCGGCGTCTCCCAGCGGTTCGGCAGCTTCACCGCCGTCGACTCGATCGACCTGCGGATCCCGCGCGGCCGCCTGACCACGCTGCTGGGCCCCAGCGGCTGCGGCAAGACGACGACGCTGCGCATGCTCGCCGGGTACGCCTCGCCGACGTCGGGCCGCATCCTGATCGACGGCCAGGACGCGACCCGCACCCCGCCGGAGAAGCGCGACCTGGGCATGGTCTTCCAGTCCTACGCGCTGTTCCCGCACCTGACGGTCGCCGACAACGTGGCCTACGGCCTGACGATGCGCAAGGTGCCCGCGCCCGAGCGGCGGCGCCGGGCCGGGGAGGCCCTGGAGCTCGTGGGCCTGGGGCACCTGGGCGACCGCAGGCCCAAGCAGCTCTCCGGCGGCCAGCAGCAGCGTGTCGCGCTGGCCCGCGCCATCGCCATCCGCCCGCGCCTGCTGCTGCTCGACGAGCCGCTGTCCAACCTGGACGCGCGGCTGCGCGTGCAGATGCGCGCCGAGATCCGCCGCATCCAGTCGGAGACCGGGCTGACCGTCGTGCTCGTGACGCACGACCAGGACGAGGCCCTGGAGATGTCCGACGAGATGGTGCTCATGCGCGCCGGCAAGGTCGTGCAGACCGGCGCGCCCCGCGACGTCTTTCCCGCGCCGGCCGACCGGTTCGTCGCCGAGTTCCTCGGCTATGAGAACTTCCTGACGCTGGCCGACGGCCGCGAGGCCGCCGTCCGCCCCGAGCACCTGCGGATCGTCCCCGCGGGCGCGCCCCTGGACGGGGCGGCGGACGGCGCCGTCGTGCTCGACGCCGTCGTGGCCGACGTCGCCTACCGCGGCGTCGACCTGCTCGTGACCCTCGACGCCACCGACCCGGCCGGCGCGCCCGTGCGCCTCGTCGCCGACCACAGGGCCGACCACCGGTCCGACCACTCCGACGCCGCGACCGGGCCGACGCCGTCGGCCGGCGACCGCGTCCGCCTGCTCGCGCCCCGGGCGCGCCTGGCCCTCCTGACCGCCGAACCCGCAACCGAAGGACTGTCATGACCCACGCTGTGCCTGCCCGCCGCGCCGCGGCCCTCGCCTCCGGCCTCGCGGCCACCGCCCTGCTGGTCTCCGGCTGCTCCGCCGGGGACGACGCCGCGGCCGAGGACACGATCGTCGTCTCCACGTTCCCGTTCGGCGTGGAGGAGTTCCAGGAGGCGGTCATCGACCCGTTCACCGCCGAGACCGGGATCAAGGTCGAGGTGGAGACCGGCTCGAACGCCGACCGGCTCTCGCAGCTCCAGGTGGCGGGCGACGACTCCGGCATCGACGTCATGCTGATCTCGGACTACTACGCCGCGCTCGGCCAGGAGAGCGACCTGTTCCAGGAGGTCGACGCCGCGAAGGTGCCGTCCCTGGACGAGGTGGCCGACTTCGCGCTCGAGGACGGCTACGCCGGTCCCGCCTACAGCTACCAGCTCAACGGGACCATCTACTCGACCGAGGCGCTGTCGGCGCAGGAGGCCGCGCAGTGGGACCTGTACGGGGACGACCAGCTCGCGGGCCGCCTCGCGCTGCCGGACATCTCGGTCACGGCCGGGCAGCTCATGGTCTCGGGCGTGGGGGAGACCTACGGTGACGGGCCGTACGACATCGACACCGCGCTGGGCACCCTCGGCGGCTGGGCCCCCGGGATCCTGCAGTTCTACTCGTCGTCCACCGAGGTCACGAACCTGCTGACGCAGGGCGAGATCGTCGCCGCCGACTCCCTGAGCGGCTTCGCGACCGACCTGGTCGCCTCGGGTGAGCCCTACGCGTGGACGCCGCCCGCCACCGGACGGTACATGGCCACCAACCGCGCCATGATCCCGGCCGGCGCCCCGAACGTGGACGGCGCGCACCAGTTCATCGACTACCTGCTCTCGGCCGAGGCGCAGACGAAGTCCGCCGAGCTCGTGGGCGACCTGCCGGTCAACCCCTCCGCCACGGTGCCGGACTCCATCGCGGCGGTCGTGGGGGACATCGCGGCCGACCCGGTCGAGGCCGGCTACTCGACGCTCGACCCGGCGGAGCTCGTGCCCACGCGCGGCGAGTGGGTGGACCGGTTCGCCCGTGAGGTGACGGCCGGCTGACCGGGCCCGACACCATGACGCACACGAACCACACGACCCTGGACCGCATGCCCAAGGTCGACCTGCACTGCCACCTCATCGGCACCGTCCGGGCCAGCACGTTCGCCGAGCTGGCCCGGCGGGAGGGCCTCGACCTGCCCGCCGAGCCCGAGCGCGTCTACGCGGACATCAACTCCCTGCCGCCGGACCCCGACCTGTACCGCGACACCCGCATCCCGGTGCCGCAGGGCCGTGGCGCCGACGAGCCGGAGGTCTCGTACTCGCTGTTCCAGGCCTCCCGCTGGGTCACGCAGGTGCTGCGCGACGCCGACGACCTGACCCGGATCACCTACGAGGCCTTCGAGGCGGCGCACCGCACGAGCGCGACGCGCCACCTCGAGGTGTCGTTCGACGCCGTGCCCGAGCACCTGGCCGCCCTCGGCTACCTCGGGTCGGTCGAGGCGTACGCCGAGGGCATCCGGATGGCCGAGCGCGACTTCGGCATGTCGGGCCGGCTGATCGCCGCGATCGACCGGTCCGGCTCCGGCGAGGACGCGCTGGAGCGCGTGCGCACCGTCGTCGACCACCCGCACGAGTACGTCGCGGGGATCGGCCTGGACAACCTGGAGACGGCGGGCCCGCCGGAGCGGTTCGCGGCGGCCTACCGGCTCGCCGGCGAGGCGGGTCTCGGCCGCACGGCGCACTCCTCCGAGCACGCCCCGGTCGCGGTCAACACCATCACCTGCCTGGACGTGCTCGGCTGCGACCGCATCGACCACGGCTACTTCGTCCTGCAGGACGACGACGTCGTGGCGCGCGTGCGCGACGAGCAGGTGCCGTTCACGGTGATCTCCACGACGTCGCGCCGCTCGTGGCGGCCGTGGCGGCGGGCCTCCATCGCCGCGATGCTGGACGCGGGGCTCAACGTGATCCCGGCGTCCGACGACCCGGGCATGTTCCCCACGACCCTGGCCGGCGAGTACCGCATCCTGGCCGACGACCTCGCGGTGCCCGACGACCGGCTGCGCACCATGGCGCTGGCCGGCGTCGAGGCCGCGTGGCTGCCGCCCGCCGAGAAGGCGGCGCTGCGCACCCGGTTCGAGAAGGAGCTCGCGGACCTGGCCTGAGCGCCCGGGGTGTCTAGAACGGCAGCGGCCCGTTCTCGTCCTGGAGGGTCCCGGTCGGCCCGTCCGCGCCGAGGGTCGCCAGTCGCACGACGACGGCGGCGGACTCGGCGGGCGACCGGCCGATGCCGAACGACGCGGTCATGTCGGTGGCGGTGGTGCCGGGCTCCAGGGCGTTGAACCGGATGCCGGGATGCGCCTTGGCGTACTGGACGGTCAGCATGGTGGCCGCCGCCTTGGACGCCGCGTACAGGGCGATCGGCAGGCCGTGCTCCGGCCGCTCGGGGTGGGTCACGGCCCAGAACGAGCCGGCGCTGCTGGAGACGGTCACCACGTTCGGGCTCGCGGACCGGCGCAGCAGGGGGAGCGCCGCCTCGGTGACGCGCACGATCCCCACCGCGTTGGTGTCGAAGGACCGCAGCGCGGTGGGGCCGTCCAGCGTGGTGTCCAGGACGCCCGCGTTGTGCACCAGGACGTCGAGCCGGCCCTCGGCCGCGTCGATCGTCGCCAGCGCGGCGGCGACCGACGCGTCGTCGGTCACGTCCAGCTGGACGAACCTGGCGCCCAGCGTCGCGGCGGCCCGCGCACCCCGCTCGGCGTCGCGGGCGCCGAGCCAGACGTCGTGGCCCCGCTCCAGGAGCTGCCGGGCGGTCTCGTAGCCGATGCCCTTGTTGGCACCGGTGATCAGCGTGACGGTCATCCGTGTTCCTTCCGAAATATGCGGCCCGACCGGGCCGTTGGGAACGCTATGAGCGGTCACACCGGCGAACCAGAGCCCTCCTGGGACAGGGGTGCGGCAGGACCCCCTCTCCGCGAGCAGACCAACCCGCTGGGCGCGTACCTGCGTGCCCGGCGCGAGCTGGTCACGCCCCGGCAGGCGGGCCTCCCGGAGGCGGGCACCCGGCGCGTGCCAGGGCTGCGCCGCGAGGAGGAGGTCGCGATGCTCGCGGGCATCAGCGCCGACTACTACCTGCGCCTGGAGCGCGGGCGCGACCGCAACCCGTCGGTGCAGGTGCTGGAGTCCCTCGCCCGCGTGCTCCACCTCGACGACGACCACTTCGCCCACCTGCTGACGCTCGTCGCCGACGCCCCCGGGCAGCGTGCCCGGCAGCGCGGGCGTGGCGAGGAGACCCTGCCCGACGGCGCGCGCAAGCTCCTGGACTCCCTGGTGCAGCCGGCGTTCGTCGAGGGCCGGTACTTCGACGTCGTGGCCTCGAACGCCCTGGCCCGCGCGGTCGACCCGCGCCTGGACGTGGGCGGCAACCAGCTCCGCGACCTGTTCCTCGACCCGTCCGCCCAGGCGCTCTACCCGGAGTGGGAGAACGTCACCGAGTGCTTCGTGGCCAGCCTGCGGCAGTCGGCGGGCACCGACGTGGACGACCCGCGGTTCGTCGAGCTCGTCGGGCAGCTCTCCGCCAGCGCGAGGTTCCGCGACCTCTGGGCGCGCCACGAGGTGCGCGGGCAGCGCGGCACCCCGCTGCGGATCGACCACCCGCAGGTCGGGGAGCTGACCGTGAACCGGGAACGGCTCGGTATCGGCGGCGCCGAGCACCTGATGCTCGTCGTCTACCACCCCGACAGCGGGTCCGACGACGCCGGCAAGCTGGCCCTCCTCGCGTCCGCGAGCGCGCATCCCGCGTCGGCGACCGCAAATCCCGTGGAAGACGGCGCCCGGGTCGCCTAGCGTGGCGGCATGTCACCCGTGCGCGCCACCATCGCCGACCGCGCCGCCGCGCCGGCCGTCCTGACGCACCCGACCGCGGGCGGCCTCACCTGGCGTCCCTGGACGCGGGCGGACGTGCCCGCGCTGGCAGAGCTCGTGCGCGCCGTCCAGGAGGCCGACGGCCGCGACTGGTTCACGCCGGCCGACGAGGTCGCCGAGAGCCTCGACGCCCCCGCGTACGACCCGGCGGACACGCTCCTCGGCCTCGACGCCGACGGCACGCCGCTCGCGTACGCCTACGCCGAGCAGTTCCCCACCGAGGGCGCCACCGTCCTGCGGGCCTGGCTCCTCGGTGGCGTGCACCCGAGCCGCCGCGGCGAGGGCATCGGCACCGAGCTGTTCGCCTGGGCCGTGGGCCGCGCGCGGCAGGCGCTCGCGGCCCACGACGGCGACCCGCGGCTGGCCGGGCTGCCCGCGCGGATCGCCGTGGACCTCGTGGACACCGACCCGGCCGAGCGGCGCGACCTGCTGCGCGCGGGCGGATTCGAGCCCGTGCGCTACTACGCCAACCTGCTGCGCGACCTGAGCGCGCCCGTGCCGGCCGTCGGCCTCGAACCCCCGCTGCGCCTGGTGCCGTGGACCGACGCCCTGGAGGACGCCGCCCGGCTGGCCCGCAACGACGCGTTCCGGGACCACTGGGGCAGCCAGCCGCGCACGCCCGAGTCCTGGCGGGCGCACCGCAGCTCGTTCGCGCCGCACTGGTCGTTCCTCGTGGTCGACGAGTCCGTGCGCTACCCGGGCTCCGAGCACGAGCAGCCGGGGGACACGACGGTCGCGCCCGGAACCCCGTACGTCGTGGGGCTGCACCGCGCCGGGCGGCACGAGCACGACTGGGCGACGCAGGGCTACACCGCCGGCTACACCGACCTGCTGGGCGTGCGCCGCGCCTACCGCGGCCGCCGCATCGGCGTCGCCCTGCTCACGCACGCCATGCGCGTCTACGCGGGCGACGGCATGCAGCACGCCGAGCTCGACGTCGACACCGACAACCCCACGGGCGCGCCCGCCCTGTACGCCCGGCTGGGCTACGCCAAGAGCGACGGCTCGACCCTGTACGCCATCGAGCTCTGAACCACACCGAACCTGAAGGACGCACCATGACCACCGAGACCGAAGGCCCCGCGCCGGCCGCCCTCGCCCCGATCGCGGAGCGGGCCGCCGCCCCGGCGACCCTGACCCTGCCCACGGCGGGCGGCCTGACCTGGCGCCCCGCCACCCGCGATGACGTGCCCGTGTGGCTCGCCCTGCGCAACCACATCGCCCGCGCCGACGCCGAGCCGTACGTCGAGACCGCCGAGGAGATCGACGAGCTGTTCGACGGCGCCTGGCGCGACATGGCCGCCGACTCCCTGCTCGGGTTCGACGGAGACGGGGCGCTCGTGGCCTGGGCGCTGGTGGACAGCCCGCCCGGTGACGTGACCGAGGTGCGCACCTTCTGCTGGGGCGGCGTGCACCCCGACCGGCGCGGCGAGGGCATCGGCCGGCAGCTCTTCGCCTGGGAGACCGGGCGCGCCCGGCAGAAGCTCGCGGCGTCGGGCAAGGACGTGCCCGCCCGCGTCGCCGTGTTCGCCGAGGACAACTCGCCCGCCACCAAGGTGCGCCTCTACGAGCGGGCCGGCCTCGAGCCGCGCCGGTACTACTCCGACCTGGCGCGGCCCCTGACCGGCCCCGACGTGCCGCCGGTGCCCGACGTCGAGCTGACCGGCTCGCTGCGCCTGGTGCCGTGGTCCGAGGACCTGGCCGAGGCCGCCCGTCTGGCGCACAACGACGCGTTCCGCGACCACTGGGGCAGCCAGCCGCAGACCCGCGAGCAGTGGGCCCAGCGGGCCGGCTTCGCCCCGGAGTGGTCGTTCCTCGTGCTCGACGACGCCCCCGACGTCGACGCCCTGCTCGCCTCGCCCGACACCGACCCCGACACCGCCGCCGCGCTGCGGGCCGGCGAGCCGCTCGTGGTGGGCTACGAGCTCGCGGGCCGGTACACCGAGGACTTCGAGGTGCGCGGCTACACGTTCGGCTACACCGACATCCTCGGCGCGCGCCGCGCCTACCGCGGCCGCAAGGCGGCGCTCGCGGCGCTGGCGGCCGGGATGCGGGCCTTCGCGGCCGAGGGCATGCAGTACGCGGTGCTCGACGTCGACACGGCCAACCCGAGCGGGGCCCACGGCCTGTACGCGAGCCTGGGCTACGTGCGCACGACGGGCTCGCGGATGCTCTCGATCGAGCTCTGACGACCGGCGCCGCGGTCCGGCGTCAGCGGGCGGCCAGCCGCTGGCGCCGGGCCTCGTACAGCACGACCGTGGCCGCGTTCGCGGCGTTGAGCGAGCTCGCCGAGCCCGTCATCGGGATGCCCAGCGTCACGTCGGCGGCGTCGCGCCACGCCTGGGTCAGGCCCGTGGTCTCGTTGCCGACCAGCAGCAGCACCGGCTGGGTGAGGTCGTAGGCGGAGACGTCGGCGTCGCCGTGCTCGTCCGTGGCCACCACGACCACGGGCAGGCCGGCCGCACGGCGCTGCTGGACCCAGTCCATGACCTCCGCCGTGGAGGGGGCCCGCACGACCGGTGTCGCGAAGAAGGACCCCGTGCTCGCCCGCACGGACTTGGGGTCGTAGGCGTCGGCGGCGTGTCCCGTGGTGATCACGCCGTGAGCGCCGAACGCGTCGGCCGACCGCACGATCGCGCCGATGTTGCCCGGCTGGGTGGGCCGGTCGAACACGACCCCGAGGAAGTCCGGGCCGGCCTCGATGCGATCGAGGTCGTCGGGCCGCATCGCCAGCACGGCGAGCAGCTCGGGGTCCTCCTTCTCGGCGAGCTCCGCCAGCAGGTCGGGCGCCATCTTGACGTGCTCGGTGTGCGGGTGGGCCGCGAGCAGGTCCCGGGCCCACTGCGAGAGCCGGCGCTCGGCGTCGTACAGCAGGGCGCGCACCTCCCAGCCGTGCTCGACGGCCATGCTGACGGGCCGCACGCCCTGCACCAGGAACTCGCCGGCGCGGTGCCGCTTGTTGCGGTTCGTCACGAGAGTCTGGAGCTGCTGGAAGCGTGCGTTGCGCTGGGAGATCCGGGTGGCCACGCCCCCATCCAATCAGCCCTCGCCCCCTCAGGCCTCATCCGGTCAGCGGGCCAGCAGCCGCTCCATCGCCGCCCGGGCGCGCTCGGAGCCGAACAGCTCCGCCGAGAGCGCCACGGCGTGGTCCACGTGCGTGTCGAAGCGGGCCAGGGTGTCCGCGTTGAGCAGCTCCTTGGTGGCGGCCAGCCCCTGCGGGTCGCCCGCCGCGAGGCCGGCCAGCACGGCGTCGACCTCCGTGTCGAGGTCGGCGAGCGGGACCGTGCTGGTCACCAGGCCCCAGGCCGCGGCCTCGGCCGCGGTGAACGGCGCCCCGGTGAGGAACGTGTGCGACGCCGCGCGCGGCGTCATCCGCGGCAGCACCGCGAGCGAGATGACGGCGGGCGCGAGCGCGAGGCGGGCCTCGGTGAAGGCGTAGGTGATCTGGTCGGCGCTGACGGCGACGTCGCACGCGGCGACCAGCCCGATCCCGCCGGCCCGCACCGGCCCGTGCACGCGCGCCACGACGGGCTTGGGCAGGGCCAGCAGGTCGCGCAGCACGTCGGCGAGCCGGCGCGCGGAGACGGTCATGCCCTGGGCCAGGGCCTCGGTGAGGTCGGCCCCCGAGCAGAACGCGCTGCCGCTGGCCGCCAGCACGACGGCGCGCACGTCGTCGTGCGCGGCGCGGTCCAGGGCGGCCCGCAGCTCGTCGAGCAGGGCGAGGGACAGGGCGTTGCGCCGCCGGGGCGCGTCGAGCGTGATCCGGGCGTACGGGACGGGCGGCGCGTCGGGTCGGTCGAGCGCTACGACGTCGTAGGCGACCTGACTGGGGGTGGTCATCGAGAAGTCCTCCGGGTGGGGCCTGGCGCTGTGAGGTTAATGGTGGTTAACCTCTGTGACATGCGCAACATGCATACCCCACCAGAGAACCCGGAGCTCACCAAGCTCCGGGACGCGGTACGTGACTACGCCGACCGCGAGATCGCGCCCCACATCGCCCGATGGGACAGGGAGAGTCGCCTGCCCGTCGAGGTGGTGCACCAGATGGGAGAGCTGGGCCTGTTCGGCCTGACCGCCCCGGAGGAGTACGGAGGGTCCGGGCTCGGGCTCACCGGGCTCTGCATCGCCGTCGAGGAGATCGGCCGCGTGGACCAGTCCGTCGGTATCACGCTCGGGGCCGGCGTCGGCCTCGGCGTCGGCACGCTGCTGGGCTACGGCACCGAGGAGCAGAAGAAGACCTGGCTGCCCGACCTGGTCGCCGGACGGCGGCTGGGCGCGTTCGGCCTGACCGAACCCGGCGCGGGCAGCGACGCCAACGCCATGACCACCACCGCGGAGCTGCGCGACGGCCAGTGGGTCGTCAACGGCGCCAAGCAGTTCATCACCAACTCCGGCACGCCCATCACCAGCGTCTGCACCGTCGCGGCGCGCACCGGCACCCGGCCGGACGGCAGCCCGGAGCTCAGCGCCATCATCGTTCCCACCGACACCCCGGGGTACGTCGTCGAACCCCTGCACGACAAGATGAGCTGGCGCTCCTGCGACACCCACGCGCTGCGGTTCGAGGACGTGCGCGTGCCCGAGGCCAACCTCCTGGGGGAGCGCGGCAACGGGTTCAAGCAGCTCATGATCTGCCTGAACACGGGGCGGGTGGCCGTCGCGGCGCTCGCGACCGGCTGCATCCAGGCCATGCTGGAGCTCGCGGTGGAGCACGCCGGCGTGCGCCCCACGTTCGGCGGGCCGATCGGCCGCAAGCAGGGCGTCGCGTTCCAGATCGCCGACGTCGAGGTCATGCTCCAGGCGAGCCGTGCGCTCACCTACCGGGCCGCCGCGCTGAAGGACTCGGGGGCGCCGCTCGACGAGTTCCGGCGGGCCTCCTCGGTCGCCAAGCTCTACGCCACGGAGTCCGCCGTGACGGCCACGCGCATCGCGGCGCAGGTCTTCGGCGGCTACGGCGTCATGGAGGACGGGCCGATCGCCCGCTTCTACCGGGACGCGAAGGTGCTGGAGATCGGCGAGGGGACGTCCGAGCTGCAGCGCATGCTCATCGCGCGAGGGCTGGGCCTGCCGGTGGAGTGAGCAGGGCGGCGCGTGCCATGCGGGTCAGGAGGGCCCGCATGGCCGCGCGTCCGATGCGCGCGCTGTGCGGCGTCGAGTTGAGCAGGCCGAAGGCGGCCTGCACGGCGGCCCGGGCCTCGGTGCCGCCGAGGTCGGGGCGCAGGGGGCGCAGCGCGTCGGTCCAGACGTCGATGTACGCGAGCTGGTGCTCCCGCACCTGCGCGCGGGCGTCGGCGCCCAGCGCGCCCCACTCCCGTTCCTGGATCACGATGAGGGCGGGGTTGTCGAGCGCGAAGTCGGCGTGCCGGGCGATCAGGGCGGCGAGGGCGCCGTCGGGTCCGCTCGGTTCGTGCGGTCCGGCGGCGGGCACGCCGTCGTCGGACAGCAGCTCCCGCGCCCCTGCCAGGAGCTGGTCGGAGGCGTGCAGGAGGCACTGGCCGAGGATGTCCTCCTTGCCCGCGAAGTGCTTGTAGAGGGCGGGGCCGGACACACCGACGGCCGCGCCGATGTCTCCCATGGAGACGCCGTGGAAGCCACGGGCGGCGAACAGGTCGGCCGCCGTGCTCAGGATCTGCTGCCTGCGCGGGGTCACCGGAGCAGTCTAGGAGCGACCTGCCGGAACGAGGGGTTAACGATCATTAACCAGCGGGCTATGCTGCGGCACATGACCACCGACGTCGGCGTTGGACCGGATCTGCGCACCCTGACCGCGCAGCTGCGCGAGCGGCTGGTGCGCGTGCGCCAGGGCGGCTCGCCCGAGGCGCGCGCCCGCCACACCGGGCGCGGCAAGCTGCTCGCCCGCGACCGGGTGGACCGGCTGCTCGACCCGGGAGCGGCGTTCCTGGAGATCGGAGCCCTGGCGGCCTACGACATGTACGGGGGCGAGTGGGCGGTGCCCAGCGCGGGCATCGTCACCGGGATCGGGCGCATCGCGGGGCGGCAGTGCGTCGTCGTCGCCAACGACGCGACCGTCAAGGGCGGCACGTACTACCCGGTCACGGTCAAGAAGCACCTGCGCGCGCAGCAGGTCGCGGCCGAGAACCACCTGCCGTGCGTCTACCTCGTGGACTCCGGCGGCGCCTACCTGCCCATGCAGGACGAGGTGTTCCCCGACCGGGAGCACTTCGGGCGCATCTTCTACAACCAGGCCAACCTGTCCGCCCGGGGCATCCCGCAGGTCGCCGCCGTCATGGGGTCCTGCACCGCGGGCGGCGCGTACGTGCCGGCGATGAGCGACGAGGCCGTCATCGTGCGGGACCAGGGCACGATCTTTCTCGGCGGCCCGCCCCTGGTGCAGGCCGCCACGGGCGAGGTGGTGACGGCCGAGGAGCTGGGCGGCGGCGTGGTGCACACCACCACCTCCGGCGTCGCGGACCACCTGGCCGACGACGACGCCCACGCCCTGCGCATCGTGCGCGAGATCATCGCCACCACCCCGGCCGCCGCCCCGGTGCTGGACCGCGTGCCGCCCGAGGAGCCCGAGCTGGACCCCGACGGGCTCTACGACGTGCCCGCCGACCCGCGCACCCCGTACGACGTGCACGACGTGATCCGGCGGATCGTCGACGGCTCCCAGCTCGCCGAGTTCAAGGCCCGCTACGGCGAGACGCTCGTGTGCGGGTTCGCGCGGATCGACGGCTACCAGGTCGGGATCGTGGCCAACAACGGCATCCTGTTCTCGGAGTCGGCGCTCAAGGGCGCGCACTTCGTGCAGCTCTGCGACCAGCGGCGGATCCCGCTGGTGTTCCTGCAGAACATCGCCGGGTTCATGGTCGGCAAGGAGTACGAGCACCGGGGCATCGCCAAGGACGGCGCCAAGCTCGTCACGGCCGTGGCCTGCACCTCCGTGCCCCGGTTCACCGTCGTGCTCGGCGGCTCGTTCGGCGCCGGCAACTACGGCATGAGCGGCCGCGCCTACGACCCCCGGTTCCTGTGGATGTGGCCCGGCGCCCGCATCTCCGTGATGGGCGGCGAGCAGGCGGCCTCCGTCCTGGCCACCGTCCGCAAGGACCTCGCCGACGCCCCCACGGAAGACGTCGAGGCGTTCAAGGCCCCGATCCGCGCCCAGTACGAGACCCAGGGCAACCCCTACTACGCCACGGCGCGCCTGTGGGACGACGGCGTGATCGACCCCGCCGACACCCGCCGCGTCCTGGCCCTCGGCCTGGCCGCCACGGCCGGCGCCCCGATCCCCGAACCCTCCTACGGCATCTTCCGGATGTGATGACGATGCACACCCTGCTCATCGCCAACCGCGGCGAGATCGCGCTGCGGATCATCCGCACCGCCCGCCGGCTCGGGCTGCGCACCGTCGCCGTCCACTCCGACGCCGACACCGGCGCCCCGCACACCCGTGCCGCCGACGTCGCCGTCCGCATCGGCCCCACCCCGGCCGCCGAGTCCTACCTGTCGATCCCCGCGCTGCTCGCCGCCGCGAAGGAGACCGGCGCCGACGCCGTCCACCCCGGCTACGGGTTCCTGTCCGAGCAGGCCGAGTTCGCCCGCGCCGTCCTCGGCGCCGGGCTCACCTGGGTGGGACCGCCGCCCGCGGCGATGGACGCCATGGCCCGCAAGGACACCGCGCGCGAGATCGCCCGGAAGGCGGGCGTGCCGGTCCTGGGGTCGCTCGGGAACGTCAGCGGCGGCGGATGGTTCGCCATGCAGGGGAGCCGCACCTACCCGCTCCTGGTCAAGGCCGCCGCCGGCGGCGGGGGCAAGGGCATGCGCGTCGTGCGCGGCGAGGACGAGCTCGCCGCCGCCATCGCAGCCGCCGGCCGCGAGGCCGCCGCGGCGTTCGGCGACGACACGCTGCTGCTGGAGCGGTACGTCGAGCACGGGCGGCACGTCGAGGTGCAGATCCTCGCCGACGAGCACGGGAACGTGCTCCACCTGCACGAACGCGACTGCTCCGCCCAGCGCCGCCACCAGAAGGTGCTGGAAGAAGCCCCCGCACCCGACCTCGACCCGGCCGTGCGCGACGCGCTGCACCTGTGGGCCGTGAACCTGGCCCGCGAGGTCGGTTACACCGGCGCCGGCACCGCGGAATTCCTGGTCGACACCCGCCAGGGCATCGAAGGCGCCTGGTTCCTCGAGATGAACACCCGGCTCCAGGTCGAGCACCCCATCACCGAGGAGGTCGTGCGCGTCCGCGGCGAACGGATCGACCTCGTCGAGCAGCAGCTCCGCGTCGCCGCCGGCGAACCGCTCGGCTTCACGCAGGACGACGTCACCGTCACCGGGCACGCCATCGAGGCCCGGATCTACGCCGAGGACGCGTTCGGCGGGTTCCTGCCGCAGGCCGGCACCGCCACCCGCGTGCGCTGGCCCGTCTCGACCGGCCCGACCACCGTACGCGTCGAGGCCGGGCTGGAGGACGGCACCGTCGTCCCCGCCGCCTACGACCCCATGGTCGGCAAGATCATCGCGCGCGGCCCCGACCGCGAGGCCGCCCGGCACGCCCTCGTCGACGCCCTCGACGACACGGCGATCGGCGGCCTGGTCACCAACACCGGGTTCGTGCGGGCGCTCGCGGACTCCGGCGCGTTCCGCGACGGCGAGGTGCACACCGCCTGGCTGGACACCCACCCGCTGCCCGCGCCGGACCCGGGACCCGCGCTCGTGGCGGCCGCCTGGGCGGTGGCCTCCGCCGCGGCGCAGGGCGGCGGCGACGGCTGGCGGCTCGGCGGCCCGCCCGCGGACACGTGGGTCGAGCTCGACGACGCGGTGCTCCGCGTGAGCGTCGCCCGGGGCGAGGTGCGGCGCGGCGGCGAGCCGCCGACGTCGTGCCGGGCCGTGGGTGGTGCCGTGGAGGGTGCCGGGGACGGCGCGACGCTGCTGGAGCTGGACGGCGTGACCGCCCGGTTCGTGGTGGACGTGCGGCCGCGGTCCGTGGAGGTGAGCACGCGCGGGCACACCTTCCGGTTCGCCCGGCCGGGCGGCTCCCGCGCGGCAGAGACCGACCTGTCCGACGGCGTCGTGGTGGCCGCGATGCCCGGCGCCCTGGCCCGGGTCGAGGTGCGCGACGGTGAGGTGGTGACCGCCGGGCAGGCGCTCGGCGTGCTGGAGGCGATGAAGATGGAGGTGGCGCTCGTGGCGCCGTCCGACGGTGTGGTGCGGGTCCGCGCCGCTGCCGGGGAGCAGGTCGCGGCGCGGCAGGTGCTGTTCGTCATGGAGGTGGCCGATGCCTGATCAGGCGCCCCGGGATTACCGCCGTCCGCAGGTGGTGCGCGACCCGGCCCTGCCGGACCGCGTGACCGTCTACGAGGTGGGCCCGCGCGACGGGCTGCAGAACGAGAAGGCGGTGGTCCCCACCGCGGTGAAGATCGACCTGGTCGAGCGGCTGCTCGACGCCGGCCTGCCGTACGTGGAGGCCACGAGCCTGGTGCACCCGCGCTGGGTGCCGCAGCTCGCCGACGCCGCCGAGGTGCTGGGCGCGCTGGTGGACCGGCTCGGCGACCGCGCCCGCGACCTGCCGGTGCTCGTGCCGAACGAGCGCGGCCTGGAGCGCGCCTACGACCTGGGGCTGCGGCACATCGCGGTCTTCGCCAGCGCCACCGACTCGTTCGCGCGCCGGAACCTGAACCGGTCCCTGGACGAGCAGTACGCGATGTTCGAGCCGGTCATGACGCGGGCGCGCGCCGCGGGGATGCGGGTGCGGGCGTACGTCTCGATGTGCTTCGGCGACCCGTGGGAGGGCGACGTGCCGCTGGAGCAGGTGGTCACCGCGGCCCGGCGCCTGATGGACCTGGGCGCGGAGCAGCTCTCCCTGGGCGACACGATCGGCGTCGGGACGCCGGGGCACGTCGTCGCGCTGCTGGACGCGCTGAACGCCGCCGGCCTGCCCGACGACGTGCTGGCCCTGCACGCCCACGACACCTACGGGCAGGCGCTGGGCAATGTCGCGGCCGCGCTGCGGCACGGGGTGACGACGTTCGACACGTCGGCAGGGGGCCTGGGCGGGTGCCCGTACGCGGAGTCGGCCACGGGCAACCTCGCCACGGAGGACCTGCTGTGGATGCTGGACGGGCTGGGGATCACCACGGGGGTGTCCCTGCCACGGGTGGTGGAGACCAGCGGGTGGCTGGAGCCGCACCTGGACCACGAGCTGACGAGCCGGACGTACCGGGCGTTGCGGTGACCGTGCCGTCGGGTCCGTCGGGTTCTTCTGCCCTGAGCAGCACGGATGTGATGTGCGCGACGACCGGGCTCGCACGCGGGCGATGCGGCGTAGGGTCGCAACCGTGACTCTGAAGATCGGGTACAAGGCGTCCGCCGAGCAGTTCGGGCCGCGCGAGCTGGTTGAGCTCGCAGTACGCGCCGAGGAGGTGGGACTGGACAGCGCGATGGTCTCCGACCACTTCCTGCCGTGGCGGCACGAGGGGGGACACGCGCCGTCAGCCCTCGCCTGGCTCGCCGCCGCGGGGGAGCGCACCTCCCGCATCCAGCTGGGCACGAGCGTGCTGACCCCCACGTTCCGGTACAACCCCGCGGTGATCGCGCAGCAGTTCGCCACGCTGGCCCTGCTCACCGAGAACCGGGTCATCCTCGGCGTCGGCACGGGCGAGGCCCTCAACGAGACGGCCGTCTCCGGGATGGAGTGGCCCGAGTTCAAGGAGCGGTTCGCGCGCCTGCGCGAGGCCGTGCAGCTCATGCGGGCCCTGTGGACCGAGGAGTCCGTGGACTTCAAGGGCGACTACTACGAGCTGGTCGGCGCCAACATCTACGACCGTCCCGAGAACCCCGTGCCCGTGTACATCGCGGCCGGCGGGCCGCTCGTGGCGAAGTACGCCGGCCGCGCGGGCGACGGCTTCATCTGCACCTCCGGCAAGGGCATGGACCTGTACACGGAGAAGCTGCTGCCCGCGGTCGCCGAGGGCGCGGCCAAGGCGGAGCGCGACGCCGCGCAGGTCGACAAGATGATCGAGATCAAGATCTCCTACGACCGCGACCCCGCCGCCGCGCTGGAGAACACCCGGTTCTGGGCGCCGCTGTCGCTCACGCCGGAGCAGAAGCACAGCGTCACGTCGGCCACCGAAATGGAGCAGCTCGCGGACGAGCTGCCGATCGAGCAGGTCGCCAAGCGCTGGATCGTCGCGTCCGACCCCGACGAGGCCGTCGCGATGATCAAGCCCTACGTCGACGCCGGGCTCAACCACCTCGTGGTGCACGGCCCCGGCCACGACCAGGAGCGCTTCCTCACGCAGTTCGGCGAGGACGTGCTGCCGCGGCTCCGGGCGCTCTGAGGCCCGGGCGCCCTGAGGTCCCGGTCGGCCCGGACGGGCCTGGTCAGGGTGCCCTGACCAGGCCCGTCTCGTAGGCGAGGATCACCAGGGCCGCCCGGTCCCGCGCGCCGAGCTTGGCGAGCAGCCGGCTCACGTACGTGCGCGCGGTGGCCGGGCTGAGGTAGAGCTCGGCGGCGATCTCGTCGTTCGTCAGGCCGCGGCCGAGCTGCTGCAGCACCTCGCGCTCGCGCTCCGTGAGCGCGGCCAGGCGATCGTCGTCCCCGGTGCGGGGCGCCGGGCCGGCGGCGACGGCCCGCAGCACCGTGGCGGTCACGGCCGGGTCGAGCAGCGCGTCGCCCGCCGCGACCACGCGGACGGCGCGGCGCAGCTCGGCCGGGGCCACGTCCTTGAGCAGGTAGCCGGCCGCGCCCGACCGGACCGCCTCGAAGACGTGCTCGTCCTCGTCGAACGTGGTCAGGACCAGCACACGGGTGCCCGCCAGCGCGGGGTCCGCGACGATCTCACGGGTCGCGGCCAGGCCGTCCAGCCGGGGCATCCGGATGTCCATCAGCACGACGTCGGGGCGCAGCTCCCGCACCCGTGAGACCCCCGCGAGCCCGTCGGCGGCCTCGCCGACCACCGTGATGTCGCCGTCGCTCTCCGCGAGGGCCCGCAGGCCCGCGCGCACGAGCTCCTGGTCGTCCACCAGCACGATCCGGATCATGGGCCGGCCTCAACCTTCCAGTCGCAGGGGCAGGTCGGCGTCGACGAGGAACCCGCCGTCCGGGTCGTCGCCCACGCTCAGGGTGCCACCGAGCAGCGCGACGCGTTCGCGCATCCCGGAGAGCCCGGAGCCGGCGACGAGGTCCGGGCCGGCACCCCGGCCGTCGTCGGACACGCGCAGCGCGAGGCGCGCGCCGGTGACCCGCGCGGACACGGTCACGCGTGAGGCGTCGGCGTGCCGCAGCACGTTGGTGAGGGACTCCTGCACGATCCGGTAGGCGGCGGCGTCGATCGAGCCGTCGAGGGAGCCAGGCGGCACGTCGAGCGTCACCTCGACCGACAGGCCGGTGGCCCGGGCCGACCTCGCCAGGGCCTCCACTCCCGTCAGACCGGTCGGCGTCACCTCGGGTGACCCGGCGTCGGGCGCGGCCGGGCCTCGGCCTGCCGGACCTGCGGTGGCGTCCAGCGGCGCCCGCAACACCCGCACCGTCGAGCGCAGCTCGCGCAGCGTGCCCGACGTCGCCTCCCGCACGTGGTGGAGCGCGCCCCGGGCCGCGTCGTCGTCCCGCCCCACCGCCTCCGCGGCGACACCCGAGTGCAGCGCGATCACCGACAGGTTGTGCCCCACCACGTCGTGCAGGTCCCGCGCGATGCGCAGCCGCTCGGCCTGCAGCCGCTGCTCGGCCTCGTGCGCCTCGTGCACGCGCGCCTCCCGCGAGAGGCGCACCGCGACGCCCAGCGCGATCGCCGCCGCGACCAGCGCGAGGTTCGTGACCAGGTCGTACGGCGCCAGGTACTCCTCCGCGGTGCCCGTCACCCGGTAGTACGTCGCGACGGCGACCAGCACGGCGCCCCCGCCGATCGCCCAGCCGGTACGGCGCATCTCCGCGGCCGAGTACAGCGCCGCGACCGCCGGCAGCGCCATGCCGATGGGCGCGAACTGGAACGTGTAGTAGGCGAAGACGCCCAGCACCGTGAGCACGACCATCGTGCGCGGTATCCGGCGCCGCAGCAGGACCAGCGCCCCGAAACCCACCGCGAACAGGTACGCCCCCGGCCCGGCGTGCGCCGGGGCGTCGGGGTCCGCGGCGATGACGACGGCGACCACCAGCGCCATGGCGATCGCCAGGGCGACGTCGGTGACGCGCGGGTCGACGGTCACGCGTGGGTCGACGGTCCGCGGGACCTCGCTCTGCTCGGGCACACCGACACCCTACGGACGGCCCGCCCCTGAGGCATCAGACCACGGTCTCAGGGTCGTGTCGCCTCCGGGCGACACCAGGAGACGATCCCGGGCCGATGTGGCGAGGTGGGCCCGGCGGGCACCGTCGGGGCATGACCTCACCACACCTTCCCGGCCGGCCCGTACCCGCCGAACCCGCCGCCGTCTCGTGGACCCTCGTCGCCGGCCTGTCCACGCTGGCCCTGCTCTGGCCCCTCACCGGCCTGACCGGTGCGCTCGGCAGCGGCGGACCCCGGGCGCTCGCGATCATCGGCATCACCGCCGCCGTCTGGATCGGCGTCGTCGGGCTGGGCCGCGTGCCCCGCCCCGTGCTCACCCTGACCCTGACCGGTCTGGCCTACGGGCTGGTCGCCACGGCGATCGGCACGATGGTCCCGGTGCTCTCGGGGTTCGGCGGCCCGGGCGGCGGCCCGGTGTGGACCCTCGTCCCGGCCCTGGCCTTCGACACGATGTGGGGCGCGCTCGCGGGCCTCGCCGCCGCGGGCGTGCAGCGGCTGCGCGGGGGTGTCCGATGAGGCGCGGCGCCGCCGGGCTCGCAGCCCTCGCCGCACCGCTGCTCGCGCTCGCGGGCTGCGCCCTGGTTCCCGGCTCGGTCACCCCGGTGGACGAGGTGGAGTTCACGAACGAGCTCGCGATCCCGCCGCTGGCGCCGTCGCGGGTCGTGGACGGCACGCGTGTCTTCTCCCTGACGGCACAGGAGGGCACCAGCGAGCTCCTGCCCGGCGTCGAGACGCGCACCTGGGGTTTCGACGGCTCCTACCTGGGGCCGACCCTGCGGGCCGAGCGCGGCGAACGCGTCGCCGTCGAGGTCACCAACGACCTGGCCGAGCCGACCAGCGTGCACTGGCACGGCATGCACCTGCCCGCCGCCATGGACGGCGGGCCGCATCAGGAGGTCGAGCCGGGCGCCACCTGGCGCCCGACCTGGCGGATCGACCAGCCCGCCGCCACGCTCTGGTACCACCCGCACCCGCACGGCGCCACGGAGAAGCACGTCTACCGCGGCCTGGCAGGCCTGTTCCTCCTGGACGACGACGCGTCCCGCGGCGCCGACCTGCCCCAGGAGTACGGCGTCGACGACGTGCCCGTCATCGTGCAGGACAAGACCCTCGACGACGACGGCCAGCTCGAGCTCGACGACAGCGGCAGCGAGCCCGGCACGCTCGGCGGGATCGTGCTGGCCAACGGCACCGTGGGCGCGTACCACGAGGTGACCACGGAGCGGGTGCGCCTGCGCCTGCTCAACGGGTCGACGGCGCGCACCTACCAGCTCGGCTTCCCGGACCGGGAGATGGACCTGGTCGCGACCGACGGAGGGCTGCTCGACGCCCCGGTCCGGCTGGAGCAGGTGCGGCTCGCGCCCGGCGAGCGCGCCGAGGTCGTCGTGCGCATGGCGCCGGGGGAGTCCACGCGCCTGCACTCGTTCGAGGCCGACCTGGGCGGCGTCGTCGTCCCGTTCGCGATGGGCGGCAACGACGCGTTCGACGTGCTGGAGCTGCGGGCCGCCGACCGGCTCGCGCCGTCGCCCGAGCCCGCCTGGACGCCGTCCGCCCACGCCGCGCAGGACGCGCTGCACGAGGAGGACGTGGCCGTGACGCGCACCTTCGAGCTCGACGACCGGCGCATCAACGGGCAGACCATGGACATGGGACGGATCGACGAGGCCGCCACCGTCGGCGACACCGAGGTGTGGGAGGTGCGCAGCATCGTGCCGATGCCGCACAGCTTCCACGTGCACGACGTCCAGTTCCGCGTCCTGTCCGTCGACGGCGACCCGCCGCCCCCCGAGCTCGCCGGGCCCAAGGACACCGTCTACCTGGAACCGAACCGCACCTACCGGCTGCTCATGCGGTTCGAGGACTACACCGACCCGGACGTGCCCTACATGTTCCACTGCCACATGCTGCTGCACGAGGACGAGGGGATGATGGGGCAGTTCGTCGTCGTCGAGCCGGGGCAGGAGCCGGGGACGGTGCCGGACCACGACGGCGACGCCGGGCACGGTGCTCACGGGACCGGCGAGGGCGGCGGGGAGCCCGACGTCGGGGGCACCGGGCCGGACCTGCCTCCCGGCGCGGACGCGCACCACGGGCACCACTGAACCTGTGGCACGCTCGCCGGGTGACTCTCTCGCTCCCCGCCCGTACCACGCACGTCCTGCTCGACCTCGACGGCACCCTCACCGACTCGGCGCCCGGCATCATCGCGTCGCTGCGCACCGGCTTCACGAACGCCGGCTTCGACATCCCCTCCGACGAGGTCCTGCGCACCTTCGTGGGCCCGCCCCTGGGGGCGAGCATGACCCGGATCGGCCTGTCCGACGCCGACGCCACCGCCGTGATCGCCGCCTACCGGAGCGACTTCGAGGTGCACGGCATGTTCGACAACTCGGTGATCCCCGGCATCCCGGAGGCGCTCGCGGGGCTCCGGGAGGCCGGGCTGACGCTCCTGGTCGCGACGGCCAAGCCCGAGCACTACGCGCGGCAGATCGTGGAGCACTTCGGGCTGGACGGCTACCTCGAGGGCGGGCTCGACGGCGTGCACGGCGCCGTCGCGGAGGCGGCCGGGCTGGTGCAGGGCAAGGAGGTCGTGGTGGAGCGGGCGGTGGAGCACGCGGTGGCCCTCGGGGCCGACGTCGCGCAGGTCGTCATGGTGGGCGACCGCGAGCACGACGTGCACGCGGCCGCCCACCACGGCGTCGCGACCGTGGGCGTGACCTGGGGCTACGCCGCGCCCGGGGAGCTGGAGGCGGCGGGCGCGGCGGCGGTCGCGACGACGCCGGAGGAGCTGCGCAAGCTGCTCACGAGCTGAGCACGTCGTCGAACGCCCGCCGGACGCGCTCGTCGATCACGACGAACCGCACGTCCTGCAGGTCCGCCTCGGAGTGCTCGGCGAGCCAGTTCCGGGTGGTCACCACGGCGATGCGCGCGACGTCGGACACCGGCCAGCCGTAGGCGCCTGCGCTCACCGCCGGGAAGGCGACCGAGCGCAGGTCGAGCTCGGCGGCGACGTCGAGCGACCGCGCGAAGCACGACGCGAGCAGGGCCGGGTCGTCCTGACCGCGATGGAGGTTCGGCCCGACCGTGTGGATCACCCAGGACGCGGGCAGGTCGAACGCGGGGGTGGCGACGGCGTCGCCCACGGCCAGGCCATCGCGGTGCGTCGTGTTCCTGAGCCGTCGGCAGGCCTCCAGGAGGCGGGGTCCGGCGGCTGCGTGGATCGCGCCGTCGACCCCGCCGCCACCCAGGAGCAGGGCGTTGGCGGCGTTGACGACGGCGTCGGCCTCGACGCGTGTGAGGTCACCGATCTCGACGGACAGGCTCATGTGGCTGCTCCTGGTTGAGGTGCCGGCGCGCCGGCGGCGCTGCCGGGGCGTTCCATCCATGTGTACTCCTCGGTGACCGGCGTCCAGCCGAACTGCTCGTACAGCCCGTGGGCGTCGGCCGTCGCGAGGATCGTCCGGCGCAGGCCGCTGAGCTGGTCGAGCTCGGCGACGACGCCTGCGACCAGCAGCTTTCCGATGCCCTGCCCGCGCAGGTCCGGGTCGACGATGACGTCGGCGAGCCACGCGAACGTCGCGCCGTCGGTCACCACGCGGGCGAACCCGACCTGCTCGCCCGTGTCCCGCCGGTAGACGCCGTAGGGCCGGGAGCCCGCGATGGCGGCGTCCATCACCTCGCGCGGGCGGCCCTTCGCCCAGTAGGTGTGCAGGGAGACGAGCTCGTGCACGCGCGTGGCGTCGATGCGGGCGGGGTCGGCGGAGAACTCGTAGGTCAGGTCGTCGGTCATGCGCTGGAGTCAACCACCGGACACCGACATCGGCTGAGGGGATTTCGGGTTCCGGACGCTGCCCGTCGCCGCCCCGTCACCCCGCGTACCGGCGACAGAACTCGCGCAACGGGCCCTCGGGCACCACGTCGAGCAGCTCGCGGTACCGGCCGGCGGCCTCGTCGGTGCGGCCGGTCCGGCGGGCCAGGTCGGCGAGCGTGAGGCTCGCGTCGCGGGCGGCGTACGGCGGGCCGTCCGCGACCAGCGCCTCGAGCTCGCGCTCGACCGGGACGAGATCGCCGCCGTCGCGCAGCGCCAGCCGGCCGAGTACCACCAGCCGCGCGACGCGCGTCGCCGGGGACGGCCAGGTGCCCGCCAGCGCGTCGTAGAGCTGTGCCAGCCGCGGCCAGTCCGTGCCGGCGGCGTCCGGTGCCGTGGCGTGCACGCCGGAGATCGCGGCTTCCAGCACGAAGCGGCCGGGCGACTCGGGTGCCCCGGGGGACGTCGACCACGTGAGCGCGGTCGTGGCGTCGTCGAGCCCCGTGCGCAGCAGCCGCCGGTCCCACGCCGACCGGTCCACCTCGTCGAGGGGGAGCGCCACGCCGTCGCGCACCCGGCCGGGCCGCCGGGCCAGGCCGAGCCGGCAGACCGCGCGCAGGCCGAGCACCTCGGGGTCGTCCGGGTACTCCGCGACCAGTGCCTCGGCGAGCGTCAGCGCGTCACGGGCCGGATCCCGCGTCGCGTCCTCGGGCTGCAGCTCTTCCCGCTGACCCACGGTGAACAGTCCGGCCACGCACCCGAGCACCACGGGCAGCCGCACTGCCCGCGCGGCCCCGTCGGGCACGGCGAACTCGTCCCGCGCCCGGGCCAGCGCGGACTTGGCGCGGGTGAGCCGGGCGGCCGCGGTCGCCTCGGCGACGCCGAGGTGTTCCGCGATCTGCCGGATCGTGAGCCCGCAGACCACACGCATCGCCAGCACCAGCTGTGCGCCGGGCGCGAGGGCGTCGTCGCAGGCGACGAAGAGCAGCGCGAGGCGGTCGTCCAGCTCGTCGCCCGGGGCGTGCGGCGCGTCCACGTCGGCCACCTCCGGGCGAGCGAGCTGGGGCTGGATCCGATCGAACACCCCCTGGTGGCGCAGCGCGTCGAGCCAGGTGCGGCGGCCGACCTGCACGCACCAGCCCACGAGGTCGTCGATGGTGCCGTCAGGCTGGGCGGCGGCGCGCGCGAAGGCCTCCGCGGCGTACTCCTCACCGTGGTCCAGGCTGCGGGTGGTCACCGCGAGCGACCGCACCACCTGGGGCCAGGCGGTGCGGAACGCCGCGGGATCGATCGGCACTCAGGAGCCGAACCGCACGACCTTGCGCCACTCGACCGTGTTCGAGCTCGGCACGAGCCCGGCGATCTTGCGGGCGGTGGCCTCGTCGCACTCGATCTCGTAGTAACCGGTGATCACCTCGTTCGTGTCCGTGAACGGGGCATCGGTGTACACCGGCTCGCCGCCGCCCGCGCCGGCGGCGACCCATCCGCCGTACTTGGCGTTCTGCAGGGCGTTGCTGCCGGTGATCTTCGCCCCGAGCGCGGCCACAGCGTCGCCGAAGCGCTGGTGCGCGGCCATGTCCTCGTCCTCGGACAGGTCGCGGCCCCCCATGTTCTCGGGGAGGTACGCGTCCGAGTCCCAGTCGTTCTCGCGGATCAGGAAGACCCAGGTGTCGGTCATGACAAGCTCCTCGTTCGTGGGATGTTGACACGCCTTGGACGGGCGAGCCGCGCCGGAATCGACACCTCCCACAGAACTACTCTCCCGAGATCACCCGATGACCGCGACCGGCACCGCGATCGGCGTCCCGGAGCCGTCCCGGCGCTGGTCCACCTCGGGCAGGTCGACCGGCTGGCCGCCGGCGCCGAGCGCACGCGGGGGAGTGGCGCCGACCCAGGCCAGGATCAGGCCGTCCTCGCCCTTCAGGAGCCGCTGCGACCGGACGCCGCCGGTCGCCCGGCCCTTGCCCGGGTACAGCGCGAACGGCGTCACCTTGCCCGCGCCCGGCTCGATCCCGGGCAGCGCGTCACCGGCGCCGGCGATCGTCACGACGGTCGCGTCGACCCCGGCCGGGACCGCGCCGAAGAACACGGCCCGCCCGCCCTCGGCGAGCTTGATGCCCGCCATGCCGCCGGCCGCGCGGCCCTGCGGGCGCACGGACGACGCCGGGAAGTGCAGCAGCGAGGTGTCGTCGGCCACGAAGACCAGCTCGTCGTCGTCGGCCACGACGGCGGCACCGACCACGGTGTCGCCGTCCTTGAGCCCGATGACGGGCCACTCGTCGCCCTTGGCCGGGGCGTCGGACGGCGCGACGCGCTTGACGACGCCCTGTGCCGTCCCGACGGCGACGGTCGGCGCGTCGGCGCCGAGCCCCGTCACCGCGAGCACGCTCTCGCCGCGCTCCAGCTCCACGAGCTCGCTGACCGGGATGCCGCCGGACAGCGAGGGCGCGCCGTCCGTCGGCGGGAGCGAGGGCAGGTCGAGCACGGAGATGCGCAGCATCCGGCCGGCGGACGTCACGAGGCCCACGTGGCCGCGGGTGGACGCCGCGGCGTCGCCCCGCAGGGCGTCGTGCGCGGCGCGGTTGCCCTCGCGCGGCACCGGGACGTCGTCGGGGAGCCGGGCCAGCAGGCCGGTGGCGGACAGCACCACGCGGGTGGGCTGGTCCTTGATCTGCAGGTCGATCGGCTCCACGTTCTTCTTGCGCCCGTTCGCGGGGGCGACGGCCACCGAGCCGACGGACCCGCCCGCGGCGTCGAGCAGCACGGTGCGGCGCGGCGTGCCGTAGGTCTTGGCCACCTCGCCCATCTCGGTGCTCACGAGGCGGCGCAGCAGCTTCTCGTCGCCGAGGATCTGCTCCAGCTCCGCGATCTCGCGGCGCAGCTCCTCGGCCTCCTTCTCCAGCTCGATGCGGGAGAACTTGGTCAGCCGGCGCAGCTGCAGGTCGAGGATGTAGGAGGCCTGCGGCTCGGACAGGTCGAAGATCTCGCGCAGCCGGTCGCGGGCGATGGCGGCGTCGTCGGACGAGCGGATCACCTGGATGACCTCGTCGATGTCGACGATCGCGATGAGCAGGCCGTCCACCAGGTGCAGCCGCTCCAGGCGCTTGTCCAGGCGGTACTGCGAGCGGCGGCGGACCACCAGGATGCGGTGGTCCACCCAGACCCGCAGCATCTCGAGCAGGCCGAGCGTGCGCGGCTGGCCGTCGACCAGGGCCACGTTGTTGATGCCGAACGAGTCCTCGAGCGGCGTGACGCGGTAGAGCTGCTCCAGCACGGCGTCGGGGTCGAAGCCGGTCTTGACCTCGATCACGAGGCGCAGGCCGTGCGTGCGGTCGGTGAGGTCCTGGACGTTGGCCACGCCCTGGATGCGCTTGGCCTTGACGCCGTCGGCGATCTTCTCGATCACCTTCTCCGGCCCCACCAGGTACGGCAGCTCGGTGACGACGATGCCCTTGCGGCGCGGGGTCACGTTCTCGATCCGCGCGGTGGCACGGGTGCGGAAACTGCCGCGGCCGGTGCGGTAGCCGTCGCGCACGCCCTCCAGCCCGACGATCTTGCCGCCCGTGGGCAGGTCCGGCCCGGGCACGAACCGCTGCAGGTCCTCCAGCGTGGCCTCGGGGTTCTTGATCAGGTGCTGTGCCGCCGAGACGACCTCGACGAGGTTGTGCGGCGCCATGTTCGTGGCCATGCCGACCGCGATGCCGGACGCGCCGTTGACCAGCAGGTTCGGGATCGCGGCGGGCAGCACCTCGGGCTGGGTGAGCTTGTTGTCGTAGTTCGGCACGAAGTCCACGACGTTCTCGTCGAGCCCGGTGGTCATCGCCATCGACGGCGCCGCGAGCCGCGCCTCGGTGTACCGGGGGGCGGCGGGGCCGTCGTCGAGCGAGCCGAAGTTGCCGTGCCCGTCCACGAGCGGCAGCCGCAGCGAGAAGTCCTGCGCCAGGCGCACGAGCGCGTCGTAGATCGGGGCGTCACCGTGCGGGTGCAGCTTTCCCATGACCTCGCCCACCACGCGCGACGACTTCACGTGCGCGCGGTCGGGCCGCAGCCCCATGTCCGACATCATGTAGAGGATGCGTCGCTGCACCGGCTTGAGGCCGTCGCGCGCATCGGGGAGCGCCCGCGAGTAGATGACGGAGTAGGCGTACTCGAGGAACGAGGCCTCCATCTCCGAGGCGACGTCGATGTCCACGACCTTCTCGTGGATCTCGCTCTCGTCGAGCGGCTGCGACGGCTTGCGCGCCATGGTTCGTGGGGCTCCTGGGCTCTGGGGCTGGACGGGGACAGGCAAACCGTACCTCGCGCCACCCACACTCCAGGTCGCGCACACGCCCTCCGCACAGGAGGCTCTTCACGGACGTCTCACCAGGTCATCGCCGAGCCGTGTGCACAGACCTCGTCCCACCTGGCAGTATTCAGGTATGCCCGAATTGCCGCTGGTCAGCAGGTCGACGACCGTCCCGGGCTGGCTGGCCCGGATCGGCCTCGCCTACGGTGTGGTCGGGCTCAGCGTGGTGCCCGTCCTGGTGCTCGGCGCCCTGGTCACGTGGTGGATGCAGTCCTGGCGGTGCGCCGAGCAGGAGTGGGGCTGCCTGGAGCAGGGCATCACCGTGTGGGCCGGCCTGGCGATCCTCGCCGCGGTGCTGCACATCGTGGTCGCGATGCGGGTCGGGCTCGGCGTGGTGCACGGCCTGGTGGTCGTCGCCGTCGGCGCCGTCGCCGTGAACGTGGCGCCGGCCGTCGGCGCATGGCTCCTGCTCGGGGCGGGTCCCGCCGTCGCGGCGATCCTGACGGCGTCGGG
Source organism: Promicromonospora sp. NPDC050262 (assembly GCF_040655935.1). Taxonomy (NCBI): domain Bacteria; kingdom Bacillati; phylum Actinomycetota; class Actinomycetes; order Micrococcales; family Promicromonosporaceae; genus Promicromonospora; species Promicromonospora sp. NPDC050262. Next base: position 181,243 of record NZ_JBFAKX010000001.1, on the reverse strand, counting down.
CCCCAACCGGCGCCAGCGCCTCGTGCTCGTGGGCTTCGCCGTGATGCTGCTCGTGGGCATGGTCCTGGTGGGCTGACCGACGGGCAGACCAGCGGGCTGACCAGCGGGCTGCCGCCCCGGTACGGCGGCACCTCCCGCGGGGTCGTTAGCCTTGTCCCGTGGACCAGCCAGAACGGGCCGACCGGAAGGTGGGCACGGTGCGCTCGCCCTACGCGACCGGCTACCCCGTCGAGTGGGAGGCCGACGTGGTGCTGCGCGACGGCTCGACCGCGCACGTGCGCCCCATCCGCCCCGAGGACGCCGACGCGCTCCAGCGCTTCCAGATGGCCCAGTCCGAGCGCTCCACCTACCTGAGGTTCTTCGCCGCGCTGCAGCGCATCCCGGAGCGGCTGCTCACCCAGCTCGTCACGGTGGACCACGTACGCCGCGCGGCGCTCGTCGCGGTCCGGCCGGGTACGGACGACGACGGCGCCGGCCGCGAGGACATCGTCGGCGTCACGCGCTACGACGTGACCGACGACCAGCCGGGGCGGCGCACCGCCGAGGTCGCGTTCAACATCGCGGACGCGCTCCAGGGCCAGGGCCTCGGCTCGGTCCTCCTGGAGCACATCGCCGCGGCGGCGCGCGAGCGGGGCGTGCACCGGTTCATCGCCGAGGTGCTGCCCCAGAACCGCGCGATGCTGGGCGTGTTCCGCGAGGCGGGCTACGACGTCGAGCAGCACCTGGACGACGGCGTGGTGAGCGTCTCGGTCGACCTCGACCCGACCGACCGGTCCCGGGAGGTGATGGCCGACCGCGAGCACCGTACCGAGGCCCGCTCCATGCAGGGCCTGCTCTCGGCGCGGCGGGTGCTCCTGGTCGGCCCTGCCGACGCCGGCACCGCCGACGCCCCGGACATCGACCACCTGCTCGTCGCCCGCGTCCGCGAGGCCCACGCCGCCGACCCCGGCGACACCGAGCTCCTCGTGCTCGGCGACGACGTGACCTGGGCGGACCTCGCCCCGGAGAGCAGCAACGGCGGCACCAGCGGCGGCAGCACCGGCCCCGACACCCCCCACGGCATCGACCTCGCCGTCGTCGCCGCCCCGCCCGACGAGGTGATCGACGCCGTCCGCCGCCTGCGCGGCACGGGCGCTCACGGCGTGGTCGTGCTGTCGGCGGGCTGGGCCGAGGCCGGGCCGGCCGGCGTGGCCCGCCGCCGGGAGCTGCTGCGCACCGCGCACGGCGAGGGGATGCGCGTGGTGGGCCCGGCGAGCTACGGCCTGCTCACCAACGTGCCGGGCGCGCGTCTGCGCGCCAGCCTCGCCCTGACCGCTCCGCGCGCCGGGCGGGTGGGCCTGTTCAGCCAGAGCGCGCCGACCGCCGTGACGGCGGCCGAGACCGTCAAGCGGCGCGGCCTGGGTCTGTCCACGCTGGTGTCGGCGGGGCACCGGGCGGACGTGTCCGGCAACGACGTCATGCAGTACTGGCAGGACGACCCCCACACCGACGTCGTGTGCCTGTACCTGGAGACGCTCGGCAACCCGCGCAAGTTCTCGCGCATCGCCCGCCGCCTCGCGCTCGTCAAGCCCGTGGTCGTGGTCGTGGCGGGGCGCCACGGCAGCGTGGTGCCGCCCGGGCACACCGTGCGCGCCACGCGCGCCCCGCGCCGGATGCTCGACGAGGTGCTGCGGCAGTCCGGCGTGATCCGCGCGGAGAACACGCACCAGCTCATGGACGTCGCGCAGGTGCTGGCGCACCAGCCGCTGCCGGCGGGCGGCCGGGTGGGCATCCTTGCCAGCTCGCCGTCGCTCGCCGCGCTCGTGGCCGACGCCGTCGCGGCGGCGGGCCTGACCGTCGTCGGGCCGCCGGAGTCGCTGTCGGCCGGGGCGCCCGACGACGAGATCGCCGCCGCCGTCGACGCCCTCTACGCGCCGGACGCGTGCGACGCCGTCGTCATGGTCTCCGTGCCCGTGGTGCTGCCGCGCACCGAGGCGATGGCCCGCGCCGTGGCCGCGGCCGCGGCCCGCACGGGCCGCACCACCGTGGTCAGCGCGCTGGGCCTGCACGGCATGCCCGACGAGCTCGCGGCGAGCCACGACGGGCGCGAGGTCCGCCTGCCCGCCTTCTCCACGCCCGAGGACGCCGTCTGGGCCCTCGGGGAGGTGGTGCGCTACGCGCGGTGGCGCACCCAGGACCACGGCAGCCCGGTCCGCCCGGCCCTGCGGGAGGGCGTGTCCGACGGCGTGGCCCGCACCCAGGCGCGTACCCTCGTCGAGTCGCTGCTCGGCCGGCACCCCGACGGGACGGTCCTGGACCAGGAGGAGGCGACCGAGCTGCTGGCCTGCTACGGCCTGTCCCTGTGGGGCTCCCGGAGCGTGCGCACGCCGCAGGAGGCGGTGGCCGCCGCGCAGGAGCTGGGCTGGCCGGTGGCGCTCAAGATCGCCTCGCCCGCGCTGCGGCACCGCGCCGACCTGGGCGGCGTGCGGCTCGACATCGCCGACGCCGAGGACCTGACCGAGGACGCCGAGCGCATGCTCGCCGCGGCGTCGGCCCTGCTGCCTGCACCCGACCCGGTGCTGGAGGTGCAGGCCATGGCCCCCACGGGCGTGGCGTGCGTGGTGCGGTCGGTGGAGGACGAGCTGTTCGGGCCCGTGGTCTCGTTCGGCGTGGCGGGCGACGCCGTCGACCTGCTCGACGACGTGACCCACGGCGTGCCGCCGCTGACCGACGTGGACGTGGCCCGGATGGTGCGCGGCGTGCGCGCCGCGCCCCGCCTGTTCGGGTACCAGGGCGCGCCCGCCGCCGACGTCGCGGCGCTGGAGGACGTGCTGGCCCGCGTCTCGGTCATGGCCGACGACCTGCCCGAGCTCGCGTCCGTGGAGCTGTACCCCGTGGCCGTCGCGGAGCGGGGCGCCTCCGTGCTGCACGCCACGATCCGGCTGCGCCCCGCCGAACGCCGCACGGACGCCCTGCGCAGGGCGCTGCCGGGCTAACGGCGAGAGCCCCTCTCATGGGATGATTCCCCTCGTGCCCCATGCCCCTACCGATGCCCGTGACGACCTGACCGCCCACCTGCACCGGGCCGGCTACTACCCGGAGCTCGTCGCGGACGTGCTCGACGTGGCCCTGGCCGGCGAGGAGGTGGTGGCCCACCTCGTGCAGGCCGAGACCACCTTCGACTCGGAGGTGCGCCGCCACCTCACGGTCCTGGTGCTGACCCCGACCCGCCTGGTCACCGCGCACGTCGACGACCACACGGGGGAGGACCCGGCCCGGTCCGGCTCGGCGTCCGCCACCACCGAGGTGGTGCCGGTGCGCGAGATCCGCTCCGTGGCGCTCACCCACGTGATCGCGGACCCGGCGCAGTACCCGCAGCGCGGGGCCACGCGCGAGGTCACGCTCGCCGTGGGCTGGGGCGCGGTCTCGCGCGTCGACCTGGAGCCGGCCTCCTGCGTGGACCCGAACTGCACGGCCGACCACGGCCTGACCGGCCAGGTGACGCCCGACGACGTGGTGGTCCGCGTCTCCGGCGAGGCCGAGGGCGACGCCGCCGTCCGGGCGGCCGTCGACTTCGCCCGGGCACTGTCCCGGGCCACGTCTGCGTGAGCGCTCCGCACCTCCCCGAGGGGCTCGTCGCGCCGTCCTACGACACCGCGAGCCTCGCCGCGGTGCTGCCCGCCGCGGCGGGCGCGCTGGGCCACGACCTCACCACGGCCACGGGCCTGACCGCGGCCGGCTGCCGCGCGGCCCTCGGCCTGCCCGACGCCGACCGCGTGGTCGTCGTGCTGGTGGACGGGCTCGGCATCCGCAACCTCGCCGAGCGCGGGGGCCACGCGCCGTTCCTGCGCGGCCTCCTGCGCGAGCGGGGCGAGGACGCCGCCACGCTCACCTCCAGCTTCCCGTCCACGACGGCCGCGGGCCTGAGCATCCTCGGGACCGGCACCGCCCCGGGGCTCACGGGCATGCTCGGCTACACGCAGCGCAACCCGGAGACCGGGAAGCTGGCCGCGGTGGTGCAGTGGCGCGACCTCGGCGACCCCGCCGACGTGCAGCGCGAGCCCACCGTCCTGGAAACGCTCGCCGCCGCCGGCACGCGGGTGGTGGCCCCCGGCCCGCGGAAGTTCGCGGGTTCCGGCATGAGCCAGGCCGCGCTGCGCGGCCCCGCCCACGTGGCCGCCGAGACGTTCGAGCAGCGCGTGGACGCCACCGTCGCGGCGCTGCGCCGGCCGGCCGACCCGGCCGGCACCGGGCAGAGCCTGGTGTACCTGTACCAGGGCGACGTCGACAAGACCGGCCACGGCTTCGGCTGGGACTCCTGGCAGTGGGGCGACGCGCTGGAGGCCACCGACCGGGAGCTGCGCCGCCTGCTGCGCAGCGTGCCGCGCGGCACCCTGGTGCTGGTCACGGCCGACCACGGCCAGATCACGGCCGACCTGACCACCCAGTGGGACGTCGCGACCGACCCGGCCCTGCACCCCGGCGTGGCGATGGTGGGCGGTGAGCCGCGCGCCCTGCACGTCTACACCGAGCCGGGCACCGACCCGGCCGACGTCGCGGCTCGGTGGACCGAGCGGCTGGGCGACCACGCCCTGGTCGTGCTGCGGGAGCGGGCCGTGGCCGACGGCTGGTTCGGGCCGGTAGCCGAGCACGTGCTGCCCGCGATCGGGGACGTGGTCGTGGCGATGACCGGCGCCGCCACCGTCGTCGACTCCCGGGTGCACTCCGCGAACGCGCGGGCACTGCCCGGCGTGCACGGCTCCCTCACGCCGCACGAGATGCTCGTGCCGTTCCTGACCGCCCTCTCCTAGGAAGCTCTCGTGGCCCAGCTCGTCTTCTTCTCCGGGACCATGGACTCCGGCAAGTCCACGCTCGCCCTGCAGACCGACCACAACTTCCGCGCCCGCGGGCGCGAGGGGCTCATCTTCAGCCGGGGCGACCGGGCGGGCGCGGACCGGGTCTCCAGCCGGCTGGGCCTGGAGGTCGCGGCGGTCGAGGTGACCGACGACACCGACTTCTGGGTCGAGATCAGCGGCCGGCGCGCCGGCGGCGAGGCCGTCGACTACCTCGTGTGCGACGAGGCGCAGTTCTACTCGCCCGCGCAGGTGGAGCAGCTCGCCCGGCTGGTCGACGAGACGGAGATCGACATCTTCGCCTTCGGCATCACCACCGACTTCCGCACCCGGCTCTTCCCCGGCTCCGCCCGCCTCATCGAGCTCGCCGACCGTGTCGAGCTGCTCCAGGTGCAGTCGCTGTGCTGGTGCGGTGCGCGCGCCACGCACAACGCGCGCACCGTGGACGGGATCATGGTCACCGAGGGGGAGCAGGTGGTGATCGGCGACGTCGGTCTCGCCGAGGTCGCGTACGAGGTGCTGTGCCGCCGCCACCACATGCGCCGCATGACCGCGCTCACCGCCCGCCGCCGGTCGGCGGACGAGTCCCTCTGGGGCTAGCGAGACCCTGGGGCTAGACCTCCGGGCGCGAGCCGAACACGATCTCGTCCCAGCTCGGTACCTGCGCGCGCGACTTGCGGCCGCGCTTGGGCGCGGGCCGCTTGGCGGCCGCCGGCTCCTTGTCCGGCACGTTCGCCGGCTCCGGGACCGGGGCGGGCGCAGGCTCCGCCTCGGGCTTCGCCTCCTGGTCCGACGGCGGGGGCGTGGCCGGTACGGGCCCCGGGATCTCCCACTGGCTCGGCCCCTCCCACTCCAGGTCGGCGGGAGAGTCCGGCACCTTGACGGACGGCATCCTCGGCCGCGACCCGCCCCGCCGCGCGCCGATGTCGACGACGGCCGCGGCCGGCTCCGGCGTGGACTCGTCGGGCTCGTCCGGGCTCGCCGCCGACCCGGGGCCCGGGCCTGCCGGTCCCCCGTCCAGGTGGTCGAGCTCCAGCAGGTCGGGCGGCCCGACGTCGGGTGCGGAGCGCCGCGAGGGCCGCTGGCCGCGCCTCTCGGAGAGGTTGTCCAGGAGCAGGTCCGTGTCGTCCGGCTCGGGCGGTGCCGGCCGGGAGCCGCGCTGGCCGAGCCGCTGCGGCGGCAGCGTGGCGACGCCGGCGAGCGCCGGGCCACCGTCGTCCTCCGGGAGGCCGAGCCAGCGGGCCTCGTCGTCGAGCGCCGTGACGAAGCCGCCGCGCGGCTCGAGGGACCAGCGGGCCTCCCGCGCCCGCTCGCCCGCGGTGAACTCGACCTGGACGATCCAGGGGTGGGTGCCCTCCCGGGTGGCGGTCCACCGCGCGTCGTCGGGCCGCACGCCGCGCGAGCGCAGCCGCTCGTCGGCGACCTCGCCGAGCGTGGTGGCGGTGTCGTCGTCGTTCAGCACGGCCTTGGCGCGCACCCGGGAGATCGCGTGCTCGCGCTCGGAGATGACGGGGTACTCGAAGCGCCGCACGTGCTCCACGGGCAGGCCCGAGGCCTCGGCGAGGTCCTCGCACGTCTCGCCCGCGCGCAGGCGCGCCTGGATCTCGCGCGGACGCAGGGTGGACTCCTCCTGGGCGCGGATCGACTCCAGGCGCGGCCGGTCACCCCGGAGGGCGGCGCGCAGGGCGTCGGTGATCGGCAGGGTGCTCTGGGTGCCGTCGCGTGCGGCGAGGACGAGGCGTTCACCGTCCTCGTGCAGCCTCACCAGCTCCAGCTCGTCCATGCCAGTCCTCCCGGGGTAGTCCTGTGTGCCGAGCCTGCCACCGAGCGGGGGCGGCGCGGCGCAGGCGCGTCGGTGTGCCGCCGGATCGTAGCCCGCCGGCGGGTGGGGCAGGATGGGCGCGTGATCTCACCCGCACCGCACGAGCTGCCCGACGGCGTCACCGTCACCACCCTCCGCGACCTCGCCGTCCGCCTCGCGACGGCGGCCGGGACCCTCGTGCGCGAGGGCAGACCGGAGCGGGTCGAGGTGGCCGCGACCAAGTCGAGCGACGTGGACCCGGTCACGGTCATGGACCGCGCCTCGGAGGACCTGCTGCGCGAGATGATCGCCGCGGAGCGCCCGGACGACGCGATCCTGGGCGAGGAGGGCGACGACGTGCCCGGCACCAGCGGGCTGACCTGGGTGCTCGACCCGATCGACGGCACGGTGAACTACCTGTACGGGGTGGCGTCCTGGGCCGTGTCGGTGGCGGTGGTGGCGGGGCCGCCCGAGCCGGCGTCGTGGACCGTGCTGGCCGGGTGCGTGCACAGCATCGCCGACGGGCGGACCTGGTCGGCCGGGCTGGGCGAGGGCGCCACGCGCGACGGCGTGCCCGTCCACGCGGGTGCGCCGGCGTCCCTGAGCACGTCCCTGGTGGGCACGGGCTTCGGGTACGACGCCGCACGCCGTGCCGAGCAGGCCCAGGTGCTGGCGCAGGTGCTGCCGCGGATCCGGGACATCCGCCGGCTCGGCTCCGCCGCGATCGACCTGTGCCTGCTCGCGGACGGCTCGCTCGACCTGTACTACGAGCGCGGCCTGAACCCGTGGGACATGGCGGCGGGCGTGATCGTGGCCACCGAGGCGGGCGCCGTGGTGACCGGTCTGCGGGGCCGGCCCGCCGGGAACGCGATGACGGTCGCGGGGCCGGCGGAGCTCGTCGCGCAGCTCGCCGGGATCCTGGAGGAGGCCGACGCGGACGGGGCCGGCGGCGTAGATCTCGGGTGATCTTTTTTATGACACACCCCCGCAAGGCTGGTCACTGCTGACCAGGTCCAAAAGGCCGAAAACGGGCCGTTGTTGCAGGTCAGAGCGTACGTGACGGGGGTTACACCGGTAGATGTAGCGCGCCTGACAGAAATGGTGCACAATCCGTGGGCCGACTCGGGAACAAAACCGGGGCCGTGTGCATTATCTGCGCGTACACCCGCTTGCGGTCGCTGTTCGACGGTGCTTGCGGTGTCCCGGCCGGGGCGGCGTCGAACCCCGGATGTCCCGAACCCTTCCGGCGCGACCACCTACCGACGGAGAACACCACATGGCAACTGACTACGACGCCCCGCGTAAGAACGACGAGGATGTCGAGCAGGACTCGATCCAGGAGCTGCAGGCACGTCGTTCCGACAAGTCCTCGGGCGTTGTGGACGAGGACGAGACAGAAGCGGCCGAGGGCTTCGAGCTCCCGGGCGCCGACCTGTCGGGCGAGGAGCTCGCTGTACGGGTGCTGCCGCGTCAGGCGGACGAGTTCACGTGTTCGAGCTGCTTCCTGGTGCACCACCGCAGCCAGCTGGCCTACGAGAAGGCCGGCCAGATGATCTGCACGGAGTGCGCCGCCTGATCCACCAGGCCTTCGGCACTGACGACACGACCGGGCTGTCATGCGGAGCATGGCAGCCTTCGTCGTGTCCGGGCCCGGGAGAGGCCTGGGAGGGCTCAGTCAGCCAGGGCCTGCACCAGCAGCTCCGGGCGGCGCGTGGAGACCAGCCAGTAGGGGGTGGGGTCGGCCGGGTCGTCGAGCGCGACCCGCACCCCGGTCCGCGCCCACGCGCGCAGGCAGACGTAGGCGCGCGCGTCGAGGCCGGGGCCCAGCTCGTGCCGCATGGCGGCCACGTCCAGGGCCTGCGCCGTGCCGAGCAGCGCGACCGGGATCCGGGCGCTCCCGGCGCGCAGGACGCCGTCGGACACCTCGACGACGGGCGACGTCACCGCCAGGGCGACCGCCGACCCCACGCACACCAGCAGCCCGACGGCGACCGCCGTGGCCGCGTGCACGGGCCACAGCGCGATCGCCGCGATGGCGCCCAGACCGACCGTGCCGAGCCAGCCACCGGGCCCGGGCAGGAGACGCTCGTGGAAGGTGAGGGTGGTCGCCGTCATGGACACATCATCCCAGTCCTGGACACTGCCTCGGCACTCTTGCGGCGACGCGGGCCGAGGTGGCGTACTCTTCCGGCGTGCCCACCCCTGAGCCAGCTCACGACGGCAGCACGGTCGACGTGCTCATCCGCCTCCTGGACGACGTTCCCGTCCCCTCGTACGCGCATCCCGGCGACGCCGGCGCCGACCTGGTGACCACGGTCGACGTCGAGATCCCGCCGCAGGGGCGGGTGCTGGTGCCCACCGGCATCTCGATCGCGCTGCCGGACGGCTACGCGGCGTTCGTGCACCCGCGGTCGGGCCTCGCGACGAAGCACGGCGTGACCATCGTGAACGCGCCGGGCACCGTGGACGCGGGCTACCGCGGCGAGATCAAGGTCACGCTGCTCAACACCGACACGACCGAGCCCGTGAAGCTGGTCCGGGGCGACCGTGTGGCGCAGCTCGTGATCCAGAAGGTCGAGCGCGCGCGGTTCCTGCCCGCGCAGACCCTGCCCGGCTCGCACCGGGGTGACGGCGGCTTCGGCTCCAGCGGCGGTTTCGCCGGGCGCTGAACGCGTGTCCAGCTGGGCGCCGGACAGGTCTAGGCTGTAAGTAACGAGCGGATAACGCCGCCCGGCGGAGCAAAGCGCGCGCCCGGGTGAGGCGAGCAACGGACGAACGACGAAGGAGTGTGGCTGTGGGTCTGTTCAGCCGACGAGGCACGGCGAATGAGGCCGCCTCGGTCGAGTGGGCGTCGGTGGAGGCCGAGCAGCAGAAGCGGCCCCACGGACCCTTCGACCGGTCCCAGGTGGACGAGATGGGCCCGCGGGTCGACCTCGGCGCCATCTGGCTGCCCGTGATGCCCGGGCTCGAGCTCCGCATGGAGATCGACAAGAAGACGCAGAAGGTCACCGGGGTGACGGCCGCGCTGGAGGGGTCCAACCTCCAGATCCAGGCGTTCGCCGCGCCGCGCACCGAGGGCATCTGGGACGAGATCCGGCACGAGATCGCGCAGTCCGTGAGCGGGCAGGGCGGCATCGTGGACGACGTGCCCGGCGTGTTCGGCCGCGAGCTGCTGGTCCGCATGCCCGTGACGGGCCCCGACGGGCAGTCCGGCCAGCGGCCGGCGCGGTTCGTGGGCGTGGACGGGCCCCGCTGGTTCATCCGCGGCGTGCTCGCGGGCCGGGCGGCGCTGGACGCCGAGGCGGCCAAGCCGCTGGAGTCCGTGTTCGCGAACATCGTCGTGGTGCGGGACCAGAGCCCGCGCCCACCGCGCGACCTGCTGCCCCTGGCGCTGCCGAAGTCGGCGCGCAAGGATGGTGCACAGCCGGCGCAGGAGCCGGCCGGTCCGCAGGGCGCCGCACCGCAGATGTCGGACTTCAACCCGTTGCGCCGCGGCCCTGAGATCACCCAGATCGGCTGACGAGGTGAACCACTGATGGGTCTCCGTTCGGCACTCGCCTCGCGCATCGCGGCGACGCTGGCCTCGAACGAGGAGGTCAGCGACACCGCGGAGCGCGCCGACGCGTCCAAGAACATCGGTTGTGCGGCGGTCACGTCCGTGCCCACCCGCTCCCGCGGCAAGGTCGCGGGCGTACTCCGCTCGGTCGTGCTGCGCCCGCGCGAGGGCGTGCCGACCCTGGAGGCGGAGCTGTTCGACGGCTCCGGCGCCCTCGACCTCGTGTGGCTCGGCCGCCGCACCATCGAGGGCATCGAGCCGGGCCGCCGGATCCGGGTCGAGGGCATGGTCTGCGACGTCGACGGGCGGCGCACCATGTTCAACCCGCGGTACGAGCTGAGGCCCCGGCCGGGCGAGGCACAATAGCCCCCATGAGCGATCCCGCACGTCCTGACGTGCCCCCGGAGCAGCCCGTGGCGCAGTCCGCGGCACAGCCCGCAGAGACCCCCGCGCGCGGTATGCGTGCCCTCACCGGCGACGAGTTCTCGGCCGCGCAGGCCGTGGGCGGGGTGCGCGGCCTGGTCGAGGCGGTGCTGCCCGGCCTGGTGTTCGTGGTCGCGTTCGTGATCACCAACGACCTGACCGTCCCGCTGGTCGCGTCCGTGGTGGCCGCCCTGGTGCTCGTCGTGGCGCGCCTCGTGCAGCGCACGCCGGTCACCCAGGCGCTGGGCGGCCTGCTCGGCATCGCCGTCGGCGTGGTCTGGGCCTGGACGTCCGGCGACGCGGAGGACTACTACGCGGGTGGCCTGCTGCTGAACGCCGGCTACCTCGTGGTGCTGCTCGGCACGATCCTCGCGCGCCGCCCCGCCGTCGGCTACGTGGTGGAGGCGCTGCGCGCCGGCCTGACGCCGGAGGCCGTGAAGGCCGAGGCCAACCGCGCCGACGACCAGCCCTCGGCGTTCGCCGCGCTGACCGCGTGGCGGGACGACCCGGCGAAGATGCGCATGTACGCGATCGCCACCTGGCTCTGGGTGGGGCTGTTCGCGCTGCGCCTCGCGGTCAAGACGCCGCTCTACTTCGCGGGCGACGTCGCCTGGCTGGGCACGTTCCACCTGCTGCTCGGCGTGCCGCTCTGGGCGCTGGTGCTGTACCTGACCTGGTACGTCGTGCGCCGTCCCCAGCCGCGGCCCGCTGCCTGACGTCAGCCCTGCCTGACGTCAAGCCCTGCCTGACGCCGCGGGCCGGGCCCCCGCCCGGTCAGCCCTTCGGGACCAGCAGCTTCTGCAGCGCGTCCGTGTCGGCGTCCGAGCCGGCGACCAGCAGCAGCTCGTCGCCGGCCTCCAGGGTGTCGTCGGGGCTCGGCACCAGCGGGCGGCCGTCGCGCACGATCGTCGAGAGCGTGACGTCCGCCGGCCACACCACCTGGCCCACGCGCGTCCCGGCGACCCGGGAGTCGGCGGGCAGCGTCAGCTCCAGGATGTCGGCGCGCGAGTGGCTGAAGCTGAAGATCTTCACCAGGTCGCCGACGGCCACGGCCTCCTCGACCATCGCCGTCATGATGCGCGGCGTCGAGACCGCCACGTCGACGCCCCAGGACTGGTCGAACATCCACTCGTTCTTCGGGTTGTTCACGCGCGCGACCGTGCGCGGCACCCCGAACTCCGTCTTGCCCAGCAGGGAGAAGACCAGGTTCACCTTGTCGTCGCCGGTGGCGCCCACGACGACGTCGGCCTGCTCCAGCTCGGACGCCTCCAGCGCGGGCAGCTCGCACGCGTCCGCGAGCACCCACTCCGCCTCGGGGACCTGCGAGACCCGCATGGCCGCCGGGTTCTTGTCGATGAGGGTGACCTCGTGCTCGTGGCTCAGCAGCTCCCGGGCGATCGAGCGGCCCACGGAGCCGGCCCCGGCGATGACGACGCGCATCAGTCCTCCTCGGCGGTCGGCGCGGCGGTGAGGATCCGCTCGATCTCGGCGGACCGGTCGGCCGCCATGAGGAGGTGGAGCACGTCGTTCTCCTGGAGCACGATGTCGGGGGTGGGCAGGATGGCCGACGAGTAGCGGGTCACGAAGGCGACCCGCGCCCCCGTGGCGGCCTCGACGTTGAGCACGGGCCGGCCGACCCACCGCCGGTGGTAGTCGATCTGCGCGAGCCGCACCGTGCCGGACGGGTCGCGGTACTCGTCGGTGAAGCCGAGCGGCAGCATCCGGCGCAGCACCTGGTCCGCCGTCCAGCGCACGGTGGCGACGGTCGGGATGCCGAGCCGCTGGTAGATCTCGGCGCGGTGCGGGTCGTAGATCCGGGCCACGACGTTGTCGACCCCGTACGTCTCCCGGACCACGCGCGCGGACAGGATGTTGGAGTTGTCGCCGTCGGACACCGCGGCGAACGCGTACGTGTCCTCGATCCCCGCCTGCACGAGGGTGTCGCGGTCGAAGCCCACCCCGGTCACCTTCTTGCCGGAGAAGTCCGCAGGCAGACGCCGGAACGCGTCCGGGTTCTGGTCGATGACGGCCACGGAGTGTCCGCGGCCCTCGATCTCCTGGGCGAGGCTGGAGCCGACGCGGCCGCAGCCCATGATGACGAAGTGCACGGACGGAACGCTACCGCGCCGCGAGTGCCCCGGGTGCGCTGGAGGCCATCGACGGGCATAGAGTCTTCCAACGTGTCGGACATCGTCGATGCGGCCAAGCGACTCCTGGTCGGCCGCCCCATGCGCAGCGAGAGCCTGGGGCACACGCTGCTGCCCAAACGCATCGCACTGCCGGTGTTCGCCTCGGACGCCCTCTCCTCGGTGGCGTACGCCCCGGACGAGATCCTGCTGACCCTGTCACTGGCGGGCATCGCGGCCCTGGCGTTCTCGCCATGGGTCGGTCTCGTGGTGGTCGTGGTGCTGCTCATCGTGGTGGCGTCCTACCGGCAGAACGTGCACGCCTACCCGTCGGGCGGCGGCGACTACGAGGTCGCCACGACCAACCTCGGCCCCTCGGCGGGCATCGGCGTCGCCTCCGCGCTGCTCGTCGACTACGTGCTCACCGTGGCCGTGTCGATCTCGTCGGCGGCCCAGTACGCCTCCGCGGCCATCCCCGGGCTGCGCGGCCACGAGGCGCTCGCCGCCGTCATCGCGGTGGCGCTGCTCACCCTGGTCAACCTGCGCGGGGTCAAGGAGTCGGGCACGGCGTTCGCCATCCCGACCTACTGCTACATGGCGATCATCGGGGCCCTCATCGTCACGGGCGCGTTCCGGTTCTTCTCGGGCACGCTGCCCAAGGCCCAGAGCGCGGAGTTCGAGCTGTCCGCCGAGGCCGCGTTCGACCAGGGCCTGGTGGGCATCGCGGGCGCGTTCCTGCTGGCCCGGGCGTTCGCGTCCGGCTGTGCCGCCCTGACCGGCGTCGAGGCCATCAGCAACGGCGTGCCGGCGTTCCGCAAGCCCAAGTCGCGCAACGCCGCGACCACGCTGCTGCTGCTCGGCACGATCTCGGCGACGATGATCATGTCGATCCTCCTGCTGGCCCAGGCCACCGGCGTCCAGTTCGCGGAGGACCCGCACAGCCAGCTCACGCTGAACGGCGAGCCGGTCTCCGACCACTACGTGCAGATCCCGGTCATCGGCCAGCTCGCCGAGGCCGTCTTCTCGGGCTTCCCGCCGGCCTTCTACGCGGTCTCCGCCGTCACGGGCCTCATCCTGGTGCTCGCCGCGAACACGGCGTTCAACGGGTTCCCCGTGCTCGGCTCGATCCTGGGCCGCGACGGCTACCTGCCGCGCCAGCTCCACACCCGCGGCGACCGGCTCGCGTTCTCCAACGGCATCGTCACCCTCGCCGTCGCGGCGATCGTGCTCATCGTCGTGTTCGACGCCGAGGTCACCCGCCTGATCCAGCTCTACATCGTGGGCGTGTTCGTCTCCTTCACGCTGTCCCAGCTCGGCATGCTGCGGCACTGGACGCGCGGGCTGCGCACCGAGCCCGACCCCGCGGCGCGCAGCCGGATGAAGCGCTCGCGCCTGGTCAACGGCGTCGGGTTCGGGCTGACCGGCATCGTGCTGATCATCGTGCTGCTCACCAAGTTCACGCACGGCGCCTGGATCACCCTGCTGGCGATGGGCGTGCTGTTCGTGCTCATGCGGGCCATCCGCAAGCACTACGACCGCGTGCGCGACGAGCTGGCGCTGGACGACGTCTCCGCCGCGCGGGCGCTGCCGAGCCGCGTGCACGCCGTCGTGCTGGTCTCCAAGGTGCACAAGCCGACCATGCGGGCCCTGGCCTACGCGCGGGCCGCGCGCCCCAACGTGCTGGAGGCGGTCAGCGTGGGCGTGGACCGTGAGGACGTGGAACGGCTCACCGCCGAGTGGGAGGCCCTCGACCTGCCCGTGCCGCTGCGCATCCTGGACTCGCCGTTCCGCGAGATCACCCGCCCGGTGGTCAAGTACGTGCGGTCCGTGCACCGCGAGTCGCCGCGCGACCTGGTGATCGTCTACATCCCGGAGTACGTGGTCGGGCACTGGTGGGAGCAGCTCCTGCACAACCAGTCGGCGCTGCGGCTCAAGGGCAGCCTGCTGTTCACCCCCGGCGTCGTCGTGGCGTCGGTGCCGTGGCAGCTCGCCTCGACGCACGGGCAGACCGGCCTGGAGGGCGACACCTTCCTGCGCGGCCGCAGGATGTGACGCAGCCGGGCCGGTGACGGGCCGGGTCCGGGCGGCCCGTGGGCGATACTTGAGCACATGCCCCGCAACCCCGACCGTCGCACCGCGCCCGCAGACCCCGAGCAGGGCGGCCGCCCGCGCCGTCGCCCCCAGCGTTCCCCGCGGCCGGGCCGCGCGCGGCGCGTGAGCGACGCCGCCCCGGGGCCGGAGGTGGGCCAGGAGTTCGAGCTGGAGGTCGGCCCGGTCGCGCACGGCGGCCACTGCGTGGCCCGCCTGGACGGCCGCGTCGTGTTCGTGCGCCACACCCTGCCGGGGGAGCGGGTCCGCGCCCGCGTCACCGAGGGCGGCCCGAGCTTCTGGCGTGCCGACGCCGTCGAGGTGCTCGAGGCGTCCCCCGACCGCGTCGAGCCCCTGTGGCCCGCGGCCGGGGCCGACGGCGTGGGCGGCGGCGAGCTGTCGCACGTCGCCCTGCCCGCGCAGCGACGCTGGAAGACCGCCGTGCTCACCGAGCAGCTGCAGCGCCTGGCGCGCATCGACGCCGACTGGCTCGCCGAGCACGTCACCGTCGAGGCGGTGCCCGGCGACGACGAGCGCCGCGGCCTGCACTACCGCACCCGGATCGACCTGGTGGCCGACGCCGACGGCCACGCCGGCATGCGCAAGCACCGCTCGCACGACGTGGTGGCGCTGAAGAAGATGCCGCTGGCCTCCGCCGAGCTGGCGGCGTTCGCCGTCGCCGAGGACGTGTTCACCCGCACCTGGACGCCGGGCGCGCGGCTGGAGCTCGTCGCGCCGTCCGAGGGCGACCCGGCACTCCTGGTCGACGGCGAGCCGTGGCGCCGCGGCCGGCCGGACTCCCGGCCCAACGCCCGTCGCGCCGTGAGCGAGGTCGTGACCGGCCCGTGGGGCACGCACCGCTACCGCGTGGCCGCCGACGGGTTCTGGCAGGTGCACCGCGAGGCACCGGCCGTGCTCACGGGCGCCGTGCTGGACGCCGCCGGCGCGAGCACGGGGGAGCTGGCCGGGGAGACCGTGCTGGACCTGTACTCCGGCGCCGGCCTGTTCACGCTGCCGCTGGCGGACGCCGTCGGGCCCGACGGGCGCGTGGTCGCCGTCGAGGGCGACGCGCGCGCCGTGAAGGACGCCCGCCGCAACGCGCACGCCCACGAGCAGGTGGACCTGCGCGTGGGCTCCGTGGACCGGGTGCTCGCGGGCGGGCCGGGCGAGGCCGACGTGCCCGCCGCGGACGTCGTGGTGCTGGACCCGCCCCGCTCGGGTGCCGGGCGCGCCGTGGTGGACGCGATCGCGGCCCGCGAGCCGCGCCGCGTCGTCTACGTGGCGTGCGACCCGGCGGCGCTCGCGCGCGACGTCGGATACCTCGCGGCGCACGGGTACGTGCTGATGGGCGTGCGCGCGTTCGACCTGTTCCCGCACACGCACCATGTCGAGGCCGTGGCGGTGCTGGACCGGCAGGGCTGACCGGACGATGGACGAAGCCCCAGGTCAGTGCGCATAGGATGCGCACCGTGAAGCGGTGGCTGGTGAGCGGCGGGATCGCGGTGTCGGTGGTGGCGGCGTTTGCCGTCGCCGTCCTGGTGGGCATGGTCCTGGGGGCCGGCGGCATCGCCGTCGGCGGTACGGGCGGGGCCTCGGTGCCCGCGCCGCGGGGTGCGCCGTCGGTCTGGGCGGAGTCCCCGTCGCCGTCGCCCTCGCCGTCCCCGGTGGCCGAGAAGGAGCCGGTGGCCCTCTTCGTCGGCGACTCCTACACGGTGGGACAGGGCGCGACGTCGCCCGAGCTGCGGTGGAGCACGCTCGTGTCCGAGCAGATGGGCTGGCGTGAGCTCAACGTGGCCGACGGCGGCACCGGGTTCGTCAAGGGGAACGCGGAGCTGAACAAGCTCAACTATCCCGCCCAGCTCCGGTCGGTGCCCCCGGGCAGCGTGGACATCGTGGTGATCGCCGGCGGGCAGAACGACTTCAAGGACCTGCGGGCCGAGCCCGGGCCGGTCTTCGAGGCGGTGGCGGACACGTACGCCCTGGCCGTGCAGCGGTTCCCCGACGCCGAGATCGTGTCGGTCGGGCCCTCCACCCCGTGGGCGGTCGGCCTGGAGGCGCGCGCCCTGGACAGCGCCGTGCGGGCCGCGGCGGCCGAGGCGGAGGCCACGTACGTGTCGCTGCTGGACCCCAACATCGTCCAGGGCCGCCTGGTGCACGAGGACGGGATCCACACGACCGACGCGGGCAACGCCGCGATCGCCCGGCGGGTGGTGCGGACGCTCCAGGCGCCGGCGGCCGAGCAGGAGGAGACGGGCGCCCGGCCGGCAGATATCTTGACGTCAAGATAAATGCGATATGCTGGCTCCAGCAGCCCGGCCTAGGCTGGGTGAAGCCCCCTGGAACCCATGCGGCGGCTCCTTCGCGCGATGACCGCGCCTGTGAGAGCCGACGCACCGTCAGCCCCGCAGAAGGAGCCCGAGTGAGCACCGTGGACACGTTCGGATCAAAGGGAACGCTGGAGGTCTCCGGCAAGTCCTACGAGATCTTCCGGCTCAGCGCGGTCGAGGGCGTGGAGCGCCTCCCGTACTCGCTGAAGATCCTCGCCGAGAACCTCCTGCGCACCGAGGACGGCGCGAACATCACCGCCGACCACGTGCGTGCCCTCGCGTCCTGGGACCCGGACGCGCAGCCCGACACCGAGATCCAGTTCACGCCGGCGCGCGTGATCATGCAGGACTTCACCGGCGTGCCCTGCGTCGTGGACCTCGCCACGATGCGTGAGGCCGTCGCCGCGCTCGGCGGCGACGCCACGAAGGTCAACCCGCTGGCCCCCGCCGAGATGGTCATCGACCACTCGGTGCAGATCGACGTCGCCGGCCGCGCGGACGCCTTCCAGCGCAACGTCGAGTTCGAGTACCAGCGCAACCACGAGCGCTACCAGTTCCTGCGCTGGGGCCAGACGGCGTTCGACGACTTCAAGGTCGTCCCGCCGGGCACCGGCATCGTGCACCAGGTCAACATCGAGTACCTGGCCCGCACGGTCATGACGCGTGAGGTGGGCGGCGCGCTGCGCGCCTACCCCGACACCTGCGTCGGCACCGACTCGCACACCACCATGGTCAACGGCCTGGGCGTGCTGGGCTGGGGCGTCGGCGGCATCGAGGCCGAGGCCGCGATGCTCGGCCAGCCCGTCTCGATGCTCATCCCGCGCGTGGTCGGCTTCAAGCTGAGCGGCTCGATCCCGGCGGCCGTGACGGCCACCGACGTGGTGCTCACGATCACGCAGATGCTGCGCCAGCACGGTGTGGTCGGCAAGTTCGTCGAGTTCTACGGCGAGGGCGTGGCCCAGGTGCCGCTCGCGAACCGCGCCACCATCGGCAACATGTCGCCGGAGTTCGGCTCGACGGCCGCGATCTTCCCGATCGACTCGGTCACGGTCGACTACCTGCGCCTGACGGGCCGCTCCGAGGAGCAGCTCGCCCTGGTCGAGGCGTACGCCAAGGAGCAGGGCCTGTGGCTCGACGCCGACTCGGTCGAGCCGGTCTTCTCCGAGTACCTGGAGCTCGACCTGTCGACGGTCGTGCCCTCGATCGCCGGGCCGAAGCGCCCCCAGGACCGCATCGAGCTGACGAACGCGAAGTCGGCGTTCCTGCACGACCTGCCCAACTACGCGCCCGAGGTGGGTGCGGGCGCCGACGAGGTCGGCCGCGAGTCGTTCCCCGCGTCGGACTCCCCGGCGCCGGCCGCGAACGGCCGCAAGCACGTGCACGTCACGAACAGCGACGGCAAGGAGTTCGAGCTGTTCCACGGCGCGGTCGCGATCGCCTCGATCACGTCGTGCACCAACACGTCGAACCCGTCGGTCATGATCGCGGCGGCCCTGCTCGCCAAGAACGCCGTCGAGAAGGGCCTCGTCTCCAAGCCGTGGGTCAAGACCTCCATGGCGCCGGGCTCGCAGGTCGTGACCAACTACTACGAGAAGGCCGGCCTCTGGCCGTACCTCGAGAAGCTGGGCTTCCACCTGGTCGGCTACGGCTGCGCCACCTGCATCGGCAACTCCGGGCCGCTGGACGAGAAGGTCTCGGAGGCCGTCAACGAGCACGACCTGTCGGTCGTCTCGGTGCTGTCGGGCAACCGTAACTTCGAGGGCCGCATCAACCCGGACGTCAAGATGAACTACCTGGCGTCCCCGCCGCTGGTCATCGCGTACGCCCTGGCCGGCACCATGGAGTTCGACTTCGAGCACGACCCGCTGGGCCGCGACGAGGCCGGCAACCCCGTGTTCCTCCGCGACATCTGGCCCTCGCCGGACGAGGTCGAGAAGACGATCGCGTCCTCGATCGACCGCAAGATGTTCGAGTCGGACTACGCCGACGTCTTCAAGGGCGACGAGCGCTGGGCCGCGCTGGAGACGCCCGAGGGCGACACGTTCGCCTGGGACAGCGAGTCCACCTACGTGCGCAAGCCCCCGTACTTCGAGGGCATGGGCATGACGCCGGAGCCCGTCACCGACTTCGCCGGTGCCCGCGTGCTGGCCAAGCTCGGCGACTCGGTCACGACCGACCACATCAGCCCGGCCGGCTCGATCAAGCCGGACAGCCCGGCGGGCACGTACCTCGCCGAGCACGGCGTGGGCCGTCGCGACTTCAACTCCTACGGGTCGCGCCGCGGTAACCACGAGGTCATGATCCGCGGCACGTTCGCGAACATCCGCCTGCGCAACCAGCTCCTGAACGACGTCGAGGGTGGCTTCACCTTCAACTTCGTGAAGAACGCCCAGGACACGATCTACGACGCCGCGCAGGACTACGCCGCGGCCGGCACCCCGCTCGTGGTGCTCGGTGGCAAGGAGTACGGCTCCGGCTCGTCGCGCGACTGGGCCGCCAAGGGCACCGCGCTGCTGGGCGTCAAGGCCGTCATCACCGAGAGCTTCGAGCGGATCCACCGCTCCAACCTCATCGGCATGGGCGTGCTGCCGCTGCAGTTCCCGGCCGGCCAGAACGCCGACTCGCTGGGCCTGGACGGCACGGAGACCTTCGACGTCACCGGCGTGACCGCGCTGAACGAGGGCGTCACGCCCGAGACGGTCAAGGTCACCGCGACCAAGGGCGACGGCTCGCGGGTCGAGTTCGACGCCGTGGTCCGCATCGACACCCCGGGTGAGGCGGACTACTACCGCAACGGCGGCATCCTGCAGTACGTGCTCCGCTCGCTCGTCGCCTGAGCCGGAGGTGCAGCGCAGGGTGGGGGCCGAGGAACGAGGCACCCGCCCGGAGCGGAACCGCAGGCTCAGGCGACAGAAGGCAGAGCCTCCTGAGCCGAACCACGGCGCCCCGTCCCTCCTCGCGGAGGGGCGGGGCGCCGTCGTCTACCCCGCGGCGAGCGCTCCCGCCAGCAGCCGGACGACGCCGCGCAGGCCCGCCTCGTCCGCGTGGTCGGGGTTGACCTCCACGCAGGTCATGGCGCGCAGGCCGGGGTCGGCGGCGAGCGCGCGCAGTACGCGGTCCAGCGTCGCGGGGACCAGGCCGCGGCCGTACGTCGGCACGTCGGCCACCGGGAGGGTCAGGAAGTCCAGCACGTCGACGTCGAGGTGCAGCACGAACGGGGTGCCGCCCACGGCGGCCAGGGCGCGCCGTGCGGCGTCCTCCGGGTCGGCGAGCACCTGCGCGGCGGGGATCCGCACCGCGGGGACGAGCCCGTGGACGTCCTCCTCGTCGTCGCTGTACCCGAGGTAGACGAGCCGGTCGGCCGTCAGCAGGGGGCGCCGGTGGCCGACCGCGGCGAGCGGCCCCCAAGTGCCGGGCAGGTCGAGGAGGTGGGCGACGCCCATCGAGTCGAGGATCGGCTCGTCGGGGTGGTCCGGCGGGAGCTGGAGGTCCTGGCCGCCGTCGACGTACACGAGGGCCACGTCCGGGTGCCGCTCGGCGACGGCGTCGACCACCCCGAGGGCGACCGTGCACTCCCCGCCGAGCACCAGGGCCCGCTCGCCCCGGGCCAGGACCGCGTCGACGCTCCGCCGCACGCCGCGCAGGCCGTCGATCACGCGGCCGACGTCGTTGGGCTCGCCCGGACTCCGGTGTGCGCGCCAGGTCGCGGTCGGCAGGTCGCCGTCGTCCCGGACGTCGACGCCGGCCGCTCGTAGTGCGTCGAGCAGCCCGGCCATGCGCAGGGCTGCCGGTGCCTTCTCCAGCCCGCGGGAGTGCGCCGCGGCGCTGGACGGCACACCGACAACTGCCCAACCGGCCGTGGACGCCATCCGGCCAGTGTGCCCCGACGACGGAGCGGACCGCCTGCCCAGGGGGCAGACGGTCCGCTCCGTCTCAGGGTGGTGCGTGTGCGGCCGTGCCGGTGCCTACCGCCCGACGTCCGACTGGCGGGCGGCCCGGACCAGCTTCGTGACCTCCTGCGCCGTGAGCACGTCGGCGTCGTCGAGCTGGTCGGCGACCTGCTGCACGTGGCTCACGAACGCGCTGTGGCTGACCCACCCGCCGTCCGCGTCGAGCAGGTCGGCGACCGTGCACCCGTTGCCGGTGTCGTAGTTGGTCACCTTGCTGTCCTTGTTCCCGAGGATCACCGTGGGGCGCTCGTCGGAGACGGGGCAGGCGTCGATCGCACCGCGGGCGACGTCGAACCGCAGGGTGCCGGTCCGGGTCACGTTGCCCGCGTTGTCGGTGGCCCGGTACGCGAACGCGTGCGACCCGGGCTCCGTGACCTCCACGGCGCCGGTGTACTCCCGGAACGCGGTGTCGTCGAGCGCGTACTCGATGAACGCCACCCCCGACTCGTCGTCCCGGGCGGTGATGGTGACCGTGGCGGACCCGAGGTAGGCACCCTCGTCGTCCTGGTCGCCGTCCACCTGGGCAGAGGCGATCGGCTGCGTGGTGTCCGGCGGGTCCTGCCCGTCCACCACGACCAGCTCCACGCTCCCGGGCTCGGACGTGTTGCCCGCCGCGTCGGTGGCCCGGTAGGACACCTCGTGGGCGCCGGTGACGTCCACGATCACGGGGTCCGTGTAGGCCGTCCAGCCGTCGCCGTCCAGGTTGTACTCGACGGTCTCGACGCCCGACCCGGCGTCCTCGGCCAGGATCTGCACGGTCGCCGAGGCGACGTAGGCGCCGTCCTCGTCCTGCTCGCCGGTGACCTGGGCCGTGACGGTCGGCGCGGTCTCGTCCACCGGGGGTGCCTCGACCACGGTGAACGTGGCCGAACCCGGCTCCGAGACGTTGCCGGCCCGGTCCGTGGCCCGGTAGGCCACGGTGTGCTCGCCCGGCGTGTCGACGACGACGGGCGTGGTGTACGCCGCCCAGCCGGCGCCGTCGAGGTCGTACTCGATGCCCGCCACACCCGAACCGGGGTCCCTGGCCGTGAGGTTCAGGGTCCCGGACCCGACGTAGGCGCCGTCGGCGTCGAGGTCGCCGGTCACCTCGGCGGTGACCACCGGCGGCGTCGCGTCCTCGCCGTCCGGGGCGACGACCGTGACGTGCAGCATCTCCGGCTCGGAGACGTTGCCCGCCACGTCGGTGGCCCGGTACTCCAGCATGTACGTGCCGGGCTCGTCGAGGACGACGGGCGCGGTGTACGGGGTGTACCCGGCCCCGTCCAGGTCATACTCGACGGACTCGACGCCCGAGCCGTCGCCGTCGTCGGCCGCGAGGCTCACGCTCGCCGAGCCGATGTAGGCGCCCTCGTCGTTCTGGTCCCCGGCGACGTCCGCCGTCACCGTCGGGGCGGTGGTGTCGTCACCGCCGCCGCCCTCGGTGACCACGAGCTCGCCCACCATGGTGCCGTGCCCCGGGATGGCGCAGAAGTACCGGTACGTGCCCGGGGTCAGGTTGACCTCGGCCTCGTAGCGGCCGCCGTTGGCGTCCAGGGGGTTGGCCAGGATGTCCAGGGTGACGTCCTGGTTGTAGCCCGGGGTGCCGGTGTCGAACGTCAGGGTGTGGGACATCCCGATGTTGTTACCGGTCGCCGTGCTGTTCTCGAACACGACGGTGGTCGGCCCGGCCGCCGCTGTCGTGGGTGCGGACGCGTACGCCGAGACGCTCGCGCTCGCGGTGAAGGTCAGCACCTGGTCGGCCTGGGCCTCGGACTCGCCGGCCTGGGCTGCCTGGTCGGACTGGGCCGCCTGGGTGGCGGCCCGGTCCGGCGTGACGTCGGCGACGGGCTTGATGGTGGTGGTCTCGACGGCGGTGGCGGGTGCCAACGGCAGCGCCACGAGGGCGCCGACCGCCGCCACCGCCAGCAGGCGGGACAGTCTGTGTCGCATGGGTGTACCTCTCGTCTCCGCGGGCCCGGTCACAGGTCACGCACCCGGATGTTGCGGAACTCCATGGCGTCCGCGTCGCTGTGGTTCTGCAGACCGATGAAGCCGCTCAGGAACTGCCGCAGGTCGGTCGGCGGGTCACCGGCGCGCGAGGACTCCTTGCCGGGCGAGTTCTCGAACTCGTTGATCACCTCGCCGTTGCGGATGATCGTGTACTGCTGGCCGACCACCTGGATCTCGTAGGTGTTCCACTCGCCCTTCGGGGTGGGCCGGGCCTGCTCCAGGGTGTTGGGGTCGAAGTTGTACACCGAACCCGTCTTCTGGACCTCGCCCGTGGGTCCGTCGTAGAGCTGGATCTCGTGGCCGCAGTAGATCGCCACCCAGGCCTCGGCGTCGGTGCCCTGCCCGCACTCGGGCCGGTCGTCGCGCGCCACCCGCGGGTCGGGGAACCGCGTGAAGACGCCGCTGTTGGCGAACCGTCCCTCCGGGGCGGAGTCCTTGAACTCCAGCTTCAGCGAGAAGTCGCCCAGCTCCTCCTTCGGGTACCAGAGCATGCCGAGCCCGCCGGTGGCCAGGATGGACCCGTCCTCCTTCAGGTCGAAGGCGCCGCCCGGTGCCTGCCGCCAGTCGGCCAGCGTCTGGGCCGTGCCGTCGAACCACCACCGGTACCCGGTGCTGCCCTCGGTGCCGATGTCGGACGACTGCGCCACCTTGATCAGCTTCTTGCGCTCGGTGACGGTGATCACCTTGTCGGCCCGGAGCTGGTCCGCCACGGCCGTGACGTGGTTGACGAACCGGCCGTTCGTGTCCCACTCCCGCTCGTCCTCGACGATGTCGTTGATCGTGCAGCCGCCCAGGTCGTCGTTGGTGACACCCGTGTTGTCGTCGCCGAACCACACGGTGCCCCGGTCGTCCGGGATGGTGCAGGTGGTCTCGGCCGCGACCTTCACCGTGGACGTCTCGCCGTCGGCGTAGGTCACCGTCAGCGTGGCGTCGTAGCTGCCCACGCGGGCGTAGGTGTGCCGCGGGTTGGCCTCGGTCGAGGTGCTCCCGTCCCCGAAGTCCCAGGCGTACGAGACGCCGCCCGAGCGGTCACCGGTGAAGGCGACGGTCAGCGGGGAGCTCTGCACGCTCGCGCCGGACGCGGCCGGCACCGGCGTCGCCGGGCCACCCTTGTAGCTGATCCGGACGAGCTTCTGGTTCGGGTGCAGCGAGAAGAAGCCGCCCGCGTAGTCCAGCAGGTACAGGGCGCCGTCCGGACCGAACTTGGCGTCCATCCAGCTCTGCACCTGCTCGTTGCCCGCGCCGCCCTGGATGATCTTGCGCAGGTCCTCGGCGAAGACCGGGGGGCCGGCCTCCTCCACCGTGTCCGGGTTCACCGTGACGGCGATCCGGTTGCTCGCGTTCGACTGGTCGCCGATGAACCACTTGTTGTCCCAGTACGCGGGCCAGGCGACGCCGCTGTCGGTGTCCACCTCGGACCGGTGGTACGTGGGACCGTCCATCACGGCCTGACCGCCACCGCGCAGGTACGGCAGGGTGTAGGTGGCCTCCTCGTCGACGTACGACGGGATGCCGTTCTCACCCTCCGGGAAGACCGGGCCGCCGCCGCTCGGCGAGTACCAGATCATGTTGTCGCGCACCGGCGGCAGGTCCACCAGGCCGGTGTTGCGCGGCGAGGTGTTCTTCGGGTTGTCGCAGTCGTACCAGCCGGCCAGCACCGTCGCGTCCTCGTTGCTGCGGTCGCGGTAGGGCTGCCGGTTGCCCATGCAGTACGGCCAGCCCTGGTTGCCCGCCGAGGTGATGATGGTCGCGGTCTCGTACTTGGCCGGCCCGAGCTCCGGGTCCGGCGCGCCCGCGTCCGGTCCCACCCACGCCGCCGTCAGCCAGTCGTTCTTCTTGTCGTAGGCCAGGCGCGAGATGTTCCGCACGCCCATGACGTAGATCTCCGGGCGCGTCTTGTCACCCGGGTCGTCCGCCTCGGGGAACAGGTTGCCCTCGGGGATCGTGAACGTGCCGTCGTCCTCGGGGTGGATCCGCAGGATCTTGCCGTTCAGGTCGTTCGTGTTGCCGGCCGTGCGGCGGGCGTCCTGGAACGAGAGGCCCGCGAACTCCTGCGTCCAGTTGTTGCCGGAGTAGCCGTTCGACCCGCCCGAGGAGTTGCTGTCGCCGGACCCGATGTACAGGTTGCCGTCGTTGTCGAAGTCCATGCCGCCGCCCGCGTGGCAGCAGCTGTGGATCTGCGTCTCCCAGTGCAGCAGGTCCTTGCGGGTGGACTGGTCGATCGTGTCGGCCGCGGCGTCATAGGTGAAGCGCGAGACCGTGCGCTGGCCCACGCGCCGCTCGACGTCGATCGACTCGTGCGGCATCCAGTAGGCGTAGATCCAGTGGTTGTCCTCGAAGTCGGGGTCCAGCGTGATGCCGAGCAGACCCTCCTCGTTCTTGACCAGCTCGCTGCCGCTGCCGCGGTTGCCCATCACGTCGAGGGTGGTCAGCAGCTTGGTCTCGCCCGCCTCGGGGTCCCAGCGGTGGATCGTGCCGCAGCCCAGCCCCACGTTCGGGTCGTCCCACGAGACGATCGGGCCGGACGGGCACGCGCCCTTGCCGACGTAGAAGACGCCGCCGTCGGGTGCGACCGTGAGCCCGTGCGGCTCGCCGATCTGGTCGAGCGTGCCCGCGGTGTTCTGCGCGGTCAGGCGCTCGGCCGCGTAGTTCGCCGCGATGGTCGCCTGGCAGTCGCCGCGCACCATGCCCGCCGCCCAGAGCAGGCCGCCGAGCAGGTGGTCACGGAAGCCCTCCTCCGCGTAGCTCTCCGCGGTGCCGCCCATGCCGGTGTAGAACGAGCGGCCGCCGTCGTAGTCGCGGCACCACGAGATCGGGTGGAAGGCGCCGTTCGCGGCCTCGCCCGGGTCGTAGTCCCACTCCTGCACCTGCGCCACCGTGTGCACCTCGCCGATCGGGTTCGGCGACCAGTTCAGCCACCGGTCCTCACGGGTCCAGTTCAGGGGCAGCCCGTCGTTGGCGGGGTGCGCGCGGTCGACGACGTTCACCGTCGCCTCCTGCACCGGCACCTCGGGGTCCGGCTCCTCCTCGCCCGAGGTGTCGAAGAGCTGGATCTCGGCGAGCTGGGTGAGGTCGTCGCCGGCGTTCGCCGTGATGTCCAGCCGGTAGTGCTGGTAGGCCACGTCGTTGTCGAGGTCGTAGTCGTTCGTGACGAACCGGTCCGGGAAGTCCTCGCCCTCCCGCGTGTCCAGGTCGGTCCAGGTCTCACCGTCGGTGGAGCCCTGCAGCGTCCAGTCCTGCGGGTCGCGGCCCTCGGAGTCGTTGGCCGAGGTGAGCGCGTACCGGGCGGCCGCGAGCGGCTCCTCCAGCTCGAGCTCGATCCACGCCGTCGGCTCGAACGCCAGCCACTTGGTCCGGGAGTCGCCGTCGATCAGGTTCGCGGCCACCTCGTTCGGCGGGTTCTCGGCGCTCGCGGTGGCGCTCGCCACCGGCAGCGGGTCCGGCAGGTTGCCGGCGGGCCGCGTGCCGATCAGGCCCGTGAACCACTGCGAGCGGGCCTGGGCGCGCGCCGCGTCACGGACGCCGAGGAACCCGCCGCCGCCCTGCACGTAGGCCTTGAGCGCGTCCTCCTGCGCCGTGCTGAGCTCGACGCCCTCGGCGGACAGGAACACGACCCCGCGGTACTCCGCGAGGTTCTTGGCCGTGAACACCTTCGGGTCGCTGGCCGTGTGCACCGTGAAGCCGTTCTCGGCGCCGAGCTCCCGGATGGTCCGGGTCGCGACGGCGACCGGGTCGGCCTGGTCGGCCGCCGCGCCGTGGAACACGAGCACGGTGGGCTCGGCCGCGGCGGCCGTGGCGGCGGGCACGACGGACGCCGTGTCCGTGACCGCCGCGTCCTTGACGGCGGCGGCCACGGGGGCCGTGTCGACGGTCGCGGCGCTCCGCTGGGCCGCGGCCGGCGTCGTCGTCATCGTGGCGACGAGGGCGGCGCCGGCCACCGCGGCGATGATGCCTCTTCGGGTTCGTTCCATCACTGCTCCTTTGCGCGTGAACGGGGAGTCGGGGCGGTCAGTGGCCGGCATGGGCCGCCGCGCCGTCGGTCTCGGTGGTGGCCGTGCCGCTCATCGTGTGGCCGCCGTGCTCGTGGAACCGGTCGATCGCCGCCTGGGCACCGGCGGGCATGCTGCCGTCGGCGTTGCGCACCAGGAAGATCCCGGCCATGCCGCCGTCCGAGTGGAACTGGACGTGGCAGTGGTACATCCACGCGCCCGCGCCCACGCCCTCGCCCGCCACGACCTGGAACCCGAACGAGGAGCCGGGGTTGAGGTCGCGGGTGTCGATCACCCGGGTGGGGTCGTCCGGGCCGGTCAGGTAGCCGGTGCGGTTGTCCGCCCAGCGGTGGGCGTGCACGTGGAACGTGTGGAGCTGGTCCCCGTGGCCGATCGCGATGAACTCGACCTTCTCGCCCTTGTTCGCCTCGAGCATCGGGGTGTCGGGCGCGACCTTGTTGTTGATCGTCATGTCGTTGAACACGACGGTGTGCTGACGGTCGGGCAACGTGTCGCCCTGGCGCCGCACCACGAGGGCGCCGTACAGGCCCGCGCGCAGCCCGGGGGTGCCGTGCTCCCCGCCCATCGCGTGGTCGTGGTAGTGCCAGTAGCCCGCGGAGCCCGCCATCCAGGTGCCGTCGGCGCGCTGCTTCGGCTTGTGGCTCTTCCAGACGTAGGTGCGGGTCTCGCCGGGCTCGTTGAACGAGTCGTTGAAGGGGCTGCCGTCCGAGTCGGTCGCGTAGTCCACGCCGTGCGGGTGGATCGACAGGCGCTTGTCGGTGTTGTTCACGAGCTCGACCTGGAGGGTGTCGCCCTCCCACATCTCCAGCACGGGGCCGGGGATGGTGGCCTTTCCGGGCGTCAGCCCGTAGCCGTACTGGCCCCCGGGCAGTGCCTCGGCGTACACGGTGATGTGCCGGGTCGTGCCCAGGACCGCCGACGACACGGCGGCGGCCGAGTCGGAGCCGAGCGCCAGCGCCGCCGTCGGCGCCATGAGCCCGGCGAGGGTACCGGTCAGGATCGAGCGACGGGACACGCCGCCGGACTGGGTTGGGGCGTCAGTGCTGTTCTCGGGGCTGTTCTCGGGCATGGGTCTCCGTTCGACACCGTCGGGCAGGCGGGAGTGCCGTCCCGGCGAGACAGAAGTGCGGGAGGGGACTGGCTCAGGCGCGCGAAGCTCGTCGCGTCGACGCGGTGAGTGACAGCGTTGTCACGAAGGTGGACCTCATCGTCGTTCCCTCCAGGGGTGCGTCACGTGGTCGTCGGCGACGACGGCCACGCCCCCGTGGCAGGACGTACTCCACCGGGTGACTTTTCGAACATAGGAGGACTTATGCCGACTGTCAAGCAAAAGATGGACAAACAGTGACAGGATTCGTCTATGCGACCAAGCAAAGATCCCGGTGGGTCGCGCGAGGTCAGGCGGGGGTGGGCGGGGTCAGTCGAGCGCGAGCAGCAGCCAGGCCGCCGTCGTGACCAGGGTGGCCCCGGTCAGCAGGCCGGTCAGCGGGTGGGCGAGCGCCGCCGTCGGACGGTGGCCGCGCGGCCGGGTGACCGCGCGCAGGATCCAGCCGAGCGGCCAGGCGAGGACCGCGGCCGCGAGCCCGGCCGCGGCGCCGAGGTACAGGTTCGGCACGGCGAGGGTGTTCGCGACGACCCCCACCTGGATCGCCGTGGACACCGCCACGACCGTCGGGATCAGGTGCAGCCGGGACTTCCCGGTCGTCACTCCGGCCTTGTCGGCGTCCTTCGCGGCGGCCCGCGCCCTGCGGTACCTGCTCGCGATCATGCCGGTGCACAGCCGGGTCAGGCCGCCGTGCACGAGGAGCGCCGCCACGTAGATGCTCACGACCCGGCCGGTCACCACGCTGCCGTCGGGCCAGGCGCGGACCGCGGCCAGGACACCGAGCGCCGCGACCGCGACGGCGAGCACGACGCCCACCACGGGGACGAGCCGGGACCACGGCCCGGAGTGCCGGACGGTCCAGGCGAACCAGAGGGCCGCCAGGACGCTGACCACCGTCGCTGCGAGGGCGCCGTCGCTCGTGTGCTCCATCGTCGTCCTACCTCCGGTTGAAATGGGTATAAACCGGACAGCAGGGTACGGCGTCGTCGCAGGTCAGGGAAGGTTTCCGGTATCCGACTGGTGATGTCGGCAGGAGTTCACGCGGAGTTCACCGCGCCGGTGGCCGGTGGGTCCCGCTGCCGGTCCGCGCCGGTGCCGCGAGATGGTCGAGGATCCTCGATCTCACCGCCCGGTCGCCGAGGATCTTGTTGTGGCCCAGCCCGGTGGTGGTGAACAGCTCGCTCGAGTCCGCATGCGCCTCGTGGAGCTGGACCGACAGGTGGTGCGGGTTCACGCGGTCCCCGTCGTCGTGCAGCCAGAGGGTGGGTACGGAGGCCGGGACGGGATGTGCCAGCAGGTCGAAGCGCTCGTAGACGTCCGGGTGGTCGGGCAGGCCGTACCGCTGGACGGTCGTCGCGAAGCCGTCGCGGAGCGCCCAGGGGATCCCGGACCCGCGGACGAAGCCGTCGGTCGCGACGCGGAACGACGTGAGGCCGGCGACGGCTGTGAACCGCTCGGTCTCCACGCCCTCGTGCAGCGCGATCCCCGCCGCGAGCACCCCGAGCGAGTGCCCGACGACGCCGGCCCACGGTGCGTTCTCGGTGTCGGACAGCCGGCGGATGACGGTCAGGTCGTCGAGCCCCGTGCGTCGCTGCCCGCCGGAGGCGCCGTGGCCGGGCGCGTCGTAGGCGACGACCCGGAGCCCGGCTCCGGTGAGGTCTTCGATGATCCGCCCGAACGCCGACGCGCGGGACCGCCAGCCGTGGACCAGCAGGACCGCGGGTGCACCGGGGTCGCCCCAGGCGTAGGTGGCCACCGTGATGGTTCCGCCGACGCCGAGACGGCCGTCCCGGCCGCGGCGGAACGTGGGGCGGTGCTCGAGCGGTGTGCGCCGTGCCGCGTCGTGGACGGCCTGGTCGGCGGGCCGGACCGGTGCCGGCGCCCCGACCCGCCAGTAGGTGGCCGCACCGTGCGCCAGGGCGGCCGGCGGCGCGACGCGGGCGAGGGTGCGGAACATCGCGCGGGCTGCGCGCTGGGTCTGGGGCACGGGGACCTCCGGGAGGCGGCGAATAATCTGTACGAACGTTCGCACACTATCGAATGAGCGAACGGTCGTACACTCTCTTGTGTGAACGAGCCGACCGATCTGCGCCGCCTTCGCGGCGACCGCACGCGCCGCGCCGTGCTGGACCACGCGGTGCAGGAGGCGTCCGTCCGCGGGCTGGACGCGCTGTCCTTCGGCGCGCTGGCGGAGGCCGTCCCGGTGAACAAGAGCGGGATCGCCGGCCTGTTCGGCTCGAAGGAGAGGCTCCAGCTCGCCGCCGTGGAGCGGGCGACCGAGATCTACACCGAGCACGTCATCGTCCGCGCGCGGACGGCCGACCGTGGTCTCGCGCGCCTGTGGGCGCTGGTGCTGGCGTGGACCGAGTACTCGCGGGCACGGGTGTTCCAGGGCGGGTGCTTCTTCCGCACCGTCGAGATCGAGTTCGACATGCGCGACGGCGCCGTGCACGACGCGGTCGTGGCGGCGCAGCGGTCCTGGGAGTCGTACCTGGTGCACCAGGCGCAGGTGGCGCTCGATGCGGGCGAGCTCGCCCCGGGCACCGACCCCGACCAGGTCGCCTTCGAGATCAACGCCTTGCTGAACGCGGCGAACGACCGGTCCCTGCTGCTCCGCGACGACGCCGTCTACGAGCGGGCGCTGGCGGCCGCGCGGGCCCTGCTGGTGGCGCGCGGCGCTGATCTCGCCACATTGCGGTAGAAACGTTCAATTGTTTCAAACCCGTATACATACCGTCGTTACCCTCTGTTCATGGCGATGTGGCAGGAAGTTCCCGGCGGCACCTCCCAACCACCCGCGGCCGTCGAGCTCGTCACGACCAGATGGGGCACCGGCCCGGGGCGGGCGCTGCTCCTGCACGGCATCGTGTCCGCCGGGGCCACCTGGTGGCGGCTCGCCGAGACCCTCGCCGACGACGGCTACGAGGTGGTGGCCCCGGACCTGCGCGGGCACGGGAGCAGCCCGCGCGCCGACTCCTACCTGCTCGCCGACCACGTCGCCGACGTGCGAGCCCTGGGCTCGGGCTGGGACCTCGTGGTGGGGCACAGCCTCGGCGGCCTGCTCGGCGCGCTGGCCGCCGACGCCGACCGGCGGTTCACCCGCCGGCTCGTGCTGCTCGACCCCGCGCTCGACGTCGAGGAGGACCGGTTCGAGGCCGTCGCCGAGGCGGAGATCCGGGACGCGACCAACCCGCCGTCGGCCCGGTCGGTCCAGGGCGCGCACGCCGCCTGGGACCGGCGGGACGCGGCGGCCGTGGCCGCCGCCGCGAAGGCCGCCGACGCCGCGGCCGTGGCGCACACCCTGCGCGACAACGCGCCCTGGCGGCACACCGCCGTCGTCACCCGCCTGACCGTCCCGACGCTCGTGCTGGGCGCAGACCCGGCCCGCGGCGCGCTGTTCCAGCCCCGGACCGGCGTCGAGCTGATGATCCGCAACCCGAGCGTGCGGGCGCGCGTCGTGGTCGGCGCCGGGCACGCGGTGCACCGCGAGCGGCCGTCGGCCGTGGCGACGGCGGTCCGGTCCTTCCTCTGGTGACCCGTACCTCCGCCGCTCGTGCGGGAGGGTGCGCGGCCGGGGTTAAGGTCGGTCGGTGAGCTCCTCCGCATCCGCGCGCAAGCAGCTGGTCGCCCTCGCCGAGCGGGGCTTCGAGGGTCCGTGGCGGTACGCGCGCGGCGACTTCACCGGTGGCGCGCGCCCGGCGTCCGTCCTCGTGCTGTTCGGTGTGCTCGACGACCTCGCCACCGACCGCGACGACCACGACCTGGCGGTGCCCGCCGACCTCGACGTCCTGCTGCTGGCCCGCGCCGCGACGCTGCGCAGCCACGCCGGGCAGGTCGCCTTCCCGGGCGGCCGCGCCGACGACGGCGAGGACGCCGTCGCGGCGGCCCTGCGCGAGGCCGTCGAGGAGACCGGCCTGGACGCGTCCGGCGTCGAGGTGCTCGGCGCGTTCGGCGAGCTGCCCATGCCCGTCAGCAACCACGTGGTCACGCCCGTGCTCGGCTGGTGGGCGCGCCCCACGCCCGTCCGCGTGGTCGACGTCGCCGAGTCCGCGCACGTCTTCCGCGCCCCCGTGGCCGACCTGCTCGACCCCGCCAACCGGTTCACCACCGTGCTGCGCCGCGGCAACCAGACCTGGCGCGGCCCCGGCTTCCACGTGCACGACGGCGACCTGACGCACCTCGTGTGGGGCTTCACCGCAGGGATCCTGGACGCGATGTTCGACCAGCTCGGCTGGACCGAGGGCTGGGACCGAGGCCGAGAGCTGGGCATCTCGTGATGTTCACGACCGACATCCGCGAGGCCCTGCGCGGGACGCTGGCGGCCGCCGCACGAGCCGACGCCGCCGTCGCGGCCGCCGCACTCGTCGGCAGCGGGGCGACCGGGCGCGAGGACGAGTGGTCGGACATCGACCTGGTGCTGCGCGTCGCCGCCGACGGCGACCCGGCCGACGTCGCCGCGCGATGGACCGAGACGATGTACGCGACCCACGGGGCCGTGCACCACCTCGACGTCGTGGCCGACGGCGTGCTCTACCGCGTGTTCCTGCTGAGGGGCTCGCTGCAGGTGGACGTGTCGTTCTGGCCGTACGAGCGGTTCCGCGAGACCGTACCGGGATTCCGGCTCCTGTTCGGCGAGACCAACCCGCCCGCGCACCTGCCGCCGCCCGTTCCCGGGCGTCTGATCGGCATGGCCTGGCTGCACGCGCTGCACGCCCGGTCCGCCATCGCCCGAGGACGCCACTGGCAGGCGGTGTCCATGCTCGACGGCGTGCGCGAACAGCTCGTCTCGCTCGCCTGCCTGCGGCACGGGCTCAGTCCCCACCAGGGCCGCGGCGTCGACGACCTGCCCGCCGCGGAGCTGGAGACGCTCGCCCAGGTGCGCGCGGCTGCCGCCCGGCCGGACGAGCTGCGCAGAGCCCACGACGCGGCCGTCCGGGCGCTCGGAGACGAGACCGCACGGCACGACCCCGTACTGGCCGGCCGGCTGGCCGGAGTGTTCGCAGACCTGAGGAGGACCCGATGACCGAGGTGACCCGCGACGCCATCCGCGCCGCAGAGACGCTGATCCGCCCGCACGTGCGGCACACGCCCGTGCTGGAGGTCGACCTCGCCGACTTCGGCCGCCCCGCACAGCCCGTGGCGCTCAAGCTCGAGTGCCTCCAGCACTCCGGCTCGTTCAAGGCGCGCGGCGCGTTCACCAGCCTGCTCACCCGGGACGTGCCCGACGCCGGCGTGGTCGCCGCCTCGGGCGGCAACCACGGCGCCGCCGTCGCCTACGCCGCGGCCCGGCTCGGGATCCCCGCGACGATCTTCGTGCCGAGCGTGACCTCCCCGGCCAAGGCCGAGCGCATCCGCGGCTACGGCGCCAAGCTCGTCGTGGGCGGCGACCGGTACGCCGACGCGCTGGCCGCGAGCGAGGAGTTCGTCGCCGGCACCGGGGCCATGACCGTGCACGCCTACGACCAGCCGGCCACGCTGACCGGGCAGGGCACCCTCGGCCTGGAGATCGCCCAGGACCTCCCCGACCTCGACACCCTGCTCGTCGCCGTGGGCGGCGGCGGGCTGATCGGCGGCATCGCTGCCTGGTTCCGCGGCGACGTCAAGGTCGTGGCCGTGGAGCCCGAGGGGTCGCCCACCCTGCACCGGGCGCTCGCGGCGGGCGAGCCGGTCGACGCGCCCACCGAGGGGATCGCCGCCGACTCGCTCGCGCCGAAGCAGGTGGGCGGGCTCATGTTCCCGCTGGCCCAGCAGTTCGTGGCGCAGTCCGTGCTGGTCACGGACGAGGCCATCGCCTCGGCCCAGCTCTCCCTCTGGGAGGCGGCCCGCGTCGTGGCCGAGCCGGGCGGCGCGACGGCGCTCGCCGCGTTGCTGTCCGGGGTCTACGTGCCCGAGCCGGGCGAGCGGGTCGCCGTGCTGGTCTGCGGGGCGAACACCACGGCCGTGCGGTTCTGAGCGGCGCCCGTCAGGCCGTGGCCCGCTCCGTGGCGGCCTCCTCGGCGTCGGCCTCCTCGTCGTCGGCCTCGTCGTCGGGGCCGGCGACCAGCAGGTCGATGTGCACGCCGAGCAGTGTGCCGTCGGCCGCGTGCGTGGTGACCACGGGGTAGAAGCCGTCGCCCCAGCCGGAGTGGCTGAGCACCACGTTCTCGCCGGCGGTGGCCAGCGGCATCGTGATGTTCGCGCTGCCCTCCCGGTAGTGGCCGGGGCTGTCCATGAGCTCGAACCACGACGTGGGCTCGCCCGAGTCGAACAGCAGGTCGTACCAGTCGGTCGAGTCGTCCTCCCGCGGCATGCAGCGGACGATCGCCTCGGCGTCCGCGAACCCGACCGTGCCGGCGTCCACGCCCACCCCGTAGTGCTCGCCGTCGTCCGCGGGCTCGGCGCCCTCCGGCGTGACGCCCCGCACCTCGGCGACCGGTCCGCCGTCGGACAGCACGAGCGACAGGTACGCCTCCCGCAGGTGGCTGCCGTCGCGCTCCTCGGACACGTCGGCGACGGTCACGAACGCGGGGTAGGAGCCCGGCTCGACCCGGACGACCAGCCCTTCACCGAGCGTGACGTACGGGTCCGACGCCTCGATGCGCCCCGAGGGGACGTGGAGCAGGCCGAGGTCGTGCACCTGCTGGGGGTACGGGGTGCCCTCGGGCGTCCCGTCGAGCAGGGCGAAGAAGGGGAGGTCGTAGGTCATGCGAGGAACCTAGCGGCAGCCACTGACACCCGGGAGGAGCAGCAGCACTCAGCCGAAGAGCTGCTCCACCGCGTGCTCCCCGACGCCCACCATGGCCGGGTGGGTGTCGGGGTAGGCGAAGCAGATCGCGGTGTAGAGCGCGGCCCAGCCCTTCGCCCGGCGCCACGTCCCGGCGTCCCAGCCGTGGCCGCCGCGCGCCTCGGCGTCCACCACGGCCCGGAAGCGCTCGCGGCCCTCCGCGTCGAAGGTGAGCCACACGGTGCCGAGGTCCGAGGCCGGGTCACCGCTGGTCACGTCCCCGAAGTCGATGACGGCCGAGAGACGGTCGCCGTCGGCCACGAGGTTGGCCGGGTGCGGGTCGCCGTGCAGCCAGACGGGGGCGCCGTCGAACACGGGCGCCGCCAGGGCCTCGGCCCACACCTCGCGCGCCCGGGGCCGGACCCGCTCCGGCAGGAGCGCGACGCGCTCCTGGAAGCCCGCGTCCCGCGTCGCGACCGGGACCCCGCGGAAGGGGTTGTCGGGGGCGTCGTCCGGCGCCGGCTGGTGCAGCGCCACGAACACGCGGGCCAGGTGCTCGGCCCAGGGCGTGCGCCGCGCCGCGGGGACGGTCGCGGCCGCGACGCCGTCGGCCCACCGCACCACGGCCCACGGCCACGGGTAGCCGAGCGCCGCGCTGGGCGCGCCGACGCGGACCGGGTCCGGGACGGCGACGGGCAGCCGCGGCGCGAGCAGGGGCAGCACCCGGTGCTCGTTGCGCATGAGCTGCGCCCCGAGCTCGCGCCGGGGCAGGCGCAGGGCGAGGCCCTCGCCCAGCCGGAGCATCACGTTGTCCCAGCCGTTCGCGACCAGGTCCAGGGGCCGGTCGGCGAGGTCGGGATGCTGCTCCCGCAGGAGGGACCTGGCGAGGCCGACGGTGACGTCGAGGTCGGCGGCGACCACAGGGGACTCCTTCGCTGGTGCGGGTTCGCCCGTGAGGGCGCGGGGTCGTTCACCCTACCGGCGGCGCCGGCCGCCGACCGCACGCCGAGCCGGACGGAGCGCGATACCGGCGGGACGGCGACCACCTGGACCGACGGCGACCCCACCGCCTATCTCGGCGCCGTGACGCCTGCCGTCCGCCGTCGCGACGCGCGCACGCTGCGCGACCTCATGGAGCGCGTCACGCGGCTGGCCCGGCTCGGCCCGCACACCACCGGCGTCGGCTGCCTGTACCTGAAGGACCTGGAGCAGGTCGACCTCGCGGTGCTGGAGGACATCCTGCGCAGGTCGTGGGCGACGGTCACCTCGGGGACGTTCGGGCAGCGGGCCCGGGAGTCCTGAACGGGAATCCTGAACCGGGTGTCCTGAGCGGCGACGCGCCCGGACGCGGTGCGGACCCGGGAACGTTCTGCGGCACGATCGCGTTGACACCAGGTTCCGACAACGAGGAGACCCGGTGCAGCCACGCCAGACCGAGCAGTCCGCCGAGCAGCAGTACGTCGACGCCCTGTACGCCCGGCTCGACCGCGAGACCGAGCGTGTGCGCGCGGACCTCGACGACGCGGTGCGCGCCTCGTCGACCGACCCGGCCGAGGCCTACACGCGCGAGGTGCGCGTGGCCATGCTGGGCCGGCGTGCGCGCACCCTGGGCGCCGCCGAGCACCACCTCTGCTTCGGCCGGATCGACGGCGCCGACGGCCGGACGCTGCACATCGGACGCACCGGGCTGAGCGACGGCGACGACCAGCTCCTCGTCGACTGGCGGGCCGAGGCCGCGCGCCCGTTCTACGCCGCCACGGCGGCCCACCCGATGGGTCTGCGCCGCCGCCGGCACCTGGGCCTGGACGGGCGCAAGGTCGCCCGCGTGAGCGACGAGATCCTGGACGGCACTCAGCCGGGGCCGCACGACGTCGTCGGGGACGGGCCGCTCCTGGAGGCCATCAGCGCCCGGCGCACCGGCCGCATGCGCGACGTCGTGGCCACCCTCCAGGCCGAGCAGGACGCGATCATCCGCTCCGCGCACCGCGGCGTGACCGTCGTGGAGGGCGGCCCCGGCACGGGCAAGACCGTGGTCGCGCTGCACCGCGCCGCGTACGTCCTGGCGGGCTTCGACGAGGCACGGACCGACGGCGTCCTCGTGCTCGGCCCGGGCACGCGGTTCCTCGACTACATCGCGGAGGTGCTGCCGTCGCTCGGCGAGAACGACGTGGCGATGAGCACCGCCGACCGCCTGGTCGCCGAGGCGCTCGGCCTGACCGGTGTCCCGGCCGCGGGCCACGAGCTGCGCCGGGCCGCCGGCGACGTCCGGCGGGCCGACGAGGTGGCCGAGATCGTGCGGGACTACCAGGCGCCGTCCGGCACCCTGACGGTGCTGGTCGACGGCGACCCGGTCACGCTGGACGAGCACGCGCTCGCCGAGGCGCGCGAGACGGCCGGGGGCACCGGCCTGCCGCACAACCAGGCCCGGGCGCTGTTCAAGGACCTCGTCGTGGAGTTCGTGGCCGACGAGGTCCAGGCGCGGGCCCGCGTGTTCCTCGCCAAGCTGGACGAGGACATCGAGGTGCTCACCGGCGGCGTGAACGTCGACAAGGCGGCGGCCGGGGACCTGGCGCGGCTGGGCTTCGCCCCCGACGAGGGCGGCGCGTTCGGGCACGCCGCCGCCGTGGCCGAGCTGGACCCGGGCGCGCTGCAGGCGGAGCTCGCCGACGACGTCGCCCTGGAGCGGGCCGTCGAGGCCGCCTGGCCGCACCTGGTGGCCCAGGACGTGGTGCTGGACCTGCTGGACGCGCACCCGGAGCTGACGCACGCCGGGCTCGCGCTCGACGACGCGGCGGCGGACGGCGACACCGCCGCCTGGACGTCGGCCCACCTGCCCCTGCTGGACGAGGCCGAGCACCTGCTCAACGGTCCGCCCGCCCGGATCTACGGGCACGTGGTGGTGGACGAGGCGCAGGAGCTGACGGCGATGCAGTGGCGCTCGGTGCTGCGCCGGTGCCCGGGCCGCTCGATGACGGTGGTCGGCGACCTGGCGCAGGCCGGGCCGGCGACCGGGGCGGCCTCGTGGGCCGACGCCCTGGGCGCCGACCTGGCCCGCCGCGCCGACGTGCGCACCCTGACCGTCTGCTACCGCACCACCGCCGAGGTGCTGGACGTGGCGGCGCCGCTGCTCGCCCGGATCGCGCCGGACCAGGCGCCCACCCGCGCGGTGCGGCACGGGGACGTGCCCCGGCGCGTCGCAGCGGTGCCCGGCGAGCTGGTCGCCGCCGTCGTGCGGGAGGCGGGCGCGCTGGCGTCCGCGGCGCCCGACGACCTGGTGGCCGTCGTCGCCGCGGACGCACGGGCGCCGGAGGTCGCCGAGGCGCTGGACGGCACGCGGGTCCGGGTGGTGCCCGTCTCCCAGGTGCGCGGCCTGGAGTTCGACGCCGTCGTGGTCGCCGACCCGGACGGGATCACGGCCGCCCGGCCGGGCGGGGAGCGCGACCTCTACGTGGCGCTGACGCGCCCGACGAGGCGGCTCGTGGTCGTCGGTTAGCTCGTCGGGCAGGGCGTCGGACGGGCCGGCTCACCAGCTCGTCGCGACCGGCATGCCCTCCTGGTAGCCGGCGGCCGACTGGATGCCGACCACGGCGCGCTCGGAGAACTCGGCGAGCGACCGGGCCCCGGCGTAGGTGCACGAGGACCGCAGGCCGGAGGTGATCTCGTCCAGCAGGTCCTCGACGCCGGGGCGGGCCGGGTCGAGGTACATCTTGCCGGTGGAGATGCCTTCCTCGTACAGCGCCTTGCGGGCCCGGGCGAAGGCCGAGCCGCTGCCGGCGGTGCGCGCCGCGACGGCCCGGGCCGAGGCCATGCCGAACGAGTCCTTGTAGAGCCGGCCCGTGCCGTCGTCCTTCAGGTCGCCCGGCGACTCGTACGTGCCGGCGAACCAGGAGCCGACCATGACCTGCGACGCGTCGGCGGCCAGCGCGAGGGCGACGTCGCGGGGGTGGCGCACGCCGCCGTCGGCCCAGACGTGCTTGCCGAGCTCGCGCGCGGCGGCCGCGCACTCCAGGACGGCGGAGAACTGCGGCCGCCCCACGCCGGTCTGCATGCGGGTGGTGCACATGGCGCCGGGGCCCACGCCGACCTTGAGGATGTCGGCGCCGGCGGCGACGAGGTCGCGCACGCCGTCGGCCGTGACCACGTTGCCGGCCACGACGGGCACCGTGGGGTCCACGGACCGCACCGCGTCCAGCGCGGCGAGCATCTTGGTCTGGTGGCCGTGGGCGGTGTCGACCACGAGCACGTCGACGCCCGCGGCCAGCAGGTCCTTGGCCTTGGCGGCGACGTCGCCGTTGATGCCCACGGCGGCGCCGATCCGCAGGCTGCCGGCCGCGTCCAGCGCGGGGGAGTAGATCGAGGAGCGCAGCGCGCCCTTGCGGGTCAGCACCCCGGCCAGCAGGCCGTCGCGGACCACGGGGGCGAGGTCGAGCCGGGCGGAGTGCAGCACGTCGAACGCGGCCTCCAGCCCGCCCGGGCCGTCCAGCAGGGCGGCCTCCAGGAGCAGGGGCTCGGCGGACATCACCTCGGACACCCGGGTGAACCGGTCGACGTCGGCGCAGTCCGACTCCGTCACGACCCCCACGGGCCGGTCGTCCTGCACCACGACGGCGGCGCCGT
Organism: Promicromonospora sp. NPDC050262; assembly: GCF_040655935.1. Lineage (NCBI taxonomy): Bacteria > Bacillati > Actinomycetota > Actinomycetes > Micrococcales > Promicromonosporaceae > Promicromonospora > Promicromonospora sp. NPDC050262. The sequence goes on along the minus strand of NZ_JBFAKX010000001.1, from coordinate 141,716 downwards.
GCGCGCGCTTGCCCAGCAGGGTCAGCACGCTGTGCACGGTGTCCTGCGGGGCGACGACCACCGGCGTCTCGATGACGGGGTCCTTGGCCTTGACGTCCGCGACCACACCGGCCACGACGTCGGCCGGGACGTCCTGCGGGATGATCGCGATGCCGCCGCGCCGCGCGACCGTCTCGGCCATGCGCCGGCCGGCCACCGCGGTCATGTTCGCGACGACGACGGGGATCGTGGTCCCGGTGCCGTCGTCGGACGAGAGGTCGACGTCGAACCGCGACGTGACGTCCGAGCGCGACGGCACGAGGAACACGTCGCCATAGGTGAGGTCGGTGGCCGGGGTCTGCCCGTCGAGGAATCGCACGTTCACCAAGAGTAAAGAGTTTGCCTGCCTGTGCCTATGAGTCGGGACACATCGTTGTGGAGGTATCGGAGACAGGCGTGGCAGGCGGCCCCGGCGTGGCACAGTGGAGTGGTCGGCGCCCCTTAGAGTAGGGCCCCGATTCGCCCCTCACCGGGCACGACGAAAGGACGCGCATGGGCTTGCTGAGCGACATCCGTTCGCCTGAGGACGTCCGGGCGATGACGCCCGGGCAGATGCCGGAGCTGGCCGAGGAGATCCGCCGGTTCCTGGTGGACAGCGTCTCGCGCACCGGCGGGCACCTCGGCCCCAACCTCGGTGTCGTCGAGCTGACCATCGCCCTGCACCGGGTCTTCGACTCGCCGCGCGACACCCTCGTGTTCGACACGGGCCACCAGTCCTACGTGCACAAGCTCCTGACGGGCCGCCACGACTTCTCCGACCTGCGCAAGCGCGGCGGCATGTCCGGCTACCCGAGCCGCGCGGAGTCCGAGCACGACGTCGTGGAGAACTCCCACGCCTCCACCGCCCTGTCCTGGGCCGACGGCATCGCCAAGGCCAACCAGGTGCGCGGCAAGGACGACCACGTCGTGGCCGTCATCGGCGACGGCGCCCTCACGGGCGGCATGGCCTGGGAGGCACTGAACAACATCGCCGAGAGCCGGGACCGCAAGCTCGTCGTCGTCGTCAACGACAACGGCCGGTCCTACTCGCCGACCATCGGCGGGCTCGCCAACCACCTCGACACGCTGCGCACCACGCGCGGGTACGAGGCCTTCCTCAGCTGGGGCACCCGCGCCCTGCACCGTTCCGGCCCGCCCGGACGCTTCGCGTGGCGCTGGCTGCACGGCCTGAAGAAGGGCCTCAAGGACGTCGTCGCGCCGCAGGGCCTGTTCGAGGACCTGGGCATCAAGTACATCGGGCCCGTCGACGGCCACGACACCGAGGCGCTCGAGCGCGCGCTGGGCCGCGCCAAGGCGTACGGCCGCCCCGTGATCGTGCACGCGATCACCGAGAAGGGCCGCGGCTACAAGCCCGCCGAGGACGACATCGCCGACCGGTTCCACGCCGTCGGCGTCATCCACCCCGAGACCGGGCTGCCCGTCGCCGCCAGCCGGTTCGGCTGGACCAAGGTCTTCGCCGACGAGATCGTCAAGATCGGCCGCCGCCGGTCCGACGTCGTCGCGATCACCGCCGCCATGCTGCACCCCGTGGGGCTCGCCCCGTTCCAGGAGCAGTTCCCGGAGCGCACCTTCGACGTCGGCATCGCCGAGCAGCACGCCGCGACGTCGGCCGCGGGCATGGCCTTCGCCGGCCTGCACCCCGTCGTCGCCGTCTACGCCACGTTCCTGAACCGCGCGTTCGACCAGGTCCTGATGGACGTCGCCCTGCACAAGGCGGGCGTCACCTTCGTCCTGGACCGCGCCGGCATCACCGGCGACGACGGCGCCAGCCACAACGGCATGTGGGACATGGCCATGCTGCGCATCGTGCCCGGCCTGCGCCTGGCCGCCCCGCGCGACGAGAGGACGCTGCGCGCCGCCCTCCGCGCCGCCGTCGACGTCGACGACGCGCCCACCGTGGTCCGCTACCCGAAGGGCGCGGTCGGCGAGGACATCCCCGCGGTCGAGGAGCTCGACGGCGTGGACGTCGTGGGCCGGTTCTCCCCGGACGCGAACCGCACGCAGGCCCCGGTGACCCGCAAGGTGCTCGTGGTCGGCGTGGGCTCCATGGCGGCCTGCGCCATGGAGACCGGCGCGGCGCTCGCGGCGCACGGCGTCGAGGCCACGGTGGCCTCCCCGACGTGGGTGCTGCCGGTCCCGGAGAACCTGGTCAAGCTCTGCGGCGAGCACGACCTCGTGGTCACGGTCGAGGACGGCGTGGTCGACGGCGGCGTGGGCGACATGCTGGCGCAGCGCGCGGGGGAGCAGGGCATCGGCACACCGCAGGTGCACATGGGCCTCCCGGTCCAGTTCCTCGACCACGCGAGCCGCGACCACATCGTCCGGGCGCAGCGCATGACGGCGGCCGACGCCACGCGGGACGCCCTCGCGGCGCTCGCGCTGCTGTGACGGTCACCAGGCGGACCGTCGGGGTCGAGGAAGAGCTCATGCTCGTCGGGCACGACGGGGCGCCGATCGCGCGCGCCCAGGACGTGCTCGGGTCGGCGGAGCCGGACGACGGCCCGCTGGAGCACGAGTTCATGGAGGAGCAGATCGAGACGGCCACGCCGCCGCGCTCGACGCTGGAGGACGTCGCCGTGGCGATCCGCGAGGGCCGTGCCGGTGCCCAGGCGGCCGCCGAGCGGCACGACGCGCGCATCGCGGCCCTCGGCACGTCGCCCCTGGCCTTCGCCGGGACCACGGTCGGGAAGCTCCGCTACCTCCAGGCGCGCGCCGAGTTCGGCCTGACCGCCCGCGAACAGCTCACCAGCGGCTGTCACGTGCACGTCTCCGTGGCCGACGACGCCGAGGGCGTCGCCGTGCTCGACCGCATCGGCCCGTGGCTCGCGCCGCTGCTGGCGCTGTCGGCGAACTCACCGTTCTGGATGGGCGACGACTCCGGGTACGCGAGCTTCCGCTCGCAGGTCTGGTCGCGCTGGCCCACGGCGGGCCCGACCCGGATCTTCGGGTCGCCGGAGGCGTACCACGCCGCCGTCGCAGGCCTCGTCGCGACGGGCACGATCCTCGACGAGGGGATGGTCTACTTCGACGCCCGCCTGTCGGCGCGGTACCCGACCGTCGAGATCCGGGTCGCCGACGTCTGCCTCTCCGCCGACACGGCGACGCTGCTGGCCGCCCTGGCCCGGGGCCTCGTGGAGACGGCGGCGCGGGCGGCGGACGCGCCGCCGCCCGAGGCTCCCGTCGAGGTGCTGCGCACCGCGCTGTGGCGGGCGGGCCGCTCCGGGCTGTCCGGCGACCTCGTGGACCCGCGGACCTGGCGGCCGGCCCCGGCGCACGACGTCGTGGGCGCGCTCGTGGACCACGTCCGCGACGCCCTGACGGACCTCGGGGACCTCGACACCGTGACCGAGCTGCTCGGCGGGCTCTGGGCCGGGGGCAACGGCGCGTCCCGCCAGCACGCCTGGGCGGCCCAGGCCGACGGCGACCTCGGCGCGGTGGCCCTGCACGCGGCGGACGCCACGCTGCGGTGAGCGGGGCTCAGCGGTAGTTCCCGGCCAGCTCCCGCACCGGCTTGCGCGGCTCGGTGACCAGCACGGTGACGTCGCAGCCGAAGAGCTGTGCCAGCACGCCGACCTGGTCCAGCGTCCAGGCGGTCCGGCCCCGGAACCGCTCGGAGACGGCGGCTCGCGACAGCCCGACCTCGGCGGCGATCTGGCGCTGGCTGAGGCCCCGCCGTGCGGCCTCGAACCGGACGGCCGCCGCGCACACCAGCGCCAGGCCGTCGAGGTACAGGGTCGGAGCGGGTCGCGGGGCGACGACGGGGGCGTCGACGTCGTCGTCGAGGTCGGGGTCGAGGGTGCCGTCGAAGAGCGGGTCGCGGTCGAGCGGGTCGTAGTTGGTGCGTGCCATGCGACCAGCCTGCCCGGCTGCGGGCGCTCCCGGAGCCTGTCCACAGGGGCTCCCGAATCGGAGGCCGCGCGAGAGCGCTCAGGGGTAACGCACACCCGCGTGAGGGGTGTCGGGCCGGCTGAACTACGTTCGTCTCGGCACCGAGGATTCCGGCCCAGGTGGATAGTTCGGCTGAGGTGGATTCCTCGGGGCTCCGGCGGCCGAGGTTCATCCCAGCCGACACCCCTCGTCCGGGTGCGGCTTGCCCCGCCCCACGACACGCCGTCGACGCCCGGCAAGTCGTCGCTGCTCACCCCGACACGCCGAGGGCCGCGATGCCCCGTCGGCCCCACTGGTACGCGGTCGGTGCCCTCGCGGCCGGGATCGTGTCCCGATTTCAGGTTGCCCGCGCCCGGCGGGACCTGGAACGGTCGGGCGATGGATCTCGCCACCGCCTTTCCGCCGTTCGGGCTCCGGGTCACCAGCGGCGACCTCGAGCTGCGTCTGCCCGACGACGCCGAGCTCGTCCGCCTGGCCGACGTCGCCGTGGCGGGTGTCCATCCGCCGGAGCGGAGCCCGTTCCTCGTCCCGTGGAACCTCGGCGAGCCGGACGAGGTGCGCCGCGGCTTCCTGCAGTTCCACTGGGCGTCGCGCGGCAAGGTGTCCCCCGAGGCCTGGGGGTTCGAGCTCGGGGTGTTCCGCGACGGCGAGCCCGTCGGCGTGCAGGGCGTGGGCGCCAGGGCGTTCGCCGCGACCCGCTCCGCCGGTACCGGCTCGTGGCTCGGCCTGGCCCACCACGGCCAGGGCATCGGCAAGCGCATGCGGCTGATGGCTCTGCATCTGCTCTTCGAGGGGTTCGGCGCCGCCGTCGCCACGACCGAGGCGTTCGACGACAACCCGGAGTCCAACGGCGTGACCCGGTCGCTCGGCTACGCGCCGAACGGCGTCGCGCTGGTGGACCGGCAGGGCTCGCCGGCCACGGAGAACCGCTACCGGATGACCCGCGAGATGTGGGCGGCCCGACCGGACCTGCACCGGCCCGACGTCACGCTCGCGGGTGTGGCCGCCGTCCGCGCGATGCTCGGGATCGACGAGCAGGGGTAGGACGAGCCGGCGCTGACCTACTTCTTGGCGAGCGCCCACCAGATGATGCCGCCGATCAGCAGCAGGAAGCCCAGCCCGCCGATCAGGAGGCCGATCAGGAGGACGAGTCCGCTGCCACCGATCCCGGCGACGCTGTCCGCGTTGAACGGACCGCTCACGGCGATGCTCACGTCGTCGGTCGCCACCTGCGGGTCGACGACGATGGCGTGCGTGCCCTCCTCGTCGGGGACCAGCACCCCGACGGGGTGCACCGTCCAGCCGTTGACCTCCAGGGAGCCGGACTGGTCCGGCCGGCTGATGCGCACCGGGCCGCTCGGTCCCTCGGCGCCCACCGCCGAGGTGGGCAGACTGGCCGACGAGTCCCGTGAGACCTCGAGGACCAGGTAGGCGCCCCGCTCCTGGACGTCGAAGGGCAGGGGCGTGGTGGACGGCCCCAGGGCGAGCGCGTCGCTGCCGGCCGTACCCTCGCTGGTGACCAGGTCCGTGGGCACCAGCTCGACGATGCCCCGGGCCGCCCCCGCGAACCCCACGACGGCCACGATCATGCCCACCAGCAGGACGGCGATCGCACCGAACGTGAGCACCTTGGGGCCGGTCCTCCGCGGTCGTGGCGGGGGGTACGGCTGGCCCCCGCCTGGCGCGTGCTGCTGCGGGGTGGGGCCGGGAGCGGGCTGTTCCGGAGGAGGTGCGGACATGTTCGCATCGTCTCTCCGTGCCCGGGGGCTGCCAACCAGAGCCGCGAAGTTCACCCCGGCCCGGGCACTCAGCCGTAGATGGTCTCGGCGTAGCTCGGGCCGTAGTACGCGTCGAGCTCCTCGATGCTGGCGTCCTTGCGCTCCAGGGTCCGCGAGATGACCGCGCGCCGCGGCACGGACTCCTGCCCCCACGTCTCGGGGTCCCAGGTCCTCGAGCGGAGGAACGCCTTGGAGCAGTGGTGGAACACCTCGTCGATGTCCACCTCCAGCGCGAGCACCGGCACGTTGCGGCGCACCTGGAGCCCGGCGAGGTAGGGCGCGTCGCGCACGAGGCGGGCCCGGCCGTTCACGCGCAGCGTGTCCCCGCGGCCGGGGATCACGAAGATCAGGCCCACGTGCGGGTTGGCCAGCACGTTCAGGAAGCCGTCGGTGCGCCGGTTGCCGGGGCGCTCGGGGATCGCGATCGTGTGGTCGTCCAGGACCTGCACCAGCGACCCGGCCGGGTCGCCCTTGGGGGAGACGTCGAGGTTGCCCGCGGCGTCCGACGTCGCGACCAGGCACAGCGGCGCGGCCTGGAGCCACTGCCGGTCGAGCTCGTGCAGGGCCGGGCGGACCTTGCCCGCCGCGGCGCCCAGCGGCGGCGGGATGATCTCGCGGAGCTCCTCGACCGTCGTGACGGGCGTCCCGCCGAACTTGCTCTGCTCGTGGGTCATGCCCCCAACATAGCCCTCGTCGTAAATGGGGCATGTCAGACCATCCGGGTACGCTCGCAGCGCCATGACCGAGCAGACGACCCTCCCCAGCCCAGCACCAGCCCTCGCCGCCGGCCCGTCGCGGCCGTGGAAGGCGCGCGCCGCCCGTCGCGTCCTGGAGCAGGCCGGGTCCCTGCTCGACGACGCCCGGCTGCTCACCACCGCCGACCTCGGCCTGCGCGAGCGGGTGCGCGACGCGTACACCGCGACCCGTGAGGTGCGCGTCCACGCCGACCTGCGCACCGTGCCCGTCACGGCGCTGGAGGAGCGGCGCAAGAAGCTGCGCGTCGCCGTCCTGGAGAAGGCCGGCTTCAAGCACGTCACCCAGGTGCTCGTCGCGGGGACCGACCGGCTCGTCGAGGCCGGCATCGGCGCCGGCACCGCGAAGCTCGCCACGTCCGCCGCCCGCGAGCTCGCCGACGAGGTCGACGCCGACCTGCGCTTCCGCATCGACGTCGACCCTGACGACCCGTACGCCACCGTGCTCGTCCAGTCCCTGTACGCGTTCGGCCTGGCCACCGACGCGAGGCACCGGCACCTCGACGAGGCGCGCCGTGTCGCCGACGTCGTGCCCGCGCACCTGGAACCCGCGCGGCTCGCCACCAGCGTCTGGCGCCGGCTCGTCGCGCCCGCCGACCGGAAGGCCGCCGCCCTCGCGGCGGTCTCGGCGCTCGCGGAGCAGGTCGACGCCGCGCGGTTGACCGACGACGCGCGAGCGGTGCGCGCCGCCGTCGGGCAGCCGCCGGAGGGCGGCGAGGTGTGGGCCGACTTCGAGGCGCGGTCCGCCGAGTACTACGGGCTGCTGTCCCAGGTCGTGGACCTGGGCGACGACCACGAGGCCGCGGAGGGCGGCCTGCCCGCCGACGTCGTGCGGCGCGTCGAGGCGCAGCCCCTGGACCGGACCCTGCTGCGGGCCAACCTGCGCGGCTACCAGCAGTTCGGCGCGAGGTACGCGCTGGTGCAGCGGCGCACGATCCTCGGCGACGAGATGGGGCTGGGCAAGACCATGCAGTCGATCGCGGTGGCCGCGCACCTGATGGCCACCGGCGGTACGCACGTGCTGGTGGTCTGCCCGGCGAGCGTGGTGACCAACTGGAAGCGCGAGGTGGAGCAGCACTCCGACCTGCGGGCCGTGGTGCTGCACGGCTCCGACCGGGAGCGGGCGGCAGAGGGCTGGCTCACGGACGGCGGCGTCGGCGTCACGACCTTCGAGGTGCTCGGCCGCCTCGACCTGCCCTACGACCTGCGGCCCGCGCTCATGGTCGTGGACGAGGCGCACTACGTGAAGAACCCCGAGACGCTGCGCGGCCGCGAGGTGCGCCGGTGGGCCGACCGCTCCGACCGCGTCCTGTTCCTGTCCGGCACCCCGATGGAGAACAAGGTCGCCGAGTTCAAGAACATGGTGGGCTACCTGCAGCCGGAGGTGGCGGCCCAGCTCGACCCCAACGCCGGCCTGTCCGGGGCGAAGGCGTTCCGCCGGATCGTCGCGCCCGCCTACCTGCGCCGCAACCAGGAGGACGTGCTCACCGAGCTGCCCGAGATGGTGCAGGTCGAGGAGTGGGAGCAGTTCGGTCCGGTCGACGGCGCCGCCTACCGCGACGCCGTGCTCGCCGGGAACTTCATGAAGATGCGCCGCGCCGCGTTCGCCGTCTCCGCGGCCGACGACTCGGCCAAGCTGGTCCGCCTGCGCGAGCTCGTCACCGAGGCGGTCGAGGCCGGCCGCCGCGTCATCGTCTTCTCCTACTTCCTGTCGGTCCTGGAACAGGTCATGGACCTGCTCGGCGACCTCGCCGTCGGGCCGCTGACCGGGTCGGTGCCCGTGCCCGAGCGGCAGACCATGGTGGACGCGCTGTCCAAGCCCGGCGGGCCGTCGGTGCTGGTCAGCCAGATCACCGCCGGGGGAGTGGGGCTCAACGTGCAGGCCGCGAGCGTCGTCATCTTCTGCGAGCCGCAGGTCAAGCCCACCATCGAGGCGCAGGCCGTGGCGCGCGCCCACCGCATGGGCCAGACCCGCACCGTCCAGGTGCACCGGCTCCTGGTCGAGCAGTCCGTGGACCAGCGGATGATGGAGATCCTCGGGTCCAAGTCGGCGCTGTTCGAGGAGTTCGCCCGGCAGTCCGAGATCACCGACGCCTCCCCGTCCGCCGTCGACGTGGCCGCACCGGCGGACGCCGCGTCGTCCGAGGCCACGCTGTCGCGCACCATCCTCGCCGAGGAGCAGGAGCGGCTGCGCCGCACACCATGAGATGCCCCGTGCCCGCCCATTTCGGTGTGATAACCGCTTCGGGTGGGATTGGGGTTCACTGACGCTGTGTCCACGTTGTCGTCACGTCGCCGTACGGCGCTCGCGCACACGATGTCGCCCGGACGGCTGCTCGCGCCGGAACGACACGTCGTGCCGTTCGTCGGCCGGCGGGCCGAGCACGCCTCGCTCGTCGTGTGGTGCACCAGCCCCGAACCCGTGGGGGTCCGGCTGGTCACCGGCCCGGGTGGCGTGGGCAAGACCCGCCTCGCCCGCGAGCTCGCCCAGCACATGGCCCGCGCCGGCTGGACCTGCCTGAACGTGCCCGACGGCGCCGAGCCACGCGCCCTGGCCGCCGTCCCCGACGGCGCCCCGGCCCTGCTGCTGGTCGACGACGCCGACGCCCGCGGGCCGGCGCTGGCCGCCCTCCTGGCCCACGCCGCCCGGGGCCGCAACGGCGCCCTGCGCATCGTGCTGGTCGCACGGGACGCGGGCCCGTGGTTCGACCGGCTCGCGGCGACCGACCTGGCGGTCCGGGAGCTGCTGGAGGCCGGCCGGGCGCGGGAGGACCTCCCGGCCGCGGTGCTGCCCGGGCAGGTGGACGCGCGGGTCGTGGCGGCCTTCGTCGAGCCGTACGCGGACGCCCTCGGGCTGCCCGCCCCGCAGGTCTCGGTGGCCTCGGTCCCGGGCGGCGCCCGGATGCTCGACCTGCAGGCGGCCGCGCTGTGCGCCGTCCTGCGCGCGCAGGCGCGGGGGCCGCGGGACACGCTGCCCGTGGACGTCTCGGACGCTCTCGACGAGCTGTTGGAGCACGAGCGCTGGACCTGGTACCGCTCCGCCGAGGAGGCCGGGCTGCTGGGCGAGGCGGGCGTGCTGCCCGAGGCCGTGGACGGCCTCGTCGCCGCGGCCACCCTCACCGGCGTGCGGACGGCGGACGCCGCGGGACGCCTCGTGGGTCGTGTCGCCGCCGTCCTGCCGGGCGTGCGGCCCGGCGCGGAGCACGACGTCGGCCGGTGGCTGCTCGACCTGGACCCGCACCGGGCGCTGCCGCCCCGCCTGGTGGACCCCCACCTCCTGGCGGAGCTCACGGACGTGCCCGCGCTGCTCGGCGCGGGCCTGGCCGGAGCCGGCACCCCCGTGGTGCGCCGGGCGGCGCTGCGCACGGCCGCGATGGTCGTGGACCGGCTCGACGGGCGCACCGGGGACCTGGACGCCGCCCTCGACCTGCTCGGCGCGGCCGTCGCGGCGCTCCCCGAGGACGCCGACACGCTCCGCACCGTCACGGGCGTGCTCCCGCGCCCGTCGCTCACGCTCGGCGAGCTGCGCGCCGAGATCACGCTGCGCACGCTCGCCGCCACCGGTCGTGACGACGTCGCCCGCCGCGCCGAGGCCCTGGCCGACGCCGGTGTCGCGCTCGGCGACGTGGGCCGGGCCGCCGACGCCGAACCCTTCGAGCGGGAGGCGGTGGGCCTGCTCCGCGGGCCGGTGGAGGCCGACCCGCACCGGTTCCGTCCCCGGCTGGCGGCCGTGCTCGCGCACCTGGGCGCCACCTGCGCGGCCCAGGGCCGCCCGGCCGAGGCGCTGCCCTGCCTGGAGGAGGCCGGGTGCCTGCTCCGCCTGGTCGCCGCGGACCACCCGGACGCCGTCGCGTTCGACCTGGCCGCGGCGGAGACGGCCGCGGCGGCGACCCGCGCCGAGCTGGGGCAGCCGCTGGTCGCGCTCGGGCCGAGCCGCGAGGCGGTCGCGCTGTGGCGTGCCGTCGCCCGCCGGAGCCCCGAGCGGTGCGCCGCGCCCCTGGCCAGCTCCCTCTCGGACGTGGCGCGCCGGCTGCTGGAGCTGGGCCGGGGTGCGGAGGCGCTGGCCCCCGCCGAGGAGGCGCTGGGGCTCCGGCGCCGCCTGGCCGCGGTCGACCCGGACTCGCACCTGCCCGGCCTCGGCGACGCGCTGGAGGTGCTGGGGAACGTGCTGACGGCGCAGGGGCGGACCGAGGAGGCGCTGGAGCACCTCGTGGACGCCGTCGCGATCCGGCGGCGGACCGCCCAGGAGAACCCGGGGTGCTACCTGGCGGACCTCGTGCGCTCCCTCCAGGCGCTGGGCACCCGGCTGTCCGACGCGGGCAGGTGGGAGGAGGGGCGCGAGCTCCAGCAGGAGGCCGTCGAGGTGCTGCGGCGCCTCGCGGCCGAGGACCCGCGGCGGTACGTCCCCGAGCTGGCCGAGGCGCTGTCCGCCCTGGGCGTCACCCACTCCCGGCTGCACCGGTCGCAGGATGCGCTCGACGCGGAGCACGAGGCGACCAGGACGTGGCGCGGCCTGGCCGACGCCGACCCACACCGCTACCGCGCCCGGCTGGCCCAGTCGCTGAGCAACCTGGGCGCGCTCCTCGCCGTCCTCCGCCTCGGCGACGAGGCAGTCGAGCTCGTGCGCGAGGCCGTCGCCCTGCTGCGTGAGCTCCTGGCCGAGAACGCCGCGAAGTACCGCCCGCGCCTCGCCGAGGCGCTGCGGACGCTGGCGCTTGCGCTGCACGACCAGGAGCGGTTCGACGAGGCGCGGCGGGTGCGGGCGGAGGCGCTGGAGCTCGGGGGGCTGGTCGCGGCGTAGGACATGGTGCCGGCTCCGACGACTGCAACGGAGTGCTATGTCCGAAAACGGCTAGAATTTGCTCTTTCATTGCCTTATCCTGGCGGCTTGAGCGCCGGGAGGTGTGTGGCGCCGGGAGATGTGCGGGTTCGCAGAGACGCCTGGGGTGGTCCACATGCAGCACCGGAAGCCCGGACGGTGAGGGGCCACGGACGATGGGCCCAGGGTGGGCTGATCGTGGTGGCGCTGGGCGTGGCGTCCAACCTTGCTCTGACCTTCGTGCCGGATGTCGTTCCCAAGCCTGCGGCAGAAGTGATCGTCTACTGCATGACTGCCGTGGTCATCATCGTGGCACCGCTGTGGGTCTACCGTGAGCTGGTCGAGTCTTCCCGCCGGCTCGAGGAGGACAGGCGGCGGATGCGCGGCATCGAGGCGGTGGGCGGCGACTACAGCCGCGAGGCGGACGTTCATGACGTCTGGAGCGCCGCGAGCGAGCGCGTGGTGTGCTTCGGCGTCGGGCTCACCGCCGTCACGAAGGACGTCGACCACATCGTCGAGGCAACCCGCCGGGGGGTGCGAGTGGACTTCGTGATGGTGGATCCGCACTGGTTGCGTTCCCAACGGCGGGTACGCGCGCTCATGGACGACTTCTACGACGAGCATGCCTTCGCGGACCGCGTGGAGAGGGCCTACCTGACGATCAGGTCGCTGGAGGAACGGCTCGGCCGAGAGGGCGCCGAGGGCGCGGTGCATCTGCACACCTATCGAGCGTGGGTGCAGCACAGTGCGACGATCGCGGACCCCTGGTCGGACGAGCCGAAGGGCTACATGGAGTTCCACGTGTTCCGCCGGCGGCCGGCATGGATACGTCTCGTCGCATCAGGGTTCGACGGTCCGCGGGGTAACCGGCCATACGTGACGCACGTCCTGCGCGAGCTGGACCGCCTGCTCGGCTATCAGCTCGCGAGTGCGGGGCCCGTGTGACCTCCGCGCGACACCTCGATGCTGTTTGGTGATCCTCACGGGTGGGTGTGGCACGATCCAGTGATGTCTCTGGAACGAGTCGCCCTGATCAGCGACGTCCACGGAAACCTGACCGCTCTCGACGCGGTACTTGACGACATCGAGAAGCGCGGCGTCGAGCTGATCATCAATCTGGGCGATCTCGTCGGCAAGGGTCCGCGGGGCAGTGAGGTCGTGGATCGTTGCGAACAAGCCTGTGCCGTCAACATCCGCGGCAACTGGGACGACCACCTTCCGGTGCTGCGGGAAGAGTCGTCGCCCGAGATGGTCTGGTGGCGTGACGAGCTGCGCCAGGACCAGCGTGACTGGCTGAGTGCGTTGCCGCTGAGCCATGACGTGCTGATCAGCGGTCGGCGCATTCGGCTGTTTCACGCGTCGGCGACCAGTCCACATGTGCGGGTCCGTGCGAACCACACGGCAGACGAGTTCGAAGGAATGTTCGCCAACACCCTCATGACGGGTGACGGCCCGGCTCCTTCGGTGGTCGGCTACGGCGACATCCACGAGGCGTTCGTCGAGATCGACGGCGGCCGGACCTTGTTCAATGTCGGGAGCGTCGGTAACCCGCTGGACGAGCCGGTGCCGAGCTACGTCGTGCTCGAAGGAGCGATCGGTGAGCAGAGCCCGGCGCCGTTCGGGATGCAGATCATCCGTGTGCCGTACGACGTCGAGTCTGAGATCTCGACTGCGGTCGAGCTGGGTATGCCCGCGCTCGAGCCGTACGCGATAGAGCTTCGGACGGCGCTCTATCGCGGCCTCCAACCGTCCCGGGCCTGACGGCATGGTCCCGGCCGGGTCAGGTCGTCCGGGTCATCACGATGTCCGACCAGGACTTCTGTGGGCGTCCCGGATCCGGTGACACGTGCTCGTCGACGGTCCACGTCGTGCCTGGCCGGCTCACGGAGACTCGTTCGATCAGGCTGCGGAACGACCTCCTGGTGTAGTGGTTCCGCCAGCGCAGGTCGCTGAGCGGCTGCCCAGGGCCGGGGCCCACTTCGTCGTGCTTGGACCTGAGCCCCTGCGAGTGATCCGCTTCCACCGTCGTCGAGATGATCGCGGACCCGCCAGGCGCGACGTGCGAGAGGAGCGCTTCGGTGATCGAGCCGTCCAGCGGCTCGGGGAAGAGGTGGACGAACGCCGTGGCCAGCACGAGCTCGTACAGGTGGTCCTCGGGTACCCAGGTGCAGAAGTCCTGGCGGATGAAGACGGGTCGGTTGTCGAGCCCGGTGTCCCTGGAAGCTGCCCGCGCCGCACTGATCATCCGCGGGCTGAAGTCGAGGCCGGTGACCTCGTAACCCTGCTTGGCGAGGTAGAGGGAGTTGGTCCCGACCGCGCAACCGACGTCGAGGGCGCGTGCGCCCGGCCGGTTGCTGAGTGCGGTCAGGATCGGCAGGAGCCAGTCGTCGGCGGCGACGAAGCGCTCCTGCGCGCGATCCCGGTAGTGGTTGACGTTGACCTCGTACGCGGTCTCGTTCACGGCTTGGACGTGAGACTCGTGCTCCGAGAGCAGGATCACTTCGACAGGCATGGGGTGCTCCAGACCGCTCTTCTACCAATGTCCTCGTCTGAGACAGACAGCTTTCAGACCTGTTCACAAAACACTGTCTGTTGGGCGTGATCCGTTCTGAGCGGGGTGTGTGGATCCTGCCATGTGCAGTCCGAGAAGTGCTAGCCCGGTAACACAATTCAACGGAAGGAATGCTCCGCGTCCAGAAGGTGCAAGCAGGGTTGATCCGGAAACCTAGTTCCCTGACCTGCGTGTTTGTTGCTCGCCGGGGGATTTGGCGAGGTGCCGGGGCTACTGACGGGTACAAAGTGCCCACGGGATCCTCACGTGGTGACGTGCAGCTGGTCCGACTTGCTCACCGTTAGCCACGGGGTGGAAGTTCGTTACCGGGAATCCCCTTTAGGGAGCCTCGGGCCACATTCCTCGAGCGGGTGCCGTGGTGTACAAACTTGAATGACCGATATGTCCAGAGTGTGAGTGTGGTGCCGGTTTCCGTGGGTGTCGGCTCGGCGGAAAAAAGAATCACCGCCCAATATCGAAACTCGCACCGATTCGACTGGACTCGGGGCACCGGAACGCGCAAGACTTGAGGTGTGAACGAGATCACAATGGAAGCCGAAGCCGACCGTCCGCACGAGGACCTCACCACGCTCGAAGCCGCGCGGTTGCTGGGAGTCTCGAAGCTGCACGTCATCGACCTTCTCGAGGCCGGTGAGATCGACTACCACATGGTCGGTGCAGACCTGATGTTCAGCGCCGCGGAGATCGAGTCGTACAAGTTCGACCGGGAGCACCGCGACGCGGAGTCCCTCGTATCCGCATGACCCCCGCGTCGCGGACGACGCCCTGGCGTATCCGCTGACGCAGTGCGTGTGCCGCGAACCTGCGACGCCACGCACCTGACGCCTGAGCGCACGTTCATCACCTGCGAACGTGCGCTCTTGTCATGTCCGGACCGGCCGTGCCCCGGGCCGGCCGTCACGCCCAGGCCAGTGGCTCCAGGTCGCGCGGCCCGTCCGCGATCAGACCCGCGATCGTCCCGGCCGCGACCGGCCGCCCGCCCCACGCGTCGACTCCGACGTTGATCTGCCGCCCACGCTGCCGCCAGGTGTCGTGCACGTGGCCGTGCACCACCCAGCCGCCCCGGTCCGCGAGCCGGTACTCGACGTACCGGTCCGCGCCGTGCGAGTCGCCCTCGAAGGGGAAGTGGGACAGCTCGAAGGTATGGCCGTCGGCCGTGACCGGCTCGGGCCGGTCGTGGATCTCGGCGAAGCCCGCGGCAAGGTAGCGCTCTCGTTCCTTCGCCCGACGCCTCGCGCGCGCCTCGGGCTCGCCCTTGCGCAGGGAGCGGTCGCCCTCCCAGCAGCGGTCGTGGTTGCCGGGCACGAGGATCTTGCGCCCCGCGAGCCTGCCGATGTTGGTGAGGGACTCGTCGAGGGCGCCGAGGGCGACGTCGCCCAGCACCCACACGGTGTCGTCGTCGGTGACGGTCTCGTTCCAGAGCTGCACGAGCCGGGCGTCCATGGCTCCCACGCCGGGGAACGGGCGGTCGCAGAACCGGATGATGTTCAGGTGTCCGAAGTGCAGGTCGGACGTGTAGTACGTAGTCATGTCGGAACGTATTCAACCGGTCCCGTGCCGCCGGGGGAACTCAATTCGGCGGCACGGGACCGGTTGGCCCGGTCGTCGGTGGTCAGTGTTCGTAGGTCCAGGTGCAGAGCCCGCCGCTGGCGGTGTAGCTCACCTTGTCGACCTCGTTGCCGAGCCAGCCCTGCACGATGCCGTCGTAGCGGGTGGCCGTGATGTAGTCGCCCTTCGGGATGGTGACGGTCTTGCTCGGGTGCGTCAGCGAGTAGACGCTGCACTCGGGGTCGTCGCCCTCCGCGATGTACTCGCAGTCGTCGCACGCCTCGATCTTGACGACGCCGGTCGCGGGTCCGGTGTAGACCATCTCGAACTCGTCGGGGCTGTAGTTGTAGACGGTCAGCGTGATCGTGCCCTCGGGCTCGTCGCGGGCCGGCACCTTGACTCCCGCCTTGGGGTCCACCAGGGCGATGCCCGCGGCGATCTGGACCCGCTCGGCGTACTCGGCCTCCTTGGCCCTCGGGTACGACTCGAGCAGGCCGGCCATGTTCTGGGCCGACGCCGCGTACTGCCGCCGTTCGAGCTGCTGCACGCCGCACTTCAGCAGCCCGGCCGGCACCTTCGTGCGTGCCTCGTCCGCCAGGGCGCTGACCTTGCCCGAGTCGAACCCCGCGAGAAAACCCGTCGACCCCGTCACGTGCTCCGTGTCGTCGCAGCCGTCCTTGCCGGCCAGGTCCTTGAGCAGCCCGTCCCGCCACTTCTCGAGGTCGCCGGGCAGGGCGGCGGCCGGGTCGCTGACCGGGTGGTCGACCAGGAGCTCGGTGAGGTACTTCTTCGCGGTGGGGAACTGGCCGAGGTCGGCGGAGCGGATCCCGCAGTCGTGCAGGGCGTCGGGCACCTCGGCCTCGGCGACACCTTGCAGCGGCCCGGGGGTGCCCGGCTCGGCGAAGTGCCGCACCACGGTCAGCGCGTTGCACGCGTCCTTGCCCTTGGCCTGCGTGTACAGGTCGTCGACGAGCCCGGGGACCCGGTCGGCGGCGCGCGTGCTGGGGTGCTCGTCCGCCGTCCGCACGTACATCGCGTACGCGGCGTCGTACTCGTCCCGGAACGGCCCGAACACCGAGCCCGCGGACTCCAGGCTCTGCGCCGCCTGGTCGAGGTCGTAGGCGAGGTACTCCTCCAGCACCTCGTGCTGGGTCACCACGTACCCGACGCTCAGCAGCGGCACGACGGCGAGCGTCGCCCACGCGACCCGGCCGGCGGCCCTCGGCGTCCAGACCGTCCGCTTCCGGGTCGCGCGCCGAGCCCGCCGTCGGGCGAGGAGCGCGGCGTCCAGGGCGAGCAGCGCGAGCGCGCCCACGTAACCCACCGCCCACCAGGCGGCGATCGGCTCGCGCCCGATCGGCAGCGCGACCCAGGCGAGGCCCGCGGTCGCCGCCAGGGCGACGGCCAGGCGGATCCACGCCCGCAGGTGCAGGTAGCCCAGCCCGAGGCCGCTCAGGTTGAGCAGCGCGGCCGTCAGCGGGCGGGCCGACGGCGGCAGGTCGCCCGCGTGCGCGGGCTCGTCGGGCGCTCCGGTCGGGCCGCCCGGCTCGTCCGCCCCGGGCGTCCCCTCAGGCGTCGCGGCGGATGACGTCCCGGGCGCTGCGCCGGACGAGGCCCGTGCGGGCGCCGCCCCCGGGACGGCAGCCCGGGCCGCTGCCTCGGACAGCAGCTCGGAGACGGTCTCGTCGGTCGTGTCGGGCTGTTCGGACGTCGCGCCGGACGGTTCCTCGGCCGAGGCCTTCGCCGGTGCGCTATCGGTGCTCATACGCCCGGATGCTAGGTCCGACGGCCGGGCGAAAAGCCCGAAAACGCCTGGTTGGCCGGGTGATTTGTTCGCTGAGTCCGAACTGTGACGAGCCGGCCCGCCCGATGCGCCATGATCGGCAGGTGGACCTCGCCGTCGATCTCAGCAACCGCACCGGGCGTACCGACGCGATCTACCGCGCCCTGCACGCCGCGCTCACCACGGGCCGCGTGCCGGCGGGGGAGCGGCTGCCCTCGACGCGCGACCTCGCGCGGGACCTCGGCGTCTCGCGCGCCAGCGTCGCCACGGCGTACGAACGGCTCATCGCGGAGGGCTTCCTGGAGACGCGGACCGGCGCCGGGACGTTCGCGACGGCGGCCGCACGCGACGCGGTGCCCGCCCGGCGGCGCAGCCCCGGCGTGCTGCGGCCGCGTGCGGGATGGCGGTGGGCGGTGCAGCCCGCCAGCGGCGACGCGCCGCCACCGGCCCACGACTTCCGCGTGGGCATCCCGGACGCGGGCCTCTTCCCGTTCGACACCTGGCGTCGGCTGCTGGCGGCCGAGTCGCGCGCGGGCGGGGTCGCGGCGGGCTCCTACGGCGGCCCGGCGGGCCTGCCCCGGTTCCGTGCGGCCGTGGCCCGCTACGTGTCGGGGGCTCGCGGGGTCAGCTCCGGGCCCGACGACGTCATCGCGACGACGGGCGCCCAGCAGGCCCTCGACCTGGTGGCGCGCGTGCTGCTCGAACCGGGGGACGTCGTCGCCGTCGAGGACCCGGGGTATCCCGAGGCCCGGGAGCTGTTCGCGCTCCACGGGGCGCGGGTGGTGCCCGTGCCGGTCGACGCCGAGGGCCTGGTCGTGGACGAGATCCCGACGCGCGCCCGCCTGATCTACACCACGCCGTCGCACCAGTTCCCGCTCGGCATGCCGCTGTCGCTCGCGCGACGGCGCGCCCTCCTGGCGCACGCGGCGCGGCACGACGCGGCGGTGATCGAGGACGACTACGACAGCGAGTTCCGTCGCGCGCGCCGTCCGCTCGAGTCCCTGCAGGCCCTGGACCGGGACGGCCGCGTGGTCTACGTGGGCACCTTCTCGAAGTCGCTGCTGCCGGGTCTGCGCGTGGGGTACCTGGTGGCGCCGCCGTCGCTGCGCGAGGCGCTGCTCGCCGCGCGCCAGCTCACCGACGGGCACGGGGCCGTGCACGTGCAGGGTGCGCTCGCGCGCCTCATCGACGACGGCCTGCTCGCCCGGCACGTCCGCAAGGCGTCCGCGGTCTACGCCGAGCGGACCGAGATCCTGCTGGACGCGCTGGCCGGGCTGCCGGTCGAGCCCGTCCCGGCGGCGGCGGGCCTGCACGTGGCGGCCTACCTCTCCGACGCCGCCCCGCTGACCTCGACCGCCCTGGTCTCCCGTGCCCGACGGCGGTCCATCGGCCTGGACTCGCTGGCCTCCTTCGCGACCGGACCCCACCGGGACGGCCTCGTGCTCGGCATCGGCGCCGCGGTCACGAGCTCGATCCGGCCAGGCATCCAGGCTCTGGGTCGCCTGCTGGAGCCGTGACGGGTGCCGCGACGGGTGTCACGACGGGCGTGGTGGCGGCCGCCGTGGCAGGGGCCGCGACGGCCGCCGTGGCCCGCGCCCGGCGACGGCGCCAGACCGTCCAGGCGAGCCCGCCGAGGGCGGCGACCACGGGCCCGGTCATGTGCGCCCCGGTCATCACGAGCAGACCGAGCGCGGCCACCAGGGACACGGCCGCGCACCACCAGGCCGCGCCCCAGCGGGGCAGCAGCCGCAGCGCCGCCGCGGTCCCCACCACGTAGAGCAGGGAGAACGTCGCGGTCGCCATGAGCAGGATCGCGTCCGTGGACTGGTGCGTCGCGGCGAGCACCGCCGTCGTACCGAGCGCGACCACCGTGATGAGGGCCAGGGAGCGGCGCGGCGTGCGGCCCGGCTCGGCGGCGAGCCAGCCCGGCAGGGCGCCGTCCCGTGCGAGGGCCGCGCCCATCCGGCTGCCGCCCGCGAAGTAGACGTTGATGGCGCCGACGGTCAGCAGCACGGCCACCACCGTGGTGACCGGCCGGGCGTGCTCGCCGAACCCGAGCACCAGCAGGTCGGACAGCGGCGCCGGGCCCGGGGTGGGCCCGAGCACCGCGACCGTGGCGAACGCGACGCCGAGGTACAGCACGCCGACCGCCGCCACGGCGATCGCCGTGGCCCGCGGGATGTCCCGGGAGGGATGGCAGTACTCGGCGGACAGCGAGCCCAGGATCTCCCAGCCGGCGAAGGCCCAGACCAGCAGCGCCGCCGCCGAGCCGACCGCGCCCCAGCCGTGCGGGGCGAACGGCGTGAGGTTGCCCGGCTGTGCGTGCGGCAGCGCCACCACCACGGCCACGGCCAGCAGCAGCGCCACCGAGCCCGCGATGACGAGCTGCGCGGTGCCGGAGACGCGCAGGTCGAACCAGTTCATGACGGCGCAGACCGCGATGATGGCGACCGTCGTGGCCAGGGCGGTGCCGGCCCCGCCGCCTGTCGCGTCCGCGACGTAGGCGCCCGCGAAGCCCGCCGCGGCGGGCGCGCCCACCGGGATGGTCGCGTAGAACGCCCAGCCGACCATGGTGGACGCCCGCTCGCCGAACGCGAGCCGGGCGTAGGTGGCCACGCCGCCGCCGTCGGGGTGCCGGGCGCCGAGCGCGGCGAACGTCGTGGCGAGCGGGATCGACAGGAGCACGAGACCCGCCCACGCCACGAGCGAAGCCGGACCGGCCACGCCGGCGGCGAGGGCCGGGAGCGAGATGACGCCGGTGCCGAGCATGGCGCCGAGGGTGAGCGCCGCGCCCTGGGGGACGCTGAGACCGTTCTTCATGGTCCCGACCCTAGGCGTGCGGTGGACCGGCGAACGGTCCGATCCCGGGTCAGTCGTTCAGGCCGCTCGCCGCCCGGGTCAGGCCCGCCGGGGCGCTCGCCAGGTCGCGCAGGTGGAGCAGGCCCGCGGTGGTCGCGATGACGAACACCCGGTCGCCCGGGTTCAGCGTGCGGCCCTGCGAGGGCTCGAACATGCGCCCGCCCCCGCCGCTCGAGTGGGTCACCGAGTCGATCGCCAGCAGGCGGCTGCGCACGGGCGGCCCGTCGCCGTCGGGCTCCCGGGCCACGGCCCCGCCCTCGTCGAGGCCGACGTCGCTGCTGTGCGCGCCGTCGAGCGCGCTGCCCCGCTCGACCAGGATCTCGGCGAGCACCAGCACCCGGTCCCGGTAGGGGATGGTGGCCTTGACCTCCTGGCCGATCATCGCCGCCGCGAAGGACGGCGCGGCCAGGAACGACGAGCTGAGCCCCACGGAGTCCGGGATCTCGCGCCGGATGCGGCGGGCCAGGTCCCGGTCGAACACCCGCAGGACGGTGCGCAGGCTCGCCGGGGCGTCCTTGGCCCGCGGGATCGAGCGGGCCGCGAAGCTGATCCCGATGGTCGTGGCGCCGCCGCTCGTGACCACGACGATCGCCTGGGCGGCCCCGACGTACGCGCCGCGCAGGGTCGTGGCCCGGCGGGCGTCGCCGATCACCACCGGCACGTCCCGGGCGCGCGCCACCGCGATGCCGCGGGCGGACTCGTCGACGTCGACGGCGATCACCGGCACGCCGCGGCGGTCCAGGGAGCGCACGATGCGCGTGCCGAGGTCCCCCATGCCGACGACGACCACGTGGTCGGACATCGCGTGCAGCGGGGAGCCGGTGTCGAGCAGCCGTTGGGTGCGCACCACGCCGTCGACCACCACACCCGTGACCCAGGGGATGACGGCGACGCTGACGACCGTCAGCGCCACCTGCGTGACCTTCACGACCGGGTGCGCGTCGTGGTCGGGATCGCTGCCCGCCAGGGAGGGCAGCACGGCCTCGTACAGCGCCCCGAGGAACGACGCGCCGGTGGCCAGCTTGATGGTCACGGCCCCAACGAGCACCACCACCAGGAGCACCCCGGCGGCGAGCAGGAGGTTCCACCCGGACGTGAGCGCCAGGGTCCGCAGGTACTCGCCGAACCGGCGGGGCCGGTGCGGGTCCACCTCGTCCTCGTCGGGCTCCAGCTCCGCCCGCACCTCCGGCAGCACGTCGTCCTCGCCGGCGTCCGCCAGGAGGACCTTGGGGGTCAGCGCCGCCAGCTCGCGCCCGCTCGGCAGGGCCACCACCGTGTCGGCCCCGTCGGTCGCGAACAGGACCATGCGGGTGGGCAGCGACGGCTCCTCGTCCGAGACGGTGACGAGGCGACGGTGCCGCACCGGCAGCCGCACCTGGCGCCGCAGCGCCGCGCCGACGATCTCGGGTGCGGCGAACGCGGACGACGACAGGACCGTGCAGCGGTCGTGCTCCAGGTGCCGGCCCAGCGACTCGTCGAAGATGCGGACCACGACGTGCAGCGCGGGCCAGGTCTCGCGCAGCAGGAGTGCGAGGGCCACGTTGCCGCCGTCGTCCTGGTCCACGAGGGCGGCCGCGGCGGCCCGGTCCGTGCCCGCCGCCAGGAGGGCCTTCTCGTCGACGCGCTCCGCTCCCAGGACGTCCACGCCGTCCAGCACGGCCATCTCCTGGGCGTACCGCGACGTGCGGTCGGGCACCAGCACCGCGACCGTGCCCCGGAAGCGGGTGCTGAGGGCCCGGGTGAGGCGGAAGGCGAGGGGACCGTCGCCGACGACGACGTAGTGCGCGCGCGTGACCGGTCCGGCGGCTGTCATGTTCGCAGAGCGTAGCGGGACCCTCCGACACCGGGGCACGTCGTGTGCGCCGGGCGTCGGAGGGTCCCGCGGGTGGTGCTAGCCGGCTCCGGCTCAGCCGACGGGGACGTTCGCCACGCCGTCCGGCAGGAACCGGCTGCCCAGGACCTTCTCGCTGTATCCCGTGCGGTCCAGGTACGGCGTGATGCCGCCCGTGTGGAAGCCCCAGCCGGCGCCGAGGATCATGGCCAGGTCGATCTGCTGCGGCCCGGGCACCACGCCCTCCTCCAGCATGAGGCCGATCTCGGTGGTCAGGGTGGTGAGCACCGCGTCGAGCACGCCGTCGCCGTCGAGCACGACCTCGCCGTGGCGGCCGGTCTCGCCCGGCGTGAGCGCGTCGCCGAACACGGCCTGGATGGCCGGGTCGACGGGCTTGGGCAGGCCCTTGGCCGGCGCGTCGAGCACCACGCGGGTGCCGTCGGCCACCAGCTTCTGCAGCCCGGGGGAGGCCGGGATGCGGTCGCCCAGGTCCTCGCGCAGCGAGGTGAGCACGTGCAGGCCGACGGCGGGGCCGACCAGGTCCAGCAGCTCGAACGTCGGCATCGGGAAGCCGAGCGGCGCCAGCGCGCGGTCGGCCACGTCGACCGGCGTGCCGTTCTCGATGGCGTCCATGACCTTGCCCATGACGAGCAGCAGGAGCCGGTTGACCACGAAGCCCGGGCGGTCGCCCGCCAGCACCGCGGTCTTGCGGAGCTTCTTGGTGACCGCGAACGCCGTGGCCAGGGCCTCCTGCGACGTCTTGTCGGCGTTGATCACCTCGACCAGCGGCATCTGGGCCACCGGGTTGAAGAAGTGGATGCCGACCACGCGCTCCGGGTGGGCCAGGTCGGCCGCCATCTCGGTGACGGACAGCGCCGAGGTGTTGGTCGCCAGGATGGTCTCGGGGGCGATCACGCCCTCCAGCTCGGCGAACACCTTCTTCTTGAGTCCCATCACCTCCGTGACGGCCTCGATGACGAAGTCGCACGAGGCGAACTCGCCGACGTCCGTGGTGCCGGACACCGAGGAGACGATGCGGGTGGCGGCCTCCGGCGTCAGGCGCCCGCGGCCGGCCAGCTTCTCGGCCGTCTCGCGCACGAAGGCCAGGCCCTTGTCCACGCGCTCCTGGTCGAGGTCGCGCATGACGACGGGCACGCCGAGGCGCTGCGCGAAGAGGAACGCCATCTGGGCGGCCATCAGGCCCGCGCCCACGACGCCGACCCGGGTGATCGGCCGGGCGAGCTGCGGGTCCGGCGCGCCCACGGGCTTCTTGCCGGCGCCCACCAGGTTGAACGCGTAGATGCTGGCGCGCATCTCGTCCGACATGATCAGGTCCGCGAGGGCCTGGTTCTCGGCGGCGAACGCGTCCGCCTTCGTGGCGTTGCGGGCGGCGGCGATCAGCTCCAGGGCGCGGCCCGGGGCCGGGCGCGAGGTGCCGACCACGGCGTCGAGCTGCGCCTTTGCGGCGCCGACGACGGCGTCCCACACGGGCTGCGGGTCGAGCTCGCGGCGCGGCACCTCGATCGCGCCGGTGACCACCTTGGCGGCCCAGATGATGGACTGCTCCAGGAAGTCGGCGGCGTCGAACTGCGCGTCCACCAGGCCGATCTTCAGCGCCTCGGCGGGCTTGAAGGGCTTGTTCGCGGCCGGGCGGGTGAGGATGACCTCGACGGCCTTCTCCACGCCGACCAGGCGCGGCACCAGGTAGGCGCCGCCCCAGCCGGGCACCAGGCCGATGCCGGTCTCGGGCAGGCCGAGCGCGGCGGCGTCGGACGCCACGGTGCGGTAGTCGCAGTTCAGGGCGACCTCGAGGCCGCCGCCGAGCGCGAGGCCGTTGACGAACGCGAACGTCGGCACGCCCGTGGCAGCGCGCAGGTCGCCCAGGATCGTGTACGCGGCGTGGCCCATGCGGCCCAGCTCGACGGCCTCGTCGTGGCCGTTCAGGGTGGTGACGCCCTTGAGGTCGGCGCCGGCGGCGAGGAAGTACGGCTTGCCCGTCACGCCGACGGCGGCGAGCTCGCCGGCCTCGGCGCGGGTGCGGACGATCTCCAGGGCCGCCTTGAGCTCGGCCATGCCGGCCGGCCCGAGCGTGTTCGGCTTGGTGTGGTCCAGGCCGTTGTCGAGCGTGACCAGCGCGAGGACGCCGGCGCCGCCCGGCAGGGTGACGTCGCGGACGAGCGAGTGGGTGACGCGCTCCGCCGGAGCGCTGGGGGTGGTGGTCTCAGGCACGGGTCAGTTCTCCTCGTCCGTGTGGCCGGAGTAGTCGGCGTGGTGCGGGTTCTCCCAGATGACGCTGCCGCCCTGGCCCAGGCCCACGCACATGGCGGTCAGCCCGTAGCGGACCTCGGGGTGCTGCTCGAACTGGCGGGCGAGCTGCGTCATGAGGCGCACGCCGGAGCTGGCCAGGGGGTGGCCCATGGCGATCGCGCCACCGTAGGGGTTGACGCGCGGGTCGTCGTCGGCGATGCCGTAGTGGTCCAGGAAGGACAGCACCTGCACGGCGAACGCCTCGTTCAGCTCGAACAGGCCGATGTCGTCGATGGTCAGGCCCGCGGCCTTCAGCGCCTTCTCGGTGGAGGGCACCGGGCCGTAGCCCATGATCTCCGGCGGCACGCCGGCGTACCCGTAGGACACCAGGCGCATCTTCGCGGGCAGGCCCAGCTCGGCGGCGACGTCGCCGGCGGCCAGGATGGCGCCCGTGGCGCCGTCGGTCAGCGGGGACGACGTCGCGGGGGTGACGCGGCCGCCCGCGCGGAACGGCGTCTTGAGGCCCTGGATGGACTCGAAGGAGGTCTCCGGGCGGGGCAGCTCGTCGGCGGTGGCCAGGCCCCAGCCCAGCTCCGCGGAGCGGACGGCGACGGGGACCAGGTCCGGGTCGATGTTCCCGTTGGCCAGCGCCTTGGCGTACTTGGCCTGTGACTCGACGGCGAACCGGTCGGCGCGCTCCTTGGTGAGCTGCGGGAACTTGTCGTGCAGGTTCTCCGCGGTGACGCCCATGTTCAGGGCCTGCGGGTCCACGAGCTTCTCGGCCACGAACCGGGGGTTGACGTCGGCGTCGAAGCCCATCGGGTGGCGGCCCATGTGCTCCACGCCGCCCGCGATCACGACGTCGGCGGCGCCCATGGCGATGCCCGCGGCCGTGGTGGTGGCGGCCGTCATGGCGCCGGCGCACATGCGGTCGATGGCGTAGCCCGGCACGGACTGGGGGAGGCCGGCCAGCATGCCCACGGTGCGGCCGAGGGTGAGCCCCTGGTCGCCCTGCTGCGTGGTGGCGGCGATCGCCACCTCGTCGATGCGCTCCGGGGGGAGCTCGGGGTGCCGCCGCAGCAGCTCGCGCACCACCTTGACGATCAGGTCGTCGGCACGCGTCTGCGCGTACATGCCGTCGGGCTTGGCCTTGCCGAACGGCGTCCGGGCGCCGTCGACGAAGACGACGTCGCGTACGGCACGGCGGGCACGCGGTGTTTCCGGGGCTGCGGTCATCAGCAGAACTCCTGGGGTTTTCGGGACGGCGGCGTCCATGAGCGACGCCGCTGGATCGAGATACACGCTACCGCGAGTACCGGTAAAAAGCACGCACGATCTGAGACCGGGTCCCGTGCGGTTCTGAAACGCAGTCTCGAAACGCAAGAAGTGCGCTTCCACCCAGTCGTCGGGCCCGAAATCAGCGTGATTCCGGGCCCGACGACTGGGTAGAAGCGCACTTCCGTGTCGCTCGGCGAGCCGTGTGCGCTCCTGCGCTCCGGCGGGTGGGTGCGGGTCAGTTGCCGCGGAGCTTGCGGACCACCTTCTTGGCGGTCGGCAGCGCGCTGTTCCAGGTCGTGTACCAGCGCGAGAACGACACGTCGATCGAGCCCACGAGCTCGTCCGTGTGCTTCGCGAAGCTCTTCTTGAAGTCGCTGATGCCGTCGTTGAGCAGGCCGTTCATGTCGTACCGCACGAGGCCCTGCTCGCGGGCGATCTCGATGGTGCGCCAGTAGGTGGGCGCGGTGGCCGTGGCCTTGCGGCCGGCGTCGTTGCCGCCGCCGTAGAGCAGGAACGAGGTGCTGGCCGAGTTGACGCACCACGCGAAGCACACCGGCACGTCGTCGATGTAGGTGGCCACCAGCACCGACTTGTCGCCGAGCTGCCGGTTGATGTCCAGGTAGTACTCGTCGGCGTGGATGGCGAACCCGGCGCGCTGCGCGGTCTCCTTGTAGACGTCGAGCACCCGCAGCACCTCGGCGTCCTCGGTGACCCGGCGGATGTCCAGACCGGCCCGCGAGCCCTTGCGGATCTCGTACCGCGTGGACTTGCGCATGTCGGCCAGCAGCTCGTCGGCGGGGCGCGTCAGGTCCAGGATCAGCGTGCTCGGGATGAGGATCTGGTTCGGCGCGTACCGCCGTCCGGCCAGGTCGAGCTGGGTGCCCGCGGGCCAGTCGGGCTCGATGGTGATGCCGACGCCGCCCACGTTCTCGCGCGCCCACTCCACCACCGTGTTGGTCACGGCGTTGCGCGTCGCGGTGTCGCCCACGCCGAAGACCGCCTGGGCGGTCTCGCCGTCGTGGTGCGCGACGACGGGGCCGCGCGGCACGTAGGACAGCGCCCGGAACTGGGCCGGCAGCGGCCGCACGAGGAGCTGCGCGAGGCCGACGGTCGAGCCGTCCTCGGTGACCCGCAGCCGGTGCGCGCGCCAGCTTCCGGCCGCCTTGACCTCGCCCCAGCCCCACAGCTGGAGCGGGTGCCCGCCCAGGGCGAGCACCTCGCGGTCCCAGGTCGAAGGATCGGTGACGACGTCGACGGCGAGCGTGATGGGCTCCGACAGGGCTGGCATGGGGACGACTCTACTGGGGTCGGCGCGGGGCTTTCACACCGGGTCCTGCGCGGCCTGCGCGAACGCCCGCTCCAGGCCCTCGGCCAGGAGCCCGACCTGCCACTCGCGGGCGCCGCGACCGCGCAGGAAGTCGGCGATCCCGGCGGCGTCCGCGGGCGACGGCGGTGTCCAGCACAGCCGGCGCAGCGCGTCGGGCTGGAGCAGGTTCTCCACCGGGATGCTCAGCTCCTCGGACAGCGCGGTCACGAGCTCGCGGGCGGCGGTCAGGCGGCGCGCCGCGGCGGCGTCACGGTCGCCCCAGGTGCGCGGCGGCGGCGGACCGTCGGAGCGCGGTCCGCGCACGGTCGGCAGCTCGGCGTCGGGCAGGGCGCGCGCGTCGTCGATCGCCTTCTGCCAGTAGGCGGCCCGGCGCTTGGTGCCCTTCCCCGCGAACTCGGGCAGCATCACGAGCTGGCCGGCGGTCCTGGGCATGGCCTTGGCCGCCGCGACGATCGCGCGGTCGGGCAGCACCCGGCCCGGCGAGATGTCGCGCGCCTGGGCGCTGGCGTCCCGCGCGACCCACATCGCCCGCACGGCCGCGACCTGGCGCGGGTTGCGCAGCACGTGCATGCCGGACGTGCGGCGCCACGGGTCGACGCGCGGCGCGGGCGGCGCGGCGGTGCGCACCGCCTCGAACTCCTGCGCGGCCCACTGCGTCTTGCCGGCCGCCTCCAGGCGCTCGGCGAGCCGGTCGCGCAGCTCGACCAGCACCTCGACGTCGAGGGCGGCGTACCGCAGCCAGTCCTCCGGCAGCGGGCGGGTGGACCAGTCGACGGCGGAGTGCTCCTTGGCCAGCCCGAGCCCCAGCACCTCGGCCACGACGGCGGCCAGGCCCACGCGCTCCATGCCGAGCAGCCGCGCCGCGAGCTCGGTGTCGAAGACGCGGGCGGGGTGCAGACCGTGCGCGGCGAGTCCCGGCAGGTCCTGGGAGGCGGCGTGCAGCACGAACTCGGCGTCGCCCACGGCCTCGCCCAGCGCGCCCAGGTCGGGCACGCCGACGGGGTCGATCAGTGCCGTGCCCGCCCCGGCGCGCCGTACCTGGACCAGGTAGGTCGCCTGCCCGTAGCGGTACCCGGAGGCGCGCTCTGCGTCGGCCGCCACGGGGCCCGAGCCGGCGGCGAACGCCTCGACGACTCGTGCGAACGCACCGGGCGTCGCCACGACATCGGGCAGCCCGTCGGCGGGCTCGGTCAGTGGTGTGACGGGTGGCTGCACGGGCGTCGATGTCTCCGCAGGGACTCCTCGCTCCGTGGTGGTCATGGGCCTACCGTATGGCGTTGCCTGGATCGGTCGGTAAAACGCCTGGTGAGAGCCGCGACGCCCTCGGGCAGCGGCGGCACTCCCGCGGCCGTCGTGAGCAGGGCCGCCCAGGCGCGCAGGTGCGTCCCGAGCCGCGTGTCGACGGGCGTCCACGACGCGCGGATCTCCAGGTCCACCGCGTCGGGCGTGCCGTCCAGGGCGCCGTAGCTCTGTGACAGCACCCGGGTGACCGTGCCGCCGTCGGCCAGCGTGTCGGTGCCGGGCACCAGGCCCGCGGACTCGAGGCACTCGCCCACCCAGGACCAGGCGACGTCGGCCAGCATCGGGTCGGCGGCCATCTCGGGCTCCAGCGTGGCCCGCACCAGGGTCACCACGCGGAACGTGCCGTGCCAGGCCTCCTGGCCCGCCGGGTCGTGCAGCACGACGAAGCGGCCGGTGGCGAGCGGGTCGGTGTCGTGGTCGTGCTCGTCGGGCCGGTCCGGCTCGCGCCGGGCAGGCGGCGCGCCGGGCAGGACGTCGCCGGAGAGCGCCACGCTGAACGGCGCCACCCGGCGCGGGGCGGGGATCTCGGTGAGGCGTACCTCGGCGCGCAGGGCCGCCCCGCGCAGGTCAGCGAGGGCTGCTGCGAAGTCGACGGGAACACCGGTGGGCGGGCCGCTGGTCACCACTTCACCGTACGTCCGGGGCGGCGCGGCCACGGGGAGGCGCGCGGCTGACGCCGGATCGTGACCTGCGCGGGTGGCGAAGTGAGCCAGGGCACTAGGCTGGCAACGGGTCGCGGCGCACGTACGCGGGTGCCGGCCCGTTTCCACTGCAGAAGGAGCAAGAACGTGTCAGGCACAGCACAGATCGGCGTCACCGGGCTGGCGGTGATGGGTCGCAACCTCGCGCGGAACTTCGCACGTCACGGGTACACGGTGGCGATCCACAACCGTTCGTACGCGAAGACCGAGTCGCTGGTCGCGGAGCACGGTGACGACGGCGACTTCGTCCCCAGCGAGTCGATGGCGGACTTCGTCGCGTCGCTCGAGCGGCCGCGCAAGGTGGTCATCATGGTCAAGGCCGGCGGTCCCACGGACGCGGTCATCGACGAGCTGGTGCCCCTCCTGGAGGAGGGCGACATCGTGGTCGACGCCGGCAACGCCCACTTCCCGGACACGATCCGGCGCGAGGCCGCCCTCAAGGAGCACGGCCTGCACTTCGTCGGCACCGGCGTGTCCGGCGGCGAGGAGGGCGCGCTGAACGGCCCGTCCATCATGCCGGGCGGCACGCCCGAGTCGTACGCGTCGCTCGGGCCCATCCTGGAGGACATCTCCGCGAAGGTGGACGGCACCCCGTGCTGCACCTACGTGGGCTCCGAGGGCGCCGGCCACTTCGTCAAGATGGTGCACAACGGCATCGAGTACGCCGACATGCAGCTCATCGCTGAGGCGTACGACCTGCTGCGCCAGGGGCTGGGTGCCTCGGCCGCGGAGATCGGCGAGATCTTCGCGCAGTGGAACACGGGCGACCTGGAGTCGTTCCTCATCGAGATCACGGCCGACGTGCTGCAGCACGTGGACGCGGACACGGGCAAGGCGTTCGTCGACATCGTGCTGGACCAGGCCGAGCAGAAGGGCACCGGCCGCTGGACGGTACAGAACGGCCTGGACCTGGGCGTGCCGATCACGGGCATCGCCGAGGCCACGTTCGCCCGCGCCCTGTCCGGCTCCGTGCCGCAGCGCGCGGCGGGCCGCGCGGCCCTGCCGGCGCACGCGCAGGAGTGGGAGGTCAAGGACCGCGAGGCGTTCATCGAGGACGTCCGCCAGGCCCTGTACGCCTCGAAGGTCGTCGCCTACTCGCAGGGCTTCGACCAGATCGCCGCCGCCGCGGCCGAGTTCGGCTGGGACATCGACCGGGGCGCGATGGCCCGGATCTGGCGCGGCGGCTGCATCATCCGCGCCCGGTTCCTCAACCGGATCACCGAGGCCTACGAGCGCGACGCGGACCTGCCGCTGCTGCTCGCCGACCCGTACTTCACCGACGCCGTCGCGAGCGGCCTGCCCGCCTGGCGGCGCGTGGTGGCCGGTGCTGCCAGCAACGGCGTGCCCACGCCGGCGTTCTCCTCCTCGCTCGCGTACTACGACGGCGTCCGCGCCGAGCGGCTCCCGGCCGCCCTGGTGCAGGCGCAGCGCGACTTCTTCGGCGCCCACACCTACAAGCGGGTCGACCGCGAGGGCACCTTCCACACGGAGTGGTCCGGCGACCGCACGGAGGCCGAGGCGTGAGGGGTTTCCCCGCTGAGCAGGGACCGGTAGGCGGCGGGGAGCAGACGGCTCCCGAGATGCTGGTGGTGGGGATCGGCGGCGACGTCGGGATGTACGCCCTGGTGCGCGCGTTCCACGAGCAGTACCGCACGCACGCCGTCGTGCTGTCCAAGGTGGCCACGCGCGCGATGCAGGACTCGGCGATCGCCGAGAACGTGGTGGTGCCCGGCCTGGACGACGTCGACGTGTTCCTCTCCACCCTGGAGGGCATCGCCCAGCAGCACCGCGACAAGACGCTCGTGCTGCTGACGAACGCCGACTGGCACGTGCGTACCGTCATCCTGAACCGGGAGCGGCTCCAGGCGGCGGGCTACGTGCTGCCGTACCCGTCGCTGCCGGTCCTGGAGCAGGTCAGCAGCAAGGAGGGCTTCGCGCAGGTCTGCGACCAGCTCGGCATCCCGACGCCGCGCACGGTGCCGGTCGACGTGGCCAAGCTGGTCGCCGAGGGCGGCCGGGCCGCGCTGCCGGGGCTCGCGGTGGACCTGCAGTACCCCGTGGTCGGCAAGCCGTCCAACAGCGCCGAGTGGTACTACGTGGACTTCCCCGGCAAGGCGAAGATCCACCACATCGACTCCCGCGAGGAGCTCGACGTGATCCTCGGCCACCTCGCCGACGCGAACTACCCGGGCACGTTCCTGGTGCAGGAGTTCATCCCGGGCGACGAGACGCAGATGCGGTCCCTGACCGCGTACCGCGACACGTCGGGCGAGGTGACGCTCCTGGCCACGGGCCGGGTGCTGCTGGAGGAGCACACGCCGGGCACGCTCGGCATCCCGGCCGCGATCCTGGTGGAGGCGTACGACGACGCCATGGACGCAGCCACGAGGTTCCTCGACCTCACCGGATACGTGGGCTTCGCCAACTTCGACTACAAGCTGGACCCGCGCACGGGCAAGCACGTGTACTTCGAGGTGAACCCCCGCATCGGGCGGAACAACTACTACGTGACGGCGGGCGGGGCCAACGTGGCCCGCGTGCTGGTCGAGGACTGGGTGCTGCACCGCCCGATCCGCCCCGTGCGGGCGGTCCGCGAGGTGCTGTACACGGTGGTGCCCTTCGGCCTGCTGTCCAAGTACGTGCTGGACCCGGAGCTGAAGAACCGGCTCAAGGCCCTGCGGGCGAGCGGCGACGTGGTCAACCCGCTGAAGTACGACGGCGACTCCGGCCTCAAGCGCCGGCTCATCGTCGAGGCGATCACGCAGAACTACCGGCGCAAGTACGCCCAGTACTACCCGGAGCCGACCGCCACGGGGTACTGACCCCCGGCGCTCCCTCCCGACGTGTCAGACGCTCAGATCACTCCGGTGACCTGAGCGTCTGACACGTTAGGGGGCCTTTTCTCACCCATGGGTAGTTCTGCCCAGATTTAAGCCTTGCGCACTTATTGACTGATCGGGACACTATGTGCGCACTTGCTGGAGATTTCCGGCATAAATCGTGAGAGAGGCTTCTTCCTGATGTCGTTCATCGAGTCCATCCGGACCGTGCTGTCGAAGTACGCCACGTTCAGCGGCCGTGCCCGGCGCTCCGAGTTCTGGTGGTACTACCTGGCCCTGGTCATCGTCGAGAGCGTGCTCTACTTCGCGCTCATCGTGCCGGGCCTGACCGCGTACACGACGGCCACCATGGAGTACGCCATGGCCGGCGACCCGTCCGCCGCCGTGCCCACCATGCCCGGCTCCCTGGCGACCGGCTACCTCGTCGTCTCGCTCGTCGCGCTCGCGCTGCTCCTGCCGACGCTCGCGGTGATCGTCCGCCGCCTGCACGACACCGGCAAGTCGGGCGCCCTGGCGTTCCTGCTGCTGATCCCGGTCGTCAACGTCATCCTGATCATCGTGTGGGGCGCGTCCGCCGGCACCCCGGGCCCGAACCAGTTCGGCCCCGACCCCAAGGCCGTCGACCAGGCCGCCGCGGTCTGACCCACGTGTCGATCCTCGACGCCGTCCAGACCTGCCTGCGCAGGTACGGCGACTTCACCGGCCGTGCCCGGGCCTCCGAGTACTGGTTCTTCTACCTCGCGCTCGTGATCGTGAACGCCGTGATCTTCGCGGTGCTTCTCATCCCGGCCCTGGTCACGATGGACCCGGTCACGCAGGAGCCGGGGGTGCTCGGGTCGATCGGCTCGGCCCTCCTGGGGATCGTCGCGCTCGCGGCCTTCGTGCCGCTCCTCGCGGCGGGTGTCCGCCGTCTGCACGACACCGGGAAGTCCGGCTGGTTCTACCTGCTGTACCTCGTCCCGTTCGTCGGCGGCATCATCATCGTCGTGCTGCTCGCCCTGCCGGGCGAGCCCGGGTCCAACCGGTTCGGGCCGGACCCGAGGGGCGTGCCGCAGCCGGCCGCGGCCTGACCTAGTCTGGGCCGCATGACCAGCTCCCGCCCCGTCCTCGTGGTCGGGGCCGGCGGATACGTCGGCAGCCGGGTCGCACGCGGCCTGGCTGCCGACGGGCGCGCGGTGCTCGCCGCGACCCGCCGTCCGCTGCCCGACGCCGACGGCGTGCTCCCCGTCCGCTACGACACCGTCGCCGACCTGCCCGGCGCCGTCCGCGCCGCCTGCGACCTGGCCGGCACCCCGCTGCCCGGCGCCGTCGTGGCGTCCATCGGCGGCTGGCACAAGGGCGCCGCCCTGCTGGACGACGACCCGGACCGGTGGGCCGCGACCCTCGCCTCCCACCTCACCGCCCACCTCGACGCCGCCCGCGCGCTCGTCCCGCTGCTGCGACCCGGCGACCCGTACGTCGTGCTCAACGGGTCCGCCTCCCGCGAGGCCATGGCCGGGTCCGGCGTGATCAGCGTGACCGGGGCCGGGCTCGCGATGCTGGTCCAGGTGCTGCGCCTGGAGGCCCCGCACGCCGGCTCGGGCGCCATCCGTTTTCATGAGCTCGTCATCGACCATGCCGTCGCGGGCGACGACCGCAACGAGGACCCGGCCGAGACGAGAACCCCGGCCCAGGTGGTCCACGCCCTCGGCGAGATCCTCGACCAGCCCGGCGCACCCGCCGTCGTGCACGTGTGACCGTGCACGTGTGATGTTGCTCTCCTGGCACGCCCGGTGACCTGAGCCGCCGGTAATCTTCTACCTCGTGACAGCCCCCGCCACCACCGACACCCAGACCGCCCGGACCACGCAGGCGCTGAGCGCCGTCCGGCCGCAGGTCCCCGTCGACCGGCTCGTCACCGACCTCGTACCGCCCCGGCACTTCGCCGCCGCGCGGTTCGCGACCTACCGCGCCAACCCGGCGCACCCCAGCCAGGGCCGCGCCCTGGCCCGCCTGACGGAGATCGCGCAGGAGATCACGGCTCCGCGGCGCGGCCTGTTCGCCCGCCGCCGCCCGGCCCCCGCCGTGTACCTCGACGGCGGCTTCGGCGTCGGCAAGACGCACCTGCTCACCTCGCTCGCCCACGCCGTCGGTGAGGCCCTCGGCCCGGACAAGGCCGCGTACGGCACGTTCGTCGAGTACACCAACCTCGTCGGGGCCCTCGGGTTCCTCCCGACCGTCGAGGCGCTGGCCGCCAAGAAGCTGGTCTGCATCGACGAGTTCGAGCTCGACGACGCGGGCGACACGACCCTCATGTCGCGCCTCATGCGGGAGCTGGCCGACCGCGGCGTCGCGCTCGCCGCGACGTCGAACACGCTGCCCGGCGCGCTCGGCGAGGGCCGGTTCGCCGCCCAGGACTTCCAGCGGGAGATCAAGGCCCTGTCCGACCGCTTCGAGACCCTGCGGGTCGACGGCGAGGACTACCGCCACCGGGACGTCGTCACCGACCCCGAGCCGCTGACCGTCGACGAGGTCACGGTGGCCGCCGCCCGTCCGGGCGCCACGCTCGACGCGTTCGACGACCTGCTGGAGCACCTCGCCACCGTGCACCCCAGCCGCTACGGCGCGCTGCTCGACGGCGTCTCCGTGGTCGCCCTGACCGGCGTGCACCCGGTGACGGCGCAGGCCGTAGCGCTGCGCCTCGTGGTGCTCGTGGACCGGCTCTACGACCGCGACGTGCCCGTGCTGCTGGCCGGCGCGGGGGACACCCGCGGCCTGTTCACCGACGAGATGCTCGCCGGCGGGTACCGCAAGAAGTACTACCGGGCGCTGTCCCGGCTGGGCGCGCTGGCCGAGGAAGGGCGTCGACTCGTCACACAGGACGAGGCGAGCCGGAACTGAGCCGCGTGCGGCTCACGTCTCCGCGAGCCGCGCCTTCTCCGCCGCCACGTCGAAGTCGGCGGGCGGCCAGCCCAGGTCCAGCGACCGCAGGGCGTCGGTCAGCAGCTCGGTGACGGCCAGGCGGGCGTACCACTTCCGGTCCGCCGGCACCACGTGCCAGGGCGCGTCCTGCGTGGAGGTGCGGTCCAGCATCTCCTGGTAGGCCGCCAGGTACTGCGGCCGCTTGAGCCGCACGTCGATGTCGCTCGGGTTGTACTTCCAGTGCTTGTCGGGCCGGTCCAGCCGCTTGGCCAGGCGCTTCTTCTGCTCGTCGGGCGACACGACGAGCGTCACCTTCACGATCGCGGTGCCCGACGCCGCCACCTCGGTCTCGAACGCGTTCAGCTCGGCGAAGTGCTTGCGCCAGACCCGGACCGGCTCCAGCCGGTCCACCCGGACCACCAGGACCTGCTCGTGGTGCGACCGGTCGAACACCCCGAGGTGGCCGGGGCGGGGCAGGGCGTTGCGGATGCGCCACAGGTAGTCGTGCTGGCGCTCCTCCTCGGTCGGCACGCCGAACCCGCGGTGCATCACGCCCTGCGGGTCCACCATGCCCACCACGTGCCGCACGATGCCGCCCTTGCCCGAGGTGTCCAGGCCCTGCAGCACGAGCAGCACGGACCGGTCACCGCCGGTGCGGCCGTGCGCGAAGAGGCGCTCCTGCAGGTCGGCGAGCTCCTCGCCGCGAGCGGCCATGAGCCGCTCGCCGTCGGCGCGGCTCCCGGCCCAGCCGGGGGTGGCGGCCTGGTCCAGGGTGCTCAGGTCGGTGCCGCGCACCCACCGCAGCACGTCGGACGCCGGGGTCTCCCACCGGTCACCCGGCTCCCGCGGAGATGTGGACTTCCCGGAGTCCTTCGGCACGGCGGCCTTGCCCGCGGCGGCCTTGCCCGTGTCAGCCTTGCCCGTGTCAGCCTTGCCCGTGTCAGCCTTGCCCGCGCCACCCTTGTCGACGCTCTTCGCGCCGCTCCCGGTGCCGCCCTTGCCGGCGCGCTTCCCCGCGCTCTTTCCCGTGGACTTCCCGGTCGACCTGCCCGGCTTCTTCGCCATCGGACGCCTCCTTCGCGCGACCGGTCGTCGCCGGTCCCCGAACCCAGGTTCGCAGGTCAGGTCTCCGCGCGCAGCACGGCCGTCATCCGGGGCGGCACCGTCAGCGTGTCGCCCACCAGCCGGGTCGCGCCCGGCTCCCACGCGGCGGCCAGCCGGAACGCCCCCGGCAGCGGGGCGCGGCTGGCGCCCTCGGCGGGCCGCAGCAGGCTCCCGAGCCGCAGCGCGGCCAGGCCGTGCCCCGTGTTGAGCACGAACGCCAGGCTGCCCCGCAGCACCGCGATGACCGAGCGGTCGGCGGTGGACCGGATCTCCAGGGGGAGGTCCAGCTCGTCGGTGATGGCGAGGCGGATCGCGATCAGGTCGTGCGCCCAGCTCGCGAGCCGCTGCTCGTTGGCGTTGCGCGGCACCACGGGCACGTGCACCGTGTCGAGCACCAGCGGGTTGCCCGCGAGGATGACGGTGGCGAGCACGCTGGCCCGGATGTCGACGTCGTCCACGCCCAGCAGCGCCGTGGCGGGGCTCTCCTCGCCCGCCCACGGCACCGTGAGCTGCGCGGCGGGCAGCCGGGTGATGTCCTCCACCACGCTGGCGCCGGACCGGACCCGGCTGCGCCGTCCGCCGTTCTGCCGCGTGGCGCGGCGCACCGACGGGTGCACCAGGTCGGCGAGCATCTGCAGCGCCTGGATGTCCTCGGTCTTGCCCGGCCCGGACAGGATGCGCAGCAGGATCGTGGTGAGCCGGTCGCTCCGGCCCGGCCCGTCCACCAGCAGGCTGAACCGGCGTTCGAGCTGTTCGCCCAGGCCGACGACGTAGTCGGCCAGCTCGCCGAGGAACGGTGTGGGGGAGCGGTCCACGAGCGCGTCGACGTCGAGCACCAGGCCGTCCACGTGGTACTCGCGCAGCCAGTGCCGCGCGTCGTCCACGAGGAAGTCCCGGGGGCCGCGGCTGCCGCTGCCGTCGAGGTTGATGCGGTCGCCCACGTAGTCGGTCCGCACGGTCGGCGAGGACGGCACCTTGCCGGCGCGCGTGCCGATCGTGGGGACCTGGCCGGTGCGGAGCTGGATGGGGCCGGTCCGCGGCCGGTCCAGGGGCACCTGGCCGGTCCGGGGGCGCATGGCCTGCAGCGCGTACTCGCCCGCGTCGCCGACCTCGGTCCGCGCCACGCGCGGGCGGCCGCCGCCGCCCGTCAGGTAGGGGCCGTAGGCCTCCAGGCCGAGCTCGTCGGCCACGGCCCAGCGGTAGGGGATGTCCAGCACGACGGCGAGCCCCGCGGCGTGCGCGGCGTCGACGAAGCGCTGGAGCGCCCGCGGGCCGCCGTACGGCTCGTGCACGGAGTACAGGCGCACGCCGCGGGCGGGGCCGAGCGCAGGGTCGAACGCCGCGACCGGCGCGAGCTCGACGCCGTGGACCCCGAGGCCGGCGATCGTGGGCAGCAGCTCCGCGGCGGCGTCCAGGGTGCCCGCGGGGGTGAAGGTCTCGATGTCCACGTGCATGAGCACGCTCGTGGACAGGTCCGGCGGGGACCACGTGCCGTCGGTCCACTCGAAGGCCGGGTCGAAGACGCGGGTCGGCCCGTGGATGCCCTGCGGCAGCCACACGCTGCGCGGGTCGGGCAGCAGGGGGCCGCCGTCCACGGAGTAGCCGTAGTCGGTGCCGTGCCCGAGCACGCTGTCGGCGCCCCAGTACCCGGGCTCGCCGGCGCCCACGAGGCGCAGCGGCATGTGCTCCGGCTCCTCGTACGGGTCGTACGGCACGAGCACCTCGATGATGCGGGCGCGCGGGGCCCACACCACCGGTCTGGGCCCGGGAACGGGCATGTCAGGGCCCGGGCGGGGCGGTGGTGTGCTGCCTCCGGTTCCACTCCTCGGTCCGGTCACGGCCGACAGCCTAGCCCGGTGTTCCGGATGGGCGAGTCAGTACGACCACGCTTCGACCCGTCACGGACAGGCCGGTCCCCGCTCCGAGCACCGTCCCGGGCTCGGCGCTGCCGTCGGTGTCCAGGACCACGGTCCAGGACTCCCCGTAGGCGGCGGGCGGCAGCGTGAAGTCCAGCGCCTCGAAATGGGCGTTGAGCAGCAGCAGGAAGGAGTCGTCGACCACCGCCTCCCCCCGGCGTCCGGTCTCCGTGATCGCGTCGCCGTTGAGGAAGACGGCCACGGTCCGGGCGTAGGCCTGCTGCCAGTCGGTGTCGTCCATCCGCGCACCTGTCAGGTCGAGCCACTCGACGTCCGCGGGCCCGCCCGCGGCGTTCGGCGACACCTTCCCGTCGAAGAACCGGCGGCGGTGCAGGATCGGGTGGTCGCGGCGCAGCCGGACGGCCTGCCGGGCGAAGTCGAGGAGCGCGGCGTGCTCGGCGTCGAGCCCGTCGGCGCCGCCCCAGTCCACCCAGGTGAGCTCGTTGTCCTGGCAGTAGGCGTTGTTGTTGCCCTGCTGGGTGCGGCCCAGCTCGTCGCCGTGGGCGATCATCGGCACGCCCTGGCTCAGCATGAGCGTCACGAGCAGGTTGCGGCGCTGCCGGGCGCGGAGCTCCTTGATCTCGGGGTCGTCCGTCGGCCCCTCGACGCCGCAGTTCCAGGACCGGTTGTGGTTCTCGCCGTCCTGGTTGTCCTCGCCGTTCGCCTCGTTGTGCTTCTCGTTGTACGCCGTCAGGTCGGCGAGCGTGAAGCCGTCGTGCGCGGTGACGAAGTTGATGGACGCGCTCGGCAGCCGGCCGCTGTGCTCGTACAGGTCGCTGGACCCGGTCAGTCGGGAGGCGAACTCCGGCAGCGTGGCCGGCTCGCCGCGCCAGAAGTCGCGCACCGTGTCGCGGTAGCGACCGTTCCACTCGGTCCACAGCGGCGGGAACCCGCCCACCTGGTAGCCGCCGTCGCCCAGGTCCCACGGCTCGGCGATCAGCTTGACCTGGGAGATCACGGGGTCCTGGTGCACGATGTCGAAGAAGGCGCTGAGCCGGTCGACCTCGTGGAACTGGCGGGCGAGCGTGGCGGCCAGGTCGAAGCGGAACCCGTCGACGTGCATCTCCTCCACCCAGTACCGCAGCGAGTCCATGATGAGCTGCAGCACGGCGGGGGAGCGCATGAGCAGCGAGTTGCCGGTGCCGGTGGTGTCGAAGTAGTGCGCGTCGTCGCCGTCGACCAGGCGGTAGTAGGCGGCGTTGTCGATGCCGCGGAAGCCCAGGGTGGGGCCCAGGTGGTTGCCCTCGGCGGTGTGGTTGTAGACGACGTCGAGCAGCACCTCGATGCCTGCCTCGTGCATCGCCTTGACCATGGCCTTGAACTCCATGACCTGCTGGCCGCGGCTGCCGTAGCCGGCGTACCCGTTGTGCGGGGCGAAGAACCCGATCGTGTTGTAGCCCCAGTAGTTCGTCAGCCCCTTGGCCGCCAGCGACGGGTCGGTGACGAACTGGTGCACGGGCATGAGCTCGATGGCCGTGACGCCCAGGTCGCGCAGGTGCTCGATCACCGCGGGGTGGGCCAGCCCGGCGTAGGTGCCGCGCAGCTCGTCGGGGACGTCCGGGTGGCGCATCGTCAGACCCTTGACGTGCGCCTCGTAGATCACCGTCTCGTGGTACGGGGTGGCCGGCGGACGGTCGTGCCCCCAGTCGAAGAACGGGTTGACCACCACGGAGACCATCGTGTGGCCCAGGGAGTCGGCGTCGTCCGGCGTGGTTCCCGTGGTGGCCTGCTCCACGTCGGTGAACGCGTACGAGAACAGGGACGGGTCGCCGTCGAGGTCGCCGTCCACGGCCTTCGCGTACGGGTCCAGCAGGAGCTTGGCCGGGTTGCAGCGATGGCCCGACGCCGGGTCGTACGGTCCGTGCACCCGGTACCCGTACCGCGTCCCGGGGCCGACGCCGGGCAGGTACACGTGCCACACGTGCGCGTCCGTCTCGGTGACCTCGACGCGGGTCTCGGTGTCGTCGTCGGCCAGCAGGCACAGCTCCACCCGTCGCGCCACGGAGGAGTAGAGCGCAAAGTTCGTCCCCGTACCGTCGAACGTCGCCCCGAGGGGGTAGGGGCGGCCCGGCCACGTCTGCATCGGACGATCATCACACCCCGCAGGGGTACGTGGGGGGAGATCTCGTGGTGGGCGTGCCGTGGTCGTGGAGGCTTGGCGGGGATTCGAAATACTGTGCCAAGCGGATGCGCCGAACCCCTGGTTCCTGCGAGAATGGGACCATGATCACGGGGGAACCCCAGCCCACCAGTGACTCGACCGATTCGGTCCCGACCGATCTCATCGACGAGTCGAACGCCTCCTACGCCCACATCGCGCCGCCGGTCGCCCGGCGCGTCGCCACCCGCCGCGGCCTGCTCGGCGGCGGTGACGTCTCCAAGGCCCCGCGCAATCTCGCCGGCTGCGAGCTCGACCCGATCTCGGGTGCCTCGAGCGGCGTGTCCTGGGACGACCCCGACGAGCTCTGACCGCCCCTGAGGGGTGCCGCGTCAGCGGGGCAGCCGCGCCGGGTCCACCGGGATGAGGCGCGGCATCCCCGCGGGCGCCACCTCGCTCAGCGCCAGGTAGCGCGCCTCCGCGCGGTGCAGCCGGATGTGCTCGTCGAGCGACCACTGCGGCCCGTTGGTCAGCGTCATGCCGCAGGCGCAGTCGATCTCCTCGCGGTCGCCCGGCAGGTGCCGCACCTGCCCCACGGTGGTGTGGGAGGCGCGGGCGTCCGCCTTGGCGCGGTGCATCACGGCGCTCACGGGAGCATGTTCGGTCACGCCCCCACCCTAAGCGCCCCCGTCCCGAGCGTTGTCGAGTGCTGGGTACGTGCGGTCCGGAAGGCCTCGGGGCCGCACATACCCGGCACTCGACGAAGGGGTCAGATGCGGTCCAGGGCCTGCAGGACGTCGTCGAGGAGGTCCGTCACGTCCTCCAGGCCCACCGACAGGCGGACGATCGACGGCGGCACCTCGGCCTCCGTGCCCCGCACCGACGCGTGGGTCATCTCGCTCGGGTAGTTGACCAGCGACTCCACGCCGCCGAGCGACTCGGCCAGGAGGAACACCCTGGTCGACTCGGCGAACGTGCGCGCCGCCGCCTCGCCGCCGGCGAGGTCCAGCGAGATCATGCCGCCGAACCGCGTCATCTGGTGGGCGGCGATCTTGTGGCCGGGGTGGTCGGGCAGGCCCGGGTACAGCACGCGCGCGACGGCGGGGTGGTGCACCAGGCGCTCGGCGAGGGTCTGGGCCGTCTCGGAGTGCCGCTGCATGCGCACCGACAGCGTCTTGATGCCGCGCGTGGTGAGGAACGCGTCGAACGGGCTGGAGACCGCGCCCGCGGCGAACTGCACGTAGTGCACCTGCTCGGCGAGCTCGTCGGCCCCGTCCTTCACGACGACGGCGCCGCCGACGACGTCCGAGTGCCCGCCGAGGTACTTGGTCGTGGAGTGCACCACGACGTCGGCGCCGAGGTCGAGGGGGCGCTGCAGGGCGGGGGAGGCGAACGTGTTGTCGACCACCAGGAGCAGGCCGTTCTCGTGCGCGAGCTCGGCCAGCGCCGGGATGTCGCTGATCTTCATCAGCGGGTTCGACGGCGTCTCGACCCACAGCACCTTGGACTCCGGCCGGATCGCGGCGCGCACGGCGTCGAGGTCGGCCGTGTCCACGGTCGTGTGCGCCACGCCGGCGCGGCCGTGGACGGTGCGGATCAGGCGGTGCGTGCCGCCGTAGACGTCGTTCGGCACGAGCACGTGGTCCCCGGGGGCGACCACGGCGCGCAGGAGCGCGTCCTCGGCGGCCAGGCCGGAGGCGAACGAGATGCCGTGCGCGCCGCCCTCGATCGCCGCGAGCTGCTCCTCCAGGGCCGTGCGGGTGGGGTTGCCGCCGCGCGAGTACTCGTACCCGCCGCGCAGCCCCCCGATGCCGTCCTGGGCGTAGGTGGAGGTGACGTGGATCGCGGGGATCGCGTCGCCGGTGGTCGGGTCGGGGTGCTGCCCCGCGTGGATGGCGAGCGTGTCGAAACGGCTCGGTCGGGCGTCGGTCATGGCTGTCTCTCTTCGAAGGTTGCGTGCGGGGTCAGACCGCGAGGTAGTCGAGCAGGTCGGAGCGGGAGACCACGCCGAGGGCCTTGCCGCCGTCGGTCACGAGCAGTGCGGTCTCGTCGGCCAGGGCCGCGCGCAGCGTCCCGACCGGCTCGTTGACGCCGATGAGCTGCAGGGGCCGGCCGATCAGGCCGCCCACCTCGTCCGACAGGTTCGCCTTGCCGGCGAACACCCCGTCGAGCAGCTCGTCCTCGTGCACGGCGCCGGCGATCTCGCCGAGCACCACCGGCGGTTCCGCGGTGAGCACGAGCAGCTGGGAGACGCCGGACCGGGTCATCCGGTCGATCGCCTCCCGCACCGTGTCGGTCTGGTGCACGTAGAGCAGGGGCGGGGTGCGGTCGGCCTTGGCGGCGAGCACGTCCGCGACGGTGTGGTCCTCGATGGCGGGCGCGAAGCCGTAGGACCGCATCCAGGTGTCGTTGAAGATCTTGCCGAGGTAGCCGCGGCCGCCGTCGGGCAGCAGGACCACCACGACGTCGTCGGCGCTCAGGTCGCGGGCGGCCCGCAGGGCCGCGACCACGGCCATGCCGCTGGAGCCGCCCACGAGGATGCCCTCCTCGCGCGCCAGCCTCCGCGTCATCGCGAACGACTCGGCGTCGCTGACCGCGATGATCTCGTGCGGCACGCTCGGGTCGTACGCGGACGGCCAGAAGTCCTCGCCCACGCCCTCGACCAGGTAGGGGCGGCCGGTGCCGCCCGAGTAGACCGAGCCCTCGGGGTCGGCGCCGACGATGCGCACGGTGTCGCCCGAGACCTCCCGCAGGTAGCGGCCGGTCC
The DNA here is from genome assembly GCF_040655935.1 of Promicromonospora sp. NPDC050262. Classification (NCBI taxonomy): domain Bacteria; kingdom Bacillati; phylum Actinomycetota; class Actinomycetes; order Micrococcales; family Promicromonosporaceae; genus Promicromonospora; species Promicromonospora sp. NPDC050262. The sequence goes on along the minus strand of NZ_JBFAKX010000001.1, from coordinate 99,366 downwards.
CGGTGATGGTGCCGCCCGTGCCGACGCCGGCGACGAAGTGCGTGACGCGGCCGTCGGTGTCCCGCCAGATCTCCGGACCCGTGGTCTCGTAGTGCGAGCGCGGGCCGTTCGGGTTGGAGTACTGGTCGGGCTTGAAGGCACCCGGGATCTCGCGCACCAGCCGGTCGCTCACCGAGTAGTACGACTCGGGGCTGTCGGGCGCCACCGCCGTCGGCGTGACGACGACCTCGGCGCCGTAGGCGGTCAGGACGTTGCGCTTGTCCTCGCCCACCTTGTCGGGCAGCACGAAGACGCAGCGGTAACCACGCTGCTGCGCCACCAGGGCGAGGCCGACGCCGGTGTTGCCCGACGTGGGCTCCACGATGGTGCCGCCCGGCAGCAGCTTGCCCTCGCGCTCGGCAGCGTCGATGATTCGGCCCGCGATGCGGTCCTTGGAGGAACCGCCGGGGTTGAGGTACTCGAGCTTGACGAGCACGGTCGCGCTGGTGACGCCCTCGGTCACGTGGCTGAGCCGGACCAGGGGGGTGTTGCCGACGAGGTCAACGACAGAATTGACGTACTGCACCTGTTTCTCTTCCTGTTCTGCGCGTGCGACGGCGCGCGCGGGGGACTGACGGACCGGGGTGGGTGGTCAGTGACAGCAACAGGAGAGGTGTGCGAGCACGCCGCAACTGTAGCGGTGCGAGCCGCTCAGTGCGAGTGCGCGATGCCCAGCTCGTGCATCCGCTCATGCTCCTCACGTTCCTTGATGCGCTGCGCGATGCGCGCCTGGACCTCCGCCCGGCGCAGCGGCGGCACGGTCTTGGGCGGCTGACGGCGTTCGGGCAGCTCGTCGAGCAGACGCGTCACGATGTCCGCGATCTCCGCCGTGGCCCGCTCCACCGGGTCCCGGGTGGCGTCGCTCACCTTCGTCACGCCCGTGACCTTGCGCACGAACTGCAGCGCGGCGGCGGTGATCTCCTCGTCGGTCGCGGCCGGTTCGAGGCCGCGCAGCGTGGTGATGTTTCGGCACATGCTCCGACGGTACGCCGGGCGGCGCCCGCGGGGGAGGGCGCCGTCCGGCGTACGGCTGGGGCCTGACCGGCGGGTCAGTGCCCGCCGGCCACCTCGCGCAGCCCCTTGACGGGGACGGTCGCCGCGATGGCCGCGGCCACCACGGCCATGCCGCAGCCGAGCAGCAGGGCGACCCGGAAGCCGCCCTCGGTGGGCAGGGTGTGCTCGCCGAACGTGGTGCTCATCCGGGCCAGCACCACGCCGATGACGGCGGCCGACACCGAGGTGCCGATGGAGCGCATGAGCGCGTTGAACCCGTTCGCGGCGGCCTTCTCGGAGGCCGGCACGGAGCCCAGGATGATCGCGGGCAGCGCGCCGTAGGCGAAGCCGACGCCGGCCGCCGCGACGAACGCCGTGAGCGACAGGCCCACGAGCGTGTCCATGAACAGCGTGGACAGGCCGTAGCCGAGCGCCATGACCAGGGCGCCCAGGACGAGCGTCGTCTTGGGTCCGCGGGCGCGGGTGATCTGCGCGCCCACGGGCGACATGAGGGTCATCGCGATGCCCGACGGCGCCATCCACAGGCCCATCTGCAGCATGGACTGGCCGAGCCCGAACCCGGTCGCGGCCGGCGCCTGCATGAGCTGGGGCAGGATCAGGGACTGGGCGTACATGGCGAACCCGATCATGATCGAGGCCAGGTTGGTGAGCAGCACGGCGGGGCGCGCGGTGGTGCGCAGGTCGACCAGCGCGGCGGGCGTGCGCAGCTCCCACCAGCCCCAGGCCAGGAGCACGACGACGGAGCCGCCGAACAGGCCGAGCACGAGCGGGCTCGCCCAGCCCCACTCGGCGCCCTTGGAGACCGCCAGCAGCAGGGCCACGAGACCCGCGGCCAGGCCGAGCACGCCCACGTAGTCGAACGGCGTGCGCACCCGGGCGGGCGCGGCCGGGGCGGGGATCGCCTGCCAGACGACGACGCCGACCACGACGGCGCAGACCGCGATGAGCCAGAACAGGATGCGCCAGCTCGCGAACTCGGCGACGGCGGCGGCGAACGGCAGGCCGAGGGCGCCGCCGATGCCGAGCGACGAGCTCATCAGGGAGATGGCGCCGGCGGTGCGCTCCTTGGGCAGCAGGTCGTGCAGCATGCTGATGCCGAGCGGGATGAACCCGGTGGCCAGGCCCTGCAGGCCGCGGCCGGTGACCATGACGGGGACCGTCGTGGCCACGGCGCAGACCGCGGACCCGAGGGCCAGCGGCACCAGCGAGATCAGGATCATCTTCTTCTTGCCGTACAGGTCGCCCAGCCGCCCCGAGACCGGGGTGCAGATGGCGCCGACCAGCAGCGTGACCGTGATGATCCAGGACGTGTCCGACGCCGGGGCGTCGAAGATGGTCGGCAGCGACGCGACGATCGGGACCACGAGGGTCTGGGTCATCGCGACCACGATGCCGCCGATCGCGAGGATGGCGACGATGCGGTTGGGGTGGACTACGGGTGCGGTGGCCGATCCGTCAGCCGGCGGCGCGGGGCGGGACGCGGTGGTCGTCACGAGTCTCCTCGAAAGATTGCTGTGCATCATGCACATTGGGGTTCGGTCTCAGGATGCCATATCTTGTGCATGATGCATAGACGCGAGCCGGTGCGCGAGACCGCGTGCGCGACCGTCCGTACGGGACCGTCTGTGCGACCGTCTGTGCGAGACCGGAGGTATGACGACGATGACGTCCCCGATCGACGAGATCGAGTACGAGGGCATGCTGTTCGGGCGGCACCTGGCCGCGCTCCCCGCGGGGCGCACGCGGCGCAAGGGCGGGCAGCTCGACCAGAGCGCGTACACCCTGCTCAGCCTGCTCGACGCCGGCGGCCCAGCCAGCCTCGCCGAGCTCGCGGAAGCCACCGGCCTGGACGTCTCGACGCTGAACCGGCAGACGGCCGCCCTGCGGCGCTCCGGCCTCGCCGAGCGCTTCGAGGACCCCGACGGCGGGCAGGCGCGCAAGCTCCGCCTCTCCGCCGAGGGCAGCCGGCTCCTGGGCGAGGAGCGCACCGCCAGCAGGGCGCTCCTCGCCGACCTGCTGCACGACTGGTCCGAGCAGGACCGGGCCCGGTTCGGCGAGCTGCTGGGCCGCTACAACCGCGTCATCGAGGACCGCTCGGGCCGCCACTGGCCGCGCCCGTGACGACGGCCCGGCCGCCTGCCACGACGGCCCAGCGTTGACCACAGCAGTTGCGGCCACCGGACCCGGCTTGCTGGCAGCACCTGCTGTGCTCGACCACGAGAATCGTCGTGGCGGGACGGGTCGGTCGTGGGGCAGGGTGAGCACATGCAGCCTTCTGTCGAGACGCCGCCCGACGCCGGCACCCGGCCCCCGACCACCGTGCGCGAGGCGGGCGCCGACGACTGGCCCGCCATCTGGCCGATCGTGCGCGAGGTCGTCCGCGCGGCCGACACGTTCGCCTACGAGCCCACGATGGGCGAGGCCGACGCGCGCGCCGGATGGCTGGAGGCCCCGCGGCGCGTCGTCGTCGCCGTGCGCGACGGCGTCGTGGTCGGCACCGCGAACATGTACCCCAACCGGCCGGGGCCGGGCAGCCACGTCGCGTCGGGCAGCATCATGGTCGACCGCGCGGTGCGCGGCACCGGCGCGGGCCGGGCCCTCGTCGAGGACATGATCGCCTGGGCGGCCCGCGAGCGGTTCGCCGCGATCCAGTTCAACGCGGTGGTCGACACGAACACCGCCGCCGTCCACCTGTACGAGAGCCTCGGCTTCGTCACCCTCGGCATCGCGCCCGGTGCGTTCCGGCACCCCGAGCGGGGCGACGTGGGCCTGCGGATCATGTGGCGCGACCTGAGCGACGTGCCCGCCTCCGGGACCGGTCCCGAGGACGAGGCCTGAGATGCGCTGCTCCGTGAACGTCCCCAACTTCGGCGACTTCGCCGACGCCCGCGCCGTCGCGACCGTGGCCCGCGCCGCGGAGGAGGCCGGCTGGGACGGCCTGTTCGTCTGGGACCACGTGGTGCACCGCAAGGAGATGCGCCGCGGCCAGCCGTTCGGCGACCCGTGGATGCTGCTCACCGCCGCGGCGCTCGCGACCTCGACGATCCGGCTCGGCACCCTCGTCACGCCCGTGGCGCGGCGCCGGCCCGAGCAGCTCGCGCGGCAGGTCGCGACGCTGGACGCCGTCAGCGGCGGCCGCGTCGTCTTCGGCGCCGGCCTGGGCGGGCCCGTCGAGGACGAGTTCGGCAGCTTCGGCGACGAGACCGACCCCGTGGTGCTCGCCCAGAAGCTCGACGAGGGGCTCGGTCTGCTCGCCCGCTACTGGGCGGGGGAGCGCGTCGACCACGACGGGCCGCACTACCGGGTGCGCGACGTCGAGATCCTCCCGGCCACGGTGCAGCAGCCCCGCCCGCCGGTCTGGGTCGGCGGCTTCTGGCCCGCGCGCCGACCGTTCCGGCGCGCCGCGCGGTGGGACGGCGTCGTGCCCCTGTTCGCGTCCGGGCACGGCCGGCCGCCCACGCCCGACGAGGTCCGGGAGGTGACGGCGTACGTCGCGGAGCACCGGACGGCAGAGGGCCCGGCCGACGTCGCCCGGCCGTTCGACGTCGTCGTGGGCGGGCTGACGACGCCGGAGGCGGCGGCCGACGTCGTGGGCCCGCTGGCCGCCGCCGGGGCGACGTGGTGGGACGAGCGCGGGCTGTACGAGTCGCCCGACCTGTACTCCCTGCCGGCCGTGCTGCGCCGGGTCGAGGCGGGGCCGCCCCAGCTCTGAGGACGCTCAGCCCGCCTGGCCCGCGCTCCAGCGCGCGATGTCCTCGTCGGTCACCTCGACCGGCCCGGTGGCCGGCTGCGTGACCCGGATGTGGTTGCCGAACGGGTCGCGCAGGGCGCAGTCGATCCCGTAGGGCTGCTCGACCGGCTCCTCGGTGAACTCGACGCCCTTCGCGCTCAGCTCGGCATAGGTACGGCGGCAGTCGTCGGTGGTCAGGATGCACGCGACCCCGAGCGCACCCTTGGTCAGCAGGTCCCGGACCTGGGCCGCGACCTCCTCGCTGAGGGACGGCGGGCCCGGCACCTCCAGCAGCAGGTGGCGGTCCGGGTCGGCCGGCAGGGAGATGGTCAGCCAGCGCATGAAGCCCATGTCGACGTCGTTGCTGACCTCGAACCCGAGCTTGCCGACGTAGAAGTCGAGGGCCTCGTCCTGGTCGAGCACGGTCACGGCGGTGATGGAGATGTTCTTGAACATGCCGGTCACGCTACGACCGGACCGGTGCGCCGCGCTTCTCCGAAACTGCTCGGCCGAGCAGGCCGTCCAAAGAGGCTGCTCAGCCCGCCGGCCGCATCCAGCTCTTCACGAAGCAGACCGGTGCGGTGACCGGCCGGGTCCGGGCCCGGTACCCGGTCGGGGAGTCGCCCACCACGTCCCGGAAGGTGCGGCTGAACGTCCCGAGGCTCGCGAACCCCACGAGCAGCGCCACGTCCGTCACCGGCGTCGCCGTGTCGCTCAGCAGCGCCATCGCGCGCTCGATCCGGCGCCGCTGCAGGTACCGGTGCGGCGTCTCCCCGAACGTGGCCCGGAACGTGCGGCTGAAGTGGGACGGCGAGACGTGCGCGATGCGCGCGAGCGTCGGCACGTCGAGCGGCTGGGCGTAGTCGCGGTCGATGGCGTCCCGGGCGCGCAGCAGCCGGCGGTTGTCCTGCTCGCGCGGCGACATCGTGCGCCGCGCCGTCTGGAGGTCCACCGGGCCGGGGGTCACGCGCCCACCCTACGACCGGGCCGGGTTCCCGAGGAACGCCGCGTACCCGTCCAGGAGGCGGGCCAGGCCGAACTCGAAGAGGGTGTCGAGGGTGAGGTCCACGTCGTTCGACGTCGCCTCCACCAGGTGCGGGTGGCGGCGTGGGTCGACGGCGGCCTGGAGGTCGGGCAGGGTCCGGTCCATCCACTCCTCGTCGGTCAGCCCGTCGTCCTTGCGGGCCTGTGCCGCCGGCTCGATGCCCACCCCCAGCCCGCGCACGAGCTGGAAGACCGACACCGTCAGGTGCATCCGCGTGTCGAGGTCGAGTCGACGGCCGGGCAGCTCGCTGAACGCGCCGAGCAGCGCCTCGGTGTGGGCGATGCCGTGCGGCAGCACCTGCGGCCGCGTCATCGACATGACGTGCGCGGCCCACGGGTGCCGCTGGAACGCGGCCCACATGGTGCGGGCGCACACCTCGGCGCGGTCCCGCCAGCCCTTCGGCAGCGGGTCCGGGAGCGGCGAGGTGGCGTACACGGTGTCGAGCATCCGGGCCAGCAGCTCCTCGCGGCCCCGGACGTAGCGGTAGAGCGACATCGTGGGGATGCCCAGGTCGGTCGCGATCCGCCGCATGGACAGCGCGCCCAGCCCCTCGGCGTCGGCCGTCGCCATGGCGAGGCGCACGACGTCGTCCACCGTGGGGGCGCTCGCGGCTCGCGCCGCCGCACCGGGGCGGGCCGAGCCGGCGCCGGCCGCCACCACCGTGCCCACGCCGCGCCGCACCTCGACGAGCCCGTCGCGCCGCAGGGTGTCGAGCACCCGGCTCGCGGTGGCCATGGCCACGCCGTGCTCGGCGACGATGCGGCGGGTGGACGGGACCGCCGCGCCGGGGGCGAGCTCGCCCGACCGGATGCGGGCCCGGATCTCGTCGGCGATGCGCTCGGAGGGTGTGGTCATCCTCGGCTCCCTGTACTAGTGCGGTCGCGGGTCGTGCTGGCGCGCTGCGGCGCCGTGGCCTGGGCATTCGTGGGGTGCACTACCTGGTGTACCACCCCGCCCTTTACCCAGCATAGGGCGGTTCGTACGGTGTACGAAGCGCCTCACCGAGATGCCTCGGCGAGGAACCTTCGAACCAGGGAGCAGCCATGACCCACGTACTCATCTCCGGTGCCAGCGTCGCCGGCCCGGCCCTCGCGTTCTGGCTCCGCCGGTACGGCTTCGACGTCACGGTGGTCGAGCGGTCGGCCGGGCCCCGGCCGGGCGGCCAGGGCATCGACGTGCGCGGCGCCGCGCGGACCGTGCTGGACCGGATGGGCCTCACCGAGCAGGTCCGGGCCGCCCACACGGGCGTGCGCGGGATCGCCTACCTCGACGCCGCGGGGCGGCGCACCATGGAGCTGCCGGCCGAGATGTTCGGCCACTCGGGCGGCGTCATCGCCGACATCGAGATCCTGCGCGGCGACCTCATGCGGATCATCATGGACGCCGCCGACGGTGTCGAGTACCTGTTCGACGACAGCATCACGGCGCTCGACCAGCGCGCCGACGGCATCGACGTCACCTTCGAGCGCTCCGCCCCGCGCCGGTTCGACCTCGTGGTGGGCGCGGACGGCGTCTTCTCCACCACGCGGCGCCTGGCCTTCGACGGCGCCTGGCGCGCGGTCGACTCCGGCTACCACCGCGCCGTCTTCACGGCCGAGCCGGCGGGCAGCGCCGACACCTGGGGCCTCGACGGCTGGGAGCTGCTGTACTCGATGCCGGCCGGCAACGGTGTGGGCGGGCGCAACGTGCTGCTGTACCCGGCGCACGGCGGCGCGCGCGGCATGGTCCACTTCGCCGGGGACCCCGTGGAGTACGACCGGCGCGACATCGCCGGGCAGAAGCGGCTGGTCGCCGGCGTGCTGGCCGGCGAGGGCTGGGAGGTGCCGCGCCTCCTGGAGGCGATGGAGCGCGCCGACGACTTCTACTTCGACCGGCACGTGAGGATCGAGATGCCGTCGTGGCACCGGGGCCGGGTCGCCCTCCTGGGCGACGCCTGCACCGCCGGGTCCGTCGGGATGGGCACCTCGCTGGCGCTCGTGGGCGCGTACGTGCTGGCGGGCGAGCTCGCGCGGGCCGGAGGCGACCCCGCGACCGCCTTCGCTGCCTACGAGACGACGGTGCGGCCCTACGCCGCCGTCAACATGAAGCAGCTCCCGGGCGGCGTACGCGGCTTCCTGCCGCCCTCACGGTTCGAGATCCGCGCCCGCACCGCGGTGATGGGCGCCCTGCTGAAGACCCCGCTCGCGGGAATGATGATGGGCGGCATCGACAAGGCGGTCGACCAGATCGACCTGCCGGACTACGCGGCCCTGACGGTCGGTCGCTGACCAGGGTTCAGCAGGCTGTCCGCGACCGCGTCCACGCCCGTGGTGGTCGCCGATGGCCTGCTGAACCCCGGTCAGCACGGAACGGGCTTGACCTCATCGGTGGTCAAGTGATTTAGTCACTTTATGACTCAAGGTAGAGCCTCGTTCTCGGAGCAGCTGGCGGACGACATCGTCGAGCTGATCCGCTCCGAGAGCCTCGGACCCGGCGACGTGCTGGAGTCCTCCCGCGACCTGGCCAAGCGGTTCGCCGTCACCACCCCGACCGTCCGGGAGGCCCTGCGGCGGCTGGAGGCCACCGGCGTGGTCGAGCTGCGGCACGGCTCCGGCACGTACATCGGCCCGGGCATCGAGCGGTCGGTCCTGGCCAACCCGCACCGGCCGCACATCACGCGCTCCTCGGTGATCGAGCTGGTCCAGGCCCGCCTCGTCATCGAGCCCGGGATCGCGGCGCTCGCCGCGAGCGCCCGCGACGCCGCCGGCCTGCAGCGGCTGGAGGCCGCGACGGCGACGGCGCTGCAGCCGCCGGTGCACGGGTTCCGGCCGGCGCTGAACTTCCACGTGGAGCTGGCGGCGGCGTCGGGCAACGGGCTGCTGCGCGAGACGGTGGAGGCGCTGCTGCACGTGCGGGCCTCGGAGCAGACGGAGATCCGGTTCCGGTACGACGACCGGCAGCGGGACCACGCGGAGCACCTGGAGATCCTGGCCGCGGTCCGCGACGGTGACGGCGCGGCCGCCGAGCGGCTGACCCGGGCGCACCTGACCACGATCCGGGAGTCGCTGGAGGCGGCGGACTTCGGGGAGGCGGCACCGTGAGCGCCCCCTTCCGCCTCGCGGAGATGACGACGGCGGAGGCGGCGGACGCCGTCGCGCGCGGCACCGTGGTGCTGATCCCGGCCGGGGCGCTGGAGCAGCACGGTCCGGGCATGGCGCTCGGGACCGACCTGGTGCGCGCCGAGGCCGTGGTGGCGCAGGTCGCCGCGAACCTGGCCGGCCGCGTGGTGGTGGGGCCGTCGATCCCCGTAGGGGTCTCGCCGCACCACATGGCGTTCGCGGGCACGGTGACGCTGACCACCACGACGTTCGCCGCCGTGGTGCGGGAGTACGTCGGCAGCCTGCACCGGCACGGCTGGACGCGGTTCCTGGTGGTCACCGGGCACGGCGGCAACAACGCGACGCTGACGACGGTGGCGCAGGACCTCCTGGTCTCCCACCCGGGGGTCCAGCTCGCCTGGTCACCCCTGACGTCGCTCGCGGGCGACGCGGTGGCCGCGATGGAGCCGAGCGCCGTGCACGGCCACTCCGGCGAGGCCGAGACCGCGCAGATGCTGCACCTCGCACCACACCTGGTGCACACCGACCGGCTCGAGCCGGGCCCCACCACCCCGGACCAGCTCGACGACGTCTCCCGCACGGCGCGCCGCCACGCGCAGCCCGCCCTGACCCTGCCGTACGACCGGCTCAGCCCCAACGGCGTGCTCGGCGACCCGCGCCGGGCCACCGCCGAGGACGGCGCCGCGATCGTCAAGGCGATCGTCGCCCGCATCACGACCTTCGTGGAGGAGTGGCCGCCCGCGTAGCGCCGGCCCGCCTCCCCAGCACCCCCTCGGTACGCACCTGGCCCGCCAGGTGTCCGCTCCGCCGTGCCCGCACACGGGCCGGCGCCCAGAAAGGACTCGCATGTCAACGACGACAGCATCACCCCGCCCCGCACCGCAGGGCCGACGGCGGCCCGGCCGGCGCGCGGCGCTCCTGACCGCCCTGGCGCTCGCTGTGGCCGGCCTGGCCGGGCCGGTCGGCGCCACGACGGCGTCCGCCACGCCCGCGCTCCGGTCCGCCGGCTGCGGCACCGATCCCGGCCAGACGCCGGGCACGAGCGTGCTGCGCACCCTGACCAGCGACGGCCGCGAGCGCACCGTGCAGCTCCACCTGCCGGACGGCTACCGCAGCGACCGGGCGTGGCCCGTGGTGCTGGTGTTCCACGGCCGCGGCAACACGGGGGCGGGCACGGAGGCGTTCTCCGGGCTGGACGCGCTGCCCGCGATCGTCGCGTACGGCAACGGCGTGGTCGGTACGGGCGACGGCGACCGGCAGGCCTGGGAGGGCGCGCCCTACGCGGCCCCCGGCGTCGACGACGTGGCCTACACGAACGACCTGCTGGACACCCTGGAGCGGGACCTGTGCGTGGACCCGCGGCGCGTGTACGCGACCGGCAAGTCCAACGGGGCGGGCTTCACGGGCATCCTCGCGTGCGAGCTGTCGGACCGGATCGCGGCGGTCGCGCCGGTGGCCGCGGCCTTCTACGGCACGGGCCACCCGGACTGCGACCCGGTGCGGCCGGTGCCGGTGATCGACTTCCACGGCACGGACGACGTGACCATCCCGTACGCGGGCGACGCCGACCGCGGCCTCCCCGCGATCCAGGACTGGGTGGGCGGCTGGGTGGAGCGCAACGGCTGCGACACGGGGCAGGACGTCGAGCAGACGGCGTTCGACGTGACCACCACCCGGTGGACGGGCTGTGACCGGGGCGCCGAGGTGACGCACGTGGCGGTGCTCGGCGGCGGCCACACCTGGCCGGGGGAGGACAGCTACTCCGGCGGCGGCTACGCGACGCACAGCATCGAGGCCCACGAGGTCATGTGGGAGTTCCTGCGCGACGAGCGGCTGCCGGTGCGGTTCCTTACTGGGCGCGGCACCCACGCGGAGCAGGGGGCGGCGTCATGACCGCGACCTCGAAGCAGGCCGCTCCCGGGACCGAGCCGGACCGCCTGCCCCGCGTGCTGCGGGCGCTCGCCGTCGTCGAGCGACTGGGCAACGCCCTGCCGCACCCGTTCTGGCTGTTCTGGATCCTCGCGGCGATCCTGGGCGTGACGAGCGCCGGGCTGGCCGCGGCGGGCGTGTCCGTGGTGTCGCCCGCCGACGGCGAGACCGTGGTGGTCCAGAACCTGCTCAGCGGCGCCGGTCTGGCCATGGCCGTCTCCACGGCCGTCGACAACTTCGCGACGTTCGGCCCGATGGGCACGATCGTGGCGGTCATCATGGGCGTCGCGATCGCGGAGCGGACCGGCTTCCTGTCGGCGGCGATGAAGGTCTCCGTCTCGCGGGTGCCCGTCTCCTGGGTCGTGTTCGCGGTGGCCTTCGCGGGCACCGTCTCGCACGTCGCGAGCGCCGCCGCGTACATCATCCTGGTGCCGCTGGGCGGGCTCGCGTTCCGGGCGGTGGGCAAGTCGCCGATCCTCGGCGTCGTCGTGGCCTACACGTCCATCGCCTCGGGGTACGACGCGAGCCCGGTGCCGACGCCGAACGACGCGATCTTCGCCGGCATCACCACGGAGGCGGCGCGGATCATCGACCCGAACGCGTACGTGTCGCCGGTGAGCAACTGGTTCTTCAACATCGCCTCGTCGCTGCTGCTGGCGATCGTGATCACCCTGGTCACGAACCTGGTCCTGGCCAAGCGGCCGGATCTCGGCGCCGACCCGGACGCGGAGATCGACGACGTCGAGGGCCTGGAGCTCTCGCCGCGGGACCGGTCCGCGCTGCGTGCCGCGCTGCTGTCGGGCCTGGGCGCGATCCTGGTCATCGTCGCGGTGGTGCTGCCGTCGTCGTCCCCGTTGCGCGGGGAGGACGGGAGCCTGACGGAGTCGCCGTTCCTGGACGGGATCGCGGCGATCGTCGCCGTGCTGTTCGCGCTCGTCGGCGTCGTGTACGGGTGGCGGTCCGGGGCGATCACGAAGGCGGGGGACGTGCCGCGGCTGATGGCCGAGGGCGTGCGCCAGATGGCGCCGGTCCTGGTGCTGTTCTTCGCGATCGCCCAGTTCCTGGCCTACTTCGACTGGACGCACATCGGCGACGTCATCGCGGTGAACTCGGCCGAGGCGCTGGAGACCAGCGGTGTGCCGATCTGGGTGGTGTTCCTGGCGATCCTCGCGCTGCTGTCCGTGGTGAACGTGCTGGTGACCAGCGGCTCGGCGATGTGGGCCATCGCGGCGCCCGTCGTCGTGCCCATGCTGATGCTGCTGGACGTGCCCGCCGAGACCACGCAGGCGCTGTTCCGCATTGCCGACTCCGGGTCCACGGCGATCACGCCGATGAGCCCGTACTTCATCATGGCGCTCGGGTTCCTGCAGCGGTACCGCAAGGACGCCGGCATCGGCACGCTGGCCTCGTACACGCTGCCGCTCGCGGTCTGCATGACGCTTGCCTGGACCGCGCTGTTCTTCGCCTGGTGGGCGCTGGGCATCCCGCTGGGGCCGGGGGCGCCGGTGCGCTGACGCACGCCTGCCCCGCCGTGGTCCCGCCGTCGCCCCGCCACCGGGCGCGACGGCGGGGCCGCGGTGATGATGCGCGGCGATGAACGCGATCCTGCTGCTGCCCGCCGGCGCCGTCCTGCATCTGCCTCGGGCCGGTCCGGCCGGATCGGTCCGGCAGGCTCAGTCCCGCCGGCTCAGTCCGGCAGGGCGGCGACCGCGAAGTACGTGGTGCAGCTCCCGCCCTCCGACTCGTAGCCCGTGGACAGCTCCAGCAGTTCGCCCCGCTCCGGCAGGGCCAGCAGCGTGGGGCTGTAGTTGGGGCAGTAGTTGTTCCACGGGTCGAGGATGCTCACGGGCGCCCCGGCCGTGGTCCAGGGGTCCTCCGGCACGCCCTCGTTGGTCATGATCGTGGACCCGCTGCCGGGCAGCACGCCGCCGTCGGACCCGTAGAGCATCTGCCCGACGCCGAGGAGCCGCCCGTCGTGCGTGCCGTCGTCGTACCAGCTGATGTTCGGGGTGTGCCGGAAGTGGGTGCCGTCCGCCGTCGCGACGGGGCTGCCGATCTCGGTGACGGGCTGCCAGGCGATCCCGTCGGCCGAGCGGCGGGTGTAGTGGCGGCAGTCCTGCACCGGGCCGCAGACCTCGTAGCTCATGAGGTAGGCGCCGTCCGGCAGCCGGCGCACCACCGGCATCCCCGGGCGCAGGCCGGGGTCGGCCAGTGCGATGACGTTCTCCAGGGGCGACCACGTCACGCCGTCGGGCGACGTGGCCTGCACGATCGTCTGGCTGTGCGTAGGCTGCTGGTTCTCGTCGGAGACGTACAGCACCAGCTCGCCGTCGGGGGAGACGGCGAACTCCGGCTCCCACAGCCCCTTGACGCCCGACGCCGTGGCCGCCGTGGACACGTGCTCCCACGTGCGGCCCTGGTCCCGGCTGGCCCACACCGGCAGCGTCATCCGGCGCGTGGCCTCGTCCTGCTGCTGGCCCTCCGATGCCGACCACAGCAGGGTGCCCTTCGGCAGGTCGCCGACCTTGCGCGGCAGCTCGAACAGCGTGGAGCAGCACAGCCCCTGCGCCGCTCCCGGGTCGGACACCGTGCCGACGCGCTCGAAGCCGCGGCCGTCGTCCGTGCTGGTGAAGATCGCGCCGTGACCCGTGTCGCCGTCGAACGTGACCGTGCTGACCACGATCGTGCCGTTCGCCCGGCCCGAGTGCTCCAGCCGGATGGCGCGCGGGTAGAGGGAGGTGCCCTCCATCAGCCGGGTCCCGTTCACCGCCCCGCCCGGTGGCGGCTCCGCCCCGCCCGCGCCGACCGCTGTCGCCGGGGCGACGGCGGTGGTCAGCGTGAGCGCGGCGAGCGCGAGCACCGTGAACGAACGTCGCAGGACCATGGTGGGCTCCTCTTCGATCGACTCTGATCTCGGACAGCGGGTGACCGGCGTCGACCGGCGACCGCCGTCACCGTAGTGACCGATCGCTCGTGAGTCAACGTTGCATCAGCGTGGTCCGCGTCGAGAACCCCAGCCGCTCGTAGAAGGGCATCACGGCCTCGCGCGAGTCCAGCGTGAGCTTGCGGACGCCCAGGTCGTCGGCGGCGGCGCAGAGGGCCTCGACCAGCCGCCGGCCGATGCCGCGCCCCTGGTGCTCGGGGACCACGAAGACGCTCTGCACGTCCCCGTTCCTGCGGACGGTGTCGCCCGGGTTGGGCACGCGCTCGAACACCGCCAGCCACGCCATGCCGACCAGGTCGCCGTCCAGGTCCGCGACCTGGCACACCGACCGATCGCCCTGCGCCCGCATCCACCCCTCCAGCGCGGCAGCGAACTCCCGGGCCTCGCCCTCGCCCGGCGTGCGGCTCGGCTGGGCCCAGCGCCAGCGCAGCGCGGACAGGGCAGGGGCGTCGGCGAGGGTCGCGGTTCTGATCACGAGGTGTGACGGCACCGCCCCATGCTGGCACGGGGACTTCCGTGCGGGCGCCGCCTAGGATCCGTGGGGTGAGTGCCGCGCGCCGCAGGAACCACCAGATCGCCGTCCTCGTGCTGGAGGGTGCCAAGCCGCTCGACGTCGGCATCCCGGCGCAGGTGTTCTCCAACCGGCCGAGCATGCCGTACGAGGTGCGGGTGTGCGGCGCCGCGCCCGGCCTGGTGACCGGCGGCGACGGCCTCTCGTACCACGTGGCCGAGGGGCTGGACGCGCTGGAGCGCGCCGACACGGTCTTCGTCCCCGGGTACCGGACGCCGGCCGCCGCCGACCCGCCGGCCGTCGTCGTCGACGCGCTGAAGGCCGCCCACACGCGCGGGACGCGGCTCGCGGCCATCTCGACCGGGGCGTTCGCCCTGGCGGCGACCGGGCTGCTCGACGGCAAGCGCGCCACGACGCACTGGCACTACACGAGGGCGCTGCGCGAGCGGTACCCGCTCGTGCGGGTGGACGAGAACGTGCTGTTCGTGGACGAGGGCGGCGTGCTCACCTCGGCGGGCGCGGCGTCCGGCATCGACCTGTGCCTGCACCTGGTGCGGCGCGACCACGGCGTCGGCCTGTCCAACCACGTGGCCCGGCGCCTGGTCGCCGCGCCGTACCGCAGCGGGGGACAGGCGCAGTACGTGCCCCGCAGCGTGCCCGAGCCGCTCGGCGACCTGTTCGCCGACACGCGCGAGTGGGCCCTGGAGCACCTCGCCGAGCAGCTCACCCTGGAGGCGCTGGCCCGCAACGCGCGGGTCTCGGCGCGGACCTTCTCGCGGCGGTTCGTGCAGGACACCGGGTACACGCCGATGCAGTGGGTGCTGCGGGCGCGGGTGGACCTGGCGCGCGAGCTGCTGGAACGCAGCGACCTGAGCGTCGAGCAGGTTGCGCACCGGGTCGGGCTCGGCACCGCGGCGAACCTGCGCCTGCACTTCCACCGCATCCTGGGCACGTCGCCGACGGAGTACCGCAGCACGTTCTCGGCGGGGGCCGAGGGCGGCTTCGAGGGCGCCGTCGGGGACTAGCCGGGCCCGATCCGGTGCCTGCCCGGAGGGCTGGCGAGATCCTTGCGATAGCTGGCGAAGTGTCTGGCGGAATCCTTGCGTGCGGTGGCTTTCCAGCCTCTTTCGGACGACGCGGCGCGCGCGGAGCATGGGACCCGACGAAAGGAAACCCATGACCCGCATCGCCATCAACGGCTTCGGTCGCATCGGCCGCAACTCCCTCCGTGCCCTGCTCGAGCGCGACAGCGCGCTCGAGGTGGTCGCGATCAACGACCTCACCGCCCCGGACTCCCTGGCGCACCTGCTCAAGTACGACAGCGCGCTCGGTCGGCTCGGCCGTTCGGTGGAGGTGGACGGCGACGAGCTCGTCGTCGACGGCCACCGCATCAAGGTGCTCGCGGAGCGCGAGCCCGCCAAGCTGCCCTGGGCCGAGCTCGACGTCGACATCGTGCTGGAGTCGACCGGCCGCTTCACGTCCGCCGACGCCGCTCGCGCGCATATCGACGCCGGCGCCAGGAAGGTGCTGGTCAGCGCCCCCTCGGCGGGTGCCGACGTGACGCTCGCCTACGGCGTGAACACCGATGCCTACGACCCGGCGCAGCACGTGATCGTCTCGAACGCGTCCTGCACCACCAACGCGCTGGCCCCGCTGGCCTCCGTGCTGGACGATCTGGCCGGCATCGAGCACGGCTTCATGACCACCGTGCACGCCTACACCCAGGAGCAGAACCTCCAGGACGGTCCGCACCGCGATCCGCGCCGGGCCCGCGCCGCCGGCGTCAACATCGTGCCGACCACGACGGGCGCCGCCAAGGCGATCGGCCTGGTGCTGCCCAACCTGAACGGCAAGCTGTCGGGCGACTCGATCCGCGTGCCGGTGCCGGTCGGCTCCATCGTGGAGCTGAACACCACGGTGGCGCGCGAGGTCACCCGCGAGGAGGTGCTGGCGGCGTACCGCACCGCGGCAGACGGCGCCCTCAACGGCATCCTCGACTACTCCGACGAGCCGCTGGTCTCCAGCGACATCACTGGCGAGGCAGCCTCGGCGATCTTCGACGCCGCGCTGGTCCGGGTGGACGGCAAACACGTCAAGGTCGTGGCCTGGTACGACAACGAGTGGGGCTTCTCCAACCGCGTGATCGACACGCTGGAGCTGCTCGCGCGCGACTGAGTGACCACGGTCGAGCGACAGCGACCGAGCGTGACCACGAGGCGGTCCTGGCCGGCGGAGACGTCGGGCAGGGGCCGCCTTTGTCATGCCCGGACCGAGTCGGCGACCTCCGCGACCCAGCGCCGCTGCCGCCGGGTCTCGACCGCGCGCGGGTGGTAGTGCTCGCGCACCCACGCCACGGCGTCGTCGGGGGCCACACCGCTCATGATCGCCAGGACCGCCATGGCCGTGCCGGTCCTGCCGATCCCGCCGCCGCAGGCGATCTCGACCCGCTCGACCTCCGCCCGCGCATGAGCCTCCCGCAGCGCGGCCAGCGCCTCCTCGGTCGAGTCGGGCAGGCGGAAGTCGCGCCAGCGCACCCAGCGGTACTCCCGGTCCGGCACCTGCGGGTCCCGGCCCCGCAGGTAGACCGCGAGGTCCGGGACGGGAACCTCGCCGCGCGGGCGGCGCAGCCCCGTGCCCCGCACCCGCCGCCCGTCGGGCAGATCCACGACGCCGTCGGCCATGTCCCAGTGATCCATCGCTCCAGCCTAGGGAGCCGGCCGCCGATGAGTAATGGGGCTTTCCGCAGTCGGATGGTGATGGGAACCGGAAGGAGCTCGCGATGAGCAAGGTGATCACGCACATGACGATGTCCCTGGACGGCTTCATCGCCGACCCGGACGACCGCATCGACGACATCTTCGACTGGTACGCCGTCGGCCCGGTCGAGGTGCCGAGCGCCAACGAGGGCGTCTCGCTCCGGGTCGACGAGGCCAGCGCCGTGATGCTGCGCGACCTGTTCGAGGGCACGGGCGCCCTCGTGGCCGGCCGGCGCCTGTTCGACATCACCGACGGCTGGGGCGACAGCCACCCCGTGGGCGCCCCCGTCGTCGTGGTCACGCACCACGTCCCCGAGGACGCGGACCGGTGGCCACGGACCACGTTCGCCGGCGACGTCGCCGAGGCCGTCGCCCGCGCCCGCGAGATCGCCGGCGACCAGGACGTCACGATCGCGAGCGCGAACGTGGCCCAGCAGGCGCTCGCGCTCGGCCTGGTGGACGACGTGTGCGTCAGCCTCGCCCCGGTGCTGCTCGGCGCGGGCATCCCGTACTTCGCCGACCTGGGCCGGCACCTGCTCCTGGAGGACCCGGAGGTGGTCCAGGGCCGTCGCGCCCTGCACCTGCGGTACGCGGTGCGCCGCTGAGCGGCGTCGTGCCAGGATGGGTGGCGTGGCGACGAGCTCCCGCATCCAGGCCGTCGAGCGCGCGACCGGCAGAAGCTGGGCCGACTGGCTCGACCTCCTGACGCGCCTCGGCGCGCCGGACCTGACCCATCACGAGATCGCCACGGCGGTGCTCCTGGAGCTGGACGGCACGATCGAGAACCCTGCCTGGTGGGCGCAGTCGGTCACCGTCGCCTACGAGCAGCACATCGGACGGCGCATCCCCGGCCAGCGGCCGGACGGCACCTTCCAGACGAGCGTCAGCCGGTCGACGGCGCTCGGCATGGAGCCCCTCATGAGCGCCTGGACCGGCTACGCCGCGGCGAACGAGGCCGTGCGGGCTCTCGTCGCCGCCGACCCGCGGGTCAGCGGCACCCAGAACCGCATCACCTGGCGGGCCAAGGGGCACGACGACGAGTCCGTGGTGGTCATCAGCGAGCCCAAGAAGAACGGCACCGCGTCCCTGGTGGTGCAGCACCTGGGCTCGCCCACCCCGGAGCGCAACGACGAGGTCAGGGACCGCTGGCGGGCGATCGTGGCCGACTTCGCGGACGGGCTCTGAGCCCCGGCCTCCTCCGCTGACAGGACGGCCCCCGGCCGGCATGACGCCGGCCGGGGGCCGTTCACCGCGGTGCCCGACGGCGCGGGCTCAGAAGGTCCAGCGCTGCGCGGCCGTGCCGGAGCAGGTGCGGATCTCCAGGCGCTGGCCGTCGTGCAGGGGCGTGCCCCCGACCGCCGTCAGGCACTTGCCCGACTGCGGGTTGACCAGGGCCTGGTCGCCGGACCGGTAGGACCAGCTCTGCGCGCCGGTCCCGTTGCACTCCCAGAGCTGCACGACGGCGCCGTCCGCCGAGCTCCCGGACGCCACGTCCATGCACCGGCCCAGCGCGCCGATGGTCGAGCCGGACCGGGTCCAGGTCTGGGCGGTGTTACCGGTGCAGTTGACGATCTGCAGCGGGTTGCCGTTGAACGAGTCGGCCCACGGGACGTCCACGCACATGCCGTTGGACGCGTGCACCGCGCCCGTGCCCGACGGGAGCGGCCCGCTGCCGCCGTCGCCCCCGCCGCCGTCCGACCCGGCGATCGGCGTCGCGGCGCCCTGGAACGGGTCGAGCTGGATGTAGGCGGCCGACGGGTTGCCGTCGTGCACCAGGGACTCCTGCGCCAGGACGTCGTCGAACGCGAAGCCGTACGCCTTGCCGTTGGCCATCTGCTGGTGGATGAACTTGGAGTAGTAGTTGGTCACGGAGGCCTCGTAGAACCCCGAGGTGCTGGTGCCCGGCTGGGTGGTGCGGGTCAGCAGGGTGGAGCGGTGGAAGCCCGCGCACAGGGTGCGCGCGATGGCGCCGATGTCGTTGTTGGGCGCGGCCAGGTCGTTGTAGCAGCCGAAGACCGAGTCGCTCGACGGCTTGCGGAACTCGGTCACGTACGCGCCCGAGGCGTTGGTGAAGCGCATGACGCCGTTCTGCACCCGGCCGGTGAACACCGCGGCGGGGTCGTAGGAGTAGGGCGCGACGGTGAGGTTCTCGTTCGTGTACTTGGCCCACACCTGGTCCACGTAGGACGACAGGATGTTCGCGTCGATCTGCCCGGTCCCGATCGCGTGCCCGGGCGCGAGGATGCGCAGCAGCGACCCGTCCGGGGCGCGCTGGGCCAGGTTGGTCCAGCCGGGGGTCGCGGCCAGGGCGTTGACGACGTTCTGGTAGCCGTCGGGCTTGAGCATGCCCGTGCTGATCACGCTGCCGTCCGCCTTGCGCAGGCCGGTCTGGTACGGCGCCGAGAGGAAGTCGACCTGGGTGCTGTTGATCCACAGGCCCGAGTCGTTGAGCGTGAACTCCGTCCAGCTGAACAGCTTGTTGCGGTTCGGGTCGCTCGGGTTCTGCACCGCGGGCTGGACGAGGCGCCCGTCGTTGACGACCTTGAAGCTGAGCTTGCTCCCGTACGAGAAGTAGACCCGGCCCGACATCTTGGGCAGCTGGATGGTCTTCGACTGCCCGTCGGCCGGCCCGGCGATGGAGGCGTCGGGGGCGTCGACCGGTGTGCCGCCGACGGTGGGCCAGGCGTGGAACGCGCCGGACGCGTCGGCCCAGCCGAGCCGCCCGGTGCCCGGGTCGCCCAGGACGTAGACGAAGACCTGGTCGCCCCGCCCGGAGTCGTTGGTGATGGTCAGGGGGATCGTGGCGGGCACGGCGGCCGCCGGGGTCGGCTGCGCGACGACGAGCGTGGCCGCCGTGACCGCGAGCGCGCCGAACGCGGCGAGCACACTGCGGAGCGGGTGGAGTCTGAGCCTTCGTGCACGTGACGGGGTTCGTGACATGGGGAGATCTCCTCGTGTATCCGGGTAGCACGCCGTTGTACCTGCTGGACTGTCAGGGAATCGGATATTAGTGAGGAACCCTGCCAATGTCACGAGTCGGGCAGAACTTTCTCCCGCGGGAGGCGGTCACGGGCGCCGGTCCAGGATCGCCTGGGTGGCGTTGTCGAGGTTCTCGACGAGCTTGTGCACCCCGTCCAGCAGTGCGGCGAGGCCGATCAGGAGGGCCGCGACGCCGACGATCACGGCGGTGCCGCCGGCAACGCCGGGGCCGACGGACACGAGCATCGTCCCGAGGATCAGCCCGGCCAGCCCCAGGGTGATCGGGCCGGCGGACCGGTTGGCCGCGGTGGGGGAGTTCCGCACGTTCTCGGTTGCATCAGTCATGCGGCACATGGTCCTGGCCCGACTGAAACCGTGACCAGGAAACCCGGGGGTGAAAGTCCCTCGCTGATGGACGTTCAGCAGGCCGTGGAGGGCCGCAAGCCGGTGCGGGACGGTCGTTCCTGGCCTGATGAACGTGAGTCAGCAGTGGACCAGGCAACGCGAAAGGCCCCCCGGCTCAGCGTTTCCGCCGGCCGGAGGGCCCCGTTGTCATCGCAGACGGATCAGGGGATCAGTCGCGGTAGTACGGCTGCACCTCCGCCTTGCTGGCGCCGATCCTCACGTTCCGGTAGTCGGCCCGGAACGTCGCGCCCGGCTGGTAGTCCTTGTACATGCCGTACTTGATCCGGAACATGTCGTCGTAGGTGTCGTTCTCGCACGCGGAATTCGGGCCGTAGCCGAAGTAGTCCTCCTGCTCGAGGATCTTCGTCTCGACGGTGGTCGCTCCGACCTTCCTGTGCCAGACCTCGATCAGCCCCTTGGGGCCGCCGGCGGTGTAGGGCTCGACGTGGTACTTGATCACGAAGGAGTGCCACTCGTCGGTGCCGATGCTCTTGGTCGCCATTGCCGTGTTGTAGTCCACGCCGGGCTCGTCGCCCCGGCGCGTGAACTGGAGGTTGTGCCCGTTGCCGGCGCCGGACTGGATGCGTATGCCGCCAATCGGGTTCGCGGCGCACTGCCAGAGCTGCATCACGTACGCCCCGCTGCCGGTCACGCTGTCGACGCCCGCGGGGATGCGGATGTCGAACCCGACCCACACGTTGGTGTGGAACGGCAGAGTTCTCCCCGGCGTCGCCAGCTCCGTGCGGTCCCGGAGCCTGTTGCCGTTGGCGTCCACCCAGGTGTTCGCCTCGGGGTCGTCGAGGATGGCGCCCGGATACCTGAAGTCATGCTCCGTGCGGAACGTCAGCGCCGGTGCTTCCGCGGTTCCCGTGATGGTGGGTTCCTGGCCCGCTCCCTGACACCTGCCCTCGTACGTGCGTCCGTTCTCCACGAGGTTGCCGCCGTCGCCGATCGTCGGACCGCACAGAGTGGGGTTCTGGATCGTCCAGGGCCTGCCCACGATACCCATCGCGTAGCTGGGGACCTCGTCTACCGCGCTTTCTGCCGCGCTGGCGGGTTGCGTGGTCGTCACTGCGGCGATTCCCAGCGAGGCGGTCAGGGTCGCCGCCATGGCGAGAGCCGTCATTCTTCGAGCGAGCCGACTTGGGGTCGAGATCTGCATCTATGTCATCCCTTGCTTGGAGGGGAAGTGCTCCGTGCACCCGAACGTAACGGCGTCAGGGCCCGTCCTCAACGAAAGATGCCGAGGTTTCGACAGCGCCAGCACGGCGCTCATCCCGGCGGCTGCCCACGCCGTCACGCAGCCGCGCGTCACAGCCGGGTGCGAGCAACGCGAAAGGCCCTCCCGCTCAGCGTTTCCGCTGGCCGGAGGGCCTTTCCGCACGGTGGGCGATACTGGGATCGAACCAGTGACCTCTTCGGTGTGAACGAAGCGCGCTACCCCTGCGCCAATCGCCCGTGCTGCCTGCCCGTTGGGGCGTGCGTGGACGATATTAGCCTGGTTCGAGCGCGGATGCGAAATCCGAATCGCCGGGCGGAGCGAGAACCGGGTCAGGGGTCGGTTCGCTCGCGCATGTTCCGCTCGAACAGGTCGCGTGCGGCCGCCGAGAGCTCGCCGATCTGCAGGTCCACGCCGTCGAGCCAGACCGTCGGCTGGACGTTGCGCACGGACCCGGTCAGGAGCATCCGGGCCTCGCCGGCGGACACGCGGTCGAGCACCGAGAACGGCAGCTCGCCCTCCTTGGCCTCGCGCACGGGCAGCCCGGCCTCGGCGCCCCACTCGAGCAGCAGCTCGCGCGTGATGCCGGCCAGGCAGCCCACGCTGAGCGGGGGAGTGACGAGCTCGCCGTCGATCTCCAGGAACACGTTCGAGCCTGTGCCCTCGCACAGGTCACCGGCGGTGTTCGCGAAGACCGACTCGTCGGCGCCCTTGCCGATCGCGTCGGCCAGGGCCACGACGTTCTCGGCGTACGACGTCGTCTTCAGACCCGCGACGGCACTGTTCTCGTTGCGGGTCCAGGGGGAGCGGGCGGCCCGCCCGGTGGGCACGACGACGGCCTCGGTCGCCGCCACGACCACCGTCTGCGGCCCGTCCGTGCGGCCGGAGCCGAGCGGCCCGATGCCGTCGGTCACCGTGATGCGCAGGCGGCCGGCGTCCGGCGAGGCGGCGAGGACCGCGTCCACGCCGTCGCGCACCGTGCGCAGGTCCAGGGGAGCCATGCCCATGCCGGACGCCGACCGCTCCAGGCGCGCCAGGTGGCGCGTCAGCGCGAACGCCTGCCCGTTCAGGACGGCGCAGGTCTCGAAGACGCCGTCGCCGACCGTGATGCCGTGGTCCACCGCGCTGAGCGCGGCCTCGCCGGGCGCGACCATGCGCCCCTGTGTCCAGATGACCGTCATGCCGCCCAGTGTGTCACCGGCGCAGGGTCACGTGGGTCACCTCTGGTGTGTGCCGCACGCTCGTGGACGAGAACTCGATGGGCGGCACGCCGTCGAACACGCGCGTGCCCGAGCCCAGCGTGAACGGGACCACGTGCAGGCGCAGCTCGTCGACGTGCCCGGCGGCGAGGTACTCGTTGAGCGTGGTGGCCCCGCCGGTGATGGAGATGTCGCCGTCGCCGGCCGCCTCCCGGGCCTGGGCGAGCGCGCTCTCCGGGCCGTCGGTGACGAAATGGAACGTGGTGCCGCCCTCCATCTCCACCGACTCGCGCGGGTGGTGGGTGAGCACGTAGACGGGCCCGTGGTACGGCGGGTTGTCGCCCCACCAGCCCTTCCAGTCCTGGTCCCACGCGCCGCGGCCGGGCGAGAACATGTTGCGGCCCATGATGTACGCGCCCGCGCCGACGATGGCGTCCACCTCGGCCTTGTGCGCGTCGCCGTACTCGAACATCCAGGTGTGCAGGCGTTCACCCGCCAGCGGGCCGAACGGGTGCTCCAGGCTCTGGTCGTGGCCCGCGGAGTAGCCGTCGAGCGAGACTGCCAGGTCTGCTTTCACGATTCCCATGCCCGTGAGACGACGGCGGCCGCCGGAACTCATCGGTGGCCCTCGCCGTCGGAAGGGGACTCAGCCCTCGCCCTGGTAGCTCCCGAAGCTCCACAGGTTGCCCTCCGGGTCGCGCACCACGCAGGACCGGCCGCCGTAGTCCTGGTCGGCAGGCTCGCGGAGGCTGGAACCCCCGGCCGCGAGGGCGGCCGTGTAGGTGCCGTCGACGTCGTCGGTCACCGCGTAGGCCGAGCCGGTCCCGGCCTGGTCGGGCCACTGCGGTCGTGGCTGGTGCGTGCCGAGCATGACGCCGCCGCCCTCCGGCCAGGCGAGCTCGGCGTGCTGGACGACGGCGGGGTCGGCATCGTCGCGATAGACGGCGCGCTCCGTGAAGCCGACGGCCTTCAGCCAGGCCAGGCCCGCGTCGGCGTCGCGGTAGGACAGGGTCACCCACAGTCCGGTGCTCATCGTGATCCTCCTTGTTCGGGTGTCTCCCACGATGCCCGGGGCGGGTCGGCGACGTCTTGAACGAACGGGAACTCCTCGCGCAGCCAGGTGCTCGGGGTGCATCCGCCGAGCGCCACCCACTCCCGGGTCATGTGGGCGTGGTCGGCGTACCCGGCCCACGCGGCGACGTCAGCCAGGCCCGCACGTCCCGACCGGGCGGCCACGACGAGCGCGCGGCGCGACCGGGCGAGGCGGGCCACGCGCCGCAGGTCGCGCGGCGTGAGCCCGCACTCGGCGCGGACGAGGTCCTGCAGGCGACGACGGCTCCAGCCCTGCTCGGCCGCGACCTCGCGCACCTGGCCGCCGCGCGCGATGCCGGCCAGCGCCCGCCCGACGTCGGCCCGCGGACGCGGCTCGCCGGCCCGCGCGAGGTGCTCGACCAGGGCGCGCACGACCGTCGCGCCATCCGGGGATCCGCCGTCGGAGGCCGCGGCGAGCAGCTCCGGCAGGTGCGCGAGGTGGGGCGCGACCTCGGGCAGGCTCGTCAGCTCGCCCGCGAGCTCACCCGGGGGCACGCCGAGCAGCACCCGGGCGCCGCGCAGCGTGAGGGACACGCTGAGACCGCGCTGCCGGCCGCCGTGGTGGATGGCGGCGGGCCGGGTGTGCAGCCCGGACACGCACGACCAGGCCTGCCGCCGGGTGCCGTCCGACCCGGCCCACGAGACGTCGAGCGGATCGCCGAGCGGCAGCTCGAACGTCACCCCGGTGCCGGGCATGCCCCGGTGCACGCCGGGGGCTCCCAGGTCGAGGTCGTACGGGACGACGGCGGAGACGTAGGGAGCGAGGACCTCCGGAACCCCGGAGCCCGGGACGTGCGCCACGCCTCCACGGTAGTCCGGGCCTCCGACACCCGGCCGGTCGACGGCGCCGGCGCCGGGCCGCCGCGCGGTCGGCACGGCGCCGTCAGGACGACGCCAGCGCGACCAGCCGCTCCGCCTTGAGCTCGGTCTCGTGCCACTCCGCCGTCGGGTCGGAGCCCCACGTGATCCCGGCGCCCGTGCCGAACCGGAGCACGCCGTCGGTCCACCAAAAGGTCCGGATCCCGACGGCGAGCGAGGCCCGGCCGCCGTCGACCCAGCCCACGGCCCCGCAGTACGGGCCGCGTGGGGCGGGCTCCAGCTCACGGATGATCCGCAGCGCGCTGGACTTCGGGGCGCCCGACACCGAGCCGGGCGGGAAGGTGCCGGCCAACAGCCTGCGCCACAGCTCGCCGGGGCGGACGACGTCGTCGGCCAGGACGCCGCGCACCCGCGAGACCAGGTGCACGAGGCCGGGGTGCGCCTCCACGGCGAGGAGCGACGTGACCTCGACCGTGCCCGGGCGGCAGACGGTCTGCAGGTCGTTGCGCACCAGGTCGGTGATCATCACGTTCTCGGCGCGGTCCTTGTCCGTCAGGCCGTCGGGGGTGCGGGCAGTGCCCTTGATCGGGCCGGACTCCACGACGGGCCCGTCCGGCCCGTCGGCCAGCGACAGGTACAGCTCGGGCGACGCGCTCACCACCCACACGGGGTCCAGCCCGCTCGCGGCGGGCACGTGCACGGCGGCCGCGTGCGGGGCAGGGTTGCCCGCGGCGAGGCGGGCGGCGAGCGCCCGCGCGTCGGGCTCGGCGCTCGCGGTGCTCCCGCCGACGCCGCCGGGCAGGGGAGCGGACAGCACCCGGCAGATGTTGGCCTGGTACACCTCGCCCTCGCGCACGTACTCGCGCACCCGGGCGACGGCGGCCTCGTAGGCGGCCTGGTCCATCGAGGTGGTCCACGTGTCGGACGCCGGTCCGTGCCAGGCCGCGGTCGCCGCACCCCGGGGTGCGGTCCCGGCGTCGTGCACCTGGGCGAAGCGCCATGCGCGCGCCCGGCCCTCGAAGTCGGCGACGACGAACCAGGTGCCGGTCTCGAGCCGTTCCGGGTGTTCGAGCACGTCCACGCACTCGACGGCGCCGGTGGCGACGCGTCCGGCGAAGCTCGCCCAGCCGGTGGTGCCCGTCACGTCGTCGGGGGCCGCTGGGGCGCCGGGGCGGGACGGAACCGGTGGGATCGTGCGGTTTGCGGGCGGATGGGCCGGGCGGGGTGACACGGGACAACCGTACGGGCGGCGCGTGCGATTGGACGGTTCGCCCTCCGTTCGATTAATGTTCAGAACGCCGGAACACCGGGGGAAACCCCAGGATGCCCGGCTTCGCGGATGTAGCTCAGTGGTAGAGCATCACCTTGCCAAGGTGAGGGTCGCGGGTTCAAGTCCCGTCATCCGCTCGGAAAGTCGCTCTCGTGATTCTTCGGCTGAAGAGAGCAGCCGTCGGCTGCAGCTTGGCCGAGCGGTGGGTTGGCCGAGAGGCGAGGCAGCGGCCTGCAAAGCCGTACACACGGGTTCGAATCCCGTACCCACCTCGCAGCACGACGGGCGATTGGCGCAGCGGTAGCGCGCTTCCCTGACACGGAAGAGGTCACTGGTTCGATCCCAGTATCGCCCACGCGCAGAAGGCCCCCGGCCGGCGGAGACGCCGCCCGGGGGCCTTTCGCATGTGCGGGGTCCTAACCGGGCGTACCGCGGCGCGCCTTCCACCGGGCGAACCCGGCGGCCTGCCCCTCGTGGATGTCGCCCACCCACTCCCAGCCGGGTTCGACCCCGCCGATGCGCGGGTCGTCGGGGGTGCGGCCGTCCCGCAGGGCGTGCAGGTACGCGCGGTCGAGCTCGATCCGGGCGCGGACATTCTCGGTTCCGGCAACGGCGGAGCCGTGACCCGGGACGAGCACCTCGACGTCGCCCACGACGTCCTCCAGTGCCCGCAGCCCGGCGAGGTATTCCTCGACCGGGTCGCTCGCGTCGGTGAAGTCGCCGAGCATCGGGACGAAGACGTCGGACAGCATGTCGCCGGCGGCCAGGACGCCGCGGGTCTCGACCAGCAGCGCCGCGTGGCCGGGGGAGTGCGCCGGGTGCTCGATGATCCGGACCTCGGGGCCGTCCCATGGGATCCGCGCGGTCCCGGCGGGCAGCCCGGTGACGAGGCCGAAGAGGCCCAGCGGGACGTCGTCGGCGATCTCCGGCGGGAGCCCCTGGGTGACGCGGGCCTGCCAGTCCGCGGTCGACCGGAGGTCTCGCAGGTCGGCGGCGCAGCGCGCGGTGCCGTAACGAGGGGGCTCGCCGAGCCCGGTGTGCCAGAGCACGTGGTCCCAGTCGGGGTGCGTCGAGAAGCCGGCCGCGACGGGCAGACCCAGCTCGCCCAGGTCGTTCGCGAGGCAGGCCATCTCGGAACCCGTGATCCCGGCGTCGATGACCAGCGCGCCGTCCTGGCCCCGCACGACGACGGTGTTGTTCCGGAGCAGCTCGCTCTGGTGGACCAGAACGCCGTCCGCCACCTGCGTCAGCATCGCGTCTCCTTCCGTCCGTCCGCGCCCGGCCTCAGCTGCCGGTCCCGGGCGGCCCGTCCATCACGGTCGGCACGTAGCCCAGCAGCTGCAGACGGCCGTCGAACGTGCGGTGCTCGACCAGCTCCATCGCCACGTCCGGGTACCCGTCGAAGATCCGCTCCTTGCCGCTGGCGCCCGTGACGACCGGGAACACGACCACCCGGTAGCGGTCCACCAGGCCGGCGAGCAGCAGCGAGCGGCACAGGCTGAGGCTGCCGAGGGTGCGCAGCGGGCGGTCGGAGGTCTCCTTGAGCTCGCGCACCGCCTCGACGGCGTCGCCGGTGACCAGCTCGGTGTTCGCCCACGTCAGCGGCGTCGTCAGCGTCGAGGAGAACACCACCTTGGGCATGTCGGCGAGCGGGTCCTCGGGAACGTCGGTCATCAGCTCGGTCATCACGCGGTACGTCGTCGCGCCCATGAGGGTGGTGTGCTGGTTCTCGCCGTCCTCCCCGAGAAAGGCGAGGTACTCCGGGCCTTCCAGGCCCCAGAAACCTGGCCAGCCCGCCGCGGACGCGTAGCCGTCCAGCGAGATGATGAAGTCCACCATGAGCTTCTGCATCGGTCTCTCCTCGGATTCGGTGTGTGCCCCTGGTGACCGGCCACGCCGAGGAAACTCATCGGTGGACGGCGGCCCGCCGGCTGAACGGCCCGCCGTCCGGTGCCCGACTACTGCGTCGTGTAGTGCTCGATGCTCATCACGAGGATCACGCGGTCGGCGCTGTCCGCGGGCGGCTGCTGCTCGGCGTTGCCGTACCGCTTGCCCAGGTGGACGTAGAACTCGCCGGTCGGGTCGGGGACCACCTCGACGAGCTTGCCGCGCACCTCGATGTAGTTGAAGGCGTTCTCGTCGTTGAGGATCGCGAGGCTCATCGTCGGGTTGTGCTGCAGGTTGCGGTACTTGGCGCGGTACGTGGTGTGTGTGAAGCGCAGCGTCTCGCCGTCGAAGTCGAACCACATCGGGTTCACCTGGACCGTGTCGTCGGGGCGGATCGTGCCGAGGAACGCGTAGTTCGGCGCCTCGAGCAGATGGATCAGGTGGGCGGGGATGATGTCGGAAGCACTCATGCCGCCGAACATAGCCCGCCCGCGCAAGCGTCGCCGCGGGTGAAACCGCCTCGAAGGAGGCGCTTTTCGTTTCCTGCCGGTTACATCTGCTTTGAGGTCTTGTGGGTGAAATGTGCCACACGTCACACTCGTGGCCAGTGAGACGGCGCGGACGGCGATCCGTCCTTGCCGAGCAGGACCCGCCGCCAGCGGGTCCATCACCCCAGGAGGATGCCATGACGTTCATTCGCACCGCTCTCCGCCCCGGTCCCGCCCGACGGGCCCGACTGATCGCACTCACCGCCGGGCTCGGCCTCGCGGTGTCCGGCCTGGCCGGACCGGCGGCCACGGCCGCACCCGACAGGCCCACCGCCGCCGAGCTCGCGACGGTGAACGCCGCCGTCGGGACGGCGGACGTGGACGGCGTCGCCTGGTACACCGACCCGGCCACGGGGAAGGTCGTGGTCACCGCGGACTCGACCGTCACGGCGGCCGAGCTGAGCACGCTCCGCAGGGCGGCCGGCCCCGAGGCGGACGCGCTGACCATCAGGCGCGCACCTGGCACCTTCAAGCCGCTGCTGGGCTCGGGCGACGCCATCTACGGCTCGGGGTACCGCTGCTCCGTGGGCTTCAACGTCCGCAGCGGCAGCCAGTACTACCTGCTCACCGCCGGGCACTGCGGCAACGAGGTGCCCACCTGGTACACGAACTCCTCCCAGACCACCCTGGTGGGCGCGACCGTCGGCTCCAGCTTTCCCGGCAACGACTACGCGATCGTCCGCTACGACAACACGTCGCTGAGCCACCCCGGCGGCTACACGGCGGGCAACGCCTACGTGGGTCAGAGCGTCACCCGGGACGGCTCCACGACCGGCGTGCACTCCGGCACCGTCACCGCGCTCAACGTCAGCGTCAACTACCAGGGCAGCGGCGTGGTGCGGGGCATGATCCAGACCACCGTCTGCGCCGAGCCCGGCGACTCCGGCGGCGCGCTGTACAGCGGGTCGACCGCCCTGGGCATCACGTCCGGCGGCAGCGGCAACTGCTCCACGGGCGGCACCACGTTCTTCCAGCCCGTCACCGAGGCGCTCAACGCGTACGGGGTGTCCATCTACTGACGGGCGCCTGCCCCTGACCTGCCCGGGCGGCGTCGCCGGACGATTCCGGCGGCGCCGCCCGAGGGCTGCTCGGCGTCGCGAGACCCCGTGCAGGTGGCGCGGCGATTTCGATTGGACCGGCACGCCGTTTGTGAACTACTCTTCCGGAGCGTCACCACGCCGGGACCGAAGGGTCCAGGATGGTCATAGCGCGGATGTAGCTCAGTGGTAGAGCATCACCTTGCCAAGGTGAGGGTCGCGGGTTCAAGTCCCGTCATCCGCTCGATACCCGCCTTGGTGGGGAGCACGGTGGGTTGGCCGAGAGGCGAGGCAGCGGCCTGCAAAGCCGTACACACGGGTTCGAATCCCGTACCCACCTCGGGCGATTGGCGCAGCGGTAGCGCGCTTCCCTGACACGGAAGAGGTCACTGGTTCGATCCCAGTATCGCCCACCAGCAAGGCAAGGCCCTCTGGCCGGCGGAGACGCAGGCCAGGGGGCCTTTCGCATGCCTGGTGCCGGTGGACCCGCGTGAAGCCGCGCCGCGGTGCCGACCGACTGTTGCTCGACGCTGCGGACGGTCGTCCGGTTCATACATCGGATCTCTTGGTGCAAGGATCGGCGGATTCATCCCATCTGCTCGGTAACCGGGCAAGGCGCAGCAAGGAAACATCAGGTGTTTGGTTGACACTGCTCCGGGCGCGTTGCTTGAATGCTCGCGAGCACTGCCCGGCGTCCACGGTGGCGCGGGAGACGACGACGACGTCGATGGTCCGGAGGCCGAGGATGACCTTCTGCTCGATCCCACTGCTGATGCGCCGACCCTCTCGGCGCGCGATCGCGGCCGCACTGGCGCTGCTGCTCGCCGCACCGGTGTCCGCCGCGGCGGTGGTCCCCGCCGCGGCCGCACCGGACGCCGCCACCCCCAGGGACACGACCGCCCCGAAGGACACGACAGCACCGGAGGACACGACAGTGCGGGACGACCGACCACGCCTCGAGGGTGCGCCCGACACGATCTGGTTCGACGAGCCGCTCTCGACCGCCGGCGACCACCAGCGCAACTGGGAGCAGCGCGCGCTGCCGATCGGCAACGGTGCCATGGGCGCCGTCGTCTACGGGGGCGTCACCGACGAGAAGCTCCAGCTCAACGAGAAGTCGCTCTGGACCGGGGGACCCGGCGCGCAGGGCGGCTACGACTACGGCAACTGGACCGACGGCCGCGGGCCCGAGACGATCGAGGAGGCCCGGCAGCTCATCAACCAGTCGCCGACCGGCGGCATCGCACCCGAGACGATCGCCGACCTGCTCGGCAAGCCGAAGCTCAACTTCGGCTCGTACCAAACCTTCGGCGACCTCGACCTGACGATGACGGGCATCGGGGAGGCGACAGACTACCGCAGGCAGCTCGACATCTCCGACTCGGTGGTGACGACCACGTTCACCGCCGACGGCGTCGGCTACACCCGCGAGTACTTCGCCTCCGCGGCCGACGACGTCGTCGTCGTGCGCCTGACGGCCGACAAGCGCGGCCGGATCGGGTTCGACGCACGGCTCAACCTCCCGGCCGGGCGCACGGCGGTGACCCAGACGGCCGAGGGCGGGCGGCTGACGACGGCGGGGCGGCTGGCGAACAACGGGCTGCGCTTCGAGTCGCAGCTGCAGGTGCTCAACAGCGGCGGGTCGGTGACGGAGGGCGACGGGTCCATCGGCGTCCGGGGCGCGAGCTCCGTCACGCTCGTGCTCAGCGCCGCCACCGACTTCGCGATGGACCACGCGGCCGGCTACCGCACCGGCGTCGACCCCCACGAGCAGGTCACCCGGGCGGTGGATGCGGCGTCCGAGCGCGGGTTCAAGGCGCTTCTGAAGCGCCACCAGAGCGACTACCGGGGCCTCTTCGACCGTGTGGAGCTCGACCTCGGCGCCCGGCTCCCCGACATCCCCACCGACGAGCTGCTGGCGGAGTACCGGTCGACGACCGACGCCGAGAGCGCCCGGGCGCTCGAGTCGCTGTACTTCCAGTACGGCCGCTACCTGCTGGTCTCGTCCTCGCGCGGCGGCTCGCTCCCCGCGAACCTGCAGGGCGTCTGGAACCGGGTCAACAACCCACCGTGGGACGCCGACTATCACGTGAACATCAACCTGCAGATGAACTACTGGCCGGCCGAGACCACCAACCTCGCCGAGACCACGCAGCCGTTCTTCGACTACGTGGACTCGATGGTCGCCCCGGGAACGTTGACGGCGAGCCAGATGTACGGGGCGCGCGGCTGGGTCGTGGGGAACGAGACCAACCCCTACGGGTTCACCGGGTTCCACCAGTACCCGCAGTCGTTCTGGCAGCCGGACGCCGCGGCGTGGCTGGCGCAGCACTACTGGCAGCACTACCTCTTCACCGGGGACGAGCAGTTCCTGCGGGAGCGCGCCTACCCGATGCTCAAGGCGGTCTCGGAGTTCTGGATCGACTTCCTCGTGCGCGACACGGACGGCACCTACGTGGTCACGCCGAGCTACTCGCCCGAGCAGGGCGACTTCACGGTCGGGGCGTCGATCTCGCAGCAGATCGTCACCGAGCTGCTGACGTCGGCCGCGGCCGCCGCCGAGCTCACCGGCGAGGACGACGCCGCCTACCTCGCCGACCTCGACGAGAAGCTGCAGGGCATCTACCCGGGCCTCGCCGTCGGGTCGTGGGGCCAGCTCAAGGAGTGGAAGGTCGAGCAGGCGCTCGACAACCCGTCGAACCAGCACCGGCACGTCTCCCACCTCTACGCGCTCTTCCCCGGGACGGCCGTCTCACCCGCCGCGACACCGGAGCTCGCCGAGGCCGCCCGCACCACGCTGGAGGGACGCGGCGACGGCGGGACCGGGTGGTCGAAGGCGTGGAAGATCAACTTCTGGGCGCGCCTGCTCGACGGCGACCGCGCGCACAAGCTGCTCTCCGAGCAGCTCAAGGGCTCGACGCTCGACAACCTGTGGGACGACCATCCGCCGTTCCAGATCGACGGCAACTTCGGCGCGACGTCCGGCGTCGCGGAGATGCTGCTGCAGAGCCAGGCCGGCCGGATCGACGTGCTGCCCGCGCTGCCGACGGCCTGGCCGGACGGCTCGTACTCGGGCCTCAAGGCCCGGGGCGACGTCGAGGTCGACGCGACGTGGGCGGCCGGATCGGTCCGGCGGATCGACATCCGCCCCGCGAACGACGGCGAGCTGCGGATCGGGAACCAGATCTTCCAGCCGGGCCTGTTCACGCTGACCGACCACAGGGGCAGGCCCGTCGAGTCGACGGTCGAGGACGGCGTCGTGGTCTTCGAGGGGCAGGCCGGGAAGCGGTACGTGGCCAAGGCCACGGCGGCGCTGTCGGTCACGGCGCCCGCGACCGCGACGTCGGGCGACGAGCTCCCGGTCACCGTGCGCGCGCAGGCGATCGGTGCCGAGCCGGTCGAGGACGCGGCCGTGCAGGTCACGGTCCCGGACGACACGGCGCCGGGCTACCCGCAGTGGTCGGCCGAGCCGGCGGAGCTCACGTTCGGCACGATCCGGCCCGGCGAGAGCGTCGAGCGGACCGTCACCGTCACCGTCGGCGCGGGCAACGCCGCGCGGCAGTCGCCGATCACCGCGACGCTGACCGCGGGCGACATCACGCTCAGCCGCACGGTGGTGGTGGACGTCGAGCCGCCGACGCCGTGCCCGGTCCCCGATCCCGACGGCACGCTCGTCGCGTGGAACCTCGGCGGCGACGCCGACGGCGACCAGTCCGGCAACGGCCGCGACTGGCGGGTCGAGGGCACGCTCGGCGTGCTCGCCGACGGGCCGACCGGTGCGGCCCAGCAGCTCGCGACGACGGGCTACGTCACGAGCGTCGAACCCTTCCCGCTCGGGTACCTCGAGGAATCGACGTTCGCCGGCGAGTTCAGGATCGACAGCGGTCAGCCGGGCCACCGGCGCCTGTTCGACCACCGGTCGGCGAGCAGCGACTCCGACGGCATCATGATCGACACGACGCCGTCGAACAACGTCCGCGTCATCACGGCGGGCACGGGGACGACGACGAACGCCGTCGTCCCGACCGACCGCTGGTTCGAGCTGGTCGTGACCCTCTCGGCCACCGGCTCGATCACGGTGTACGTCGACGGCACGCAGGCAGCCACCGCCACGATCGGCGGCTACGAGGCGGCGAACGCGTGCACGTCGCGCACCCTGCACATCGGCGCGAACCGCGACGGCGGCGAGCGGCAGTCCGGCGGCGCCGACCGGCTGGCGATCTTCGGCCGTGCGCTGACGGCGGACGAGGCGGGCCGGTGGCAGGAGCTGGCCTTCCCCGGGAGCTAGGCCCGCACCCTGCGCTGCACCTCCGGCTCAGGCCCTGTCCGTTTCGGCTGAGCCTGCGGTTCCGCTCCGGGCGCGTGCCTCGTTCCTCGGCCCGCATCCTGCGCTGCACCTCCGGCTCAGCCGACCAGCCGGGTGCGCAGCGCGCGGACGTGCCCCGGGGTGAGCCCGCCGCGGGCCAGGTACTCCTCGACGCCGCCGTGCCGCGTGCGCAGGTGCTCCAGCGCCCCGAGGATGACGTGCCGGGTGGGCGGCACCCGGCGCTCGGCGGGCCGGTCGTAGCCGGGCTCGGCCGCCCGCTCGACGTACCGGGGCGCGAGCCGCTCGTTGGTGACCTCGTAGTCGTCGGCGAGGGCGTCGACGTCGGCCCCGGCGAGCGTGAGCGCGAGCGCCACGACCAGGCCCGTGCGGTCCTTCCCGGCGGCGCAGTGCACCAGCACGGGACCGTCCGGCGCGTCCGCGACGGCCCCCACGGCGCGCGCGAACAGCTCCGGGCGCCGGTCCAGCATTCCCTGGTAGAGGTGCACCCAGGGCCCCTCCTCGGGATCGCCGGGGGCCTGCACCGGCAGGTGCAGGTAGGTCGCACCGTCGGCCAGCCGGCTCGGCCACTGCTCGAGCTCCTCCGGCCGGCGCAGGTCGATGACCCGCGTCAGCCCGTAGGCCCTCGCCGCAGCGACGCCGACGTCGGTCAGGTGGCTGGGGCACTCGGAGCGCACCAGCACGCGCTCGCGGATCGTGCCGCCGCCCGTAAGCGGTAGTCCGCCCAGGTCACGGGCGTTCAGGCAGCCCGGCCAGTCCAGGTGGAGCGGTGTGTAGTCCGTCACGCCCGGAGGCTAGCGCTCCGGGTCCTCCTCACGCAGCGAAAACTTGCCCTTGCGCATCTCGACGGCGATCTGCTCGGCGTCCAGCAGGTCCAGGGCGGTGCCGAGCTGCGCCGAGTCGTAGGTGCCGGCCGAGCGCGCGGCGAGCAGCTCCTCGCGCTGGGCCGCGATCGTGGCCAGCCGTAGTTCCCGGTACTGGATGAAGCGGTCCTTGGTGAGCACCGCGTCCTCGTCCTGCGACTCGTGCTCCCGGTAGGTGTCCTTGCGCACGCGGGCGACCACGCCGGAGTCGTACGGCGTGCCGTCCGGGCGGTGCGGGTCTGCCAGGTAGTCGCGCGCCGCCTGCTCGGTCTCGCGCCGCAGGGCGGGCAGGTCGCCCGCCGTGTCCTGCCCGACCAGCCCGAGCCGCCGCGTCAGCCAGGGCAGGGTGCTGCCCTGGACCAGGAGCGTGCCGAACGCGACGCCGAAGGCGACCAGGATGAGGAACGACCGCCCCGGGGTGTCGTGGGGGAGCGTCTGTGCGGCGGCGAGCGTCACCACGCCACGCATGCCCGCCCACACCAGCAGCGTGCCCTCGCGCCAGCCGAGCGGCCGCGCGAGGTCGTAGTCGATGTCGGCGGTCCGGCGCCGTAGCGTCCCCTGGATCCGCTCCAGGCGCTCGGCGGTCGAGCGCCGGCCCGTGCGCCGCCCGGTGGCCTGGTCCGGCTCGCCGGACGCGGGCGGGGTCGCGGCCGCTCGCTGGTCGATCCGGTCCTGGAACGCGGTGAGGGTCTCGCGCACGGCCTCGCCCCGCCGCGCCCGGCGGGCCTGGATGCCGATCAGCGGCGTCACGAACGCGGCGCGCACCACGAGGATCGCCACGCTGGCGATCGCGGCGACCACGACGGCCTGCCAGACCGACCCGGTCCCGGACTCCGCGTCCTCGATGAGCGCGAACAGCTCGATGCCCATGATGAGGAACACGGCGCCCTCGAGCAGCAGCTCGACGGTGTGCCAGTTGGAGCGTTCCGCGATCCGGTCCTGCGGGCGCAGGTAGCGCGGCGAGCCGTTGCCGGTCACGAGGCCCGCCGCCACGACGGCCACCAGGCCGGACGCGCCGAGCTCCTCGGCCGGGAGGTAGGCGACGAACGGGACCACGAACGACATGGCCGTGCTCAGGGCGGCGTGGCCCAGCCGGCGGCGCACCCGCAGGCCGAGCCAGCCGACGGGCACGCCGATCGCCACGGCCACCAGGGCGGCGTAGGCGAAGTCGCCCACGACCTCCCACAGGCTGACCGAGGCCGCGGTGGCGGCGATGGCGGACCGCAGCAGCACCAGGGCGGAGGCGTCGTTGAGCAGGGACTCGCCCTCCAGCATCGTGACGCTGCGCGGGGACGCCCCGAGCCGTTTCACGATGGAGGTCGCGACGGCGTCGGTCGGGCTCACGATGGCGCCCAGCGCGATGGCCGTGGCGAGGTCGATCCCGGGGATCAGCCACCGGAAGAGCAGCCCGAGCAGCACCGAGCTGATCACCACGAGCGTCACGGACAGGCCGCCGATGGCCGTGAAGTCGCGCCGGAAGTCCATCGACGGCAGCCCGACCGCGGCGGAGTAGAGCAGCGGGGGCAGCACGCCGCCGAGGATCACCTCGGGGGGTATCTCGACCGCCGGCACCCACGGCAGCAGGCTGACGCCCGCGCCGAGCACCACCAGGACCAGCGGGGCCGCGACTCCCGCCTTGGGCGCGAGCGAGGTGACGGCGATGATCAGGATGGCGGCGACGACTGCGACGATCAGGTACTCCACAGGCTGACGTTACGAGACCGCGGCGTCGCACGCCGACTTTTTCAGCCCTGCGAGATACCAGGTCGGGCCGTGTTACCGCGCGCGCGAGGCCGTCTCCGCATAGGTTCGGGGTGCCGGCGGGACCCCGTCGTGCGCAGGGGGCGCACCTGGTGTGCCTGTGTCGAAGAGGAGTCGAACCATGGGGCTTTTTGACAAGGCCAAGGAGTTCGTGACCGACCCGGACAACGTCGCGAAGGCGAAGGAGCAGCTCACCGACGAGAACGTCGACGCCGCTACCGACAAGCTCAAGGAGTTCGCGCCGGACAAGGCCGACGGCGCGATCGACGCACTGGGTGAGAAGGCCAAGGACTTCGGCCAGAGCTGAGCCGCCGGTCCGCCCGCGGCGCGACCGCGGGCACGGGACCGGCACTGTATCGGTACGATCGAGGGGCACCGTCCGCGTGGACGGCGCCCCTCGATCCATTTCGTCTTCCGTTCCCCAAGGAGCACTCCTGTGTCCGACGTCGCATCGCCGCCCAGCCCCACCGACCTCGCCGGTGGCGAGACCCCGGCGCAGAACTCCACGGAGGCGACGACGACCACGCAGACGACCACCGGCGTCGAGCTGTACGGCGACCGCCGCGACGTGGTCGTCGTGCGCGTGGACGGCGAGCTGTGGGACCTCGACCGCGAGATCCCGGCCGGCCACAAGGTCGAGCCGGTGACCATCGGCGAGCCCGACGGCCTCGCCGTGCTGCGGCACAGCGCCGCGCACGTGCTGGCGCAGGCCGTGCAGCAGGTCAACCCGGACGCGAAGCTGGGCATCGGCCCGCCCGTCACGGACGGCTTCTACTACGACTTCGACGTCGAGACGCCGTTCACGCCCGAGGACCTCAAGGCCCTCGACAAGACGATGGCGCGCATCATCAAGGAGGGCCAGACCTTCCGCCGCCGCGTCGTCACCGAGGACGAGGCGCGCGCCGAGCTGGCGGGCGAGCCGTACAAGCTGGAGCTGATCGGCCTCAAGGGCGGCGCGGCCGACGGCGAGAGCGGCGAGAGCGTCGAGGTCGGCGGCGGCGAGCTGACCATCTACGACAACGTGCGTGGCGCCGGCCGCGAGAGCGAGACCGTGGTCTGGAAGGACCTGTGCCGCGGCCCGCACCTGCCGAACACGCGCCTGATCGGCAACGGCGTGCAGCTCATGCGCAACGCCGCCGCCTACTGGCGCGGCAGCGAGAAGAACCCGATGCTCCAGCGCGTCTACGGCACGGCGTGGCCGTCCAAGGACGAGCTCAAGGCGTACCTGGAGCGACTGGCCGAGGCCGAGCGCCGCGACCACCGCCGCATCGGCGCCGAGATGGACCTGTTCAGCTTCTCCGACGAGGTGGGTTCGGGCCTGCCGCTGTTCCACCCCAAGGGCGGTGTGATCAAGCGGGTCATGGAGGACTACGTCCGCCAGCGCCACATCGAGGAGGGCTTCTCCTACGTCGGCACCCCGCACATCACCAAGGACGGGTTGTTCCACACCTCGGGCCACCTGCCGTACTACGCGGACACGATGTTCCCGGAGATGGACCTCGAGGGGTCCAAGTACCGGCTCAAGGCCATGAACTGCCCCATGCACAACCTGATCTTCGCCTCGCGCGGGCGCTCCTACCGGGAGCTGCCGCTGCGCCTGTTCGAGTTCGGGTCGGTGTACCGCTACGAGAAGTCCGGCGTGGTGCAGGGCCTGACCCGCGTGCGCGGCCTGACGCAGGACGACTCGCACTCGTATGTGACGCCCGAGCAGGCGCCGGGCGAGGTCAAGCACCTGCTCGACTTCATGCTCAGCGTGCTGCGCGACTTCGGCCTGGACGACTTCTACCTGGAGCTGTCCACGCGGGACGACTCCAAGCCGGACAAGTTCGTGGGATCCGACGAGGACTGGGCCGCCGCCACGGAGATCCTGGAGCGGGTGGGTCGCGAGACCGGCCTGGAGCTCGTGGCCGACCCGGGCGGCGCCGCGTTCTACGGCCCCAAGATCTCCGTGCAGGCGAAGGACGCCATCGGCCGCACCTGGCAGATGGGCACCGTCCAGTACGACTTCAACCAGCCCAAGGGCTTCGGGCTGGAGTACACCGCCGCGGACGGCACCCGCCAGCAGCCGGTGATGATCCACTCGGCCAAGTTCGGCTCCATCGAGCGGTTCATGGGCGTGCTCATCGAGCACTACGCCGGCCAGTTCCCGGCCTGGCTCGCGCCGGTCCAGGTGCTCGCCGTGCCCGTGGCCGACGCCTTCGACGACTACCTCAAGGACGTCGTCGCCCAGCTCCGCGCCCAGGGGATCCGCGCCGAGCTCGACCTCTCCGACGACCGGTTCGGCAAGAAGATCCGCAACGCGTCCAAGGAGAAGGTCCCGTTCGTGCTCATCGCGGGCGGGGAGGACGTCGAGGCGGGCGCCGTGTCGTTCCGCTTCCGCGACGGCACGCAGGAGAACGGGGTGCCGGTCGCCGAGGCGATCGAGCGGATCGTGAAGGCGGTCAGCGACCGGGTGCAGGTCTGACCGGCCGGAAGGTCGTCCTCGGATGAACAGCGAGCCCACCCCCGAGTCGCCGACGGCGTTCGGTCCCTCCGACGACGGCCTGCAGCGGCTCTGGACGCCGCACCGCATGGTCTACATCGGCGGGCAGGACAAGCCGGCCGACGGGACCACCCAGCAGTGCCCGTTCTGCCGCATCCCGGCGGGCGACGACGAGCAGGGCCTCGTCGTCGCCCGGGGGGAGCGGTGCTACGTGGTGCTGAACCTGTACCCGTACAACTCGGGGCACATGATGGTGCTCCCGTACCGGCACGTCTCGGACTACACGGACCTCGACGCCGCCGAGACGGTCGAGCTGGCTCGGATGACTCAGCAGGCCATGCGCGTGTCGCGCGCCGTCCACGCGCCCGCAGGCTTCAATCTTGGTATCAACCAGGGCGAGGTCGCGGGCGCGGGCATCGCGGCGCACCTGCACCAGCACGTGGTGCCGCGCTGGCTGGGCGACGCGAACTTCCTG
Organism: Promicromonospora sp. NPDC050262; assembly: GCF_040655935.1. NCBI lineage: Bacteria > Bacillati > Actinomycetota > Actinomycetes > Micrococcales > Promicromonosporaceae > Promicromonospora > Promicromonospora sp. NPDC050262. The sequence continues at coordinate 59,940 of NZ_JBFAKX010000001.1, read as the reverse complement.
CCTGTGGTGGGCCAGACCAAGGCGTTGCCCGAGCTGCTGGCGGACACCCGCCGTCGGCTCGCGGAGGCCTGGGAGACCGCGGGGGGCGGAGAGGAGAACTGATGTTACGGGGCCTGCGCTCCTTCATGACCACGCTGTTCACCCCGTTGGCGAGGCTGCTGCTGGCCCTGCGGGTCTCGCCGGACGCCGTGACGATCGCCGGCACCGTCGTGGTCACCGCGGTGGCCCTGACACTCCTGCCGACCGGGCACACGCTCGTGGGCGGGCTCCTCATCGGCTTCTTCGTCCTCTTCGACTCGCTCGACGGGGTGATGGCGCGCCTGGCCGGGCGCTCGGGCCCGTGGGGCGCGTTCCTCGACTCGACGCTGGACCGGGTGTCCGACGGCGCGGTGTTCGCCGGCATCACGCTCTGGTTCGTGCTGCACCCCGACGAGCACCACGGCCTGTGGGGCACGAGCGCCGCGCTCGCCTGCCTGGTGCTGGGCAGCGTGGTCCCGTATGCGCGGGCCCGCGCGGAGGGCGTGGGGGCCACCGCGCAGGTCGGCATCGCCGAACGCGCCGACCGGCTCCTGCTGGCGCTGCTCCCGTTCACGTTCCTGCAGGTCGGCCTGCCGGTCGTGGTGGCCGAGGTCATGCTCACGCTGCTGGCGCTCGCGAGCCTGGTGACCGTGTTCCAGCGCATCGCCACGGTGCGGGCGCAGCTCGCCCGGCACGCCGTCGAGACCAGGGACGACCCGCACGAGGGTCCGCTGGCCGGGCAGGGCGCCTGATGGACATCGCCGGGCTGTACACGTTCGCGTGGCGTAACGCCACGAAGATCCCCGAGCCCGTGCTCCGGGCCGTGTTCACGGCGGTGGCCGACGTCACCTGGCTGCGTCGCGGCAAGAGCGTGCGGCGCATGGAGAGCAACTACGCGCGCGTGCGGCCCGACCTGGACGCCGCGGCGGTCCGCCGGCTGTCCCGCGTGGGCATGCGCAGCTACATGCGGTACTTCCGGGAGGCGTTCACGCTCCAGGGCGTCACCTCCGAACGGCTGCGGGCGCGCGTGCGCGTGGAGGGCTACGACGAGCACGTGCGTCCCGTGATCGCCGACGGCGGCGCTGCCTCGCTCGCGCTGGGCCACCTCGGCAACTGGGACCTGGCCGGCGCGTACGGCTCCCAGTACCTCGCGAGCGTGCTCACCGTCGCCGAGCGGCTCAAGCCCGACGAGCTGTTCCAGGAGTTCGTGCGGTTCCGCGGCTCGCTCGGCATCGAGGTCCTGGCCCTGGGCAACGGCGACGTGCTGGGTTCCCTGGTCCGCGGCGCGAAGGAGGGCAGCAAGCTCATCCCGCTGCTCAGCGACCGTGACCTGACCTCGACCGGCATCGAGGTCGACCTCGCCGGGCACCGCGCCCGCGTGGCCGCCGGCCCGGCCCTCCTGGGCCTGGAGGCGGGCGTCCCCGTGCACGCCGTGGGGATCACCTACGAGCGGCTGCGCGGCGACCGACGCCGGGCGGCCGGCACCCCGTGGGGCATCGTCATCCACTTCTACCCGCCCCTGCCCGTGCCCGACGCCGGGCTGCCACGTGCCGAGCAGGCGCGGATCCTCACCCAGGGCTGGGTCGACCAGCTCACGGAGACGATCGTGGAGCACACCCACGACTGGCACATGCTGCAGCGCGTGTTCGTCGCCGACCTGGGCCCGGCCCGGCAGCGGGCGGCGGGGCGGTCCGTCGCGGAGGGACGGGACACCACCGCGCAGGACGAGGCCCGGCCCGATCCCGCCCCCGCGCGGGAGAACGGATGAGAGGCACGCGGCGGCGCGGCCACCGCTCGCTGCGCGTCGGCATCGTCTGCCCGTACTCGTTCGACGCCCCCGGCGGCGTGCAGTTCCACGTGCGCGACCTCGCCGAGGCGCTGCAGGCCGCGGGGCACCACGTGTCGGTGCTGGCTCCCTCCAGCGACGACACCGAGCTGCCCGACGTCGTCACCGCCGCCGGCCGGGCCGTACCGGTGCCCTACAACGGCTCGGTCGCGCGGCTCACCTTCGGGCCGCTGACCGCCACCCGGGTGCGCCGCTGGCTGGAGGGCGGCATCGACGGCAGCCCGTTCGACATCGTCCACCTGCACGAGCCGATGGTCCCGTCCCTGTCGATGCTCGCCCTGTGGCAGGCCACCGAGCCCGTGGTCGCCACCTTCCACACCTCCCAGGTGCGCTCGCGCGCGCTGCAGGTCGCCTACCCGCTGGTGCGGCAGTCGCTGGAGAAGATCGCCGCCCGGATCGCCGTGTCGGAGGACGCGCGGCGCACCCTCGTGGACCACCTGGGCGGCGACGCCGTCGTGATTCCCAACGGGGTGTACACGCAGGTGTTCGCGAGCAGCGCCCGGCGGCCGGAGTGGACGGGCACGGCCGACGCGCCGACCGTCGCCTTCCTCGGCCGGCTGGACGAGCCGCGCAAGGGGCTGAGCGTGCTGGTGCAGGCGGTTCCCACGATCCTCGACCGGGTGCCCGGCACGCGGTTCCTGGTGGCCGGGCGGGGCAACGGCATCGTCGCCGAGACGCGGGAGGCGCTGGGGGAGCGGGCGTCGTCCGTCGAGTTCCTGGGCGCGGTGTCCGACGCCGAGAAGGCGGCGCTGCTGGCGTCCGCCGACCTGTACGTGGCCCCGCAGACCGGCGGCGAGAGCTTCGGCATCGTGCTCGTGGAGGCGATGAGCGCCGGCTCCGTCGTGGTGGCCAGCGACCTGGGTGCCTTCCAGCGCGTCCTGGACGACGGCGCCGCGGGCGCGCTGTTCCGCACCGGCGACCCCGCCGACCTCGCCGCGACCGTGCTGGACCTGATTGCCGACCCGGCGCGGAGGGATGCCTACCGCGCCCACGCGGCGCAGTGGGTGCAGCGGTTCGACTGGTCCGGCGTGACCGAGCAGGTGCTGGCCGTGTACGAGATGACGCTCGACGCCGACCACGCGATCGCCGGCGACGTCGTGGGCCGCTTCATGGGGCTGTTCCCGCGGCGGGTCGGGGGTGACGCGTGACCTGGTCGGAGATCGCGCTCGTCGCGCTGGCGGCCGTCGTCGTCGGCCTGGTGTTCGCCTGGCAGGGCGCCTCCCGGCTCGACCGGCTGCACCGCAAGGTCGCGGCGTCACGCATCGCCCTGGACGCGCAGCTCGTGCGGCGGGCCTCGGCGGCGGTGGAGCTGGCGGCGTCGGGCGCGCTGGACCCGGCCAGCTCGGTGCTGGTGGCCGACGCCGCGTACACGGCGTCGGACGCCGGACCGGTCACCTCGCCCGCCGCCGCGCTGAAGATGGACGGGCTGGGCTCGGCCCGCGAACGGGCCGAGTCCGGGCTCACGGCGACGCTCCGGGAGGCGCTGGGCTCGCCCGAGGCGGTGCGGGACCTGCGGGCAGGCCCGGCGGGCGAGGTCGTGGTGGGCCTGGCGGCCGCCTGGTACCGCGTGACGCTCGCCCGCCGCTTCCACAACGAGGCCGTGGCGCAGGCCCGGCGGGTGCGCAGGCTCTGGTACGTACGGCTGTTCCACCTGGCCGGCCGGGCGCCGATGCCGCGCACGGTCGAGCTCGACGACGCCCTGCCGCCCGGGCTGGAGCCGGCCGCCGGGTGACCGTGCTGTCCGGCAGATGACCGTTCTGCGGGCGGCGGCAGGGACGCGGCAGACCGGGCGATAAGATCGAGGCAGGGCGCCGACCGCGCCCGGAACGACCGGCGTCGATCCCACCGGCGAGAACTATGCGAGGTAACCGTGACTGAATCCGTGACCGGCGAGAACACCGTGGGCACGGTCGGCACCGCGCGCGTGAAGCGCGGCATGGCCGAGATGCTCAAGGGCGGCGTCATCATGGACGTCGTCACGCCCGACCAGGCGAAGATCGCCGAGGACGCGGGCGCGGTGGCCGTCATGGCGCTCGAGCGGGTGCCCGCGGACATCCGTGCGCAGGGCGGCGTGTCGCGCATGAGCGACCCCGACATGATCGACGGCATCATCGAGGCCGTCTCGATCCCCGTGATGGCGAAGGCGCGCATCGGGCACTTCGTCGAGGCGCAGGTGCTGCAGTCGCTCGGCGTCGACTACATCGACGAGTCCGAGGTGCTGACGCCGGCGGACTACACGAACCACATCGAGAAGTGGAACTTCACCGTGCCGTTCGTGTGCGGTGCGACCAACCTGGGCGAGGCGCTGCGCCGCATCACCGAGGGTGCCGCGATGATCCGGTCGAAGGGCGAGGCCGGCACCGGCGACGTCTCGAACGCGACCACGCACATGCGCCAGATCCGCCAGCAGATCCGCCACCTCACGTCGCTGCCCGAGGACGAGCTGTACGTGGCCGCCAAGGAGCTGCAGGCGCCGTACGAGCTGGTCAAGGAGATCGCGACCACCGGCAAGCTGCCCGTCGTGCTGTTCACCGCGGGCGGTATCGCCACCCCGGCGGACGCCGCGATGATGATGCAGCTCGGCGCCGAGGGCGTCTTCGTCGGCTCGGGCATCTTCAAGTCGGGCAACCCGGCGCAGCGCGCCGAGGCCATCGTCAAGGCGACCACGTTCTTCGACGACGCCGACGTGATCGCCAAGGTCTCCCGCGGTCTGGGCGAGGCCATGGTCGGCATCAACGTGGACGAGATCCCGGAGCCGCACCGGCTGGCCGAGCGCGGCTGGTGAGCTGAACCGTCGTCGGAGGGGCTCCGCGGACTTCGTGTCCGCGGGGCCCCTCCGCTCTTCCTCCAGGACGCCGCCGTCCGCGGGGCCGCCTCGCAAACCCGTTGACGCCTCGTCAGGCCGTTCGGTTGACTCCGCGCATGCTGATCGCCCAGGTCCAGGACCTCGTGAGAACCCACTACGTCTTTCCCGACGTGGCACGGAGCGTCGCAGACGCGCTCGACGAGCTCACCGTCGATGCGGTCGACGAGCCGACGTTCGCCGAGGCTGCCACCACCGTGCTGCAGTCGGTCAACGGCGACCGGCACCTGCGGGTCCGGCACTACCCGGAGGGCGTGCCTCCCGAGCAGGACGAGGAGGAGGTGCGCGCCTACTTCGCCGCGCTGGCCCGGGAGCACGGCCCCGCCATCAGCGAGGTGCGCCGCCTCGACGGCAACGTGGGCCTGCTGACGATCGGCCCGCTGATCCTGCCGCCGGAGTACGTCCGCCCGGGCGCGTCGGCGGCGTTCACGCTGCTGCAGGGCGTGGGCCGTCTCGTGGTCGACCTGCGCGGGTGCGTGGGCGGCGTGCCCGAGTCCGTCGCCCTGCTGGTGAGCCACCTGCTCGGCGACGAGCCGGTGCACCTCCTGGACCTCGTCCACCGTGACGGCGCCGTCGAACCGTCGTTCACCACGCCGGACGTAGCCCCGAGGCTGCCCGACGTCCCGGTGGTCGTCCTCACCAGCAGCCGCACGTTCAGCGGCGGTGAGGAGCTCGCCTACGACCTGCAGGCCCTCGGCCGTGCGGTCGTCGTGGGGGAGACGACGGTGGGCGGGGCCCATCCCCGGGAGGCGTTCGACCTCACCCCCAACCTGCAGCTCCACGTGCCGATCGCGCGGTCGGTGCACGCCGTCACCGGCACCAACTGGGAGGGCGTCGGGGTCGTTCCCGACCACTCCTGTCCCGCCGAGCAGGCGGTCGACGTCGCACTCGCGCTGTGATCGCGCCGGGGAGCCATGGCTCCCCGGCGCGTTGCTGTGGCTACGTCCCTACCAGGGCGACGGCTCGTAGTCCTTGAGGAAGCAGCCGTACAGGTCGGTCCCGGCCTCGCCCTGGACGATCGGGTCGTAGACGCGGGCGGCGCCGTCCACCAGGTCGAGGGGCGCGTGCCAGCCCTCGGCCGCGATCCGCAGCTTCTCCTGGTGCGGGCGCTCGTCCGTGATCCACCCGGTGTCCACCGCGGTCATCAGGACGCGGTCCTTCTCGAACATCTCCCCGGCCGAGGTCCGGGTCAACATGTTCAGGGCGGCCTTGGCCATGTTGGTGTGCGGGTGCCCCGCGCCCTTGTACCGGCGGGAGAACTGCCCCTCCATCGCCGAGACGTTGACGACGTACCCGCGTCGCGACGTGGCCGTCGCGGCCCGCATCGCGGGCCGCAGCCGTGAGATGAGCAGGAACGGCGCGATCGCGTTGCAGAGCTGGACCTCCAGGAGCTCCAGCGGGTCGACCTCGTCCACGACCTGGGTCCACGAGTTGTTCTTCTGCACGTCGGGGAGCAGCCCGCCGGCGTCGACCGCCGTGCCGGCCAGGTGGGCGTCCAGGGAGGCCGAGCCCGCCCGGAGCGCCAGCGCCGTCAGGGACGCCGCGGTGTGCGTCGCGACGGCGTCGCGCTCCGACTCGCCCTCGTGGTGGGCGACCGACAGGGCGGCCAGCGCCCCCGCGATCGCTGCGGGGTGCGCCTCCGAGACGCGGTCGAACGTGACCATCTCCGGCGGCTGGAGCCCGTGGGGAAGCGGGGCGACCGGCGCCGACTCGCCCGTGACGAGCTGCGAGTAGGCCCCCGGGGACCGGCGGACCGTCTGGCAGGCGTTGTTGACCAGGATGTCGAGCGGTCCCGCCGCGGCGACGTCGTCGGCCAGGGCGATCACCTGGGTAGGGTCGCGCAGGTCGATCCCGACGACCTTGAGCCGGTGCAGCCAGTCGGCGGCGTCGGGCATCGCCGAGAAGCGGCGCACCGCGTCCTTCGGGAAGCGGGTGGTGATGGTGAGGTGGGCGCCGTCGCGCAGCAGGCGCAGCGCGATGTACATGCCGATCTTCGCCCGGCCCCCGGTGAGCAGGGCGCGGCGGCCGGTCAGGTCCGTGCGCTGGTCGCGCCGCGCGTGGCTCTTCGCGGCACAGTCCGGGCACAGCCAGTGGTAGAAGGAGTCGACCAGCACGTAGTCCGTCTTGCAGATGTAGCAGCCGCGGGCGGTGCGCAGCTCCCCGGCGAACGCCCCCGGCACGGAGGAGACCAGCGGGATGCCCGCGGTCTCGTCGTCGATCCGCGCCGCCGAACCGGTCGCCGTCCGCTCGATGATGCTCCGGTCGTGCGCCTGGATCTCCTCGCGGACCGCGGCCTTGCGGGACTTCTTGAGCAGCTTCCACATGTAACCGGTCGCCCGTTTGACCGTCTGGACGTCGGGATGGTCGGGCTCGAGGTCATGGAGCTGGCCCAGCACCCGCAGGGTGGTGGCGAGCTCGTCCGGGTCGATCCCCGCTTTCGTTGGCACCGCCGAAGGATAACTGTCGCCCTGTGCGGCACGACCACCCGTTGCTATGGTGCACCGGACGTTTGGGACAAATAGGTACCCCCGATGTGACGAAGATCTACGAGCTCGCACCTGCCGCGATGCCGCGCTGCCCTCCGAGAGGAACTCGCCATGAACCTGAGCCGTAAAGAGATGCTGAGACTGATCGGGACGGGCGCCGGGGCGGTGGCGCTCGGGTCCGTGGCGACGAGCCCCGTGGCCGGCTCGGAACCGGGCGGCCCCCGCGACATCGTGCGCGACGTCGCCGTGATCGGTGGCGGCGCGGCCGGGACGTACGCGGCGATCCGGCTCCGGGAGCTGGGGCAGAGCGTCGTCGTGGTCGAACGCGACGGGCGGCTCGGCGGGCACACGCAGACGTACACCGATCCCGCCACGGGCAGCACCCTCGACATCGGCGTCGTCGTCTGGCACGACCAGCCGCTGGTGCGGCAGTGGTTCGAGCGCTTCGACATCCCGCTGCGGAAGGCGTCGTTCGGCGGCGGGGAGACCGTCTACGCCGACTACCGCACGGGCCGCGAGGTCCAGGGCTATGCGCCGCCGAACCCCGCCGCTGCCCTGGCCCTGTACGGCGAGCAGCTCGCCAGGTTCCCGTACCTGGAGCACGGCTTCGAGCTGCCCGACCCGGTGCCGGCGGACCTGCTCCTGCCGTTCGGCGACTTCGTGCGCCGGTACGGCCTCGACGAGGTGGTGCCGACGGTCGTCCAGTTCGGCCAGGGCCTCGGAGACCTGCTGCGCCAGCCGACCCTGTACGTGATGAAGAACTTCGGCTCGGACATCCTGCGCAACCTCCAGACCGGCTTCCTCAGCACCGAGCGCCGGAACAACAGCGAGCTCTACGAGAAGGCGCTCGCCGAGCTGGGCGACGACGTCCTGTTGCACAGCCGGGTCGTCTCCACCGAGTGTGACGGAGGGCGGTACGCCTCGGTCCGCGTCGACACGCCCGCCGGACGCCGGACCATCCGTGCTCGGAAGGTCCTGGTGACGATCCCGCCCCTGCTCGGCAACCTGGACGGGTTCGACCTCGACGGCCTGGAGCGCCAGCTCTTCGGCCAGTTCCGCCACAGCGCCTACTACACGGGGGTGCTGCGCGACTCCGGCATCCCCGACAACGTGTCGGTGCGCAACATCGGCCTGGACACCCCGTACAACGTGCCCCAGCTCCCGGGCGTCTACGTCATCTCACCGACCGGCCTTCCCGGTCTGCACAACGTCAAGTTCGGCAGCCCCGTCGCACTGTCGGACCAGGCGGTGCAGGCCGAGATCCGGGCGAGCGTCCGCCGCCTGCACGAGGCCGGCACCGTACCGACCACGCGCCCCGACTTCGCCACCTTCGCCAGCCACACCCCGTTCGAGCTGACGGTGCCGGCCGCCGCCGTCCGCGCGGGCTTCTACCGCCGGCTCGCCACGCTCCAGGGCCGCAACCGCACCTACTACTCGGGGGCGGCCTTCCACACGCACGACTCGTCCCTGATCTGGCAGTTCACCGAGACGTTGCTGCCGCGGGTCGCCGCCGCCTGATCGGATCGGTGGCGCCCGAGGACGATCCAGGGCCGGATCAGCCCACCGGGACGATCCCGGTCCGACCCTCCCAGCTGCCGTGCTCCGCGAGCGGCCGGAAGCGGAACGTCGCGAACTCGTGGTGGAAGTCACGGCGCCGCCGTTCGACCATGGCGTCCACGTGCCGTCGGTCCGCGGGGTCGGAGCGGCCGTGCACCATCGACTCCATCTCGCGCACGGTGCGCCACACGGAGAACGTGGAGATGGTGCGCGGCGGCCGGAAGGCGGCGAGGGCGAGCGTGGTGCCGGGGTGGTCGCGCACCTGACGTTCGACGGGCTTGCCCACCCGCAGGAACCGGGGCACCTCGGGCAGCCGCATCCGCGCGACGGTCACCGCGACCACGGGTTCGTCCTGGTCCCAGCCGCCGGTCCGGGCGGGCAGGCCGGGCAGGGCCGCCAGCCGGGACCAGCGGCGCAGGTACTCCATCCGCACGTGCCAGCCGGTCGCCAGGTGCCGGCCGAGTGCGTCGTCGGACAGGAAGCGGTCCAGGGCGTCCTCGTCGCGCCACTGCGCGAAGACCGCGATCCGCCGCAGCTGCAGCCGGTCCGGGGAGACGGTGGGCGCCCCCAGGCGCATGAGGGCGAGGCACTCGGCGTGGTCCAGCCCGGGCGTGGTGGTGCCCGACGGCGCTCGCAGCAGCGCGCGTGCCGTCACGGCGGCCGGCAGCTCGGCGAGGTGGAAGGTGTGCATCATCGGGCGCGCCCCGTCTTCTCGCGGTCCATCTTGTAGTGCAGGCGCATCATCCAGGTGCTCCACATCCGCAGCTCGTGGTCGGTGCGGAGCACACCGTACGGGTCGGTGTACAGGCGGAAGGTCTCGTGCAGCGGGACGCGCGCGGCGAAGTCCCGTCCGCCGTCGTGCACGACGACGTACGCGCCGTCCTGTCCGAAGCGTCCCGGGGGCGACTCCAGGACGAGCCCGCCCTCGGCGCTGACGGCCGGGCGCAGGAACACCTGGACGTTGCCGGACTCGAGCGGGAACGCGACGTGGACGCTCGGCTGCGCGCTGCCGGGGAGCCGACGTGCCGAGTAGCAGCCGCTGAACACGTAGCGGCCCGACGGCCGGAGCGTCCGCAGCCACGCGGCGCCCACCTGCGCGCCGTCCCGGTCGCGGATCACGCGGACCCGGCTGTCCATCCCGTGCGCGACGTCGAGCGGGCGCATCGGGAGGGAGAGCTGCTCGATCCGGCGGGCGAACAGCCGCGCGATCAGCTCGCCGGCCGGCCAGAAGAGCGGTGACCATCCGCTCCACACGTCCATGTGCCAGGCGGCGGTGTGCTCGTAGAAGTCGCGGATCCGTGGATCCAGCCGGGAGGCGTCGAACCCGGGACCGTCGAGCACCGTCATCGCCGGGAGCAGGCCGGGTGCGGGACGGGATGCCGGGCCGGTCGAAGGATCGGTGGTCACGTCGTCGTCGACCGTGCCGCCGTGGTGCGCGGCCTCGGCGGCGAGCCAGCCGTCCCCGACGGTGGAGGAACGACTCACCGGGGCGCGCAGCCAGGAGTGTTCGCCGGCGAGGTCGACGGGCCTGCCGACCAGCCGCCAGAACTTCCGGGACCCGAGGTCCAGCCGATGGTTCACGAGAACGCATTGTTGCAGGCGGTCCGTCGGTTACGGTCGGGGCGTGCTGCTGCCTGATCTGTCGACGCCGGGGGCGGACCTGCCCGTCCGGGCGGTCCTGCCCGCGACGGTCGACGCCGTGCGGTCGCGCGGAACCGCGGTGCTGGTCGCGCCGCCCGGATCGGGGAAGACCTCGCTGCTGCCGCTCGCGCTGGCCGACGCGCTCGGGGGCACGGTCGTCGTCGCCGAGCCACGCAGGATGGCGACCCGCGCGGCGGCGGCCCGGCTGGCGACGCTCGTCGGCGAACCGCTCGGGCGGCGGATCGGCTACGCGATGCGCGGTGAGCGCAGCGGCGGCGACGGACTGCGGGTCGAGGTCGTGACGACGGGGCTCCTCGTGCGGCGTCTGCAGCGGGACCCGGAGCTACCGGGGGTCGCCGCGATCGTGATCGACGAGTGCCACGAGCGGCACCTCGACGCCGACCTGCTGCTCGCGCTCTGCGTCGACGTCCGGGCCAACCTTCGGGAGGACCTGGCGATCGTCGCGACCTCGGCCACGGCGGACACGGTCCGGCTGAGCCGCGCGCTGGGCACGGACGACCCGGCGCCGGTGGTCACCGCGTCCGCCGCGCTGTTCGACGTGGCGGTCGAGTGGAGCCCGCCGCCGGTCCCCGCGCCGCTGCTGCCCGGTGGACGGGTCGACCCGCGCCTGCTGGACCACGTCGCGGCCGTCGTCCGGCGCGCGCTGACCGAGAACGAGGGCGACGTGCTCGTGTTCGTCCCGGGGGAGGCCGAGATCAACGGCGTGACGCGCCGGCTGGCCGGCGAGAACGTGCTGCCGTTGTTCGGCCGCCAGTCCCGGGCCGAGCAGGACCGCGCGCTGGCGCCGTCCGCCACGCGCCGGATCGTGGTCACGACGTCGGTCGCGGAGAGCTCGCTGACCGTGCCCGGGGTCAGGGTCGTGGTCGACTCGGGTCTGGCCCGGGAGCCGCGGACCGACCAGTCCCGTGGCCTCGGTGCGCTGGTCACCTGCCGGGTCTCGCGGTCGTCGGCCGACCAGCGGGCGGGCCGCGCCGGGCGCGAGGCGCCCGGGCGGGTCTACCGGTGCTGGTCCGCCACCGACCACGCGCGGCTCGACGACCATCCGGCGCCGGAGATCGCGATCGCCGACCTGGCCTCCTTCGCCCTGGACCTCGCCGCGTGGGGCGCACCCGGCGGCGCCGGTCTGACCCTGCTCGACGCGCCGCCCACGCCGGCGATGACCGCGGCCACCGAGCTGCTGCGCCGTGTCGGCGCCGTGGACGACGACGGCCGGATCACCGATCGGGGCCGGCGGATGGCGGCGATCGGCGCGCACCCTCGCCTGGCTCGTGCGTTGCTCGACGGGACGCCGCGGGTCGGCGCCGACCGGGCACGCGAGGTCGTCGCGCTGCTCTCGGACGACTCCGGACGCGGCCTCGGCGACGACCTGCCGGCCCGTTGGCGAGCCCTGCGCCGTGGCGAGGACCGGGGAGCCACGGCCCGCTGGCGGGAGGAGGCGAAGCGCCTCGGCCGGGGCACGGCGACCGGCGGCGGTGCGACGACCGGCGGCGGTGCGGCCGGCCCGGCGACGCGCGGGGTACCGGACGATCTCGCGATGGGGATCGTGGTGGGGCTGGCGTACCCGGAGCGGATCGCGCGGGTCCGGGGATCCGGCTCGGCGACTTACCAGATGTCAGGTGGTACGGGTGCCGCACTGGACCCGCAGTCGCCGCTGCGGTCCACGACCTGGCTGGCGATCGCGGTCGCCGACCGGGCGCCCGGTCGCGCCGACGCGAGGATCCGGTCCGCGGTGCCGATCGATGAGCAGACCGCCCGCGACGTCGCGGGCCACCTCGTCTCGACCACCGACCAGATCCGCTGGGACGACGGCCGGATCGTGACGCGACGCGTCGAGACGCTCGGCGCGATCGTGCTGGGCGACGTCCCGCTGGCGAAGCCCGACCCGCTGCTGGTCCAGGTGGCGGTCCGCGACGGCATCCGGCGCAGCGGCCTGTCCGTGCTGCGCTGGTCGGAGGCCGCGCTCGCCCTGCGCGAGCGGCTGGCGTTCTGCCACGCCCACCTCGGCGCCCCGTGGCCCGCGGTCGACGACGACGCGCTGCTGGCCGGTCTCGACGGATGGCTGGGCACCGAGCTCGCCGCGGTGCGCGGGTCGCGCGATCTCGACCGCATCGACGTCGCGTCGGCGCTCCGGCGACTGCTGCCCTGGCCCGCGGCGGCCCGGTTCGACGAGCTCGCACCGGAACGGCTCCGGGTCCCGTCGGGCTCGCAGGTCCGGCTCGCGTACGACGGCGTCGAGCCGCCGGTCCTCGCGGTGAAGCTGCAGGAGGTGTTCGGCTGGACCGCCACTCCGGCCGTCGCGGACGGCCGCGTCCCGGTCGTCCTGCACCTGCTGTCGCCCGCGGGACGCCCGGCTGCGATCACGAGCGACCTCGCCTCCTTCTGGAAGCAGGGCTACCCCCAGGTCCGGGCCGACCTCCGTGCCCGGTACCCACGGCATCCGTGGCCGGAGGACCCGCTGACCGCGGCGCCGACCGGGCGGGTGAAGCCGCGCCGGTGAGTACCTCCTCTGCGCCGCGCGGCGGCACCCGCGGGCAGCCTGCCGTGACGGCGCCGGGCCGACGAGCGTGGCAGGGCGGACGCCGGGCGGGTCGCGGACGGTACGTTGTGGGCACCGGACCGTCCGCAGGGGACGTCCGGCCCCCCGAATCGCCAGCACTCAGACGCTCAGCACGAGGAGCACACCGCATGACGGGTCACCCGCCGGAGACCTCCGACCAGCACCGGCCTGCCGCGCCGTCAGCGCCTGGGCCGTCAGTAGTCGCGCCGACGGCCGTCGCGCCGTCGGCCGTCGGGCCCGGCACCACGTCCCTCGGGGACGACTGGGTGCCTGGGCCGGACGGCGTCCGCGAGCGCTCGGCGGCGCGCGTCCTGCTCATGGACGACACCGGCCAGGTGCTCGTCATGCGCGGGCACGACGTCAACCAGCCGGAACGGTCCTGGTGGTTCACGGTGGGCGGCGGCATCGACGCGGGGGAGACGCCGGTCCAGGCTGCACAGCGCGAGACCCGCGAGGAGGTGGGCATCGACCTCCCTGACGGAGCACTGGTGGGGCCCGTGCTCACGCGGACGGGCATCTTCGACTTCTTCGCCGAGACGTGCCGGCAGTACGAGGTCTTCTACCTCGCCCGCATCCCGGACGCCATCGAGGTCACCGCCGACGGCTGGACCGACGCCGAGCGCGAGCTGCTCGACGAGATGGCCTGGCTGACGGCGGCGGAGCTGCGGGCGCAGCCGCTGGAGGTGTTCCCGCCGGAGCTGCCGGAGGTCATCGACCACCTGGTGGCCGGCTGGGACGGCGAGGTCCGCCACCTGGGTGAGCAGCACGACGACTGAGCCCGCCGAGCCGCGGTGCGTCCGTTGCGTCACGCCGGAGCTCCCCGTAGAATTGAAGTAACACGACCGGTCCCTCTGATCGCCCAGCGATCACGGGCCGGTCTTCATGTGTCTCCGTCCTCGGCCATCACGCTTTCGCCTAGAGGATTTGCGGAAGCACTCCTATCCTCGAGAAGCCAGTGAGCGGGACCTTCGACGTCCCTGCGACTGCCCAAGCCTCAACCGGCCGCAATCTCGAGGAAGCGCCATGTCCCGGTACCTGAAGCCGCACCTGTCGATCCTGCAGCAGGAAGCCCTGCTGAGACGACGCGGCATGCGGCTCGACGACGCGTCCTGCGTGTTCGCGCTGGGCCAGATCGGCTATCACCGCCTCAGCGGCTACTGGTATCCCTACCGTGTCATCGACCAGGCCGCTTCGTCCCTCCACGGCCGCCCTGTGCGCACTGCCGACGTAGGCCCGGGCACGGACCTGAACCAGGTGCTGCGGGTGTACGAGTTCGATCGTCGGCTCAAGCTTCTGACGATGGACGCCATCGAGCGGATCGAGGTGGCGATCCGGGTGAAGGTGACCGATGTCCTGGGCCGTCGCGGACCGTTCGCACACCTCGATCCCGGGCACCTCGAGACGCGCTTCTCCACGTCCGGTCAGGGCCGGCCGTCGCGGCACGCGAGCTGGGTGCACAAGCTTCGCGCACACCAAGCCCGGTCGTCCGAGGAGTACGTGGCGCACTACGGCCGGAAGTACGGAGGCGACCTGCCGATCTGGGCAGCTCTGGAGGTCGTGGACTTCGGCGCGCTCTCGGTGCTCTTCCAGCGGCTCAAGCGGCGCGACCGTGACGAGATCGCCCGCCGGCTCGACGTCGTCGACCGGACGGGCGCCGGCGACGGGGCGGTCCTCGCCAACTGGCTCAGAACCTTGAACATCGCCCGGAACACGTGCGCGCACCACGCGCGGCTCTGGAACCGGCACTTCACGGACACCGTGCGTGTGTCGGCGCTGCAGGGGATCAAGGGGCTCAAGCATCTCGCCGGGCTTGAGCACCGCGATCGTGCCCGGTTCTACCCGGCGCTGATGGTGCTGTGCTTCCTGATGGAGAAGGTCTCGATGGACGGCGACTGGAAGGCCGAGCTGGTGCGCCTGCTCTCCGACTTCCCTGCGGACGGGGTGGTCAGTCTCGCCGACATGGGATTCCCGGCCGAGTGGGCTGATCTGATGTCGTAGAGCAGCGGGCCAACAGGTCATGGGCCGCTCGTCTGCCGCTGTTTCCCCTGCGGGGGCACAGCCGGTGACGTCCCAGGTCGGTCGGCCACCGCCGTAAGATGGACGGTTGTGAGCAACCCGACCATCGGCGTCCTGGCCCTGCAGGGTGACGTCCGCGAGCACCTGGCCGCCCTCGAGTCCGCGGGGGCGCACGGCGTGACCGTGCGTCGGCCGGGGGAGCTGGCGGCGGTCGACGGGCTCGTGCTGCCCGGCGGCGAGTCGACGACGATCGACAAGCTGCTGCGCATCTTCGAGCTCCGCGACCTGCTGCAGGCTCGCATCAAGGAGGGTCTGCCGGTGTACGGCTCGTGCGCGGGGATGATCCTGCTCGCCGACCGGATCCTGGACGGGACCGCCGACCAGCAGACCGTCGGCGGCATGGACGTCGTCGTCCGGCGCAACGCGTTCGGGCGGCAGGTCGACTCGTTCGAGACCGACCTCGACTTCGCGGGGATCTCCGACGTCGGCGACGGCGGCCCGGTGCGTACCGCGTTCATCCGCGCCCCCTGGATCGAGGAGGCCGGGCCCGAGGTCGAGGTGCTGTCCCGCATCCCGGCTGTGGATACGCAAGGCCGTCCTGTGGCGGCCGCCGGTAGGATTGTCGCAGCACGGCAGGGGTCGCTGCTCGCCACCGCCTTCCACCCCGAGATCACGGGGGACGCGCGCGTGCACGGGCTGTTCGTCAGCATGGTCGCGGGCGGCTGAGCGGGTTCCCCTCGCCGTTCGTCAGCCATTGATAAGAGCCATCGAAATGCAAGGAGTCAGGTAGAGGCATGTCAGGTCACTCCAAGTGGGCCACGACCAAGCACAAGAAGGCCGCGATCGACGCCAAGCGCGGCAAGCTCTTCGCGAAGCTGATCAAGAACATCGAGGTCGCGGCGCGGACGGGCGGCGGCGACCTCGCCGGTAACCCGACGCTGTTCGACGCGGTCCAGAAGGCGAAGAAGTCGTCGGTCCCGAACGACAACATCGACCGTGCGCTGAAGCGCGGTTCCGGCGAGGGCGCCGACGCCGTCGACTACCAGACGATCATGTACGAGGGCTACGGCACCAACGGCATCGCCGTCCTGGTCGAGTGCCTCACCGACAACAAGAACCGGGCGGCCTCCGAGGTCCGTCTGGCGTTCTCCCGCAACGGCGGCAACCTCGCCGACCCGGGATCGGTGTCGTACCTGTTCTCCCGCAAGGGCCTGATCGTGGTGCCGAAGGCCGACGGGGTGGGCGAGGACGAGGTCATGCTCGCCGCGCTCGACGCCGGCGCCGAGGACGTCACCGACCAGGGCGAGGTCATCGAGGTCCTCACCGAGGCGACCGACCTGGTGCCCGTGCGCACGGCCATCCAGGAGGCCGGCATCGAGTACGACTCGGCCGACGTGATCTTCCACCCGTCCATGCAGGTCGAGGTGGACGTCGAGGGCGCCCGCAAGATCATGCGCCTCATCGACGCGCTCGAGGACAGCGACGACGTGCAGAACGTCTACGCCAACTTCGACGCGAGCGACGAGGTCATGGCGGCGCTCGACGAGGAGGAGTAGCACTCACCCCCCCCGGCCGTGTCCGCGCAGGGAAGGAACCCGCACGTGAGAGGGTTTCTCCGTGCGCGTTCTCGGTGTTGATCCCGGTCTGACCAGGTGCGGCGTCGGCGTCGTCGACTCCCTGCCCGGGCGGCGGGCCCGGATGGTGGCCGTCGGCGTGATCCGCTCGGACGTGGACCTGTCCACGGACCTGCGCCTGCTGCGGATCGCGGAGGGCCTGGAGCGCTGGCTCGACGAGCACGTCCCGGACGTGGTGGCGGTCGAGCGCGTCTTCGCGCAGCACAACGTCGGCACGGTGATGGGGACTGCCCAGGCGGCGGGCCTGGCCATGGTGGCCGCGGCCCGCCGTGGCGTGCCCGTCGCGCTGCACACCCCGTCGGAGGTCAAGGCAGCCGTGACCGGTTCGGGGCGCGCCGACAAGGCGCAGGTGACGACGATGATCACCCGGATCCTCGACCTCGACGAGGCGCCGCGGCCCGCCGACGCCGCCGACGCGCTCGCGCTCGCCGTCTGCCACCTGTGGCGCCCCGCCGGGGCCCTGCAGGGCGGCGACCGGCACGAGCTCACGCCCGCGCAGCGCGCCTGGGCCGCGGCCGAGCAGGCCGCCAAGCAGCGCCCCCGCCGCTGACGGCGTGCCTCCCCGGAGACCTCCCTCCGCTTGTTAGGCTCCTCGCACTGACGTTCGATACTGGTTCGGCGAGCCGGACCAGCAGGCAAGGAGGGGGAGCCCGTGATCGCCTCGCTGACGGGGACCGTGGCCCACGTGGGTCTGGACCGCGCGGTGGTCGACGTCGGCGGCGTCGGCTACCTGGTGCACGCCACCCCCGCCACCCTGGCCGGGCTGCGCGTCGGCGAGACCGCCGGTGTCGCCACGAGCATGGTGGTCCGCGAGGACTCGATGACGCTCTACGGGTTCGGCGACCCGGACGAGCGGGACGTGTTCGAGGTGGTGCAGACCGTCTCCGGCGTCGGGCCGCGCCTGGCGCTCGCGATGCTCGCGGTGCACACCCCGGACGCCCTGCGCCGCGCCGTCGCCGGCGAGGACCTCGCCGCGCTGACCCGCGTGCCGGGCATCGGACGCAAGGGCGCCCAGCGCATCGTCCTGGAGCTCGGCGACCGGCTGGGGCCGCCGTCCGGCCTCGCGCCGGCCGAGGCCGCGCCCAGCGCCGCCGCGGGCGCCACCGACCACTCCGAGCGGGTCGTGGAGGCCCTCGCGGGCCTGGGCTGGCCCGCCAAGCAGGCCGACGACGCCGTGGCGAAGGTGCTCGCCGAGGCGGGCGCCGACTCCGTGGCGGCCGACGAGGTCGCCTCGACGCTGCGCGCGGCCCTGCGCGTGCTGGGAGGCCACCGTGGCTGAGGTCTCGACCGAGACGGAGGGCGGCGGCCGGATCGTCGCCCCGAGCGCCGACGAGATCGAGCGCGCCGCCGAGGCCGCGCTGCGCCCCAAGCGGCTCGACGACTTCGTGGGCCAGCGCGTCGTGCGCGACCAGCTCTCCCTGGTGCTGCAGGCCGCGATCGCGCGCGGCAACCCGCCCGACCACGTGCTCCTGTCCGGCCCGCCCGGGCTCGGCAAGACCACGCTGGCCATGATCATCGCCGGCGAGCTCGAGTCGCACCTGCGCCTGACCAGCGGACCCGCCATCCAGCACGCGGGCGACCTCGCCGCCGTCCTGTCCTCCCTGGAGGAGGGCGACGTGCTGTTCATCGACGAGATCCACCGCCTGGCCCGCCCCGCCGAGGAGCTGCTGTACGTCGCCATGGAGGACTTCCGGGTCGACGTCGTGGTTGGCAAGGGTGCCGGTGCGTCCGCCATCCCGCTCGCGCTGCCCCGGTTCACCGTGGTCGGCGCCACCACCCGCTCCGGCCTGCTGCCCGCCCCGCTGCGTGACCGCTTCGGGTTCACCGGGCACATGGACTACTACACGCCCCAGGAGCTGGAGCGGGTCATCCTGCGCTCCGCCGGACTGCTCGGCGTGCACCTCGACCACGCCGCCGCGCACGAGATCGCCGGCCGCTCCCGCGGCACCCCCCGCATCGCGAACCGGCTGCTGCGCCGCGTCCGCGACTGGGCGCAGGTGCGCGGCGACGGCCGCCTCGACCTGAACGCCGCGCGGGCGGCACTGGAGGTCTACGAGGTCGACCTCATCGGCCTCGACCGCCTCGACCGCGCGGTGCTCACCGCCCTGTGCACCCGGTTCGGCGGCGGGCCCGTCGGCCTGTCCACGCTCGCCATGACCGTGGGGGAGGAGGCCGAGACCGTCGAGACCGTCGCCGAGCCCTACCTCGTCCGCGAGGGGCTGGTCGGGCGCACCCCGCGCGGCCGTGTCGCGACCCTCGCGGCCTGGGAGCACCTGGGCCTCACGCCGCCCGCGCAGGCGGCCGGCGCCACGACCGGCAGCACCGGCCCGGGAACTTTGCTCGACCCCTGACGTTGTCGTTGTGGCGCCCCCACCGCGGGCAGCCCGGGGATCCACGCCCGAGCACTACACTGGTTGGGATCCTCGTCGTGCGCCACGAACGTGCGCAGCACATCCGACACAGCAATCGAACAGGGACCTCACCGTGGAAATGCTCATTCTCGTCGCGATCCTCCTCGTGGCGATGTTCTTCATGTCCTCCCGCACCCGCAAGCAGCAGCGCGCGGCGGCGGAGTTCCGGAACAACCTCACGGTCGGGGCCAAGGTCATGACCGCCTCCGGGATGATCGGGACCGTCGTCGAGGTGGACGACGCGAACGACCAGGTGACCATCGAGTCCGTCCCCGGCAGCCAGACCACCTGGCTCCGCGCCGCCATCTCCAAGCAGGTCGAGGAGCCCGTCGCCGACGACGCGGACACCGACAACACGGCAGATGAGGTCGACGTCACAGCAAAGAGCGAAACGGGAAGTACGATCAGCCCCGACGCGACCGACGTCCCCGACGATCTGTCTGGCCTCGACACCGCCCAGCGCGAGTACCGGGAGCAGCAGCGACGGGACGCCGACGCAGACGGCAAGTGACGGCCGCGCCGTCCGGTGACCCCGGACGGCGCCGAACCCGCGCCGGACGTACCCCGGCGCGCACACGAGAAGAGACAGACGTTGGCGACTGACACCCGGCGCTCGCGGCCGGTTCGCACGATCGTGCTCCTGACGATCCTGACGATCCTGCTGCCCTTCGGCGCCCTCTTGGCAGGTTGGCAGCTCGACGGAAAGTCGAGCGACAATCCGGACGGCGCGAGCCTGGCACCCGGTCTGGCCCTCGACCTCCAGGGCGGCACCCAGGTCATCCTGAAGGCGGTGACCTCCGACGGCTCCGAGATCACCCCCGAGGCGATGGAAGAGGCCATCGGCGTGATCCGGCAGCGGGTGGACGCCAACGGCGTGACCGAGGCGGAGATCGCTGCCCAGGGGTCGAACCAGATCGTGGTCGAGATCCCGGGAGAGGTGGACGACGAGACCGTCGCGCTGATCTCGAAGGCCGCGCAGATGAAGTTCCGCCCGGTCCTGGCCATCGGCAACCCGGTCCCGACGACGCAGCCCTCGGCGAGCCCGTCGGCGTCCGCGGACGGCACGGGCGACGACGCCCAGGCCGACGGCGGCGACGCGGCCGCGGCGGCCGAGCCGACCAAGGAGGACCTCGCCGAGCAGGACAAGGCGATCAAGGCGGCGACCGACCCCTCGGACCTGGCGCAGATCACGCCGTCGGTCCAGGCCGCGTACGACGCGCTGGACTGCACCGACCCCAAGAACCTCGAGGGCGGCGGCGGGGACAACCCGGACCGCCTGCTCGTCACGTGCGACCAGACCGGCGCGGCCAAGTACATCCTGGGCCCCGTCGAGGTGGACGGCACCAACCTGACCAGCGCGTCGTCGGGCCTCATGCCGGGCGCGAACGGGACGGTCACCAACGAGTGGGGCGTCAACCTCGACTTCAACACCGAGGGCACCAAGGAGTTCCGTGAGACCACGGAGCGCCTGGTGAACCTGGAGCAGCCGCGCAACCAGTTCGCCATCGTGCTGGACGGCCTGGTCGTCTCGGCGCCGAGCACGAACGTCGCGATCACCAACGGTCAGGCGCAGATCTCGGGCTCCTTCACGCAGGAGTCGGCCGCCACGCTGGCCAACCAGCTCAGCTTCGGCTCACTGCCGCTGACCTTCCAGGTCGACGGGCAGAACACGATCTCCGCCACGCTCGGCTCCGAGCAGCTCCAGCGCGGCCTGATCGCCGGTCTGATCGGCCTCGCGCTCGTCGTCGTGTACTCGCTGTTCCAGTACCGCGCGCTGGGCCTGCTGACGGTCGCCTCGCTGGTGGTCGCGGCCGCCATGACCTACGTGGTGATCGCGCTCCTGAGCTGGGGCATCGGCTACCGCCTGTCCCTGCCGGGTGTCGCAGGTCTGATCGTGGCCATCGGCTTCACCGCGGACTCGTTCATCGTGTACTTCGAACGTATCCGTGACGAGCTGCGCGACGGCAGGTCGCTGCGACTCGCGGTCCAGCGCGGCTGGGTCCGTGCGCGCCGCACGATCTACGCCGCGAAGGCCGTGAACCTGCTGTCCGCGGTCATCCTGTACTTCATGACCGTCGGCGGCGTGCGCGGCTTCGCGTTCACCCTGGGTCTGACCACGATCATCGACGTCATGGTGGTCATCTGGTTCACGCACCCGATGATGGAGCTGCTCGCCAAGGTGCCGTTCTTCCGCGACGGCCACAAGTGGTCGGGGCTCTCGGCCGACCGGATCGAGGTGACGCCGCGGTACCGGGGCGCCGGCCAGCTCTCCGGCGCGCGGCCGGACGCGACGACCGACGCACCCGACCTCGGCACCGCCGAGCCCGACCGGGAGCTGGTCACGGCGCAGTCCGTGACCCCGGCGCCGCGCACCGCCGAGGACGGCCGCAGGATGACGATCGCGGAGCGGCGTGCCGCCGAGCGCAAGGCTGCCGCAGGGTCCGCAGAGACGACCCAGCCGGCTCAGAACGAGGAGAACAGCTGATGGCGCGGGGTGGCTTTGCTCAGTGGGGTAACGACCTCTACACCGGTCGTAGGTCGTACCCGATCGTCCAGCGGCGGCGGCTCTGGTACTCGATCGTCGCGCTCTTCTCGGCGGCGTCGATCCTCGTGCTCGTCTTCCAGGGCCTGAACCTCGGTATCGACTTCCGCGGCGGCTCCGAGTTCACCGTCTCGGGTGTCTCCACCACGGACGAGGACGTCGCGATCGACGCGGTCGCGACCGTCGCTCCCGGCGAGGAGCCGCACGTCAGCCAGGTCGGCGCGAACGCCGTCCGCGTGCAGGTCTCGGAGCTCGACAGCGAGCAGACCGACCAGGTCGGCGAGGCGCTGGCCAGCGCCTACGGCGTGAGCGTCGACGAGGTCACGTCGAACTTCATCGGCCCGACCTGGGGCCAGTCCGTGAGCCTGCGGGCGCTGTGGGGCACCGTGGCGTTCGTGCTCGCGGCGGCGGTCTTCATGGCGGTCTACTTCCGCGCCTGGCGCATGTCGGTCGCGGCCATCGTGGCCATGCTCACCGACGTGCTGGTCTCGGCCGGCGTGTACGCGGTGATCGGCTGGGAGGTCACGCCGTCCACGATCATCGGCTTCCTGACCATCCTGGGCTTCTCGCTGTACGACAAGATGGTCGTCTTCGACAAGGTGCGCGAGAACACCGCCTCGGTGACCGAGCAGACCCGCAGCACCTACGCCGAGCGGGCCAACCTCGCGGTGAACCAGACCCTGGTCCGGTCCATCAACACCTCCGTGGTGGCGCTGCTGCCCGTCGCGGGCATCCTCTTCGTGGGTGGCTTCCTGCTGGGCGCCGGCACGCTGAAGGACATCTCGCTGTCGCTGTTCGTCGGTATCGCGGCGGGTGCGCTGTCGTCGCTCTTCTTCGCGACGCCGCTGGACGTGACGCTGCGTGAGCGCGAGCCCAAGATCGCGGCCCACACCAAGAAGGTCATGGACCTGCGCGCGGGTCTCGTGGCCGAGGGTGCGGACGAGGGCATGCTGGCCGCTGCCGCGTCCGGTTCGGCCCAGCTCGTCCCGGGTCACCACCAGGGACAGGCGGCTCAGCCCAGGCGTCGCCGGTAGGCTCCGCCTCGTGGCAGACGACATGACCGACGTCGCCCTCTCCGGCCTGGCGCCGGAGAGGGCGACGCGCGTTCGCGACCTGATCGCGGACGTCCCGAACTTTCCCTCTCCCGGTGTCCTCTTCAAGGACATCACGCCCCTGCTGGCCGACGCCGAGGGCCTGGCCGACGTGGTGGAGGCGTTCACCCGCCTCGCGCTGGCCGACGGCGTGGACGTCGTGGCCGGCATGGAGGCCCGCGGCTTCCTGCTCGGCGCGCCCGTGGCCCACGCGCTCGGCCTGGGCTTCCTGCCCCTGCGCAAGGCGGGCAAGCTCCCGCCGCCCACGCACAGCGTCTCGTACGACCTGGAGTACGGCTCCGCGTCCATCGAGCTGCGCTCGGGAACACTCACCCCCGGTGCGCGCGTTCTCATCATCGACGACGTTCTCGCCACGGGCGGTACCGCGGCGGCCGCAGCAGAGCTGGTGGAGCAGTGCGGTGGAGTCGTCTCCGGGCTCGCCTTCCTGATCGAGCTGGAGGCGCTTCACGGGCGCGACAGGCTCCACGGCCACAACGTCGATACTCTCCTGCGGGTGGACACCCCGTCCGGTGATTGATCCGGTCGGACGGCGAATAGAGGTCCAGGGCTAGACTGGCGACTCCGGGTTTCATCCCGGGGAAGGAGGCGCGTACATGGCGGAGAACACGGTGTCACGCGCTCCGGTGCCCGAGAAGAACCCGCCCACCCCTCCGGGTGGCAACCGGATGCGCAACCGGCTGGTGCGCCTGGGCGTGCGCAGCATCGGTGGCGGCACCCCCGCGGCGATCGAGCCGCTGCTGCAGGCGATCCGCAGCAACCACCCCAAGGCCGACGTCGCCCTCATCGAGCGCGCCTACGTGGTGGCCGAGAAGGCCCACCGCGGGCAGATGCGCAAGAGCGGAGACCCGTACATCACGCACCCGGTCGCCGTCTCCACGATCCTCGCGGAGCTCGGCTTCGAGGGCACCACGATCGCGGCCGCGCTGCTGCACGACACGGTGGAGGACACCGACTACTCGCTGGACACGCTGCGCGGCGAGTTCGGCGACGACGTCGCGCTGCTCGTGGACGGCGTGACCAAGCTCGACAAGGTGAAGTACGGCGACGCGGCGCAGGCCGAGACCGTGCGCAAGATGGTCGTGGCCATGGCCAAGGACATCCGCGTGCTGGTCATCAAGCTGGCCGACCGCCTGCACAACGCCCGCACCTGGAAGTACGTGCCGTCCAAGTCGGCGGAGCGCAAGGCGCGCGAGACCGTCGAGATCTACGCGCCGCTGGCCCACCGGCTGGGCATGAACACGATCAAGTGGGAGCTGGAGGACCTCTCCTTCCAGACCCTGTACCCCAAGGTGTACGACGAGATCGTGCACCTGGTGGCCGAGCGCGCCCCCGCCCGCGAGGAGTACCTCGGCGTGGTGCGCGGGCAGATCGAGTCGGACCTGCGCAGCGCCAAGATCAAGGCCACCGTGACCGGCCGGCCCAAGCACTACTACTCGATCTACCAGAAGATGATCGTGCGCGGTCACGACTTCGCGGAGATCTACGACCTGGTCGGCACGCGCGTCCTGGTGGACACCGTGCGCGACTGCTATGCGGCGCTCGGCGCCATGCACGCGCGGTGGAACCCGGTCCCCGGCCGGTTCAAGGACTACATCGCTATGCCGAAGTTCAACATGTACCAGTCGCTGCACACGACGGTGATCGGCCCGGGCGGCAAGCCCGTGGAGATCCAGATCCGGACGCACGACATGCACCGGCGCGCCGAGTACGGCGTCGCGGCGCACTGGAAGTACAAGGAGAAGACGCCGGCGGCGGGCGGCAACGACCCGAAGAACCAGGACATGGCCTGGCTGCGCCAGCTCGTGGACTGGCAGCGGGAGACCGCCGACCCGGCCGAGTTCCTCGACTCGCTGCGGTTCGAGATCGGCGGCGACGAGGTCTACGTCTTCACGCCGAAGGGTTCGGCCATGGCGCTGCCCGGCGGCGCCACGCCCGTCGACTTCGCGTACGCCGTGCACACCGAGGTGGGCCACCGCACCATGGGCGCCCGCGTGAACGGCCGCCTGGTGCCGCTGGACTCGCCGCTGGAGAACGGCGACGTCGTCGACATCCTCACCTCGAAGTCGGAGACGGCCGGCCCGAGCCGCGACTGGCTCGGGTTCGTGAAGTCGCCGCGCGCGCGCAACAAGATCAGGCAGTGGTTCACCAAGGAGCGCCGCGAGGAGGCCGTCGAGACCGGCAAGGACTCGATCGCGAAGGCGATGCGCAAGCAGGGCCTGCCGATCCAGCGCCTCATGTCGCACGAGACCCTGGTCGGGGTCGCGGACGAGATGAACTACCAGGACGTGTCCGCGCTGTACGCGGCCGTCGGCGAGGGCCAGATCTCCTCGGCCCACGTGGTCGAGAAGCTCGTCAAGGCCCTGGGTGGCGCGGACGGCGCGGAGGAGGACGTCGCCGAGGCGGCCCGGCCCGGCGGGCTCACCGCCCGGCGCGTACGGTCGGGCGACCCGGGCGTCATGCTCAAGGGCTCCGAGTCGGCCGACGTCTGGGTCAAGCTGGCCAAGTGCTGCACCCCGGTGCCGGGCGACGACATCGTGGGCTTCGTGACCCGCGGCCAGGGCGTGAGCGTGCACCGCACGGACTGCGTGAACCTGGACGGGCTGCGCAAGCAGCCCGAGCGCCTGGTCGAGGTGGAGTGGACGCAGGGCGCGAACACGATGTTCCTCGTGCAGATCCAGGTCGAGGCGCTCGACCGCTCGCGGCTCCTGTCGGACGTGACCCGCGTGCTGTCCGAGAACCACGTGAACATCCTGTCGGCGTTCGTCTCGACGTCGGACGACCGGCTGGCGGTCTCCCGGTTCATCTTCGAGATGGCCGAGCCCGCACACCTCGCGACCGTCCTGTCGGCGGTGCGCAAGGTCGAGGGCGTGTTCGACGTGCACCGCATCACCGGCACCAAGCCGGTCGAGCGGCCGCAGCTGCCGGTCTGAACCGTCCTGTCAGACGTACAGGTCACTCGGGTGACCTGTACGTCTGACACGTCAGGACGTCCCCGGAGCCCCCGGGAGCAGCTCGCCCAGGTCGAAGCTGACCGGCTCCTCGAGCTGCTCGTACGTGCAGGACGCCGGCTCGCGGTCCGGGCGCCAGCGCTTGAACTGGGACGTGTGCCGGAACCTGGAGCCCTCCATGTGGTCGTAGCCCACCTCGAGCACGCGTTCGGGCCGCAGGGGGGTGAACGACAGGTCCTTGCCGGAGCTCCAGCGCGACTGCGCGCCGGGCAGCCGGTCGCCCGCCTCGGCCTTCGTGGGGTCGGTCCACCCCTGCCACGGGTGCTCCTCTGCCGCGGGCGTCCCGGGCTCCACGACCAGCGGGGTGAGCTCCGCGATCAGCTCGGCGCGCCGGGTGGCCGAGAACGACGCAGCGACGCCCACGAACTGCAGGCGCGGCCCGTCGTCGGTCTCGTCCCACAGGCCCAGCAGCAGCGAGCCGAGCAGCGGCTGCTCGGGCGTCGAGGTCTTGTGCAGCCGGTAGCCCGCCAGCACGACGTCGGCGGTGCGGGTGTGCTTGATCTTGAGCATGCTGCGCTTGTTGGGCGCGTACGGCCCGTCCGCGGGCTTGGCGACGACGCCGTCCAGGCCCGCGCCCTCGAACGAGCCGAACCACTCCTTCGCCTCGGCGGCATCGAGGGTGCGGGGCGTCGCGAACACGAGGGGACCCGTGAGACCGAGGCCGTCCAGGGCCGCGATCCGCTCGGTCAGCGGCCGGTCCATGAACGAGTCGTCGCCCAGGGCGAGCACGTCGAACACCACGAGCGCGGCCGGGGTGGTCTCGGCGAGCATGTTCACGCGGGACTCCGCGGGATGGATGCGCTGGGACAGCAGCTCGAAGTTCAGGTGCGCGGCGCCGTGGCCGGGCCGCTGGGCGATGACGATCTCGCCGTCGACCACGCACCGCTCCGGCAGGGCGTCGCGGACGGCGGCGACGACGTCCGGGAAGTAGCGCTCCATCGGCTTGGCGTTGCGGGAGTCGATGCGTACCTCGTCGCCGTCGCGGTAGACGATGGCGCGGAACCCGTCCCACTTGGGCTCGTAGACGTACGCGGGGCCGGCGTCGTCGCCGGCGGGCTGGGCGGGCACCGAGGGCACGCTCTTGGCGAGCATCGGCCGGACCGGGGGCTGCACGGGCAGGTTGAGTGTGGTCACGGATACGAGCCTGCCTCAGCGCGGCGCGTAGCGCAGGTAGACGGACCCGCTGTCGAAGGTCCGGGAGTCCACCAGCCGCAGCCGCAGCCGGGCGTCCCGGGGGAGGGCCGGCAGCCCGCCGCCCACCACCTCGGGGTAGACCAGGAAGCGGAAGTCGTCCACGAGGCCCTGCCGGATGAACTCCTCGGCCACGGTGGGCCCGCCGATGGAGACGACGCCGGGCGCGCAGTTCACGATGCGCCGCAGCTCGCCCGGCTGCAGGTCACGCACGAGCCGGGTCCGGGCCGACGTCACGGCGTCCTGTGGCAGGGACGACGACGCGACGACCTTGTCGACGCCGTGCCAGATCGCCGCGTAGCGGTCCGTGTGCGGGTTCGGGTCGGACCGGGAGTCGTGGGTCTCCCAGTAGACCATCGTCTCGTACATGCGCCGACCGAGGACGTAGACGGCGACGTCCGACTCGTTCTCGTTGATGAACGCGAGCACCTCGTCGGTCGGCCGCGTGAAGTCGAAGCTTCCCTCCGCGTCGACGGTGTACCCGTCGGCGGACATGTTCGCGGTGTAGCGCAGCGTTCCCATGCCCGTCCGACGCCGGGCGGGCGCCGGACTCATCGGTTGGCGGGCGTGCGAGCGGGGTGAGATCGGGTGATGGTGGACGGTGAGCGTCCAGCACCGTCGGGAGGAGTGACCATGCCGAAGCGTGACCCTGGGCCGAGCGTCAAGGACAAGGAGCTGTACGAGAAGCTCCGTGACGAGGGCAGCTCCAAGGAGAAGTCCGCCCGCATCGCGAACGCGGCGGCGAACACGTCGCGCAAGAGCGTCGGCCGCACGGGCGGCAAGGCGGGCGACTACGACGACTGGACGGTCGAGAAGCTGCGCAAGCGGGCCGCCGAGATCGGCATCGAGGGACGTTCCTCGATGCGCAAGGGCGACCTGATCAAGGCGCTCCGGTCGCACTGACGGTTCACCGGCCGTGGCGCTGCCGCGGGCGGGTCACTCCGCCGCGGCGTCCTTGCTCCGGTCGCGGTCCTTGTCGCGGCTGGGCTGGACCCGCTTGGGCTCGCCCGGCATCTTCGGGTACTCCGGCGGGTAGGGCAGGTCCTCCAGGCCGTCGGCCTCGTCGCGCGCCGCCAGGTCGAGCGCGGCGTCGAGCGAGCAGTCCAGGGCCGGGTCCCGGTCGGCGCGCAGGGCGGCGAACAGGTCGCCCCGCTCGGCGAACCGGCCCGGCGCGGTGAGCACGTCGAAGTCGTCGGGGTGCACGTGGGGCACCTCGTCCCAGTCCAGCGGCATCGACACCGTCGCCCGGCCGTTGGCCCGGATCGACCACGCGGAGGCGATGGTGCGATCGCGGGCCATCTGGTTGTAGTCCACGAAGATCGCCTCGCCGCGCTCCTCCTTCCACCAGCGCGTGGTGACCTTGCCGGGCAGCCGGCGCTCCAGCTCGCGCCCGATCGCGATGGTCGCCCGCCGCGCCTCGATGAACGTCCACCGCGGCTCCAGCGGCACGAACACGTGCAGCCCGCGGCCGCCCGACGTCTTGGGGTAGCCCCGCAGGTCCAGCTCGCCGAGCAGCTCCCGCAGGTGCGGCGCCACGGCGGCGGCGTCGGAGAAGTCCGTGCCCGGCTGCGGGTCCAGGTCGATGCGGAGCTGGTCCACCGCCTCGACGTCGTCCCGCCGCACCGGCCAGGGGTGGAACGTGAGCGTGCCCATGTTGGCCGCCCAGGCGACCACGGCGGGCTCCGTGGGGCAGACCTCGTCCGCCGTGCGGCCCGACGGGAACGCGATGGTCGCGGTCTCCACGTAGCCCGGGGCGCCCTTCGGGATGCGCTTCTGGTAGAAGCCGTCCCCCTTCGGGTCGTCCGGCTTGGGCATGCGCGTGGCGAGGTGCGCGCCCTCGTGCCACCCCTTGGGCCACCGCTCCAGCGTGGTGGGGCGGTGGAGCAGGGCGCCGGTGATGCCGTCGGCGACGGCGACGAAGTACTCGACGACCTGGAGCTTGGTGATGCCTCGGGGGAAGACGACGCGGTCCGGGCTCGTCACGCGCACGGTGCGGCCCGCGACGTCGAGCTCCACTGCGGGTGTCTTGGATCCGGCCATGGACCGAACCTAGCCCGCCAGCAGCTCCCGCGCCGCAGAAAGCGCCCGGTGCGCCGCCGGGCGGCCGACCACACGGGCCCGGCGGTCCAGCAGGGCGGTGGCCTCCCGGAGGTCCGCCCCGGCCCGCGCGAGGGCCACCAGGACGGGCACGGCGGCCTCCTGCGGGGCGGTGCAGGCGACGTCGACGGCGGTCCGCACCCGCCGGGTCACCGGTACTCCCGCGAGGTGCTCGGTGTCCCGCCCGAGACCCGGCGCGCGGCGCGCGACCTGCCCCGGGCGCGGGACGGGACGATGGGTGTCGGGGGAGTAGGCCAGCTCGACCGGGGCTCCGGCCGGCCAGGCGGGCGCCACGACGCCGTCGTACAGGCCCGTGTGGACCCACGCCGCGGTGGCGGCGCCCAGGACGCATCGAGCGGGCACCTCGGGTGCGAGCGCCAGTGCGCGGTGCGCCGGGCCCACCACGGAACCTGCGGCGACCGCCGCGCCGTCGTGCAGCTCGACCAGCGCGCCCGCACGGCGCAGCTCGGTCCACGCCACCGGTCCGCCGACGTGCGCCGGGGTCACGACGAGCGGCGGCGCCGTCGGCTCGGGGTCGAGCAGCGCGGCGAGGGACGGGAACGGCATGCGCAGAACCTACGCGCAGCGGGCCCGGTCGCGCAGAGCGCGAACGGGCCCGCTGTGGACAAGCATCAGCCCCGGGAGTCCTCCGCGGCCTTGACGACCTGCTCCAGCCACGAGCGGCGGGCCGCCACGGCGGCCTCCAGCTCGGAGACCTTGCGCTTGTCGCCCTTGGCCTGCGCCTCCGCGAGGTCCGCCTCGAGGGCCGCGATCGCGGACTCGAGCTGCGCCGCCGCACCCTCGGCGCGCGCACGCGTCTCCGGGTTGGTGCGCTTCCACTGCGCCTGGTCGGCGTCGCGGACCGCGGTCTCGACCGCGCGCAGGCGGGCCTCGATGCGCTGGATGTCGCCGCGGGGGACCTTGCCGGCCTCCTCCCAGCGCTCCTGGAGGCTGCGCAGGGCGGCCTTGGCCTTGTTCAGGTCCTTGACCGGGAGCAGCGCCTCCGCCTCCTCCAGCAGGACCTCCTTGACCTTCAGGTTCTCGCCGTACTCCGCGTCGATGACGGCGTTCTCGGCGTCCCGGGCCTGGAAGAACCGGTCCTGCGCGGCCCGGAACCGGGCCCACAGCGCGTCGTCGTCCTTGCGGGACGCCCGGCCCGCCGCCTTCCAGCGCGTCATCAGGTCGCGGTACGCACCCGCGGTGTAGCCCCAGTCGGTGCTGTTCGACAGCGCCTCCGCCTCGGAGACCAGCTTCTCCTTCTCCGTCTTCGCGGCGCTGTTGCGCTGCTCCAGGTCGGCGAAGAAGTGCCGGCGCTCACGGTCGAACGCCGTGCGGGCGTGGCTGAACCGCTTCCAGAGCGACTCCTCCGTGGGGCGGTCGATACGCGGCCCGGAGCGCTGGGCGTCCTTCCAGCGGTCCAGCAGCGCGCGCAGCTCCTCGCCCGCCGGGCGCCACTGCATCTTGCCCGGGTCGGTCGCCGCGATCTTCTCGGCGGCCTCCACGATCGAGGTGCGCGACGCGACGGCCTCCGCCTTGGCGGCGGAGCGTGCCTGCTCCAGGGCGGCGCGGCGCTCCGCGGCGCGGCCCCGCAGGGCCTCGACCCGGGTCCGCAGGCCCGCCAGGTCGCCGACGGCGGCGGGCTCGGCGGTCTCCTCGCCGAGCTTCTGCAGCGTCTGGTCGATCTCGCGCACCGACAGGTCCGCGCTCTCCAGCCGGGCCTCGAACAGGCCGACCTTCGCGCTCAGGTCGAGGTAACGCCGCACGTACAGGGCAAGCGCTTCCTCGGTCGTGACACCGGGGAACTGGCCCACGACGCGCTCGCCGTCGCCGTCGTTGACGTAGACGTTGCCCTCGTCGTCGACACGGCCGAACTTCTCCGCCTCGGCGTGCGCGACGGCGTCCGCGGCCGCGGGCACCACGGGTGTGGGCGCCGTCGCCGGGGCGGCCTGCGCCACGGGGGCCGACGGTGTGCCCGGCTTGGGCGCACGCGGCCGGGCGAGCGCGGCCGGCGAGGGGATCGCCGACGGCTTCGGGGTGGCGGGCTTCGGAGCGGGGGCGGCGGCGGGGGCCTCCGCTGCCGGTGCCTCCGCTGCCGGTGCCTCCTCGGCGGGGGTCTCCTCGGCGGGGGTCTCCTCGGCGGGAGCCTCCTCGGCGGGAGCCTCGGCCTCGGGGGCCGGGGCCTCCTCGGCCGCAGGCTCCTCGGCCGCCGGCTCCGCTGCCGGAGCCTCCTCGGCAGGAGTCTCGGCCTCGGCGGCCGGTGCCTCCGCCGCCGGTGCCTCCTCGGCAGGTACCTCCTCGGCGGGTGCCTCGGTCACAGCGGCCTCGGTCGCGGGAGTCTCGTCCGCGGCGGCCTCCTCGACGGCCTCCTCCTCGGCGGGGGCCTCTGCCTCGGCGGCAGGAGTCTCCTCGACGGCAGCCTCGGTCGCAGCGGCGTCCTCGGCGGGAGCCTCGGTGACCGCG
Source organism: Promicromonospora sp. NPDC050262 (assembly GCF_040655935.1). Taxonomy (NCBI): domain Bacteria; kingdom Bacillati; phylum Actinomycetota; class Actinomycetes; order Micrococcales; family Promicromonosporaceae; genus Promicromonospora; species Promicromonospora sp. NPDC050262. Next base: position 28,480 of record NZ_JBFAKX010000001.1, on the reverse strand, counting down.
GCGGGCGCCTCCTCGGCGGGAGCGTCCTCCGCGGGAGCCTCGGCCTCGGCCTCGGGAGCTTCCTCGGCGGCCGGCTCCGTCGCGGGGGCCTCGGGGGTCGCCTCGGCGGCGTCCTCCTCGGCGGCCGCCTCGGGCGCCTCGCTGACCGCCTCGGCGGGTGCCTCGGCTGCGGTCGGAGTCTCGGCCACGGGCTCGACGGGCGCGTCCTGCTGGACGGGCTCGGTCGAGCGAGAAGTGGGTTCGCTCACTGGGTCTCAACTCCTTCGATGGTGACCGGGGTGGCAGGCTCACCGTCTGGTGCACCGTCTACCGCGCCCGTGTCAGCGACTGCTTGGACAAAGTCCAGGCCGGATGTGATCGTGCCGAAGACCGTGTACCCGCCGGCTGTGTCGGAGGGGATGGTCGAATCCTCGTAGACGAGGAAGAACTGGGAGCCCATGGACTCTGCGTCGTCGCCGCGCCGCGCCATCGCGACGGTGCCCGCGGGGTAGACGTCGTCCTCCGGGGCGTTCTCGACGGGGCCGAAGGAGTAGCCCGGGCTGCCGGAGCCCGTGAAGGTCGGGTCGCCGCACTGGAGCACGAAGATGCCCTGCGTCGTGAGGCGGTGGCAGCCGGTCCCGTCGAAGTAGCCGCCCTGGGCGAGCGTGACGAAGCTGGCGACGGCCTGCGGCGCGGCCGCGCCGTCGAGCTCGAGCACGATGTCGGCGGTCGTGTCGCCCGAGCAGGCCTGCAGCGTGACGGTCCAGGTGCGGTCCTCGGCCACCGACGGGTCGGCGAGCTCGTAGGTGTCCCGTGCCTCCTCGACGCCGGCCGGGCAGTCGGCGGTGCCCCCGCCCGCCTCGGGCGCACCCGAGTTGATCAGCGCGGCGATCACGAAGGCGCCGACGAGCGCCAGCACCGTGAACAGTGCGACCAGGGTCCACAGGCGCTGCTTCTGCGCGCGCTTGGCCGCCTGCCGCTGCGCCCGCTTGTCGGCCTGCCTGGCCTGCTGCGCGCGCTGCCGCTGCTTGGTGGAAGCCACCGCGTTCCCTTCCCCGTGCTCTCTCGTGCTCGCCCCGACCCGGGGCGCGGTCACGCTGGACCGATTCACCTGATGGATCCGGGGCGAATCACCCCGTGCGGGGACAGTGTAGGCATCGGATGCCAGGTCATACTGTCTGAGCGCCGCCGGCGACGGGTGAAGAAGCCTCTGCCAGGGCCGACGCGAGCCGTTAGCGTGGGCCCCGTGGAGCTTCGTGTCGTGGTCGCGCCGGTCTTCGGCACCAACTGCTGTGTCGTGTCCGCGGGCGCGGACTGCGTGGTGGTGGACGCCGGCGCGGGGGTCGCCGACGCCGTCGGGCGCCTGCTCGACGACACCGGCCTGACGCCGCGCGCCGTCCTCGCGACGCACGGCCACGCCGACCACACCTGGGACGCCGGGGCACTGTGCGCGCGGTACGGGATCCCGATGCGCCTGCACGAGGCCGACGCCTACCGCCTCGCCGACCCGTTCGGCACGCTCAGCCCCGCGCTGGAGACCGCGCTCGGGCTGCACCGCGACGACTACCGGGCGCCCGACCTGGTCGAGCCGTTCGCCACGCCCGGCGGGTCCGCCGAGCTCACGTTCGGCGACGTCACGCTGCACGCCGTGCACGCGCCGGGCCACACCGAGGGGTCCACGCTCTACCGCCTCGACGGCGAGGTGGTCCTGACCGGCGACGTCCTGTTCGCGGGCTCCGTCGGCCGCACCGACCTGCACGGTGGCTCGGACCGGGTGATGGGCGCGACGCTGCGCGACGTCGTGCGCGGGCTCGACACGGCGCTCGCCGTCGTCCCGGGGCACGGGCCCGCCACCACAGTGGCCCGCGAGCTGGCGACCAACCCGTTCCTCGCCGGGGACGGCACGTGAGGGCGCCGGACCTGTCCCGGGTCTGGCCCGAGCACGGGAGCTGGACCGGCGTGAAGGTGCTGCGCCGGCTGGCGTGGCACGAGCGCGGCGAGCTGGACGTGCTCGCCGGGCTGGTCGACCAGGCTGTGGAAAACCCGGGCTGACGGGTCGCCGCTCGTGGGAAGATCTGAGGCATGGCAAAGCCCACTCCTCTCTCCGGTTTCCCTGAATGGCTCCCTGACGGTCGCATCGTCGAGCAGCACGTCCTCGACACGCTGCGCCACACCTTCGAGCTGCACGGGTTCGCCGGGATCGAGACGCGGGCCGTCGAGCCGCTGGACCAGCTCCTGCGCAAGGGTGAGACCTCCAAGGAGGTCTACATCCTGTCCCGCCTCCAGGAGGAGGACGGCGCCGCCCGCTCCGGCTCCGAGAAGCAGCTCGGTCTCCACTTCGACCTGACCGTCCCGTTCGCCCGCTACGTGCTGGAGAACGCCGGCCGCATCGCGTTCCCGTTCCGTCGCTACCAGATCCAGAAGGTGTGGCGCGGCGAGCGCCCGCAGGACGGCCGCTTCCGCGAGTTCGTCCAGGCCGACATCGACATCGTGGGCGCGGGCGAGCTGCCCTACCACTTCGAGGTCGAGGCACCGCTGGTCATGGCCGAGGCACTCGGCGCACTGGGCGAGATCGGCCTGCCGCCGGTCCGCATCCTGGTGAACAACCGCCGGGTGGCGGAGGGCTTCTACCGCGGCGTCGGGCTGGACGACGTCGAGGGCGTGCTGCGCCAGATCGACAAGCTCGACAAGATCGGCCCGGAGAAGGTCTCCGAGCTGCTGGTCACCGAGTGCGGTGCCACCGACGACCAGGCCAAGGCCTGCCTCGCGCTCGCGTCGATCTCGGGGTCCGACGTCGGCGTGATCGACGAGGTGCGGGCGCTGGCCGAGTCCTACGGCGCCGTGACCGAGCTCCTGGAGACGGGCCTCGCCGAGCTGGGCGCGCTGATCGCCGCGGCGGCGCAGCGCGCGCCGGGCGTGGTCGTGGCCGACCTGAAGATCGCGCGCGGCCTCGACTACTACACCGGCTCGGTGTACGAGACGGTGCTGGTGGGGCACGAGCAGCTCGGTTCGGTCTGCTCGGGCGGCCGGTACGACACGCTCGCGTCCGACGGCAAGAACACCTACCCGGGTGTCGGCCTGTCGATCGGCGTCTCGCGCCTCGTCTCGCGGCTGCTGTCCGCCGGCCTGGTGGAAGCGACGCGTTCGGTGCCGTCCGCCGTGCTGGTCGCGGTGGCGTCCGAGGAGGAGCGCGCGACGTCCGACGCCGTGGCCGCCGCGCTGCGCGCCCGGGACATCCCGGTGGAGGTCGCGCCGAGCGCCGCCAGGTTCGGCAAGCAGATCAAGTACGCCGACCGGCGCGGTATCCCGTTCGTCTGGTTCCCGGGTTCCGCGGGGGAGGACGGCGTCGTGGGCGCCGACCAGGTCAAGGACATCCGCTCCGGCGACCAGGTCGACGCCGACGCCGCGACGTGGGCCCCGCCGGCCGAGGACCGCTGGCCGCGGGTGGTCCCGCAGGGCTGACCGCCGGCCGGCCGGTGCCCCGCCGGCCGACCTGAACCTTGCGCACCCGCCTCGGATGACGAGGCGGGTGCGCACCCGCCGGTCACCAGATCGACTCGGCCCACTCCGGGTGGTCGATGAACGGGTTCCGGTTGTGCTGCCAGTCGCCGTAGATGATGTCGTTGCGACGGATCTCCGCTGCTGATACGGGATCGGCGGCGTGCCAGGCGAGCAGTACGGAGATCTTCCCGTGCAACGGCACCGAGCCGTTCGAGGTCGACTCGTTCAGCTCCAGGTTCGGCCAGCCGTCATCGCCCTCGTACCTGATCGCCATGTAGAAGAGCGCGCGTGCGACGTCGCCCTTGAACTGGTCGGCGGGTTCGAACGAGTTGGAGTCGGTGAAGCAGTCCGGGCACTCGGAGACGGCCGAGCCGCCGTTGTCGAAGTCCTTGTTGCCCCGGGTCGAGTTCACGGTGACGTCAGTGGGCCGCAGGTGGTGCAGGTCGGTGCCCGGGCCGGTGGCCGTGCCGAAGTCGCCGTGGCTCTGGGCCCAGGTGTGCTCTCGGTTCCAGTCGTCGGGGTCGCCGCCGTTGAGCGTCTTCGAGATCGACTCGCCGGAGTAGAACTCGATGACGTTGTCCGGGTTGCCCGAGTCCTCGTCGGTCTCCTGGAGCGCGGTCCAGACGGTCGCGTAGCTCACGCCGGTGTGATCGTCGATGATGCCGTGCAGGGCCGAGCGCAGCGCTGTGCCGGTCCTGCCCGCCGCCGCGTCGTAGTAGCCGGTGGGGATCGCGCCGCCACCGCCACCCCCGCCGTTGCCGACGACGGCGAACGTGGTGCCGTCCTTGAGCCCCGGGTGGGCGAAGTACGACGTCAGGGCACCCGTGACGTCGAGCTGCCTGCCCATCAGGGCTGGGTTCGACGCGAGACCGAAGCTGCTACGGAATGCGGCGGGGATCTGGACGTAGACCATGCGCGAGGTGCTGCTCTCGCCAGGGGCGTCGGCCAGGGCAAGCGCGTAATCGTTCGGGAACCCGCTGGTGACGACTGTGCTGGTGGCAGTCGGCTGCCCGACGACATACCCGCGCACCGTTGCGGACGAGCCGTTCTGGGTGGCGATCGCCGACGCGACCGTGATCGGGGTGGCCGCCTGGCCGGACGCGGCCAGGCGGACCTGGGCTGCCGTGACCAGCACCAGGGTCAGGGCGAAGCACACCAGGGCGAGCGCCGTCGAACGCGCGGTCACTTTCTGCATTGCTCGACCGTAGCGGGGTAAATGATGGCAGTCATGGCTTATAGGTAAAATCTGCGCAAAAAACGACTCGGGCGTCAGAGGTCGCCCTCGATCGTCACCGTGCGCAGGTCCGGGGGTGACCCGGTGGGTGAACTGGAGCACGTTGTCCGGTTTGCCCGGAGTCGCGAAGGCGCCTTCGGCTAGCCTCGCGATCGGTGTCGATGAGACTCCGTATGTGAACGACGCCGCCGGCCGCCTCTCGGGGCCCGCGGCGGGCCGAGGGGACAGCCGATGACAGGTTCGGGACGCGTCGACGACGGGGTGCTCGGCGAGCACTGGGAGCAGTCGCTCGTCGGGGTGACGGGCGCGGCTGGTGCGCCGGCCGCGGCACCCGTGAGACGACGTCGCATCCGGGCTGCCGGGAGGCTGGTCCGGACGCGGTGGGCGCGGAACCCGCACCGCGCGGTGCGCGAGCACGCGGGCGCCGCGGACGACAACCGGCTGCACGCGCCGCGCCGGGCGCGCCGCCGGTTCTCCGTGCCCGCCATCGTGCTCGGCGCGAGCCTCGCGGGGTCCACCGCGGTGCTCGCGCTCGGCCCGGTCGAGGCCGAGCGCGTCGCGCTCGGCTGCCCGGCCGGCGTGTCCGTCGACTGGGTGGACCAGTACCGCGATCTCCTCGGCCTGCGCCTGCCCGACCCGAGGGACCACCTCGCGGTCACGGCGCCGCCCGGCTCGGTGGTTGCGGTGACCTTCACCGACGCCGACGGCGCCGCCTACCCGACCGTCCGCGACGTCGTCCCCGGCGACGGTGTCCTGACCGTGGAGCCGCCACGCGCCCTGTCCGCGACCGAACGCGCGCAGTGGCGCGTCGCGGCCGTGGTGTCGGCCGACGGGGACCCGGCGGCGACGTGCGAGGCGCCGCTGCCCTGACGGGCCCGTTCCCCCGAACTCGTCCCGGCGACCTGTGGACAGCTTGACGTCTGCTCGAACAAGTGTTCGAATCGGATCATGCGTTGGCAAGGTCAGGCGATCTCGAACGACGACGGCGCGCTGCCCGGGCTCGAGCTGCCCGGGCTGCGCGGCGCCGGGCTGCTGCGTACCGTCCGGTCACCCGAGTTCGCGGGAGTCACGTTCCACGAGGTGCTCGCCAAGAGCGCGCTGTCGAAGGTGCCGGCGGCCTCCCAGATGCCGTTCCGCTGGACAGTGAACCCGTACCGCGGATGCAGTCATGCCTGTTATTACTGCTTTGCCCGAAATACCCACGAATATCTCGACCTCGACGCCGGACACGACTTCGACTCCCAGGTGGTCGTCAAGGTCAACGCCGACCAGGTGCTCCGGGCCGAGCTGGCCAAGCGCACCTGGAGCCACGAGGCCGTCGCGCTCGGCACCAACACCGACCCGTACCAGCGGGCCGAGGGACGCTACCGACTCATGCCCGGCATCATCTCGGCGCTCGCGGACTCGGGCACGCCGTTCTCGATCCTGACCAAGGGCACGCTGCTGCGGCGCGACCTGCCGCTGCTCGTCGAGGCCGCACAGAAGGTCGACATCGGCCTCGGCGTCTCGCTCGCGTTCGCCGACACGCCGTCGGGCAGGGAGCTGCAGCAGGCCGTCGAGCCCGGCACCCCCACGCCGAAGGCCCGCCTCGACCTGATCCGCGCGATCCGGGCGGCGGGCCTGCCGTGCGGCGTGATGGTGGCGCCGGTGCTGCCCTGGCTGACCGACTCGCTCGCGCACCTCGAACGGCTGCTCGACAACCTGGTCGAGGCCGGCGCGACCGGCGTCACCGTGCTGCCGCTGCACCTGCGACCCGGTGCCCGCGAGTGGTACCTCGGCTGGCTCGGGCGAGACCACCCGCACCTCGTGGAGGGCTACGGCCGCGTCTACGCGCGGGGCGCCTACGCGCACCGGGGCTACCGCGACTGGCTCTGGGAGCGGGTGCGTCCCCTGATCCGCGAGCGCGGGCTGGGCGGGGCTGCGATGCACCGCGTCGACGCCGCCGGCGGTGAGCAGCACGCGGAGGGGGACTACCCGCGTGGCGCGTTCACCGGCGTACGGTCCGACGGCGCCGGCGCGGCGTCCGTCGGCGCGGACGTCGGGAACGAGACCCTCTTCTGATGCAGCCCCCGACCCCGCGCGTCGACCCGCGCCTGCCCGGGTACCTCCTGGAGCCACTGACGGGCGGGTGGTCGGGGGAGACGTTCCTCGCGGTCCCGTCGCCGGGGTCGGGCGGCGGGGATCGGCTCGTGGCCCGGTTCTTCACCGACGCGCGGCACGCCCCCGCGGCGGCTCGGATCCAGGCGGCGCTGCTCGACCGGGTCCGCGCCGTCCTGCCGGTCCCGGTCGTCCGTGAGGTGCACGACAGCGACGGGGTACTGCCCGGGCTGCTCGTGGCCGAGCTGCTGCCGGGGGAGCGGGGCGACCTCGTCCTGGCGCGCCTGGTCGCGGAGCAGAGGGAGCGCAGGGAGCGTGGGCGGCCGGAGGGCGGACCGCCGGAGTGGGGACGCCGGACCGAGGACGATCTCGGCGTGCTGGGCCGATCGCTCGGCCGGGTCGCGGGAACGCTCACCGCGACGCCGATGCCGCGGACCGGCCTGTTCGCCGGCGCGGACCTGCGGATCGAACCGTTCGATCTCTGGCTGCCCGACTGGGTCGACACCCACGCGCGGGGCCTGGCCGAGGCCGGCTGGTCCGACGGCGAGGTAGCCGGTCTGCGGAAGGTCGCCGAGCGCGCCGCCGTCGACCTGGAGGGCGCCGCGACCTGCCTGGTGCACAGTGACCTGAACCCCAAGAACGTGCTGGTCGACCCCGCCACGTTCCAGGTCACCGGCGTGCTCGACTGGGAGTTCGCGCACGCGGGACACCCGGCCACGGACCTGGGCAACCTGCTGCGCTTCGACCGGGAACCGTCCTTTGTCGAGGGCGTCCTGGACGGCTGGTCCGCCGCCGTCGGTGCCCCCGCCATCGGCCCCGGCGCCACCGACCGGCGTCGGGCCGTCGACCTCGCCCGGTCCGCCGACCTGGTCGCACTGATCGAGCTCGCCACCCGACCCGTGGCCAACCCGGTGGTGCGCCAGGCCCGGGCACACCTGCTCGCCATCACCTGCACGGGCGACGTCCACGCCGCTCCCTGACCGGTGGGCCGGTCCCGGCGCGGCGGTCCGGTCCTCGTCGCTGGAATCGCAGACCGTCACCGGCGGGTGGGACCTATCGTGTCGGCATGGCTGAGCTCGCCCCGTACACGATCACCCCGGGCACCCTCGCGGAGCTGGCGCAACCCACGCTGCCGCTCCAGGACGGCGCACGGCTGCGGCCCTGGAGCGACGCGGATGCCGTCGCCCTCCAGGCCGCCTACGCGGACCCCGACATCCAGCGCTGGCACGTGCGCCGGGTCGACTCCCCGGACGAGGCACGCGGGATGATCGCAGGCTGGCAGCGGGCGTGGGCGCAGGAGCGGCGTCTGGAGTGGGCGGTCGCCGCCGCGGACGGGACGCTGCTCGGGCGGCTCGCCCTGAAGGACCTCGAGCTGTTCGACGGCGTTGCCGAGGTCGCCTACTGGACCGTCCCGGCCGCCCGGGGCCAGGGCGTGGCGCCGCAGGCGGTCACGGCGGCGAGCGCCTGGGCGTTCGACGTCGGGTTCCGGCGGCTGGAGCTGGAGCACTCGACGCTCAACCCGGCGTCCTGCCGCGTCGCGGAGAAGGCCGGGTTCACCGCGGAGGGGACCCGTCGCGGGGCCGCGCGGCACGCGGACGGCCACCACGACATGCACGTCCACGCCCTGCTGGCCGACGCCGCGGCCGCTCTCCCTCTTGAGGCCTGAGTTTCTTCGCTTTGCGCGGCAGCAAAGCGAAGAAACCTAGGCCTCAAAGGGGAGGTCGGCCGCGAGGTGAGGTTGGTCGCAAGGGGAGGTCGATCGGAGGCGTCAGGCCCGCACTTCCTCCAGGTACTCCGCGATGCGGCCGATCGCCTCGGTGAGCACGTCGACGTCGGGCAGCGTCACCAGGCGGAAGTGGTCGGGCTCGGGCCAGTTGAAGCCCGTTCCGTGCGTCACCAGGATCTTCTTGGCGCGCAGCAGGCCGATCACGAAGGCCTCGTCGTCCTTGATCGGGTACATCTCCGGGTCCAGGCGCGGGAAGCAGTACAGAGCGCCGCGCGGGCGCACCGAGGTGACGCCCGGGATCTCGTTGAGCAGCTTGTCCGCCAGGATGGCCTGCTCGTAGAACCGGCCGCCGGGCTGCACCAGGTGGTCGATCGACTGGTAGCCGCCCAGCGCCGTCTGGATGGCGTGCTGCGCCGGCACGTTGGCGCACATGCGCATGTTCGAGACGAGGGTGAGCCCCTCGATGAAGTCGCCGGCGCGGTGCTTGGGGCCCGAGATCATGGCCCAGCCGGACCGGTAGCCGCAGATCCGGTACGCCTTGGACAGGCCGCTGAACGTGATGCACAGGACGTCGTCGGCGGCGAACGTGGCGGTGTGATGGTGGGTGGCGCCGTCGAACAGGATCTTCTCGTAGATCTCGTCGCTCAGGAGCACCAGGTCGTGCTTGCGCGCCAGCTCGGCCAGCCCCTTGACGGTCGACTCGCTGTACACCGCGCCCGTCGGGTTGTTCGGGTTGATGATCACCAGTGCCTTCGTGGCGGGCGTGATGCGGGACTCGATGTCCTCCAGGTCCGGGTTCCACCCGTTGGACTCGTCGCAGCGGTAGTGCACGGGCGTGCCGCCCTGCAGGCTCACGGCCCCGGTCCACAGCGGGTAGTCCGGCGCCGGGACGAGCACCTCGTCGCCGTCGTCGATCAGGGCCTGCAGCACCATGCTGATCATCTCGGAGACGCCGTTGCCGATGTAGACGTCGTCCACGTGCGTGTCGATGCCGTGCGACTGGTAGTAGTGCGCCACGGCGGTGCGTGCCGAGTAGATGCCGCGGCTGTCGCTGTACCCCTGCGCCTGCGGCAGGTGGTGGATCATGTCCGCCAGGATCGCCTCGGGCGCCTCGAACCCGAACGGCGCGGGGTTGCCGATGTTCAGCTTGAGGATCTTGTGACCCTCGGCCTCCAGGCGGTACGCCTCCTCCAGGATCGGACCCCGGACGTCGTACCGGACGGACTTCAGCTTGCGGCTCTGCCTGATCTCTCGCACCCGCTCATGGTCGCAGGTCCGGTGCCCTGCCCGTGCACCCTCGCCCCGGGTCGAGATGACCGTTCCGAGTGCTTTTGGGAAGTTCACCCGGGCTGCGGTCCGATTTCGCCCGGGCAGGTCCGGCGGCGCCAGTAATCTCCGGTCGGGCACCGACGCCCCCAGGATCCCGACCACCCCCGGACAGGTAACCGATGGCCACCACGCGCGACGCGGCGCCGACCGCGACCTTCTTCGACCCGCTGGCACACGTGCCCGACGGCGCCGCCCTGCGGGCGGCCCGTGACGCTGGCGACCCGGCGGCGGCGCTCGCGGTCGTCCGCGGCCTCACCGTGCCCGACGACATCGCGGCCGCGCTGTGGGAGATCGCGGACACGACAGCCGGTGTCACGGACGAGGCGCAGCGCCTCACGGCGGCGATCGAGGCCGCCGACGACGGCACGCCGCTCGCGCGTACCCTGCGCGCGGTCCGGTACGTCACGGTGGGCTGGGCCATCCGGTCGCACGCGCGCGCGGAGCACGTCTCGGCGAGTCAGTTCGAGCAGTTCCACGACTGGCTCCGGCGGGCCGAGCGCGTCCTGTTCGACGTGTGCTCGGAGCACCCCGGCTACTTACCGGCCTGGGAGCCCCGGATCACGACGGCTCGTGGCCTGCAGCTCGGGCATGGTGAGGCGCGACGCCGGTACGACCGGCTCGCGGCGCTCGACCCGCAGTTCTTCGCCGCGCAGCGGGTGTACCACCAGCAGATCCTGCCCAAGTGGAGCGGGTCGTGGGAGGAGGCGTCCCGGTTCGTCGAGGAGTGCGCGGCCGACGCCGCACCTGGAGCCCTCGGTCCGGCTCTCGTGGTCGACCACGCGATCGAACGGTGGCTCGACGGCGAGAAGAAGGTCCCGTCCGCGATGGTGGACCGGGTTCGTGAGGCGGCCGCCGCCACGGTGCTGCATCCCGACCACTCCCGTACCGCGGCGACGGCGACGGCTCACGCGAACTTCGCGTTGTTCTTCACGATCGCCAAGGTGCCTGCCGAGGCCTGGCCGCACTTCGAGGCCCTCGGGAACTCGCCCGTCGAGGGGATGTGGGGCTACTACGACGTCCGGGCCGAGGTGCCCTACAAGGTGCAGCGGGACAACGCCGCCAAGGCCGCAGCCAAGGTCTCCGCTCGTTCGGGCGTGCCGGCATGACGATCTCCGCGCTTCCGGACCTGGCGGACTTCCCTGGTGTCGCGCTTTCCGAGTCCGACGGGGTCCCTGTGCTCCTTGCTCCGCGTGAGGGAAACCTGGGCGCGGGGATCGTCTTCCGCGTCGGCACCGCGCACGAGACCCTCGCGACGTCCGGCATCACCCACCTGGTCGAGCACCTCGCACTGCGGGGGCAGGTCCTCAGCGAGGCGCACCTGAACGGACAGACGCACGCTGATGTCACGGTGTTCCATGTGGCCGGATCGGTCCACGACGTCGTGTCCTACCTGAACGATGTCTGCGCGTCGTTGCAGGACCTGCCGCTCGACCAGATCGAGACCGAGAAGGACATCCTGCGGTCCGAGGCGGAGGGCAGGAACCCGGGCTTCGGAGGCGCGCTGCGTGTCAACCGGCACGGGGCGCGCGGCTACGGACTGGCGGGGTACGGCGAGCGGGGCCTCGACCGGATCACGCCGGCCGAGGTACGGCAGTGGGCGGCACGGATGTTCACACGTGAGAACGCGGTCGCCTGGGTCACTGCCGACGCGCTTCCCGCGGGCCTGGACCTGAGCCTGCCGTCGGGTGAGCGCATGTACCCGCCCGCCGTGACCGACGTGCTCCAGGGCACACCCGCGTATCTGTCCGGGCTACGGGACGGCGTGTCCCTCGACGCGTTGGTGCCGCGAGGATATCCGGCGCTCCTGGCGACCGGGGTGGTCCGGGAGGTGCTGCACCGCGACCTGCGCCGTAGCGCCGACATCGCACAGTCCTTGAGCGTGTCCTACGACCACCTGGACGATGAGCTCGCGCGGGTCTCCGTTGTCGTGCGGGCGGCCGAGGGGCGCCAGGACGCTGCGGCCGGTGGCCTGGCCGACGCGCTGGGCGGCCTCCGGTTCCACGTGACCGAGGACGACCTGGCCGCGGCCCGCGAGGGGATGCTCGAGGAGATGGCGGAGGCTGCGGCAGCGCCTGCCGCCGACCTGCTGCCGTCGCTCGCCTACCGCATGGTGACCGGTCGAGACCTCGACGGTTCGGACCAGGCTCGCGCCGCCGTGGAACAGGTGTCGGCGAACGACGTCCTCGGCACGATGCGCGAGGTATGGGGCAGCGCGCTCTGGTACGGGCCGGCACCCCTGGACTGGGCCGGGATGGCACCCGCCCCGGAGCAGTCACCTGCACTTGCGAAGGGGCGGTCCTACCCGCGCATCGACGTGCCGGACGTCTCGCTCGTGATCGGTCCTGACGGTGTCGGGAGTGCCTCGCCCGACGGCGTCGTGACGGTCCTGTTCGCCGACTGCGTGCTGATGGAGACGGTGCCCGACGGCGCGCGAGTGCTCACCGGGGCCGACGGGTTCCGGGTCGTGATCGAGCCGACGCTCTATCGCTCCCTCACGGTGGCTGACATCGCCGCGTCCGTCGACCGGCACGTGCCCGAGGACGTCGTGGTGCACCATCCCGCACGCGCCCCGCAGGACATCCCGGTTGCTGTGCCGCCGAAGAAGGCGGGCAAGGTCGCGCGCTCGGTGTGGGGGACCATCGAGCGTCTGATCGCGCTCTGGTTCGGCGTGTTCGTCCTGTTCGTCGTCGCGGAGCTGATCGCGCGGGAGCTTTTCGGAGCCGAGCTGCGCCTCGGCTTCCTTCCCCTGCTCGTCCTGGTGGCGACCACTGTCCAGCTCCTGCGCAAGCGGCACGGGAAGGGGGAGCGATGACCGGCGTTATGCGCGAGCTTCCCCGGACCCTTTTCGCTCGGCGCCCCGGCCGTGTCGCCGGAGGTCTCGTGTTCCGCGTGGGCCTTGCCGACGAGACGCTCGCCACCAGCGGCATCACCGCGCTGGTGGTGGCGCTCGCCCTGCGCTCGGTCGAGCGGCCGGGTCTGGACATCACTGCCTCGGTCGGCCCTGTCGTGACCCACGTGCGGGTGAGCGGCTCCGCCGAGCGCGTGCGAACGACGCTCCGGGACCTGACACATGCCCTGGCGAACCTGCCGGTGCAGCACCGCGAGACCGAGACACGTGCGCTCGACGAGCGGCAGACAGATGCAGTCGGGGTCATGGCCTGGCGGTACGGGTTCCAGTCGTACGGCCTGGGCCCGGGGCAGCACGTGGGACTCCACGGCGCGACCGCCACCGATCTCCGGTCGTGGTCCGCCGAGCGGTTCGCGAGCTCCAACGCGGTCGCGTGGTACGCGGGTGACGAGGAGCCCGACCTCGGCCTGGCGTTGCCGGCCGGAGGGCTCGCCGCAGCACCCTGTCCGCCGCCGGCTGTCCCGGAGCCGGTGCTGTCACTCCCCGCCGAGGCTCCGGCCGGCGGCCCGAACGTCGTGTGGGAGGTCGTGGCCCCGGACGTGCCCGCGCTCCAGGTGCTCGCCGAGGTGGCCCGTCGGACGCTGTTCCGGCGCATGCGCCAGGACCAGGGCTGGACGTACGACGTCTCCGCCGCGATCGGCGTGCTCGACGGGCGGGAGGCCACGCTGCGGATCGCCGCGGGGCTGCGACCGGAGACGGCCGCCGAGGCCACAGGCGAGTTCCTGGACACCCTGGGTCGGCTGCGGTACTTCGTCGCCGAGGACGATGTCGCGGCAGCGCGTGCGCACCTGCTCCTGGCGTTCGACGAGCCCCACCAGGAGGCGATGTGGCTGCCCGACGAGGCCCTGCTGACGCTGCTGGGACAGCCCGTCCCGTCGCCGGCCAAACGGAGAGCGGCGATCGCCGAGGTCACCGCCGCCGACGTCGTCTCCCTGGCGCGCGCCGCCTGGGACACCGGGCTGCTGGTCGCGCCGGTCGGGTCCGGTTGGGCCGGGACCGCCGTCGCGCGGCGGGGTGCGGGTGAGGCCGTCACCGGCCGCGCCTTCGAGCGCATCGACGTGGACGCGACGATCGTCGTCGGGGACCACGGCGCCACGCTCCGGGACGGGCGGACCCGGACGACCGTCCGGTTCGCCGAGACGGCCGCGCTGCTGGCTCACCCCGACGGCGGGCGCCTCCTGGTCGCGCTTGACGGGGCGCGGATCCCGTTCGAGCCCACCCTGCACGACGACCTCGACGCGTCGACCGTCGCCGAGCTGGTGGACCGGCACGTGCCTGAGGAACTGGTCGTGCCCGTTCCCCGCGCGACGGCACCGGAGCGTCCCGACAAGGAACGGATCAAGCAGGCGGGCCGGGCCCGCGCCGACCGGGAGGTCGAGGAGGACGGGATCCTGCGCACCGCCGGAGCCGCGGTGGCAGGCACCGGCAAAGCCGTGCTCGAGCTCGGCAAGCTGGCCGGCATCCTCGCCCTGGTCCTCGTTCTCCTCGCCGCCGTCGGCGGCACGCTCTTCTCCGGCGTGCTGCTCATGGTCTGGATCGGCAGCCTGCTCGACGGCGAGCGGGACTGGCTGACTCTCGCCGTCGTCGTGCCCGCGGGTCTGGCCTGCGCCGGCGTCACCTGGCTCACCTACAATGCGGTCATCCGGCTGGGCGGCGAGGACCAGGGCAAGGCGGACGACGCCGGCTGACGCCCGGTGGCGGCGAGTCGGGTCAGTCCTCGGCGAGACGTGCCGGGAACCCGCCCGTCGCCACCGGACCCCAGCGCTCGATCGTGATGCGCACGAGCGACTTGCCCTGCTCGACCATCGCTGCGCGGTACTCGTCCCAGTCCGGGTGCTCCTTGCCGGCCGCCGCGCGGAAGTAGTCGACCAGCGGCTCCACCGACTCGGGGACGTCCAGCACCTCGGCCGTGCCGTCCACCTGCACCCAGGCGCCCCCGAAGTCCTCGCCGAGCGCCAGGAACGACGCCGCGGACCGCGCCTTCAGGTTCCGCACCTTGGCCCGCTCCGGGTACGTCGAGACGACGACACGGCCCTGCGGGTCCACGCCGTACGTCACGGGGCTGAGCTGCGGGGCGCCGTCGGCCCTGCTCGTCACGAGGATCCCGTTGCGGCGCGAGCGCAGGAACTCCAGCAGCTCGTCCCGGGACACGGTCGTGTTGGTCGCGATAGTCCTGGCCATGGGCGTCAGGCTACGCGCAGCGGCGCCCACCACGGCCGGCGGCGCGAAGGAGCCCCGGCGGTGACTAGAATTCTCGTCGACCCTCACCTCACGCTGGAAGGACTTCTTCGTGCTCCGCACCCACACGGCCGGCTCACTGCGGGCCGAGCACATCGGCCAGACCGTCACCCTCACGGGCTGGGTCGACCGCCGCCGTGATCACGGGGGAGTGGCGTTCATCGACCTGCGTGACGCGTCCGGCATCGCCCAGGTCGTCATCCGCGACGAGGAGATCGCCCACCCGCTGCGCGCCGAGTTCGTGCTGCAGGTCACCGGCGAGGTCGGCCGCCGCCCCGAGGGCAACGCCAACGCCAACCTCGCCACCGGCGAGATCGAGGTCGTCGCCACCGAGGTCGTCACCCTCAACGAGTCCGCGCCGCTGCCGTTCCAGGTGTCCACGGCGCTCGCGGACACCGAGGTGATCGGCGAGGAGGCGCGTCTCAAGCACCGCTACCTCGACCTGCGCCGTCCGGCACCCGCGCACGCCCTGCGCCTCCGTGCCAAGGCCAACCAGGCCGCGCGCCGCGTGCTCGACGAGCAGGACTTCGTCGAGATCGAGACGCCGACCCTGACCCGGTCCACCCCGGAGGGTGCCCGCGACTTCCTGGTCCCGGCGCGCCTCGCGCCCGGCTCCTGGTACGCGCTGCCGCAGTCGCCGCAGCTCTTCAAGCAGCTCCTCATGGTGGGCGGCATGGAGCGCTACTACCAGATCGCGCGCTGCTACCGCGACGAGGACTTCCGCGCCGACCGCCAGCCGGAGTTCACGCAGCTCGACGTCGAGATGAGCTTCGTGGACCAGGAGGACGTGATCGCCCTCGGCGAGAAGATCCTCCAGGCGCTCTGGGCGCTGGTCGACGTCAAGATCCCCACGCCCATCCAGCGCATCACGTTCCACGAGGCGATGCGCCTGTACGGCACCGACAAGCCGGACCTGCGGTTCGAGAACCCGATCGCGGAGCTCACCGACTACTTCAAGGCCACGCCGTTCCGCGTGTTCCAGGCCGAGTACGTGGGCGCCGTGGTCATGACCGGCGGGGCGGCCCAGCCGCGCCGCCAGTTCGACGCCTGGCAGGAGTGGGCCAAGCAGCGCGGCGCCCGCGGCCTCGCCTACGTGACCTTCACGGAGGAGGGAGAGCTCGGCGGCCCCGTCGCCAAGAACCTGTCCGACGACGAGCGCGCCGGCCTGGCGGCCGCGACCGGCGCCCGGCCCGGCGACGCCGTCTTCTTCGCCGCGGGCAAGACGTCGGAGGCGCGGGCCCTGCTCGGCGCCGCCCGCCTGGAGATCGCACGGAAGCTCGGACAGATCGGCACGCCTGAGACGGATGACGCCTGGTCCTTCGTGTGGGTCGTGGACGCGCCCCTGTTCAAGCCGGCCGGCGAGGACGACGACGTCGACCTCGGCTCGTCCGCCTGGACCGCCGTGCACCACGCGTTCACGTCGCCCACGCCCGAATGGATCGACTCGTTCGAGAAGGAGCCGGGCGAGGCCCTGGCCTACGCGTACGACATCGTCTGCAACGGCAACGAGATCGGCGGCGGCTCGATCCGTATCCACCGCCGTGACGTGCAGGAGCGCGTCTTCGAGGTGATGGGCATCGGGCACGAGGAGGCGCAGGAGAAGTTCGGCTTCCTGCTCGACGCCTTCGCGTTCGGCGCCCCGCCGCACGGCGGCATCGCGTTCGGCTGGGACCGCATCGTGTCCCTGCTGACGAAGTCGGCCTCGATCCGCGACGTCATCGCGTTCCCGAAGTCGGGCGGCGGGTTCGACCCGCTGACGGCGGCGCCGGCGCCCATCACGCCGGAGCAGCGCAAGGAGGCCGGCGTCGACTTCACGCCCGAGGCCGCACCCGTGGCGGCCCCCACGGCGTGACGCGGCTGGGCGGCCACGGGCTCGACCACGTCTTCCACCGGGCGCGTTCCGACTTCTTCGAGGTCACGCGGACCTGGACGGACCGGACGAGTCCGGACGACGCCGGTGCGGCCGCCGTCGTCGAGCTCGTCGACCCGACGGGGGAGCGGCCCGGCCGGTGGCTCAACGCCGTCGGCCGGGCCGACCGGCTGGCGCGCCTGATGACCACGGTGGTGCCCGACGGCGACGTCGTGGCCGCCACGGTGACCCGCGGCACCGGGGCCCTGGCCGGCGAGACCCTCGCGGGCTGGGGCCTCGCGCCGGACTCCACCTGGGACCGCATGGTCACGGAGGTGGCGCCGCCCGTGCGCGACGGGTCGCCGGCCGTCGAGGTGCTCGACCTGGACCGGCACACCGACGAGATCGTCGGCCTGCTCGCCCGGGCGAACCCCCGCACGCGTTCCGGCGCGTCGGGACCCCGGGCACGACTGACCCGCTGGTACGGGGTGCGTGCCCAATCTGCGTCCCCCGGGGCGCGCGCCGGCGCGCTGGTCGCCGTGGGATCGGCGACCCCGACCCCGAGCGGGTCCGTCCACCTGGGGTCGATCGGGACGGACCCGACGCGCCGCGGGCGGGGGCTGGGCAGCGCCCTGACGGCTCGCATGACGGCGGACGGCGTCGCGGAGCACGGGCTGGTGACGCTCGGCCTCTACGACGACAACGCGCCCGCGCGCCGCGTCTACGAGCGCCTGGGCTTCGTGCTGGCGCACCAGGCGGAGACCTGGCGGCGCGAGTGAGGGCACTGCCGCGCGCGCAGGTCTGCGTCATCCCTGGTTAGGTGGAGGAGGGGCATCGGTCCCGGTGCTCCCAGCTCCCTGAACTGGAAGGGAAGGCAGCCTCATGACCGAGAACGAGGGCGGTACGCCGCGCGATCCCCAGCGGGAGACGCCGCCTACGCAGCCGTTGCCCGGGTCGACCCCCTCGCAGGGTTCGGACCCGACACCCACGCAGCCTCTTCCGGGCGAGCCGTACCGCGCGGAGCAGCAGCCCGCCGGACAGCAGCCCACACCGCAGCAGCCCGGCCCACAGCAGCCCGGCCCGCAGGAGCCGTACCCGGGCTCGCCGGCCGGTCCCGACGCGGGCGCACCCTACGGGCAGCAGGGCGTCCCGACGCCCTACGGCCAGCCCGGCGCCCCGGCCGCACCGCAGTACGGGTACGGGCAGACGCCGCCCAAGAACGACCTGGGTGTGTGGGCGCTGATCACGGGCATCCTCAGCTATGTGTTCTGCCCGCTCCTGCTCGGGATCGCGGCGATCATCACAGGCACGATGAGCCGCCGGGCCGCCGACGCGGGCCTGGCGAACAACCGCGGCATGGGCACCGCGGGTCTGATCCTGGGCTGGATCAACGTGGTGCTGGTCGTGCTCGCCATCGTGTTCTTCGTCATCGCGCTGGCGGTCGGGCTGTTCGCCGGCGGCCTGAACGGATGGGAAGACATGGACCCCAACGACTGGAACTACTGACCCCGCGCACGTGCGAACACGGGTAGGACTCCCCGCGCGGTTTTCCTGCCGCGCGGGGCGTCCTACCTGTAGGTTTGGCACCTCCGGGCCGGTCCAGTCCCCCGGCTCACCGCAAGCAGAGAGGTAGCACGATGACCCAGCCTGACGGCGGCCAGTCGCCCTACGACCCGCCGCAGCAGCCGCCCGAGCAGGGACAGCCGGCGACACCGGCGCCGGGCTCGGTCCCCGGCCAGCCCGCCCCGTACCAGCAGGCGCCGTACGCGCAGCAGCCGTACGACCAGCAGCAGCCGGTCTACGCGCAGGGCGGTCAGCCTGCCTACGGCGGTCAGCCCGCCTACGGCGCGCCGCTGCCGAAGAACAGCCTCGCCGTCTGGTCGCTCGTGCTCGGCATCCTGTCCGTGCTCGGCTGCGGTCTGCTCACGGGTATCGCCGCGATCATCACCGGTACCAAGAGCCGGCAGGCGCAGCGCGAGGGTCTCGCGGACAACGGTGGCATGGGCCTCGCCGGTCTCGTCCTGGGCTGGATCGGGACGGTGCTGGTCACCCTCGGCGTGATCGCCTACATCGCGTTCGTCGGCTTCCTCGTCACGTCGCCCGAGTTCCAGGAGGGCTTCGAGCAGGAGTTCCAGGACAGCTACGAGCAGGAGCTCGGCGACTCCGGCGCGACCATGGACCCTGAGCTCCAGGAGCTCATGGACGAGCTCGAGAACAGCTGAGCCCGCTCCGCAGCAGCCGGTCAGCCCGCCGCACCCGAGGTGAGACTCCCTCGGTCGTGCGGCGGGCTGACTCGTCGTCTCCCGTCTGCGCCCCCTGGCGCGCCCGAGCATGGAAGGCAGCACGATGACCCAGCCCGACGACGGGCACGGCCCGCGGGACCCGAACGACCAGCCGGCCGGCCCGCAGCCGCCGGTGGAGCAGACGGCGCCGGACCAGCCGACCGGGGAGCAGACGGCGGTCGCGCCCACGCCCCCGGCGCCGCCCGCGGGCCCCGCGTACGGGTATCCCGTGCAGCACCCGTCGGGCCAGCAGGTCCCGTACCCGGGTCAGCCCGGCCCTTATCCCTCGGGTCAGTACCCGTCCGGCCAGTACTCCTCCGGCCAGGTGCAGCCGTACCCGCCGCAGGGCCCCGCCGCGTACCAGTACGGCCCTCCGCCGCAGTACGCCTACCCGGTCGCGCCCCCGAAGAACGACCTGGGCGTCTGGTCGCTGGTGACGGGCATCCTGAGCTGGATCCTCTGCCCGCTCGTCCTGGGCATCGTCGCCATCGTCACCGGGAACGCCAGCCACAAGGCAGTCCGCGAGGGCCTGGCGAACAACCCCGGTTCGGCGACGGCGGGCCTGGTCCTGGGCTGGATCAACGTGGCGCTGACCGGCGCCGCGGTGCTGGTCTGGATCGTCTTCCTGGTGGTCGGGCTCCTCGGGGCGGCATTCTCGGTGACCCAGGTATGACCGCGGTCCGGCGGCCTGCGGCAGCACGCAGCATCCCGCGCACCCCGTGGAAGGGGGAGGCATGAGCCAGCCCGACGAGTGGAAGTCGCCCTACGACCCGCCGAAGCAGCCGGACGCCCCGCAGCCCGGCCCGGCCTATGGTCCCGGACCAGGGTCCGCGCCGGGCCAGGCCGGACCGCCGAGCCCCTACCAGCAGCCGTATCAGCAGCAGCAGCAGTGGGACCAGCAGGGACAGCCCTACCCGCCCCAGCCGTACCCGGGGCAGCAGCCCTACCCGTACGGCGCGCCCTACTACGGCTACGCCGCACCGCTGGAGAAGAACTCGCTCGGGGTCTGGTCCCTCGTGCTGGGCATCCTCAGCGTCATCCTGCTGTTCGCCTGCGGTGTCGGCGGCTTCCTGGCCGGGATCCCGGCGATCATCACGGGGCACCTGAGCCGCAGGGCGCAGAAGGAGGGCCAGGCCGACAACGGCGGCATGGGCCTGGTCGGCATCATCACGGGCTGGGTGACGATCGGGCTGACCCTGCTCCTGGTCGTCGGGATCGTCATCCTGTTCAGCATCCCGGAGTTCCGGGAGGGCTTCTTCAGCGAGTCCACGTCGAGCGGCTGAGGTGACGCGCACCAGGCCCACCGGCATGCGGCCGGCGGTCGCGGGTCACGCACCCGCGACCGCGCCGGCCACGTAGCCGTCGGGGCGCACCAGCAGGGCGGTCGCGCCGCCGTCGGACCGGCGGACGACGACGCGCTCGGCCGGGTCGACCTCGCCGGGCGCGGCCGGCAGGCCGGGAGCCGGCGCGCCCGCCGGGGCGACCAGCACGAACCGCCCGGCGCGAAGGGCCTCGGCGAGGCGCGACCCGCCCTCCAGCGGGAGGTCTCGCGCCCTGGTGCCGACCAGCGGGTGCGCTCCGCGGGGGTGCGGGTAGGCGACGCCCAGCGCGGACACCGTGAGCGCCGCCCGCCGGCGGACCGGGGCGACCCGGGAGACCAGGCCGACGACGCCGCGCCGTACCGCCGCGACCAGCGGCCCCGGCAGGGTGGCGACCCGCAGGATCCCGCCGCTGGTGCGCAGCACCTGCCGCCCCACCGGGTGCCGTTCGGCCTCGTAGCCGTCGAGCACGGCGTCCGCCGCGTCGTCGGGCAGGCGCAGCGCGGCGGCGAGCCGCCAGCCGAGGTTCGCGGCGTCCTGCATGCCGGTGTTCATGCCGAGCCCGCCCGCGGGGCTGTGCACGTGCGCGGCGTCGCCGGCCAGGAGGACGCGGCCCGCGCGGTAGGCGGGCGCCTGCCGCTCGTCGGCGTGGAAGCGGGACAGGAAGCGCGCCTCGGTCATGCCGAAGTCGTCGTGCAGCGTGGCGCGGGCGATGGTGCGCACCTCGTCGAGGTCGACCGGCTCGTCCTCGCTCACGTCGCGGTCGCCGTGCCAGCCGATGAACCGGTACCAGCCGTCGCCGAACGGGGCGAGGAACCCGAGGGAGTCGTTCGCGGCGGCGACCGTGAGCAGGTCGGCGGGCTGCCGCGCCAGCCGGACGTCGGCCAGGACCATCGAGCGGATCACGGCCCGGCCGGGAAACGGGATGCCGACGGCGTCACGCACCGTGGACTGCGCGCCGTCGGTGCCGACGACGTACCGGGCGCGCAGGTCCGGGCCGTCGGCGGTGGTGACCGTGACGCCGTCGTCGTCCTGGGCCAGGGCCGTGACCCGGGTGTCGTGCCGGAAGACGGCGCCCGCCTCCTCGGCGCGGCGCCGCAGCAGCCGCTCCACCTCGTACTGGGGCGCGACGAGCACGTACCGGAACCGGGACGGCAGGTCCGCCAGGTCGATGGTGAGCCGCTGGAAGAGCCGGAGGCTGGTGACCTGCTGCCCGCGGGTGAGCAGCTCGTCCGCCAGGCCGCGTGCGTCGAGCACCTCGAGGCTGCGCGCGTGCACGGCGAACGCCCGGGTCAGGTTGCTCAGCCCGGCCGGCCGCTTCTCCAGCACGGTGACGTGCGCCCCGGCCGTGGCGAGGTCCCCGGCGAGCAGCAGGCCGGTCGGGCCGGCCCCGACGACGACGACGTCCGTGTCCATGGTGTCCTCCCGGGGTGGGCCAACGAGTGTTTGCCAACGCTTGTTGACACACGTAGCGGACCGGCTGGGCGAAGGTCAACGGATGTTGGCATACAGTTGTTGGCATGACAGACACCGATGCTCCGCGGCGCCGCTCCGACGTGACCCGCGCGTCGATCCTGGACGCGGCCCGGGCGCGGTTCGCGGCCGACGGCTACGAGCGCGCCACGGTGCGCGCCATCGCGCAGGACGCGGGGATCGACCCGTCGATGGTGATGCGCTACTACGGCTCCAAGGAGGGCCTGTTCGCCGCGGTCATCGACGTGGAGCTGGTGCTCCCGGACCTGGCCGCGATCCCGGTGGACGACGTCGGGGCGGTGCTGGTGGGGCACTTCCTCGACCTCTGGGAGCACGACAGCGTGCTGCAGACGCTGCTGCGCGTGGGGGTGACGAACGAGCCCGGGGCCGCGCGGATGCGCGACGTGTTCTCCGGCCAGATCCTGCCGCTCGCGCAGCGGTTCGTCGGGGCCGGCGAGGACGCGGCGCGGCGGGCCGCCCTGGTCGCCTCGCAGGTGCTCGGCATGGCGCTGGTGCGGTACGTGCTGCGGTTCGGCCCCGCCGCGGACCTGACCAGGGCGGACGTCGTCGCCTGGCTGGGGCCCACCGTGCAGCGGTACCTCACGGCACCGCGGCCGTGACGGGCGGCGGGGGTGCCGTGATTCACGTTGCGCCCCGGCGTCGTCCCATGTCAGGCTGTGTGCGCTCCTGCGGGTGTGCCGCGCGTGTGAGGGAGCTAC
Source organism: Promicromonospora sp. NPDC050262 (assembly GCF_040655935.1). NCBI lineage: Bacteria > Bacillati > Actinomycetota > Actinomycetes > Micrococcales > Promicromonosporaceae > Promicromonospora > Promicromonospora sp. NPDC050262. The sequence continues at coordinate 5,826 of NZ_JBFAKX010000001.1, read as the reverse complement.
GGACAAGGACTGTGATGACGGGCATCTCCCGGTACGAGAACACCTCGCGCTGACGCCTGCCCTCCACGAGGGCTCCGGGCGTCGGCACCACGCCACCTCCCGGGAGTCCCTGCTGTGTTGTCCAACCCTTCTGTCGTGCTGCACGACGTCACTTTTGCCTGGCCCGACGGCGCCGTCGCGCTCGATCACGTCTCCGGCGCCTTCGGCCGCGGCCGCACCGGCCTGACCGGTCTCAACGGGGCCGGCAAGTCCACCCTGCTGCGCGTCGTCGCCGGCCTGCTCACGCCCACCTCCGGCCGGGTCGCCCTGAGCGGCACCGCCGACTACCTGCCGCAGCGCATCACGCTCGACGTCCACGCGACGGTCGCCGACCTGCTGGGCATCACGCCCGTCGTGCGCGCGCTGCGGGCCATCGAGTCCGGCGACGTCGACGAGGCGCACTTCGACGTCGTCGGCGACGACTGGGACGTCGAGGAGCGGGCCGTCGCGCTGCTGGCGGCGACCGGCCTGCCCACCGGCCTCGACCGGTCGGTCGCCACCCTGTCCGGCGGCGAGACGATGCTGACGGCGATCACCGGTGTGCGGCTGCGCCAGTCGACCGGGAGCGCCGCCGTCGCGCTGCTCGACGAGCCGACGAACAACCTCGACGGCGCCGCCCGCGAGCGCCTGTACGAGCTGGTCCGCGGCTGGCGGGGCGCGCTGGTGGTCGTCTCGCACGACCTGGCCCTGCTCGAGCTGATGGACGACACGGCCGAGCTGCGTGCCGGGTCGCTGACGACGTTCGGCGGCCCGTACTCGGAGTACCGGGCGTGGCTCCAGGTGCAGCAGGAGGCGGCGGCGCAGACGCTGCGTGCGGCCGAGCAGACGCTGCGCCGCGAGAAGCGGCAGCGGATCGAGGCCGAGGAGCGGATCGCGCACAGCGAGCGCAAGGGCCGCAAGGACGCCGCGAACAGCAAGTACGTCAAGGCCGTGATCAACGACCGGCGCAACAGCGCGGAGAAGTCCGCAGGTGCGCGGCGCGGGATGCTGGACGACAAGGTGGACGCCGCACGGGCCGCCGTCGACCTGGCGGAGCGCGCGGTGCGCGACGACGACCGGATCTCCGTGGACCTGCCCGACCCGGGGGTGCCGGCCGGGCGGCGGCTGGCGGTGCTGCGGGGCGCGGACGGCCGGGAGGTCGTGATCCAGGGTCCGGAGCGGATCGCGCTGACGGGCCCGAACGGCGTCGGCAAGACGACCCTCCTGGAGCGCCTGCTCTCGATACCCGCCCCTGCCCCGTCGGGTGCTGGGTATGTGTCGGGCCAGACCCCCTCGGGGCCGCAGACACCCAGCACTCAAGGAGCTGGGCGGGACGGGCAGGGGTTCGCGGACGGGGAGCTGCTGACCGAGCGCGCGGCGTACCTGCCGCAGCGGGTCGACGTGCTGCCGGACGCGTCCTCCGTGCTGGACGCCGTGCGGGAGGGCGCGCCGCACGTGCCGCCGGGGGAGCTGCGCAACCGGCTGGCGCGGTTCCTGGTGCGGGGCGCCGCGGTGGACCGGCCGGTGGCGACGCTGTCGGGCGGCGAGCGGTTCCGGGTGGCGCTGGCGCGCCTGCTGCTGGCGGACCCGCCGGCGCAGCTCCTGGTGCTGGACGAGCCGACGAACAACCTCGACATCGCGAGCACGGACCAGCTCGTGGACGCGCTGTCCGCCTACCGGGGTGCGCTGCTCGTGGTGAGCCACGACGGCGCGTTCCTGGAGCGGCTGGGCCTGGACGCGGAGATCCGGCTGGATCCGGAGGGAAACCTGACGCAGGTGCGCCGGTGACGTGTACGGGTTAACCCTGATGCGCCCTTTTTCACCCGCTGTGTACGGTCTCGGTACGCATCCGACCGACATCTTCGGGAGACGACGATGAAGACCAACCCGAGGCGCCTCGCCCTGCTCAGCTCCGTGACCGCGATGGTCCTGGCGGCCGGCGGCATGGTCGGCGCCGCCGCGACGGAGGTCGCCGGGGCCCGGGCCGCCGGGCAGTCCGAGCCGCAGGCCGCCGCGGAGAAGCTGCCCGGCGCGCCCTACCTCTACCTGGGCTGGGGCGACCCGCAGAACGCCACCTCGGTGATGAGCGAGACCGGGGTCTCGGCGTTCACCATGGCGTTCATGCTGTCGTCCGGCGGCTGCACGCCGGCGTGGGACGGGCAGCGTCCGCTGACCGGCGGCGTCGACGAGCAGACGATCGACGCGATCCAGGCCGCCGGCGGCCAGGTGCAGATCTCCTTCGGCGGCTACTCGGGCAACAAGCTGGGCCCGAACTGCTCCAGCCCGGAGGCGTTCGCCGGGGCCGTGCAGCAGGTGATCGACGCGCACGGACCCGACGTCGTGGACTTCGACATCGAGAACACCGACGAGTACGAGGACTACGCCGTCCAGGACCGGATCCTGCAGGGCATCGCGATCGTCAAGCAGAACAACCCCGGCGTCAAGGCCGTGGTGACGATCCCGACCACCACGACCGGCCCGGGCGGGGCCGGCTCGCGCCTGATCGCGCGGGCCGCCGAGCTGGGCACGCCGATCGACAACTACACGATCATGACGTTCGACTTCGGCGGCTCCGACATGGTGGCCGACACGATCAGCGCCGCCGAGGGCCTGAAGGACCAGCTCAAGGCGGCGCACGGCTGGTCCGACGCCGAGGCGCACTCGTACTCCGGGATCTCCGGCATGAACGGGCTGTCCGACGTCGGCGAGACCACCACGCCGGCGCAGTGGACCGAGATCCGCGACTGGGCGAACGCCCAGGGGCTGTCCCGGTTCGCGTACTGGGCGGTCAACCGGGACCGGGGCTGCGAGGGCGGCGGCGTGACGTCCAACTGCAGCGGCATCGCGCAGCAGGACCTCGAGTTCACGCGGATCACCGCGGGGTTCTGACCCCCGCCGCGCAGTGGTCGGGCACCGGTTCGCGGTCCGCGAGCCGGTGCCCGACGTCGTCCCGCCGGTGCCCGCTGCCGTCGGCCGGCCGAACCTGTGTGGTACCTGTACGGGTTAGCCCCAATGTTGCGGGTGGCAAGGAAGTCGTACGTTCTCCTCACTTACAGGCTTGAAAGTTCATGAGGAGGACGACCATGCAAGCACGTCTACGGCGCCGTGTCCTCGGCGGCCTCGCGACACTGTCCCTGGCCCTCGCCACCGCGCTCGCGCTCGGCGGGGGCGCCCTGCCCGCGCAGGCCGCGACCGGGGCGATCACCGGGTACGGCGGCAAGTGCGTCGACGTCGCGGCGGCGAGCTCCGCGAACGGGACGCAGATCCAGCTCTACGGCTGCAACGGCACGAACGCGCAGAGCTGGGACGTGCGCACCGACGGCACGGTCCGCGCGCTCGGCAAGTGCCTCGACGTCGCGGACGCGAGCACCGCCAACGGGACCCGCATCCAGCTCTGGGACTGCAACGGCAGCGCCGCGCAGACCTGGACCGCGGGCGCTGACGGCACGCTGCGCGCGCTCGGCAAGTGTCTCGACGCGACCGGCCCGAGCTCCGCGGACGGCACGCCGCTGCAGCTCTGGGACTGCTTCGCGGGCGCCAACCAGCGCTGGACGCTCCCGTCCGGCGGCGGCAACCCCGAGCCCAACCCGGCGAAGATGCCGGGCGCGCCCTACCTGTACCTGGGCTGGGGCAACCCGCCGAGCGCCACGTCGGTGATGAGCCAGACGGGCGTGCGGGCGTTCACCATGGCGTTCATCCTCTCGTCCGGGGGCTGCAACCCCGCGTGGGACGGCAGCCGCCCGCTGACCGGCGGCGTCGACCAGCAGACCATCAACGCGATCAAGGCCGCCGGCGGCCAGGTGCAGATCTCGTTCGGCGGCTGGTCCGGCAACAAGCTGGGCCCCAACTGCTCGACGCCCGCCGCGTACGCCGGGGCCGTGCAGCAGGTCATCAACGCGCACCAGCCCAACGTCGTGGACTTCGACATCGAGAACTCCGACGAGTTCGAGAACTACACCGTCCAGGACCGCATCCTGCAGGGCCTGACCATCGTCAAGCAGAACAACCCGAACGTGAAGATCGCCGTCACGATCGGCACGGGCCGCGGCGGCCCGGAGGGTGCGGGCACCCGGTTGATCAACCGGGCCGCGCAGCTGGGCGTCCCGATCGACAACTACACGATCATGCCGTTCAACTTCGGCTCCTCGAACATCGCGCAGGACACGATCAACGCGTCCGAGGGGCTGAAGAACCAGCTCAAGTCGGCCCGCGGCTGGACGGACGCCCAGGCGTACGCCCACATGGGCATCTCCGGCATGAACGGGAGCTCCGACCAGGGCGAGATCACGACCACCGCCGCCTGGACGCAGATCCGTGACTACGCGCGGAACAACGGGCTGACCCGGCTGGCGTTCTGGTCCGTCAACCGGGACCAGCCGGGGTTCGAGTTCACGCGCATCACGGGAGGCTTCTGATGGGGATCCGCAGCAGCAAGGCATCCGCCCGCACCCTGGTCGTGCTCGCCGTCGCCGTGGGGCTCGTCCTGCCCGCGGCCGCCGCGGGCACGGCGAGCGCCGCGCCCGGGGCGCGCGCCGCCGTCGGGCAGCAGGCGCCCGCTGTACCCGACGCGGTGCCGGACGCCGCTCCTGGTGCCGCGCCGGTGGCCGCTCCCGCCGACGTGCCCGCGACGTTCACGCACCCGGGCGTGCACGTCAGCGCGCCGCAGCTCGACTACATCCGGCAGCAGGTGCAGGCCGGCGCCCAGCCCTGGCGCAGCGCCTACGACTCGATGATGGGCAGCCGGTACGCGTCGCTGTCCTACACGCCGCACCCGCGGGCCGTGGTCGAGTGCGGGTCGTACTCCAACCCGAACTACGGGTGCACCGACGAGCGGGAGGACGCGATCGCGGCGTACACCCACGCCCTGGCCTGGTCGGTCACCCGGGACACGCGGTACGCGAACAAGGCGATCTCGATCATGAACGCGTGGTCGCCGGTGATCCGGGACCACACCAACTCCAACGCGCCGCTGCAGACGGCGTGGGCCGGGTCCGTGTGGCCGCGGGCCGCGGAGATCATCCGGTACACGGGCGCCGGCTGGGCCGCGGCCGACGTCGACCGGTTCGAGACGATGCTGCGGAACGTCTACCTGCCCGAGGTGATCAACGGGTCCAACAGCAACGGCAACTGGGAGCTGTCGATGATGGAGGCCGCCGTCGGCATCGCGATCTTCCTCGACGACCGCACCGCCTACGCGTCCGCCCGGCAGCGGTTCCTGGTGCGGGTGCCCGCGTTCATCTACCTGACCTCCGACGGGTCGGTGCCGCGCACCGTGCCCGGCTCCGGCCGGGACACCCCGGACCAGATCTTCGCCTACTGGCACAACCAGCGCACCCTGGTCAACGGGCTGTCCCAGGAGACCTGCCGGGACTTCACGCACACCGGCTACGGCATCTCGGCGATCTCGCACGTCGCCGAGACCGCCGCGATCCAGGGCGACGACCTGTACCCGCAGGTGGGGGAGCGGCTGCGGCACGCGCTCGGGTTCCACTCGACCTACCAGCGGGGCACCGCGGTGCCGTCCTGGCTCTGCGGCGGGTCGGTGCACCTGGGCCTCGGCCCGGTCACCGAGGTCGGGTTCAACGCCCTGCACAACCGGCAGGGTCACGCCATGTCGAACACGCAGGCCCTGACGGAGTCCACCCGCCCGGCCGGCACCAACAACCTGTTCGTGGCCTGGGAGACCCTGACCCACGCGAACAACCCGAACGTGCTGCCCTGACGCCGGTCTTCCGGCCGGCAGTCAGGCAGTCAGCCCCACCAGTTCGGTAGTCGGCTTCGAGATCGGCACAGGCCTGTGCCGATCTC